>JAFVYZ010000055.1 GCA_017508425.1 Clostridia bacterium | reverse complement strand
TCACCGTTGTCGGTGCGGGCGATCTCGATGCCCCACTCGGCCATCAGCTGTTCAAAGTTTTGCAAATAAGGGGTGTCCTTATTAAAGAATACCATCATGGAGTTGTTTTTGTCGAGAAACTCCTCGATCTTGCGGATCTCGGAAATGTCCGAAAGACCCGTGCCCGCAAGGAAGTCGGTTTGGGGGCCAAAGACCAAAAGCAGGCGGCAATCCTCGGGGATGTCGGTCGTGGTAAGGTCGATCGTCTCGACCTGGAAGCCGATTCCTGTCAGGAGCTTTGCCAAGGGCTCACTGAAGGTCTCACCGTGATTGACGGTGGCGCACACCTTGGGCGCCGAGGCGCGTGTGACCGAGAGCAGGGCCGAAACAAAGACTTGCTCGCCGTCGTAGCCGCTGACGTACCCTTCGTCGCCCATCACAAAGAAATCCTCAAGGTTAAAGACGCGTACAGAGCTGCCGCAGGTGATGATGACCGAGGTGGTGGTGATGTTTTTGCCCGAGAGCTCGCGGTATTCGTTGACCGACGAGGGGTTGGTGTAGATGTCGGTGTAGGAAACCTTGACGTTCGGGAAATCCTTTTCGATATCCAGCGCGGTCTTTAAGACCTCAAGGCGGACCGACTCCTTTTCCCATTGGGGCTTTTCATCGCACAAAATAATGTGGACCTCTTTGTTGCGGTCCATTTGCGCAAGGAAGGCCTTGGCCTCCTCCGAGAGGGTAAAGCGGGGCTCGGGGGTCATATCAAGGTACCAAAGGTATTTGGTCGAGAGGGCCGTGAAAATGGCATTGAAGAGAATCACGGCGATGATGACCGCGATCGTGAGGGCCACTGATACGCTGCCGTGACGGAATTTTTTGGTTTGAGTCAGCTTCATTCGTAGCACCTCCCATCAACCCCAACGGCGCTTGTCGTAAACACGCACCGTGAGAAAAATAAACACACCGCAAATCGATGCATAGTAAAGAAGAGCCGAAAAGTCAAACAGCCCGAGCGAGAAGTTGTCGTAACGGCTCAACACCGACACGAAATTCAGCACGGTATGCACCACGCCCGCCTTCACAAGGCTTTCGGCGGCACCCACAAAGATCAGGGCAGCCAACACCGCAATGGTGAGGACGGCGGCGGCGAGCTGGTTTTCGGTCAGGGACGAAATAAAGAGCCCGATGGCAATAAATGCGGCACCGATGAGAAGTACGCCGACCAGGCATCCGAGAACCTGGCCGCCCACGGGGCCGATGTGCGTGTCCGCGGTGGCTGCGGCTTGCTCTTTAATGGCGTAGCCGAGAAGGGGCACGAAGTTGATGCAGGATGCAAGAACGGTGGCGGCAAAGAGCGAGAGCGCGGCGAAATATTTGCCGAGGACCATTCCCGTGATCGTGACGGGTGCGGTCAGGAGCAGCTGCTCGGTTCTCGTCTTGCGTTCCTCGGAGAACAGTCGCATCGTAAGCAAGGGGATCAGTACGATAAAGGTGAAAAGCAGGAACTGGAAATACGATGAGGTATTGTAGCTGGCCTGCTGCAGGGTCGTATAGGTGCAAATGAGTGCGGCAACGGCCAAAAACACGCCGGCATAAACGTAGCCGATCGGTGTGGTAAAGTAGGCACGCAGCTCTTTTTTGTAAATAGCAAACATAGCTTGTCAGCCCCGTGGGGCACTCCTTTCTTTTCGGGGATTACTCGTCACCCTCGTAGGGTGCGATGCTTTCCTGCTTGGCGGCGGTGGCGTCGAGGATCGACTGCGCGAGGTCCTTTTCAAAGGTGCGCGAACGGCCCTTTTTGCCGCCCTTGGGGCTTTTCGGCATCTCGGCACCGTCGGTCTTGTCCACCACGGTGATGAAGATGTCCTCCAGATTCATGCCAAGCGTTTCAAGGCCGATCAGGGGCCAACTCTTCGAGGCCAGGGCGTAAAAGAGCGATTTGCGGATGTCCACGCCCTTTGCGCTTTCAATGTGGTAAACGTACGCCTCGCCGTCGCGTGCGGCCAAGGCCTCGGCATAAGCAATGTCGGTGCGATCGCGCAGCATGGAGAGCACCTCGCGCTGGGGACCGCAGATCTTGGCCTGGTAGCGGTTGCAGTTGGCGGCAATGCGGTTGATGTTTTCGGTCAGCTCGTCCGCGACCACGCGACCCTTATTGATGATGATGATGCGGTCGCAAACGGCCTGCACCTCCTGCAAAATGTGCGTGGAGAGAATGACGGTGTGGTCACGCCCGAGGGTACGGATGAGGTTGCGGATCTCAATGATCTGCTTGGGGTCAAGTCCCACGGTCGGCTCGTCAAAGATGATGACGGGCGGGTTGCCGATCAGGGCCTGTGCAATGCCGACGCGCTGGCGGTAGCCCTTGGAGAGGTTTTTGATCAGGCGGTGATAGACGTCGGTGAGCTTCACGACCTCGCAAATTTCCTCAAGATGCTTGGTGCGATTCAATTCGCACCCCTTGAGGTCGTACACGAAAATGAGGTATTCCTCAACGGTCATATCGAGGTAAAGGGGCGGCTGCTCAGGCAGGTACCCGATGCGCTTTTTGACCTCAAGCGGCTCGTCAAGGACGTTTAGACCGTCCACCAGCACGCGTCCCGAGGTGGAGGAGAGGTAACCGGTAAGAATATTCATCGTTGTACTCTTGCCCGCACCGTTCGGGCCAAGGAGCCCGACGATCTCGCCCTTGGCGACCTCAAAGCTGATGTCGTCCACCGCACGAGTCGCGCCGTAGTTTTTGACCAAATGATCGATTTTTATCATACGGAATTCCTTTCGGCGGCAAAAATGCCGCAATTTATACATAGATAAAATTATTTTAACATATATCAGTGAATAAATCAACTAAATTTTTTTGCTTGGTGTGATAATTTTATGAATTTTGATGCTTTTTGAGGGAAAACGTCAAAAATCCCCGCCTGCTCCGTGGCAGGCGGGGATTTTTCGTTAAATTTGCTTATGGACGCTTTTGTACTCGTCGTAAAAGCGGTAATAGGGGCAGGATGAGGTGTCGCCGCCGAGAAAACGGCGCATCTCATCCTCATCGAGGCGCATGGCGCAGGTGTAGTCCTCGTAATATTCGTCGTAATCGTAAAACTCACAGCTCTCGCAGTTGGACTGTGGGCGTTTCTTTTGCAGCTGGGCCATTGTTGCACTCCTTTGCGGTACTGTGTACAGTATAGCACAGGGGAGCTTCTTTTGCAAGAGGTTAAAAGCCGAAGCAGGCGGGAAAAAATCCGCAGGCAAAATGCGCGACGGCACACCCCCATACACAGCGCTCGCGGTGGAACATCATACCCGTTACCAGCGACAGGGCCGCCGCCAGCAGCATCATTTTAAGACCGTATACCACGTGAAAGGCGCCAAAGGTGAGGGCCGACATGACGTTGGCAAGGCGTGGGTGAAGCCCCTCAAAGACCAATTCGTAGCTGTAAAGCATAGCGCTTTTGGCCAGGATCTCCTGAAAGGGTGCCACGATAAAATAGGTTGCCCTTGAAATATCCCCACGGATGTGCCAGGAAAACGCGATGGCAGGGCCAAGCACCGCGCGCAAGAGGACCAGCGATACGACAAAGGCAAGAGCCACCGCACCACCCAGCGCCAGAGAACGAAAGAGCGTTTTTTTCGGCACAAGTATGCCCATATCCTCAAATTTCATGGGCGTGACAAGTGCAAGCGCCGCAAACAAGCCAAGGCCCAGCACCTCAATGAGGCGCCCGTAATAATAAACGGGGAGCTCTACGAAAAGTGTCAGCCCTTGCCATAGCAATAAGTATAGCGTGAGCGTGACGGTTAGCAGCGTTAAGGTTCTTGTGGCGTATTTTTCACTCATTTTATCACCCCGTTTTGGACTTTTTTTAGAGTTTAGCCCGAAAACAAGGCATTTATACCAAAAAACACGGCAACCGCTTCGGTTGCCGTGTTTTTTTTCTTTATTTGTATTTCTCGATCAGCTCGGGTGTAAGAAGGCTCGCGGAATCCGCATCGCAATATACGGTGCAGTCGGCGTGGCGCTTCATGAGCGTGGCGGGCACCATGGGCGTTACGTCGTTTGCAAGCGTATTGTAGATTGCCTCCGCCTTTACCTTGTAGGGCACAACGCTGATGATCGCTTTGCATTTCATAATTTGCGGTGCCGTCATGCTGATGGCCTGCTTGTAGGTCTCCTCGACCGATTTGAACCACCCCTCACCGATCTGCTGCTGCAGGCATCGCTCGTCGAGCGTGACTACGCGGTAGGCTTCCTTGGCGTCAAAGTCAGCAGGCGGGTCGTTGAAGGCGATGTGACCGTTCTCACCGATGCCGATGAGTCCGACGTCAACGGGCTTTTCCTCAAGGAGCGCCGTGAGGTCGGCAATCGTTTTTGCGGGGTCCTCAAGACCGTTGATGAGGTGTGCCTTTGCAGGATGTACCTTATCTACAAATCGGTCAAGCAGGTATCTTTTAAAGCTCGCGGGGTGCTCCTCGCTGATGCCGACGTACTCATCAAGATGGAACATCTCCACGCGACTCCAGTCGATATCCTCTTTGACAAACTCCTCAAAGAAGGGGAATTGCGAAGCACCCGTGGAAAGCAGGATGCGTGCGCTTCCGTTCTCCTCAATGGCGCGCTTGATGAGGGCGGCCGCTTGTGCCGAGGCCTTCTTACCAAGCTCTTCTTTGGTTTTTGATACTACTAATTTCATAGTCTGTTCTCCTTATTTGTAATTACTTTTTTAATTTTCAGTTCATTGTCAAGGATCAGAAGATCCGCCCGTTTGCCAAGGGCAATTTCGCCCAGATCCTGCCAACCCATGATCCTTGCGGGTGTGAGCGAGGCCATTTTTGACAGCGCCACCATATCGCGCCCGATGGCATCGGCCATGGTGCGAAAGACATGATCAAAGGTCGAGGCACTCCCCGCAAAGGAGTCGCGCGTCGGCAACTTTGCCACACCGTCCTCCATGATCACAGGCAACCCATTTTCCCGGCTGCCGATGACGGTTTTGGTGCCCTCGGGCAAGCCGCAGGCACGGATGGCATCGGTAATCAGGGCAATGCGGTCAGCTCCCTTTATTTTATAAATGAAACGCAAAAGATCCTTCGGCAGATGCTTGCCGTCGGCGATGATCTCCACAAAATACTCATCAAAATAAAGTCCTGCTTCCACAGCTCCGCCGATGCGGTAGGCGTTTTTTCGCGTGACGCCCTTCATGCCCGAGTAAAGGTGGGTCATAAGGTTGTAGCCGTTTTGGAGTGCCGCCTCGCATTCGCCAAAGTCGGCGTCGGTGTGCGCGGGGGACATCACGATCCCAAGCTCCTTGCCGCGGCGGCCGAATGCCATGCCGCCTTCAAGCTCGGGCGCGGCACCTGCACGCAGAATAAAAGGATAGCGCGTCTTGAGACTTTCAAGCTCTCCTGTGTCAGGCTTTTTCATGTGCGCGAGGTTTTGCGCGCCGCACTGTAAGGGGCTCAGCCACGGGCCCTCAAGGTGTACACCCTCGATGCTGCTCCCGGGGCAAGCCGCCTTGTATGCGGCGATTTTTGCAAGTGCCCCTTCGGTTTCCGCATCCGATGCGGCCAGGGTGGTCGCAAGCATGGTGGTGGTGCCGTGTGCCATGTGGAACGCGGCGATCTCGCCGATCTCGCGCTCGCTTGCATCCATAAATTCAAGACCGTTGCCGCCGTGGCAATGCAGATCAATAAATCCGGGCACAAGATAGCCACCCTCGGCGTCAATATACTCGTCCGCTAAGGGGATCTCTTTTCCAATATAGTCGATCACGCCATCCTCAAAGGCGCAGGTGTAGCCCTCGAGCACCTCGGTGGCGGTGACGATCTTCGCGTTTTTAACTACCGTTTTCATCTCATTTTATCCAGTATGGGCGTCAGGTTTATTGCAACGCCTTCTTTGATGCTGCGGTTGGCGGCGATGCCGATCATGGCGGACTTGGCACCGTCGAAGCTATCAGAGCATTGCCCGAGCGGATCGTTCTTTTCATCACCGAAAAACATATCAAGCATTCGGTCATCACCCCCTGCATGCGTGCCGGCGGCTGCGGGGAAAATGAATTCCTGCACCTCACCGTTGTGCTTGGTGAGAATGATCTTGTATTTATCTCCACTGTCAAAGAAGGTGGAGGCCTCGAGTCTTGCCTCGGTGCCGTAAACGGTGAGATTGTAGCCCTCGCGGGGAGAGTACATATCAAGTGTGTAGGTCAGCAGAGTCCCTTTTTTATATGCAACCGATACTGACATCGTGTCGTAAATATCGGTATCGGACTTAAAGGCACAGTGGTCTCTGATGTACCCGTCAATGTGCTCGGCCTTGAAAAACATATTTTGCGTGCCTGTTTTTTCGTGATGTGCCTCGTAGCTATAGCAGGATTTGGCGTATTCGCACGTGGAGCAGCGCTCGCCGTGGGGGCGGTCGTCGTTGCCGTAGTAAAGGCGTGCGGCCTGTGCGCTGACGCGTACGGGCTCATCGTCGAGCAGCCAGTTTACGATATCAAAATGGTGGGTCGATTTGTGCACCATCATGCCGCCGCTTTTTTCAATCGAGCGGTGCCAGCGCTTAAAATAATCGCCTCCGTGCTTGGTATCAAGCTGATATTCGTAGTGCACCGAAAGCGGGCGACCGACCGCTCCACTCTTTAAAAGCTCTTTGATTTTTGCGTAGTAGGGCATAAAGCGACAGTTAAAGGTCACGGTCACTTTTTTTCCGCTTTTCTTCTCGGCCTCACGAATGGCAAGGCAGTATTCCTCGGTGGTGGTCATCGGTTTTTCGGAATAGACGGGATAGCCCTTTTCAAGAGCCTTGATGATATACTCGTGATGGGTGCAGTCGGGGGTGGCAACGATCACGCTGTCGGGCTTCAGCTCATCCAGCATTTTGTCAAAGTCGTCAAAGATCAAAACGTCCTGATTTACTGTGTCCCTGTAATATTCGCATCTGACACGATTGGTGTCGCAAACACCGACGATCGCGACGCGGTCGGCGTAATTGTTTTTTAGCCTTTTGGCAAACAGCGTCATAAAGCGAGCGCCCATGCCAACAACGGCAATTCGTTCCATACAAAGCCTCCTGATGGAATAATATTATGTTTTCATTATAACAGCAAAATTGGCATAACTCAATATTTTTTGTCACACCTTTTGCTTATTTTACATAAATCATACAAGATTTTTTGAAATTTCGGTTGACTTTGTGCGCGGCTTGCTGTATAGTTGAATTTGCAAAGCAAGACGGGATGGAGGGCGCGTATATGCCTTTTTTGGAAATCGAAAAGCGAAGCCAGCAAACGAACTTAAATATGACTGAATTCCAGTCACACAACTTTTTTGAGCTATACTTTCTGCTTTCGGGTAATCGTGAGGTCTTTATTGAAAACAAGCTTTTTTTGCTCACCCCGCGCTCCTTTTGCGTGATACCGCCCTATCATATTCACAAAACCGAGGGCGGTGCTTACGAGCGTATCAACCTTTACGTGTCGGGGGATCTTTTAAACGAGCTTGAGCGCAAGCACCTCGCAAGGCTTGCCGAGGGTGCGGCGTACTCCTTTGGGGAGGAGCAGGCGGCGTTTGTTACCGCGCTTTTGGACAGGGCAAGAGCCGAGCAGATCAGCGATGGCGCGGTACGGCAGAATTATCTGCACTCCTTCACCAAGGCACTCGTTTCCTATCTCGGCGTGCAGGAGCTTACCCCCATTATGCCGCTTGGCAGCTCGCCCACGCGCACGCGAAACGATACCGCCGTGTTAAGGATCGTGGCCTACATCAACGAAAATTACCGACAGCAGATCACACTACAACTTTTGAGTGATAAATTTTTTATGTCGAAAAACACCCTTTGTAAGCGATTTCGCAACGCAATGGATATTTCGATTATGCAATACGTGAGCTACGTGCGCTTGAATAAGGCGAAAATGTATCTCACCACCACCAAAAAAGGCATGGAGGAGATCGCGGAGCAAAGCGGCTTCCCCTCAGCGAATTATTTTAGCTTTATTTTTAAAAAGAGCTTTGGGATATCCCCGACGGAGTATCGGAAGAAGCATTGAGAACGGCAAAAGGGGGTGAGTCAAATGCAAAAATGCATTTGTTACTCACCCCCGTCGTTTTTGCTTTGCGGCTAAACGCCGCAATTTTGCCTGTTTTACAGGCAAAAACCGCAAATTCCGCGCCACAAAAAAGCCTACCGTCGGCTTTTTTGATAAGGGGCTGCGTCATTGACGCAGCCCCTTTTTGTGTGGGTGAGCAATTGCCGAGAAGAGTACAAAATGAAAAGAATTTTTTCACGGGACTCTGTTCTACTTATTTCAGCTTTATCCAGCCGATACTCTCATAAAACTTTTCAAATTCTATAATTAAGTCATTGCCAAACACCCACGCTTCTTGTCGCCACGGATGCGTCAGATACCCAAAGCGAAAGTCCTCCGCAATGAAGAAGTAGTAATCTCCGTCGGGATAGAAACCGGGGAAATAAGCATGGTAGCCGCCTCCCATATATTTATCATCCGATACAAAAACAGATCGTTGCTCGTCTTTGTTTCTCGGATCGTAAAGAAATGCGGAATGCTGCCAATCCAGTGCAAATATGCGTTCTCCCTGCTTTGTGCATTTTATAAATGCATCTGTTATAAGATTTTCCATTCCTTGCATTTCGTCATCGTTGGTGTTTTCTATACCGTAAATAACGTGATTTTTATTGATTACAAAGGGTGGAAAGGGAGTGGCGGAATTTCTATTAGAACAATTTGGGAAGAATTGCAATTCATTTTCAACTCTGTCCCAAACGGTATTATATTGTTCATCGTTTAATAGCATAGTTAATCCTTTTCGTCATTTATAAAACTGTATTTGGAAGGGGGAAAAGAAGCATGAGGAGTATTCACCTGCGGTGAAGATACCCACGCCCTTTCTCGTTGCGACTCGGTCACGCTCGGGCTCTGACACCCCACCGTGGTGTCATTCACTCCCCCTCGCGCCGCTTCGCTACCTGGAAAGCAAGCTCTTCGATCTTCAGGTGGGGTAACCGAACCCTATTCTGCGACTCTTTGAGTCGCAGAGGGGTGTTCGCCTCGCCCCATGCTGTGGCATAAAGAAAAGCCCCCACGAAATGTGGGGGCTTTTCTTTATGGCGCGGCATGAGGGATTCGAACCCCCGACCTACTGGTTCGTAGCCAGGCACTCTATCCGGCTGAGCTAATGCCGCATATACCCCTTTCGGCGTACTTCGGTATTATAGCACACAAAAAGGGGGTTGTCAATAGTATTTTTCAAAAATTTTTTTAAAAATTTACTCAAAAAGAGGGGTGGAGAAATAGCGCTCCGCGGTGTCGGGCAGAACCGTTACCACGGTTTTCCCCTTACCAAGCTTTTTGGCGAGCTTGATCGCTGCCGCCACGTTCGTGCCGCTGGAGATGCCGCACATAATACCTTCCTCGCTGGCAAGGCGTCTTGCGGTGGTGAGCGCCTCCTCATCCTTGACGATACAAATGTCGTTGTAAATATTTTGGTTAAGGATCGCAGGGATCAGCCCGTCGCCGATGCCCATTTGCAGGTGCGTGCCGATAGATCCCCCCGAAAGGATGGCTGCGTGCTCGGGCTCCACCGCCCAGATCTCCATGTCGGGATTGGCGGCCTTAAGGGTCTCGCCGATGCCCGTGATGGTGCCGCCCGTGCCAATGCCCGAGCAAAAGCCGTGGATGGGGCCGTTTACCTGCTCTAAGATCTCCATACCCGTTTGGCGGCGCTGAATATCCACGTTATTGGGGTTTTCAAATTGCTGGGGCACAAATACGCGCGGATCCTCCCTTTGCATGCGAAGCGCCGTTTGCAGGCATTCCTCAATGCAATCGCCAATGTTGCCCGCATCGTGAATGAGAATGACCTCAGCCCCGTAGTGCTCCACCAATTTGCGGCGCTCCTCGCTGACCGAATCGGGCATGATGATCTTGGTTTGATAACCGCGCACCGCACCCACAAGCGCAAGCCCGATGCCCTGATTGCCGCTGGTGGGCTCAACAATGATGGTGTCGGGGCCGATCTTGCCCTCGCGCTCTGCCGCTAAGATCATATTATAAGCTGTGCGCGTTTTAATGGAGCCGCCGACATTGAGCCCCTCGAATTTTACCAGGATCTCAGCACCCTCGGGATCACCGAGGCGCGAGAGGCGGATCAGGGGCGTGTTGCCCATTGCATCTAAAATAGAATTACAGATCATGTGGTTACCTCAAAATATAGTCTGTTAAAATTTTATACCAAAAGGGGAATTTTGTCAACCGAAAAAGGAAAAGAAGTTTATTTATATAGAAAAGAATGGGAAAGTGAGATGGGGCGGCAACACCTCGAATCGAGCCAAGGGGGGGGCTCGTCCGTTTCGGGCGTTGCCCGAAACAAACAGAATGCCTCGGCGGCTGAACACCGCCGTTTGCTTCGCAAAATCGGCATTCTTCCCATATGGGTTCTCGCACCCGAGTCAAGACGAGGGGGCTCGTCAAATTCGCCTGCGGCGAATAAAACAGAATGCCTCGGCGGCTGAACACCGCCGTTTGCGTTGCAAAATCGGCATTCTTCCCACGTTTTGCGGAGCAAAACGATGGGTTCAAGGCCAACCGAGTCGGCACCACGCAAAAAGCCCCTGCCGAAATGGCAGGGGCGAGGTGACAAGGGGGGGCTCGTCCATTTCGGGCGTTGCCCGAAACAAACAGAATGCCTCGGCGGCTAAACACCGCCGTTTGCGTTGCAAAATCGGCATTCTTCCCACGTTTTGCGGAGCAAAACGATGGGTTCAAGGCCAACCGAGTCGGCACCATACAAAAAACCCGCCAAGTGGCGGGTTTTTTGTATGGTGGAGACGAGGGGGCTCGAACCCATGACCTCACGGATGTGAACCGTGCGCTCTGACCAACTGAGCTACGCCTCCTTGGTGGGCGAAACCGAAAATGCTTCGCCGACGTAAACGCGGCAATTGCCGCTGGTCGGAATGACAGGATTCGAACCTGCGACATCCTGGTCCCAAACCAGGCGCGCTACCAACTGCGCTACATCCCGAAAGAGTAGAGAATCCTATCTACCACGATATTATAGCAAACCTCTTTTCTTTTGTCAAGTATTCCCCAAAAAGTTTACTCAAAAATATTTGACATTTTTCGTGGGCGTGTGATATACTGGAGGGCGGTAAGAAAAGGGGGTGTATGTATGACCGAAAAGCAAAAGCGAGCGCGGATGAGTGAGATCGTTTCGGCGCTTAAGCGCGTGTATCCCGAGGCCACCTGTGCGCTGGAGGCGGGGGGTGATCCCTTCAAGCTTCTTGTTATGGGACGTCTTTCCGCGCAATGCACCGACGCACGCGTGAATATCGTGTGCCGTGAGCTTTTTCGCCGTTATCCTGACGCGGTGGCTCTGGCCCAGGCCGATATTCTTGACGTTGAAAATATCGTTCGCCCGTGCGGTCTTTACCATACCAAGGCACAAAATATTATCGATGCCTCGCGCATGCTCCTTGTGGATTACGGCGGCGTGCTGCCCTCGGACATGGACGAGCTGTTAAAGTTTCCCGGCGTGGGGCGCAAGATCGCCAATTTGTTGCGCGGAGATATTTTTGGGCTTCCCGCCATTGTGGCGGATACGCATTGTATCCGCATCTGCGGTCGGCTGGGGATGTATCCCACCACCCTCAAGGATCCCACCAAGGTGGAGAGGATACTGGTAAAGCTCGTGGAGCCTGCCGAGCAGAGTGATTTTTGCCATCGCATCGTGCAATTCGGCCGTGACGTTTGTATGGCACGAGGTCCCCGTTGCGAGAACTGTCCCTTGAGGGAGCTGTGTGAGATGGGCAAGCGATCCGCCAAGCAATAACATATGCACCCGTGTGGCGAAATGTGCCCATACGGGTGCCGTTTTTTAGGAAAATTGAGAGGACGTTCCGCCAAGAAGCTGTTTTTTAGTTGACACAAATTGACAAAAGGGGTATAATACAAGGCAGAAATATCTTTTGATACCGCAATGCGCGGGGGAGGGAACCTTGCAAGAAAAAAGAATCAAGCATAAAATTCAAAACGTGATATGGCCCTGCGTGGTGTTTGCGGGGATCGTGGGGGTCCTTACGGGCGGCATCGTGTTTGCCTTCCGCGTGATATCCGAATGGGTCATTGAGATCTCGCATACGATCTATCATTTCGCAGCAGAGAATCCGGGATATATCCCGTTATTGGTTCTCGGGGCGGTGGCTGTGGCCGGTGTGGTATCGTTTTTCCTGACTTATTCGCCGCATTCGCGCGGTGGTGGGATCCCGACGGCCGTGGCACTCATTCGCGGTTTGATCACCTTCCATTGGCTTCGAAACCTTATTTTCGTATTTACCTCGGCACTCCTTTCCTTCCTGTGCGGCATTCCGCTGGGTAACGACGAGGGTCCTGCCGTGCAAATGGGCGCGGCGGTCGGCAGCGGCGTGACCAGGCTGGTCCGCCGTAAGCACCGTGCATGGGAGCGATATTTGATGACGGGCGGTGCCACCGCCGGCTTTGCCACCGCCATTTGTGCCCCTGCCACGGCCGTTCTCTTTGGTCTTGAGGAGGGTCACCGCCGTTTCTCGCCTCTACTCATTATGTCCTCGCTCAGCAGCGTCGGCACGGGTATGGCGACCTTAGAATTTCTTTGCCGCTTGTTCGACAAGGAAAGTGCGCTTTTTCATATTACGATCGCCGAGAAAATGCCCTTAAGGCTTTTATGGGTCGCATTGCCCATAGGACTTCTTTGCGGCGGTTTTGCGACGCTTTTCGGCTCCTTCACCCACGCGGTACGTAAATTGCTGCACAAAAAGCTCGGACACGTGCATTTGTTTTTTAAGATCGCTCCCGTTTTTGCCGTGGTGGCGATCATCGGCTCGGTCTATGCCGATGCCATCGGTACGGGTCATCACCTTATTGAGGCGCTCCTTTCTCACCGCGTGGCGTGGTACTCGGCATTGGTGCTTTTGGCCCTGCGCTCGGTGCTGGTGGTCTTTTCCAACGACGTGGGCGCAACGGGCGGACTTTTCACGCCCCTGCTTTCCTTTGGCGCGCTCATAGGCTCGGTTGTGGCCGAGGTCTTCATCGGCATAGGATGGCTGCCCCAACAGTATTTTGTCTTGATGGTCGTGATCGGTATGACATCGTTCCTTGCGGCATCGGTGCGCACCCCTGTTACCGCGTTGGTATTGTCGATCGAGGTGTTTTCGGGCCTGTTAAACGTCTTACCGCTGCTTTTGGCGGTGCTTGTCGCTTACGTAATGGTTGAGGTGTTGGGTGCAAGCTCCATCAATGAGATCGCGATGGAGCGTGAGATCCACCACGAAAACAGGGGCAAGCCGCTGCACGTGGTCGATGTGACGGTCGAGGCTATGCCCGGTAGCTTTGTCGTGGGCAAACAGCCAAGAGATATTTTGTGGCCCCCCTCCTGCACGGTTTTGTCGGTCAAGCCCGAAAATGCCGATAAGCATTTTTACACGGGCGGACCCATTCGGGAAAACGACGTGCTTCGGCTGAATTTTATCACCCACGATCTTGATCGCACGGCGATGGCATTGTGTGACCTGCTGGGTGAGCAGGTTATTTACGATGATGACGTGATCAGTCACGAAACGGTTGAAGCATCGGTAAACGAATAAAAAACGGACTGCCACGACGCTCGTGGCAGTCCGTTTTTGCGTCTTTTTTGCTCACTTGCCGCATAGCATCTATTAAGATCAAAGGTCGGGGAGGGTGCGAGTGTGTTGAAAACAGAGGTCAAGACCGAGGGGCTTAATGAAAAAGAGGTGCTGGCCTCACGGGAAAAATACGGTGCCAACGTGATAAGGTCAAAAAAACGAGCCGGCTTTTGGCGGCATTTTCTTGCCAATCTCGGCGACCCCGTCATCAAGGTGCTGCTCGCCGCCTTAGCCGTTAATTTGCTTTTTATTTTGCGGACGCACGAGTGGTTTGAAACGGTGGGGATCGCAGTGTCGGTCTTTCTTGCCACCCTTATTTCCACGGTGTCGGAGTATGGGAGCGAGGCGGCATTTTCGCGGCTTTGTGAGGCGTGCGGCGCGCGCCTTTGCCGTGTGCGACGTCGGGGTGTGCGCGAGATCGAGGTGGAGGAGCTGGTGGTCGGCGACGTGGTTTTGCTCTCGGCAGGGGAGAAGATCCCGGCCGACGGCATCCTGCTTTCGGGCGGCCTTTCGGCTGATCAGTCGGCCCTCACGGGCGAGAGCAAGGAGGTGGAAAAGCACCCCGTTTCCGGTCCTTTTGAGGTAGAGCCGAGCTCTCCTTGCGGCTTGCTGGCCGGCTCGGTCGTGGTGTCGGGCGAGGGAGAAATGGAAGTGACGGCCGTGGGGGAGCGAACCTATCTTGGCGGCATTTCGGGCGAGCTGCAGGAGGAGATGCGCGACAGCCCCTTGAAGGTAAGGCTTTCGATCTTGGCGCACCAGATCAGTCGCATCGGGTATGTGGCGGCCGCGGTATGCGTGCTTGCTTTTTTGTTTCACAGTCTTGTGATAGATGCGGCATTTTCGGGCACGGAGATCCTGTGCCGCGTGAGCGACCTCACGTACATAGTGCCGCTGCTGCTTCACGCATTGATGCTGGGGCTTACCGTCGTGGTCGTGGCAGTGCCCGAGGGCTTGCCGATGATGATCGCCGTGGTTTTGTCCTCCAATATGCGCCGTATGACGCGCGACCGTGTATTGGTTCGTCGGCCGGCGGGTCTTGAGGCGGCAGGGAGCATGAACATTCTTTTTACCGACAAAACGGGGACCCTGACCGCGGGTCAGCTCTCACTTTCGCGAATTTTAACGGCACGGGGGGCATATTCCGACGTGCGATCGTTCTTTTCAAACGAAAGGGAGCTTGCCGCCGCCCTGACCCTTGCCGCGGTGAGCAATAACAGTGCGATCAAGGGGGAGCGCGACGGGCGTGTTGCGGCTCTTGGCGGAAACAGCACCGATAGGGCCCTGCTCACAGCCTTTCTTCGAGCGCCGGTGGAGCACTTCACCGTCAAAGAGCGCTTGCCCTTTGACAGTGCCAAAAAATACACGGCCGCCGCGCTCGGTGACGGGCGCGTTTTTGTGACGGGCGCACCCGAAAAGCTCTTACCGTTTGTGGGGGAATGCGTGGAGGAGGGGCGGAGAATGCCCTTTGAGCGCGCCGCCTTTTCGGAGCGGATCCTTGCGCGCACCAAAATGGGAGAGCGCGTTATTTTGCTTTGTCAGGCACGGGAATTTCCGCGAAGCGGTCTTGGCGCGCCGCTCACACTGTTGGCGGCACTTTGCTTTACCGATCCCTTGCGTGCAGAGGCACGCGGAGCCGTAAAAGCACTCCGACGTGCCGGGGTGCAGGTGGTGATGATGACGGGGGACGGCAAGGAGACCGCTACCCGCATTGCCCGCGATTGCGGGATCCTTGGGAGTGATCAAATTTGTCTTGAGGGGCGTGAGCTTGCCGCCATGAGCGATGAGGATCTTGTCGCGGTATTGCCGCGTCTTGCTGTGATCGCAAGAGCGTTGCCTGCCGATAAGAGTCGTTTGGTGCGCCTTTGCGCCGAGCAGGGCCTTGTGGTGGGTATGACGGGGGACGGCATCAACGATGCCCCCGCCTTGCACAGCGCCGACGTAGGGTTTGCCATGGGCAGCGGCACGCAGGTCGCCAAGGAGGCGGGGGATGTGGTGATCCTCGATGATAATTTGGCCTCGATCTCGCGTGCGGTGCTTTACGGGCGCACGATCTTTAAAAGCATTCGAAAATTCATCACGTTACAGCTTATTATGAACTTTTGTGCCGTCGGCATCTCGATCATCGGGCCCTTTATCGGGTTTGATGCCCCCGTGACGGTGGTGCAAATGCTTTGGATCAATCTTGTTATGGATACCTTGGGGGGTCTTGCCTTTGCGGGGGAGGCCCCGATGCCCCATTATATGAAGGAGCCCCCGAAACGGCGTGACGAGCCGATCTTGACGCGCGCGATTGCCGCACGCATCGCCTTTCTTTCCCTTTCGACGGTCGGGATCTCGGTGCTGTTTTTAAGGATGCCGTTTGTGCGCACCCTTTACCGTGACACGGGGGATGATACCGTGCTCCTGACGGCCTTTTTTGCGTTGTTCATCTTCGCGGGGGTCTTTAATTGCTTTAATGCCCGCACCGACCGTGTGCAAATGCTTTCGGGTCTTGGCAAAAACCGTGCCTTTATTTTTATTATGTGCGCGGTAGCCGCGGTGCAGATCGTGTTTGTCTATCTTGGCGGTGCCGTTTTAAGGACCGTTCCTCTGACGGCCAAGGAGCTGTTTTTCACCCTGGCACTGTCGCTGTCGGTGCTGCCGCTTGGGTGGATTCAGCTGATCCACCGCCGCCTTTCGGGTAAAAAGGGACTTTACTGATAAAAAAGCGGGGGAAATGCGTTCCCCCGCTCAATTTATGGCAAAAATAGTATAAAACAAGGCGTTAATTGCTCAAAATGAGCATAGACGGGGCTTCATTTCCCCACGTTGCCTGCCACTCGTCTTGACAGGCCTTGAGCCTTGTGTTATACTGAAAATACGCAAAATCTTGCTTGAAAGGAGGGAAAGAAATTGCCGTATTTTTGGATTGCCGTACTGGCTTGTGCATTGCTGACCGAGGCGTTTACCGCTGATCTTGTGGCGATTTGGTTTTTTCCTGCCGCACTGATCTCAATGGTGCTTGCTTTTGTGGAGGTACCTGTTCCCTTGCAGCTTTTGATCTTTGTTGCCGTGGGTCTTTTGCTGGTGTTTGCCACTCGACCCCTTTGCAAAAAATGGCTCAAAAGCAAGGACAGTAAAACCAACACCGATGCGCTGATCGGGCGTGTGGCTTTGGTGACCGAGGAGATCTCAAACATCCATGAGCGTGGCGAGGTGAAGGTGGGAGGTCTTCGCTGGTCGGCACGCGCCGAGGATCCTTCGCGTGTGATCCCCGTGGGCACGGAGGTTACGGTGCTGGAGATCAAGGGCGTTAAGCTGATCGTAAAATAATGCCATATTAAAATTGTAAAAAGGAGAATTACTATGATAGGACCTATTGTTGCTATTGTAATTATTTTGGTCTTGGTGCTCATTGCCATGATCACCAACATTCACGTCGTGCCGCAGGCGCACGCCTACGTCATTGAGCGACTTGGCTCGTACCATGAAACCTGGAAGAACGGTCTTCACCTGAAGATCCCGTTCATTGACCGCATCAGCAAACGCGTCAATTTGATGGAGCAGGTCGTGGACTTCCCGCCTCAGTCGGTCATTACCAAGGATAATGTACGTATGCAGATCGACACGATCGTGTATTATCAGATCACCGACTGCAAGCTGTACGCGTACGGTGTGACCAACCCCATTTTCGCCATTGAAAATCTTACCGCTACCACGCTTCGTAATATGATTGGTGAGTTGGATCTTGACGGTACGCTTACCTCGCGCGATACGATCAACACGCGTATGCGCACCATTTTGGATGAGGCTACCGATGCGTGGGGCATCAAGGTCAACCGCGTGGAGCTGAAAAACATCATCCCGCCCCGTGAAATTCAGGATGCGATGGAAAAGCAAATGAAGGCCGAGCGCGAACGCCGCGAGCTGATCCTGCGTGCCGAGGGTGAAAAGAACTCGGCGATCCTTTTGGCGGAGGGCCGCAAGCAATCCGCGATCCTGGACGCTGTGGCTGAGAAGCAGGCCGCGATCCTGCGTGCCGAGGCTGAGCGCGAGGTAAAGATCCGCGAGGCCGAGGGTGAAGCCGAGGCCATTTTGAAGGTTCAGGAGGCCACCGCCGCCGGTCTTAAGATGCTCAATGAGGTGAAGCCCGATAAGGAGGTACTGACCCTCAAGAGCCTTGAGGCATGGGCTAAGGTCGCAGACGGGCAGGCCACCAAGATCATTATCCCCTCAGAGCTGCAGGGGTTGGCCGGTCTTGCCACCGTCCTTACCGAGGCTTCTAATAAGTAAAACCATAAAAAAACCACCCCGTTCGGGGTGGTTTTCTTTTACAGTTCAATAACGCGCCCGTCGTAGGCGACAAGATATCCGTCGTCCTTCACCAGCTCCTCAATGTCGGATTGGAGAGCCTGACCGTTGTGCGAAAAATGGCTTATGCTGTGGATGGTCCGGTCGGTGGCTACGCCAAGCTCGCGGAGCTTTTCGACCACCAGGCGGATTCGGTGAAGGCCCATGTGCCCGATGATGTGCGGCCATACGCGCTCAATGAGCGAGCAATCGTACACGGCAAAATCGAGCTTCACGTGATGCTCGGCGAGGTAGTCAAATACCTCGTCGTAAAAATAGCCCGAATCGAGCGCATAAAGCATCGTTTTCTCACCCTCAATAAGGTAAATGACCGCTTCATCGCCCTTGTGGTGATTGGCGGGCAGGGGGGTGATGCGGTATTTGCCCACCGTAAAGGGCTCAAAGGGCTTGATGAGGTGAAGCTTTACGTGATCCTCGCGGGGGGCAATGGCTTTTATGGCGTCGTAAGAGCCTTGGCTGCACCAGACGTGCAATATATCAACATCCATATCGTGACAGCGCCCGGGTCCGCGGTTGTGAAGCTCCTTGGGGATAAGGTGGTCGGAGTGCGAGTGCGTGAGCAAAAGGTGCTTTAGCTTGTGCCCCTCCACGCCATGTGTGTGAAAATGATAGAGCGTGTCGGGTGGGAGGTCGATGAGAATATCGTCGTCAATGAGGGCTTGTGCGCGTGTCCGTACGTTTTTACCGCCCAAGGCCCTTGCGGCCGCGCAGCGCGGGCAGTTACAAAACAGCGCAGGGACCCCCTCGCAGGAAGCCGTGCCGAGAAACGTGAATTTCATACCGTGAACCTCTTTTTGATGGAATTGATTTTATTATAGCACGTTAAAATACAAAATGCAAGTAAAAAACCGCCTTTTCTCCTGTTTTAGCAAGAGAAAAAGCGGTTTGCTTTGTTAGTGCAAGGATACTTTAATTTTGTGTGTTTTTGGTCTGTGCCAGCAAAAAAAAGGGGGTGGTGGATTTGCGTGCAGAAGGCGTGATCGCGACACGATAGGCGTATTCAATACGTCGAGTGTCGGGAGCGCGGCTAAAAAACACACATACTATAAAAATGAAATCCGTGAGGATTTCCACAAAAACCGCCTTTTCTCCTGTTTTAGCAAGAGAAAAAGCGGTTTGCTTTGTTAGTATAAGGATACTTTAATTTTGTGTGTTTTTGGTCTGTGCCAAATACACCATCCCTTAATAGTTTTCAGCGCGTACTTCAAAGTAGCTATTCGGATGTGCGCAAACGGGGCAAATTTCGGGGGCCTTTTTGCCCATTACCAGGTGACCGCAGTTGCGGCACTCCCACATGGTTTGCTCTGCCTTGGCAAAAACGGCTTGCATTTCCACGTTGTTGAGAAGCTTGCGGTAACGCTCCTCGTGCGATTTCTCAATTGCGGCAACGGCACGGAACTTGGCCGCGATCTCGGTAAAGCCCTCTTCCTCGGCCTCCTTGGCGAAGGTGGCGTACATGTCGGTCCATTCGTAGTTCTCGCCTGCAGCAGCGGAGGCAAGGTTCTCGGCGGTGTTGCCGATACCGCCGAGGAGCTTGAACCACATTTTAGCGTGCTCCTTCTCGTTTTCGGCGGTTTTGGTGAACAGGGCGCTGATCTGCTCATAGCCCTCCTTCTTTGCAACGCTGGCAAAATAGGTGTACTTGTTTCGAGCCTCGCTCTCGCCGGAAAAAGCGGCCATCAGATTGGCCTCGGTCTTTGTGCCTTTTAGTTCTTTGCTCATGGTTTTTTTCTCCTTTTTTTATTGAATTTAAATTTAGTGGCCCTTACATTGGGGGCATACGGTATGCAAAATGAGATCGTAGGAAAGTATGGGAAGGTCGGCGTGTTCGCGCAAATAAGCACCGAGGTCGCCGAGGTCGGCGTCGATCAGCTTGCCGCAGGAGGTGCACAGTGCGTGCTCGTGGGCAGTGGGGGTCTTGTCGTAAAAATCGGCACCCGTCCCCGTTTTTATGTGACGGATGTAGCCGTCGTTTGCCAGAGCGTGCAGGTTGTTATAAACGGTAGCCAGTACCATATTGGGGTAATATTCCTTGACGCGCTTAAAGATCTCGTCGGCCTGCAAATGCCCCTCGGAGGTTTGCAGCACCTTTAACACAGCGGCTCGTTTTTGTACCATAAGGCCCTCCTTTTAGAATTATTCTAAAAATAGTGTAGCACATATTGGTACGCCTGTCAAGTATTTTTTAAAATTTTTCTAATTTTTTTGAAGAGGTGTTTGCGGTCTTATTATTCGTACAAAGTAGGGCTGTTTTATGCAAAAAAATAAAAAATGCTCCCCGACCGCAGGGCCCGGGAGCATTTGGATTATTCTTCTACCTCTTCAAGCAGCTTTTTGCCGCAAGCGGGGCAAGCGAGGTCGGTAGGATCTACGTCCTCGTCAAAGCAAACGGTTTCGCCGCAGCCGGGGCACTCTACCTCATAGGGGCCCTCGCAAAAATCGCATTCGTCGGCAAATTCGCACTCGTCGCAATCGCCGTCGCACTCGTCATCGCATTCGTCAAGGAGCACTTCCTCTACGTCGTGCAGGTCCTCATCGAGCTCCTCACAGTAGTCGTTGAGCTCTTCCACATCAAAATCGAGGTCCTCTACCTTTTCGGCAAGTGCCGCGACCATATCGATGAGCGCGTTGATCAGCTTGCCCTCCTTTGTCTCGCTCTCAAGAGCAAGACCCTCGGCAAGACCCTTCAAGTATGCGGCCTTTTCAGTCAGGTTCATAGCGATACTCCTTATTTTAAAAATTATGCGCGGGACAGGTATTCACCGGTACGGGTGTCGATCTTGAGCACGTCGCCCTCGTTGATGAAGAGCGGCACCTTGATCTCCGCACCCGTCTCAAGCGTTGCGGGCTTGAGGGTGTTGGTGGCGGTGTTGCCGGCAAAGCCGGGATCGGTCTGTGCAACGGCAAGCTCCACGAATGTGGGAGGCTCAACGCCGAATACGTTGCCCTTGTAGGAAATGATCTTGCACATCATCTCTTCCTTGACGAACTTAAAGCTCTCGGGGAGCTTGTCACTGTTCAGGGGCATCATATCAAAGGACTCCATATCCATGAAGTAGTAAAGATCGCCATCGTTGTAGGAGTACTGCATCTCCTTGCGCTCGATGTAAGCGTTCTCGAACTTATCGGTGGGGTTGAAGGTCTTTTCAATGACCGCGCCGGTGATGACGTTCTTCAGCTTGGTGCGAACGAACGCTGCACCCTTGCCGGGCTTGACGTGCTGGAACTCTACTACCTGTAAAACGTTACCCTGACCGTCGTCAAAGGTGACACCGTTTTTAAAATCGCCTGCTACTACCATTTTATACCTCCGAAGTATGGTTGATTTAGTTTTGACGCCTATGTTTGCGCGCCGTTTGCATGGTTAAAATTATTTTACCTTATTTTAGCCGTTTTTGCAAGGGGGTTTTGAAATTTTTTTGCGTCCGAAGGAAAAAATGTGTTTATAAAAAGAATTTTGGTCATAAGATTGACAAAATGAAATATTTGTATTATAATATTTTTTATATAAGTAATGTGTCCGAAGGGAGTTTGTACGATGAAATTTATCAATATCGGGTTTGGAAATATGGTGGCGGCAAACCGTATGGTGGCCTTGGTCAGCCCCGATTCTGCCCCCGTCAAGCGCCTCATCCAGGACGCGAAGGATGAGGGCAGGACCATTGACGTGACCTGTGGACGCAGGACCCGTGCCGTGATTATTACCGACAGCGAGCACGTTATTCTTTCCGCCATCCAGGCCGAGACCATTGCCAACCGTCTTGAGGACGAGAGCGTGGGTGACGATGAAGAGGCGGAGGTGGAGGAATGACCTCGGCCGAAAAGCGCGGACTTTTGATCGTTTTTTCGGGCCCTGCCGGCAGCGGCAAGGGCACAGTCCTCGCGGATCTGCTCCGTGATGACAGCTACCGTTATTCGGTGTCCGCTACGACGCGTGCACCGCGCCCCGGTGAGGTGAACGGCAAAAATTATCACTTCCTCACCCGTGAGGAATTTGAGGCGCGTGTTTCGCGCGGTGAAATGCTCGAATACACCGAGTATTGCGGCAATTACTACGGTACTCCCAAAAAGGAGGCCGAGGAGGTGCTTGCAATGGGTAAGAATTTGCTGCTGGAGATCGAGGTCGAGGGAGCCTACAACGTGAAGCGTGCCTACCCCGAGGCCGTAATGATCATGCTGCTCCCCCCCTCGTATGCCGTACAAGAGGCCCGTCTTCGCGGCCGCGGAACCGAGACCGAGCAAAAGATCCTCGAGCGTCTTGCCCGCACGCGTGCGGAGGTGCCCGCTGTGGTCGATTACGATTATGTGGTCTATAACCGCGAAGGGGAGGCTAACCAAGCTGCTCTTGATATTCGCGCGATCGTTCGTGCCGAGACCTTGGCCGTGCGCCGAAACGCCGACGCGGCTGAAAAATACTTTGAGCAATAAAATTTTGAACATAAATTTTGAAGGAGAACCAAGATGATTTACCCTACCATTGATGAACTGACCAAAGGCAATTATAACCGTTACCAGCTGGCAATCGCCACTGCAAAGTGCGCACGCCTCATTACCGATGAATACGTCAAGCAGCGCGCCAGCGCCGAGAATGTGCTTACCGGCAGTAAAGAGGGCGGCAACAGCATCATTTCGATGATCGATCAGGACTTGGCCGATAAAAAGGCCGTTAAAAATGCCATTGACGGCATGAAGCGCGGCGACTACATGATCGTGGACGCGCCGGAGATTACTGAGGCTGAAGAGGAGCTTGCCGACTGATAAGGCGGCACAACAAAGAAAGGAGGGGGGCACCGTGTCAAGCTATGCGTACGCAAGAGTCAGATTGCTGGATGCTCCCCACTTTCTTGACAAGGAATATGATTATTTGATCCCGGCGGCGCTTGAAGGAGTCGTGCGCGCAGGTAGCTTTGTGACCGTACCCTTTGGCGGCGGAAACCGTCGTCACATGGGCCTTGTGGTCGCATTGGCTGAGCGCGCGGAGTACGATTCCGTCAAGCCCATTTTTTCGGTTACGACGCCTCGCATTTCCCTCACCGATGAAATGCTGGGGCTTGTTCACTTTTTGCGTGAAAACACACTTTGCGCGACAGGCGATGCCGTGCATGCGATGATCCCGTCCGGGGCCTTTTCGGGTCTTGTTGAGTACTATCGCCCAACGGGTGAATCCCCCCGTGACGTGACCAAGCTTTCCCCTGAAGAGACCTTTGTGCTCTCACACCTTCAGCGTCTTGGCGGTGCCAGGCTTGACACGCTTACCTCGCGCTTCGGCGAGGCGACCGAGGAGCATTTGAAGCATCTTTTGCGCCTGGGACTTGTGGCGCGTGAGCTTGCGCAAAAAAGCGAAATGGCGCAAAAGGAAAGCGTGTTTTATGCGTTGGCTGTGGATGTGCAGACGGCAAAGGGTTTGGTGGACGGCACCGAGAAAAAGCCGCGCCTCGGCGACAAGCAGCGAGGTGCGCTGGCATTGCTCCTTGACGGGGAGAAAACGGCTGATTTTTTGCGTGAGGCAGGCTATTCCAAGGCCGTGCTTGACGCGCTCCTTGAAAAGGGACTGGCGTCGCGCCGCGCCGAGCGCGTGTGGCGGAATCCGTACGCGACCGTCCCCGAATGCAAAACGCTCCCGCGTGATTTTACCTTGAATCCCGAGCAGGCGGCCGTGTTCGAGCAGCTTTCTCGGTTTATCGATGAGGGCACTCCTCACGCGGCATTGCTCCATGGGGTCACGGGCAGTGGCAAAACGCCCACGATGCTCAAAACGATCGACCACGTCTTGTCGCGCGGCAAGGGTGTGATCGTGCTGCTCCCCGAAATTGCGCTCACCCCCCAAACGTTGTCTATTTTTTGCTCGCGCTATGGGTCGCGTGTGGCCGTGATGCACTCCTCGCTTTCGGCAGGGGAGCGTCTTGACACCTACTACCGTATCCTTGAGGGAGAGGCGGACGTGGTGGTCGGCACGCGCTCGGCGGTGTTTGCCCCCGTCAAGGACCTGGGCCTAATTGTGATCGATGAGGAGCACGAGCACACCTATAAATCGGATATGAATCCCAAATATCACGCGCGTGACGTGGCACGTTGGCGTTGTGCCAAGCGGGGAGCCACGCTCCTGCTTTGCTCGGCTACACCATCGCTCGAAAGCTATAAGCGTGCGCTGGAGGGTCGATATACGCTGCTGCAGCTCAAGCACCGCCATGCGGGGGCCAGGCTCCCCGAGGTGCGAGTCGCTGATATGCGCGGCGAGGCCGGCGGCGGCAATCTTTCCCCCATCGGAGGGGTGCTGAAGGAGATGCTGCTGAAAAACACGGCCGACGGCAATCAGTCGATCCTGTTTCTCAACCGCCGCGGCTACAATCACGTGGTATCCTGCCGCTCCTGCGGCGAGGCCCTGACCTGTCCCTCGTGCAGCGTTACGCTCACCTATCACACCAAGGGACGCTCCTATGACGAGGGGTATTTGCTGTGCCATTTTTGCGGTCGAAGAAGACCCCTGCCGAAGGAATGTCCCTCGTGTCATTCGCCCCATTTGGCGCGTCTTGGCTACGGCACGCAGCGCGTGGAGGAGGAGCTGAGGAGCCTGCTCCCCGACAAAAGGGTGCTCCGTATGGACACCGATACCACGGGCACGCGTTTTTCCTATGATGAGATGCTGGGTGCATTTCGCCGCGGTGAGGCCGACGTGCTGCTCGGCACGCAAATGGTGACCAAGGGACATGATTTCCCGAATGTGACCCTTGTCGGGGTCTTGATGGCCGATTCCTCGCTTTACCTTGATGATTACCGCGCGGCCGAGCGCACCTTTTCGATGCTGACCCAGGTCATTGGGCGCGCGGGGCGCGCCGATCGCCCCGGGGTCGCCGTGATCCAGACCCAAAATCCCGATCACGAGGTGATACGCTTGGCGTGCCAACAGGACTATGAGTCCTTTTACGAGCGTGAGATCAAGCTGCGTCGCGCCCTGGTGTTCCCGCCCTTTTGCGACATTGCTCTTTTGACGCTTTCGCACACCGATGAGCGTAAGCTCTTGCCGGCGGCGACGGCACTGGCCAAGGAGCTGTCGGGGCTGGTTGCCGGAGAGTACAGCGACGTGCAGATCATCGCCTTCGGTCCCTTTGAAGCACCCGTGTACCGTGCGGACGGAAAATACCGTATGCGTATGGTCATCAAGTGCGCGCTGAATCCTCGCACGCGCGAAATGTTCGGCATTTTGCTTGACACGTTCGGCAAGCAAAAGCCGCAAACACCGCTTCTGACGGTGGACTTTAACCCGTCAAGCTTATGATTTGAAAAAGGAGTTTAGCGTGAAGGCTTATTCGGTTTTGATACTTAACATACGGGTTTCACGCGCGCATTTCCGCGATTTGGAGCCTTGATCCAAATCGCCGTGCAAGCACGGTTTCGAAAATTCATAGAATATTTGTGCGGTCGCCTACCGGCGACAGAATGGAGATTGATATGGCAAAATTACAGATCCGCAAGGTGGGCGACGAGGTGTTGCGTCGGACCTGCCGTCCCATTGAGGCCATCACGCCTCGCGTGTTGACCTTGCTTGATGATATGATCGACACGATGCGTGCCGCCAATGGCGTCGGGCTTGCAGGCCCGCAGGTCGGCATCCTGCGTCGCATTGCCGTGGTCGAGGTCGAGGAGGGTGAGGTTTACGAGCTCATCAACCCGAAGATCGTGGCGATCGCCGGCGAGCAGGAGGGCGCCGAGGGGTGCCTGTCGGTGCCCGGCCGTTACGGCCTTGTCAAGCGCCCCCGTCACGTGACGGTGCGCGCCACGAACCGTTTGGGTGAGGAGTATGAGATCAACGCACACGATTTTCTCGCCAGAGCCCTTTGCCACGAGATCGATCATTTGGACGGGACGCTGTATATCGATAAGGTGACCCGTATGCTCAGCGAGGAGGAGATCGGTTGATGCGTGTGTTATTTATGGGCACGCCCGATTTCGCACTTTTCACCTTAAAGGCACTCGTCGAGGCGGGCGAGGATGTGGTTGGCGTGGTGACGCAGCCCGACAAGCCGAAGGGACGCGGGTATGAATTGCAGCCGCCGCCCGTTAAGGTGTTTGCCGCCGAAAGGGGCATTCCCGTTTATCAGCCGACGACCCTCAAAAACGGGGCGTTTGATGCCGAGCTTGCCGCGATCGACCCCGAGGTGATCGTGGTGGTGGCGTATGGCAAGATCCTGCCTCCCTCGGTGCTCGAATACCCCCGCTATGGGTGCGTGAACGTGCACGGGTCGCTGTTGCCGAAGTACCGCGGTGCGGCACCGATGCAGCGTGCCATTATGGAGGGCAATGCCGAAACCGGCGTGACGACCATGCGAATGAACGAGGGGCTGGACACGGGTGATATGCTTCTTACCGCCGCAGTCGCGATCGGCGAAAACGATAATTTTGAGGATATTCACGACAAGCTCGGTACCGTGGGAGCGACATTGCTGCTCGATACGCTGCGGGCTCTTGGCGAGGGGACACTGACCCCTGTGCCACAGGATCACGCGGCGGCGACCTATGCCGCAAAGATCGAAAAATTCGATTGCTTGATTGATTTTGCAAAAGATGCACATACTGTGCATAACACCGTACGCGGACTCTCGCCCGTGCCGCTCAGCTTTACGCACACGCCCGACGGAAAGCTGTTAAAGGTCGTTGAGGCGCGGATCGGTAAGGCGTCGGGCAGCTACGGTGCGCCCGGCACAGTCCTCTCGCTTGACGGTGCCGTTGAGGTGGCGTGCGGTGAGGGCACGGTTTGCATCACACGCTTGTTGCCTGAGGGCAAGGGCCGTATGAGTGCCGCCGATTATATCCGCGGCAGGCGTCTTGCGATCGGCGACGTGTTGAAATAAAGAAAGGAATTTCTTATGTTTGGATTTTTTTGGTGGGATTGGACGCTTTTGATCGTCCTGCCCGGCTTTTTCCTGTCTTTGTGGGCGCAGTATAAGGTGAAGTCCTCGTATGCCGCAGGCTCGCGTCAAATATTGCGTCAGGGTATGACGGGGGGCGCCGTTGCGCGCCGTATTTTGGATAGCAACGGTCTTCACGACGTGGCAATTGAGGCGGTGGGGGGTCACCTTACCGACCATTACGATCCCCGTAGCCGTGTGCTTCGCCTTTCCTCGGCCGTGTATCACGGCAACAATGTGGCGGCGGTGGGCGTTGCCGCTCACGAGGCCGGTCACGCCCTGCAGCACGGCAAGGGATACCTGCCCCTGCGCTTGCGTACCGCCCTTGTCCCGGTTTGCAACATTGGCTCGCGCCTTGCGATGCCCCTGTTTTTCATTGGCCTTATTTTTGCGGCCGTTGCACCATATATGGGCGAATGGCTGATGTTCGCGGGCATTGCCGCGTATTCTCTGGCGATCGTTTTTCAGCTGGTGACCTTGCCGGTGGAATTTAATGCCAGCCGCCGTGCGATGCGCTGCCTTTCGGGGTCGGGCACGATGGATGAGGCGGAGCTTCGCGGCTCGCGCCGCGTGCTGACGGCCGCCGCTATGACCTACGTGGCCGCGCTTGCCGTGGGGCTGCTCAGTGTGCTGCGCCTGTTGGTGATTGCGAGCAGCGCCTCGCGCCGTAACCGCTGATGGGCACCACGGCAAGAGCCCTTGCGTGTGACCTGCTTCTTCGTGCTGAGGCGGCAGGGCAGTACGCCGACCGTGCGCTGGATGCCGCGCTGTCGCGCGAGGCGGATCTTTCGCCGAAGGATAAGGCACTTTGCACTACGCTTTTTTACGGCGTCATTGAACGCCGTATTACGCTGGATCACGTCATTGACACGCTCTCAAGTCTCTCGCCCTCAGCGATCGAGGCGCGCGTGCGCACGGTGCTGCGCGTGGCACTGTATCAGTTGATTTATCTTGACCGCATTCCCGATCATGCCGCGGTCGGCGAGGCGGTGGCTTTGGTGTCGCGCCGCAGTAAGGGCTTTGTGAATGCTGTATTGCGCGCGTTTTGCCGCCAACGCAAGGAGATCGCCTATCCCGATCGGGAAAAGGAGCCCATTCGCCATCTTTCGGTGCGCTATTCGGTGCCCGAAAAAACCGCCGCGGTCCTTTGCCGCACGTTTGGAGGCGCGCGTGCCGAGTCGCTCCTTGCGGCCTTTGAAAAGCACCCGCCCGTGACGGTGCGTGTCAACACGCTTCAAATCAGCCGAGAGGATTTTTTGGCAAGAGTTCCGGGTGCCGTTCCCACAAAAAACGCCCCGTCGGGGGTCTTTTTGCCCGGTGACGCCCCGTTACAAGCCCTTCTTTCAGAGGGGCTTTGCTTTGTGCAGGACGAGGCCTCGCAGATCGCGGTCGCGGCGCTGGGGGCCGAGCCCGGTATGCGTGTGATCGACCTTTGTGCCGCCCCCGGCTCAAAGTCCTTTGGCGCGGCGCTGGATATGGAAAATACGGGCGAGGTTCGAAGCTTTGACCTGCACGAAAACAAGCTTTCGCTCATTCGCCGCGGCGTCGATACCCTTGGCATTACCGTTCTTACGGCCGCCGCGGGCGATGCCAGACGTGCCGATCCTGCCGTGCTTGGCACCTTTGACCGCGTCATTTGCGACGTGCCCTGCTCGGGCTTTGGCGTTCTCGCCAAAAAGCCCGACATCCGCTATAAGGATATCGATGAGGCGGCGGGCCTTGTGCCCGTACAGGCCGCGATCCTTTCGGCGGCGGCCGAGCTGGTGTCGCCGGGGGGGATTTTGGTGTATTCTACCTGCACCATCTTGCCCGCCGAAAACGAGGAGCAGGTCAAGGCCTTCCTTGCAACGCACGGTGAATTTGAGCTCTCGCCCTTTTCGGTGGGGGAGATCACCTCGCAGGGTATGCTGACCTTAGCACCCGATACCCACGGCACCGACGGATTTTTTGTGGCACGTTTGAAGAAAATCAAGTAAAGGTACATATATGGAAGAAAAAAAGGAATTGCTCTCGCTGGACAAAGGGGAGCTTGAGGCCCTGTTTGCCGAGCTGGGGGAGCCGCGTTATCGCGCGGCACAGCTTTTTTTACAGCTGCATCGGGGTCTTTCACCCGAGGAGATGACCAACATCGGCAAGGCCACCAAGGCCAAGCTTTCGCAGGTCTCGACCTATCATCTGCCCTTGGTGCGTCAAAAGCTGGTGTCGGCCCTTGACGGGACGATCAAATACCTGTTTGAGCTTTCGGACGGGCATTGCGTTGAGAGCGTGGTGATGCACTACGAGCACGGCACGACCATTTGCATTTCCTCGCAGGTGGGGTGTCTTATGGGGTGCAAATTTTGCGCCTCGACCATCGGCGGCAAGGTGCGAAATCTTACGGCCGGGGAGCTTGTCGGGCAGGTCATTGCCGCCGCCAAGGACAGCGGTGAGCGCATTGGCGGTATCGTGATGATGGGCATTGGCGAGCCGCTTGATAATTTTGATAACGTTGTGAAGTTTTTGCGTCTTGTCAACGAGGAATCGGGGGTGGCGATCGGCTATCGCCACATTTCGCTTTCGACCTGTGGCATCGTGCCGAAGATCGATGAGCTGGCGAGCCTTGCGCTCCCCATCACGCTTTCGATCTCGCTGCACGCGGCCGATGATGAAACGAGGAGTGCCATTATGCCCATCAATCGCCGCTATCCCGTGGCGGAGCTTCTGGACGCGTGCCGTCGCTATTACGGCAAGACGGGGCGACGCATTTCCTTTGAATACACCCTCATTTCGGGCAAAAACGATATGCCCGAAGCGGCCAAGCGTCTGGCATTGGTGCTCAATCGCCGCCTTCGTACGCGCACCGAGACTATGCCCATTCACGTGAATCTCATTCCCGTCAATGAGGTGGAGGAGACCGGCTTCAAGCGCTCGGATAAGGGGGCGATCCGTCGGTTTGCCGCCATCCTTGAGGAAAACGGCATCAGAGCCACGGTCCGTCGCCGCCTGGGGCCCGACATCAACGCCTCGTGCGGCCAGCTTCGCCGTGCGGAATTGAAACGCGAGTCGAAGGAGCAATAAAATTTTCAAAATCGGGGCAAGATAAGTGAAACACTGCCGTTAAGGGAGGTTTCGCACTTGAAACGGGAAAAGAAAAAGAAAAAAACCACGCTGGGGCGGTTGGTTTTGGCCAATTTGTTTGCGCTGTTCGTGCTTTTGTTCGTCACGGTGACGGTGCTTGCCGCCATGGGACTTTTGGGGAGCATTTTGGCATTTATTTTTTAGAAAGGGGAACGGTATGGGATACGAAGAAACCGGCCGCCTGGTGCGCGGCCTCGGCGGACTTTACGAAATTATATTGGACCGGGGTACCACGCCTCTTTCGGGCAGGACCGTGGCCTCGCGCGCCAAGGGGAACTTTCGCAACAAGGGGCTCTCACCGCTGGTGGGGGACCGCGTGCGTGTGCTGTACGATGACGTGGCCGTGGCACATTACGGGGGCGAGGGTGCCGTGCACGACGGTGGCGGCGTGGTGATCGAGGAGATCCTGCCACGCACCTCGGCGCTCATTCGACCGCCCATGGCCAATCTCGGCCTTTTGTTCATCACCTTTGCGGTGAAGGATCCCGAGCCCGTGACCGAAACGATCGACAAGCTGATTGCCATTGCCGAGCACAACGGCATTGAGCCCGTGCCCGTCATTTGCAAGCGCGATCTTGCGCCCGAGCGTGCCGAGGAGCTGCGCCGGATCTACCAAAACGCCGGATTTACCGCCTTTACGCTTTCTTCGACGGAGCGTGAGGGCGTCGAGGAGCTCCGTCGCTTTATCGAGGAGAGCCTCGGGGAGCGTATTGCCGCCTTTTCGGGCGCGTCGGGTGTGGGAAAATCCACGCTCCTCAATGCCCTTTATCCCGACCTGAAGCTGCAGACCGGGGCGATCAGTCAAAAGATCGCACGCGGTAAGCATACCACAAGACGTGTGGAGCTTTACCCCGTGGGACGCGGCTACGTGGCCGACACCCCGGGCTTTAGTATGCTGGATTTTGTGCGCTTTGATTTCTTTAAAAAGGAAGACCTGCCGTTTTTGATGCGTGAATTCGAGCCTTACATCGGCGCTTGCCGTTACACCAAATGCTCGCACACCAAGGAAGAGGGCTGCGCGATCCTTGAGGCAGTCAGGGATGGGAGGATCGCGCCCTCCCGCCACCGTGGATTCCTTGCGATGTATGAGGAGCTGCGGCATAAAAACGAGTGGGGGAAAAAATAATGCGTGCTTACATATTTACGGGCGGTGCTGTTGATGCCGTCGCCCTTCACGAGCGCCCTGCGGCAGGGGATCTGACGGTCGCGGCCGACAGTGGCTGGAACAACGCCGAGCTCCTTGGCGTGACGCCCCGTATCCTTTTGGGAGATTTTGATTCGATCGGCAAGGACAAGCTCCCCGACGCCGAGGAGATCCTTCAGGTGCCTGCCGAAAAGGACCGTACCGATACACAGCTGGCCGTGGATCTCGCGCTTTCGCGCGGCGCCGACGATTTCGTCCTCATCGGGGGACTTTCGGGCAGGCTTGACCATACGCTGTCCAATTTGGCAGTGCTTCGATATCTTGCACAGCGCGGTTGTCACGCCGTGATGACCGATGGCTTTAACCGTGTGCGCTTTGTGCAAAACAGCGGTGCGCTGATCGCGCGCAGCACTTTTACGTACCTTTCACTGCTTGCCGACGGTGACGTGGCCAAGGGCGTGACGGTTGACGGGTGCAAATATCCTTTAAAAAATGCCAAGCTGACGCGTAACTGTCAATGGGCCATCAGCAACGAGATCACGGGGAACTGTGCGCTCGTTGAGGTGCGCAAGGGCGCGTTGTTTATTGTAGAGAGCAAATAAAAACACCCCCGTACGGGGGTGTTTTTATTTGCCGTGGGGCCGGTATGCCTTCATTTCTTTTTTCCTATGTGAAAAATACGGCGCAGGATGGGTGCTAAAATACCGGGCGATCTCATTAGAACAATTTTCATAACAAAGCTTCCTTTCGTGGTGTTTGCTCTCCCTTTAAGAGAATATGCACAGGGCGTTCTGCTCGCTCATACGATGTAGCGAGGTGAGTTTATGTGTTCTATTAATGGGTATATTGATTTTAACGATTTGAAGCATTCAAGGCAAGGTGAGGTGCTCGCGGCAGGGCGGACCCTGCAGCATCGCGGGCCCGACGCCTCGGGCACGCACGCCTTTGGCGGCGTGTGCTTTTGCCACAACCGCTTGGCGGTGATGGACCCACAGCGCGGCCATCAGCCGATGAGCGTGATCTTTCGCCGCAAGCGGTACACCATCGTTTACAACGGTGAGATCTACAATTCGGGGGAGCTTCGGCGCGAGCTTCGGCGTGAGGGCGCGGTGTTTTTGACCGACTGTGATACCGAAACAGTGCTTTGGGCGGCGATCATTTGGGGGGAGGAGGCACCCTCGCACCTCAACGGCATTTTTGCCTTTGCGGTGCATAATGAAACCGACGGAACCGTGTTCTTTGCGCGCGATCGCTTGGGGGTAAAGCCGTTTTTCTACGCACAGGTGGGGGGCAAATTCTATTTTGCCTCGGAGGTCAAGGCCCTGCTTTACCACCCCGAGATCCCACCCGAGATCGATGAGGTGGGGCTGTGGCAGCTGTTGTTTCTCACCCCGGTGACGCTCCCGAGGAAGAGCGTGTTCCGACACATCAGGTCGCTTTTGCCGGGGTATTGCGCGACACTGTCGGCCGAGGGCTTTTCCGAAAAGCCCTATTGGCGGCTTGAGGCCCGCGAATGCCGTGACGATGCAAGAACGGCGAGCGACACGGTGCGCGCGCTTTTCACCGATGCCGTGACACGTCAGCTCGGCAGCGACGTTCCCTTGGCGGTGCTTTTGTCGGGTGGACTTGATTCCTCCTCCATTACCGCGATCGCGGAAAGGGTACTGTCGGCCGAGGGTAAGGTGACACACACCTACTCCTTTGAGTACGAGGGCAATCAGGAAAGCTTTTCCGCCACACTCTTTCAGCCTCAGGGCGACGACGAGTTTGCCAAGGGTCTGGCTGAGGCCCTCGGCACCTCCCACACCGTCCTTACAGCCCCGACCGCCGCAGTGGCGGCAGGGCTTTTTGACGCCGTTTGCGCCCGTGACCTGCCGGGGCAGGCCGACATCGACTCGTCGCTGTTGTGGTTTTGCCGTGAGATCAAAAAACGGCACACGGTGGTGCTTTCGGGCGAATGCTCGGATGAAATTTTCGGCGGCTACCCTTGGTTTTACCGTCCCGAAATGCTTTATCGAGACTTCTTCCCGTGGCTGCATGATCCCTTGGCCCGTGTGTCACTTTTTGACAACGGTATTACAAAATGCGATAAGGGTCTTGAATTTTTGCGCGAGGTGTATCGAAGCACGCTGGCCGAGTGCCCTGTGGTGGACGGTGAAAAGGAGTGTGACCGTGTGGCGCGGCAGGCGACGTGGCTCTCGACCCGATATTTTATGGCCAATCTGTTGGAGCGCAAGGATCGCATGAGCATGCGTTCGGCCGTTGAGGTGCGTGTACCGTTTGCCGACCATCGCATTCTCGAATACGTGTTTAACGTCCCGTGGGACATCAAGTTTGAAAACGGGGTCGAAAAGGCCCTTTTGCGTCGCGCAATGACGGGATACCTGCCCGACAACGTCCTGTGGCGAAAAAAGAGCCCGTACCCCAAAACGCACAGCAAGGAGTATGAGATCTTGGTACGGGGGATGCTCCGAGAGCGCTTGGCGCGCGGCGGATTTCTCGCACAAGCACTGGACAAAAGTCGGCTGAACGCGATGCTGGAGGGCGAAAATACCACGTGGTTCGGGCAGCTGATGTCGCGCCCGCAGCTGATTGCATGGCTCTGTCAGCTCGACTTCTTTTTCGAAAAATATCGCGTCAAATTGGTGTAAAGCCAAGAGAAAGCCCCGACCTTTTCGGCAAAATGCGAAGGGATGTGCCGCGCACCAGCGCGGCACATCCCTTTGAGGTTCGCAAAGGCCGGGGGCGGTTTGTAATATTCAATGTAAAAAAGCATGCCTTGAGGCGCCCGGATACGGTCGCTTTTTGCCCTCTTTTGTGATGGTTTTGTGAAGAAAATAATTCGATATTTTTGCCCAAATGGACTTGACAAGAAAAGAAAAATTTGTTATAATTTACGAGAACTCTATCATTTTAGTCTCAAAAAACGAAAAAGGAGGGAGCTCACACATTTTGTGGGAGCACAGAACAATGAAAAACTTTGTACGTGTTACTTGCCTGTTGCTTGCCTGCTTGTTCTGCTTACTCGCTGTGGTTGCTTGTACCGGTGATAAGAACAAGAATAGGAAGAACACCGACGTTAACGTAAAGGTTGATGGCAACGGCGTAAGATGGGCCGAAGACGAATGGGGCGTTTGGCGTGAATACGACAACCTGCCCGACGACCTCAACTACGATGATACCGTTTCGCTCCTGTACTGGACCGGTTCCAACACGGTGCGTCCCGAGTTCGCGCAAAGCGAAGAGGTTGATGATGCGATCCTTTCCTCTATTTATAAGCGCAACCAGGCCGTTCAAAACCGCCTTGGTGTTGAGCTGAACCTCATTCCTGAGCCCGGTGACGCCGGCGACCGTGATACCTTTGTTGCTCGCGTTCAGCGCGCAAAGGACAGCGGCACGCACGACTTTGACCTGATCGGCTCCTACTCGCCGACGGCCGGTATGTTCCTGATGGCAGGCTTGATCCAAAACATGTCTGCAATCGAGAATAGCTACCTTGAGATGAGCAAGCCCTGGTGGCCTGTAAACCTTGCCCACAACATGGCGATCAACGGCAACGTGTACTTCCTGTCGGGCGACTGCTCCACCAACGCCATTTGGCAGATGCACTCCCTGACCTTCAATAAGGACCTTCTCAACGAGAAGTACGAGCAGGATGCGGAGGAGTACTTTGCTGAAAATCCCCACGTAAAGACGCCCGCAACGGGCCTTGAGGGTGGCGCAACTGCAACCAACATGCTTTACGAAAAGGTATATGCCGGCAAGTGGACCATTGACGAGCTTATTTATCTCGCATCGGATACTTACGTAGATGCAAGAGGTGACGGCCTTACCGTTGACGATACTTACGGTCTTTGCACCTCGGGCACCGCATCGACCGCACTTTACGGCGGCTGCAACCTTCGTCAGATCGAGCCTACTACGGACGGCAGTATCCTTAAGATCTCCGACGACTGGACCTCGACCCGTTGCGTACGTCTTGCTGCAAAGCTTTACACGCTGTTTGGTACGCCCTCGTTCACCACGAGCGGCTTTGGCACCAGCACCGGTCAGAACGTTACCTTCTACAACGGTACCTGCTTCTTCTCGCTTCACTACCTGCGTCAGGCTGAGCAGGTTTCGAACAACGACAAGGTAGAGAACTACGGCGTTCTTCCCGCTCCGAAGTACGACCTCAACCAGAAGAACTACTACACCGTTATCGGTAACGAGTTCTCGGTTTACACCATTTTCATTGACTTTGACAAGCGTGACAGCGAGCAGGAGACCCTTTCGATGCTCTCTGCAGTTCTTGAGTGCTGGACCTCCGAGGCATACCGTAAGACCACCCCTGTGATCTTCGAGCTTTCGCTTAAGCTGAAGTCCTCGCCCACGCAGTGTGAGGCCGATATGTGCGAAATCATTCGTGCTTCCATCGAGTTTGACCTTGGCCGCGTGCTTCGTGCACAGCTCTCCGGTAGCGTCAACGGCAGCTTCTCTATGGACGGTCAGCTGACTGCCAACGCTGCTATGAACGGTACTCCTTGGGTATCTCAGTACTCGCAGCACCTTACCAGGATCCAAACGAACCTGAAGGACTTCGTCACGAAGCTGAAGAAGACGATGGTTGAAGTGAAGTAATAACAACATATAAAAAAGCACCCCGTTCGGGGTGTTTTTTTTATTTTCAAAACGGGAAAGCGGCATCGGAACGGGCGCGCGGGATCAGAGCCCTCGTGGAGTTATCCTCTTGTTAGGATCGCCACGCGATCGTTTCCGCCAAGGTCCTTTTTTACGGTGCAGGCAAAGCCGTTTTCGGCGGCAAGGGTAACGATATCCTCACCCTGGTCGTAACCGATCTCAAAGAGAATGAGACCTTCTTTTTTAAGGAGTCCTCCCCATTTTTCAAGAATGACGCGGTAAAAATCAAGCCCATCCTCCCCACCGTAAAGGGCGGCCCTTGGTTCAAATTGGACCTCGGCCTGAAGGGCGCTCATGGCGTCGCTTTTGATGTACGGGGGGTTGGAGAGAATGGCGTCGAAGCTCTCGCGCTCAAGGTTCTGAGGGGGTGTTGTCCGCACGTCGTGGCAAACAAACGTCAGGCGCTGTGAAACACCGTTTCGCCTGCTGTTTCGCTCAGCCAGGGCCAGCGTTTCGGGGAAGAGGTCCACGGCCACCCCCACCGTATCGGGACGGTTGGAAAGGGTCGATACGGCAATGCATCCGCTGCCCGTGCAAAGGTCGAGAAAACGCGCCCCGTTCGGCATCATTTTAAGAGCCGTATCCACCAAGATCTCGGTGTCGGAGCGGGGAATCAGGCAATGCTCGTTCACCTCGTAGGTCTCGCGGTAAAAGGGCCATTCGCCAAGGATGTATTGTAAGGGATAATGGGCGAGGCGTTTGGCAACGGCCTCGGCAAGCGCCTCACCCGATAGGGCCTCGGTGAGCCACGCCGCCTCGTTTTCGGCATTTTCAATTCCTGCGGCACAAAAAGCGGCGGCAACGTCTTGCTTTGTCATAAAAAAATCCTCACGTTTTTGTTTTTTTGTATATATTTTGGTAAATGTGCCACACTAAGAGTAACCTTAAAAAAGGAGTGCTGCCCGATGAATGGAAACCCAAGCTGTGGCAGAGCGATCGTTACTGCGCTGGCGTCGGTGGCCGTGATTGCGGCCGCGGCAGCGGCAAGCTGCTATGTAATGCGCAATTTGATCGCCTTTTGTGCGGTCTATGATGAGCCTGTTACCCCTGAGCCGTTGTCCTTCGATGAGATCGAGGAGATGCTGCGGGATGGCGGCGCGTGTGAAAACGATCCGAAAGCCCATTGAAGAGGGCCGCGTGAACGCGGCTCTCTTTTATTCTACGCTTTTTTTGGATTATGTCAAGTGTGGAACTTGAAATGATGAACGGAATATGCTATACTAAATAAGAAAGGGAGTGATCGTTTTGAAAAACATTCGCAGTCTTACGCCCGAGGAGCTTGACGGCGTATTCAAGCTCATTGGGAAGGATTGGATGCTTATCACCGCAAAGGGTAAAAATGAAAAGGGAGAAGAGATCGTCAACACCATGACCGCTTCGTGGGGTGGACTTGGGGTTTTGTGGCACCGTCCCGTGGCCTTTTGCTTTGTGCGTCCCCAACGCTACACCTATGCCCTCACGGAGCAGGCGGAGCGCTTTTCGCTTACGTTTTTTGAGGAAAAATACCGTGAGGCCCTGCGTCTTTGCGGCACCAAAAGCGGAAGGGATCTTGATAAATTTAAGGCGGCGGGGCTTATCCCCGAGGAGATTGACGGTGTGCCCACCATCAAGCAGGCGCGCTTGACCCTTCTTTGCCGCAAGCCGTATGCCGATACCTTAAAGGAGAGCGGATTTTTAGATGAAGCACTCCTCAAAAATTACACGGCGGGCGATTACCATCGCGTGTACGTCGTGGAGATCGAGCAAATTTTAGAAAGTGAAGAGGTTTGAGATGAATACCGCAGTAACGCACGTAAACGAACTTTGCCGCAGGACCCGCGCGGCGGTGCCGACGCTGGCTACGCTGTCGCATGAGGCGCGCTGTGCCGTGCTGCTTGAGATCCGCACGGCATTGCTGGAAAGCGTGGACTCGATCCTTGCCGCCAACCATATAGACCTTGAAAAGGCGGCCGAGAACGGGGTCCCCTCTGTGATGCTGGACCGCTTGAAGCTGACCGAGGCCCGAGTGGCCGATATGGCCAAGAGCGTAGAGGCCCTGGTATCCTTGCCCGATCCCTTGGAGGGTGACGAGTGCTGGGAGCGTCCGTCGGGGCTTCGCATCATGCGTCGCCGTGTGCCCTTTGGCGTTTTGGCGATTATTTTTGAGGCGCGCCCGAACGTTACCGTGGATGCCGCCGCCCTTGCCGTCAAATCGGGCAATGCGGTGGTGCTGCGCGGCGGTAAGGAGGCGATTGAAACCAACAAGGCGTTGATCGCCGTATTAAAATCGGCCCTGGAACGGCGCGGTGTGTCACCCGATGCGGTGGGGCTTGTGACCGATACCACGCGCGAAAGTGCGACGGCCCTGCTGCTGGCGCGCGGCTTGGTGGATGTTTTGATCCCGCGTGGCGGCAAGGGCTTGATCCGGCATTGCGTGGAAAATGCCACGGTCCCCGTGATCGAAACGGGGGCGGGGAACTGCCACGTGTACGTGGATGAGGCCGCTGACCTTGACAAGGCCCTGCGCGTTGCAATCAATGCTAAGTGTCAGCGTCCGTCGGTGTGCAATGCCGCCGAGGGCTTGCTGTGCCACCGTGCGGTGGCGGCGAAATTCCTGCCGATGTTCTTTGAGGCGACAAGACCCTGGAACGTGGCGTTTCGCGCCGATGCCGAGGCAAAGGCCCTTTTGCCGCAGGCGACTGCCGCGACCGAGGAGGATTTTTATACCGAATTTAACGATTACATTATGACGGTGAAGATCGTGGGGTCGGTCGATGAGGCGATCGAGCACATCAACCGTACGGGCACGGGGCACAGTGAGGCCATCCTGACCGAAAACGATGCTGTGGCCGAGCGGTTTATGACCCTTGTGGATGCCGCGGCCGTATATCGCAACGCCTCGACCCGTTTTACCGACGGGGGCGAATTCGGGTTTGGTGCCGAGATCGGTATTTCCACCCAAAAGATGCACGCACGCGGCCCTATGGGTCCTGCGGCCCTTACCACGGTAAAATATTTCGTGGAGGGTGACGGCACCTGCCGTTAAAGAAAAAGAGACCTGCTTACAGGTCTCTTTTTCTTTTTGCCGCGAGGGCGGCCATGCGCTCGCAAAGGGCGGGAAAGGGGATCCCCGCCGTTTGTGCGGCGAGCGGCAAAAGGCTGGTTTTTGTCAAACCCGGCAGGGTGTTGGCCTCCAAAAGGATCGGCTCCCCATGGTGATTTTCCTTAAAATCGATGCGTGCAAAATCACGCAGGCCGAGCGCCTTGAAGGCGCAAAGCGCAAGGTCCTTTAGCTGTTCGGTCTTGCCCTTTTCAAGGGGCGCGGGGCAAAGCTCGCGTGTGGCACCCACCTCGTATTTGTGGCGGTAGTCGTACACTCCCCCGTTTGGGATGATCTCGACGGGCGGCAGAGCCTCGCCGTCCAAAATGCCCACGGTGAACTCGCGCCCCGGGAGATATTCCTCAATCAGCATCGGCTCGCCACCGCGATATACGGCAAGGTCCGCCCCCTCCTCGATGCAGCGAAGCCCGACGCTCGATCCGCCCGAGCGCGGCTTGACGATCACGGGAAAGGAAAGCTCAGGGGGCGGTGAGAGCGGGTTCCACACGGTGCCTTTAGCCACCGGGATCCCGGCCTCCTCCATCCGCGCCTTGGCCGCGGCCTTATCCAGGGCCAGGGCGGCACCCGAGGGCCCCGTGCCCGTGTAGTGAAAAATATGGGTTTGCTCCAAGGCCGCTTGCAATTCACCTCCTTCGCCGCTCCCGCCGTGCAGGGCCAAAAACACGGCATCGGCTTCCTTTGCCAGCGCAAGGAGCCTTTCGCTCGGAGCCTTTCCCCTCCAGTCGAGAGATAACACGCGGTGCGCCGTTTGGGAAAAGGCTTCTATGACGCAAACGGCACTTTGTACCGATACCTCCCGCTCGGCGCTGTTGCCGCCGTACAATACCAAAATATCGATAAGATCACCCCCACTGCAGGGTATGACCGTGACACATAGATTGCTACCGTGACTTGACAAGTGGGGGGATGGTGGACTATAATGGAAACGGTAGTAAATCTTACAGTAAAAGGAGGAGGCTCGTATGGAACTGATCATTCTTGCGTTTTGTGCGGTTGTCCTTGGTTTGAATATTTTTCTCGCCCTCACGCGTGGCACCCGAAAATCGTTATGGCGGCTTTTTACGGCGGTGCTGGCTGCGGTGCTGGCCTTTTTCCTCGCGCGTGCGTTTGCCGCATCGATCGGGGAGGACGTGGCCATGTGGCTCAAGATCACGTATGGTGGCGACCCCTCGTTTTTGCCGCTCTTTGAGGGGCAAGCCGGTGCGGATGAGGCCTTGGCGACCCTGTCACAAATGGTCGTCGCGCCCGTGCTTTACCTGCTTTTGTTTTGGGCGATCAAGGGAATGCTCTTCCTTCTTTATTGGCTCCTTTGTGCCGTGACGCGGCCCGATACCGTGGACGGTGCCGCCAGTCATTTCATCGCGGTGCCGATCGGCATTGTGATCGCGTTGGTGTCGATCTTATCCTTCCTTGCACCTGTGATGGGATATTTGAACGTGGCAAGCGTGACGATCGCCGAAATGGATCAGGGCACCTCCTTTGAAAAGGTGGAGGCCCTTTCAAAAAAGAATGCCGAGCTGATCGAGCCGGCCGTTAAGACCCCCGTGGCCTCGCAGCTCTATAACACCGTGGGCGTGAAGCTTTTTGAGGGCCTTACGTCGGCCAAATGGGAGGGCGAGAGACTGAGTCTCCAAAACGAGCTCACAGCTCTGGGGCGTGTGGTCGGGAACGTGCAGCCCCTGTTTACCACTCCCAAGGAGCAATTCGGTGAGGCCGAATGCCAAAACGTACAGGCGGTGGCCGACACGGTCGGCGGCTCTCACATGCTCTCGGTCCTTTGCTCAGGGGTCCTCAATGCCGCCTCGAACCATTGGCTTGCAGGGCAGGATTTCTTTGGAGTCCTTCCCCCCGACATCGGCCCGAACGGAAATTTGATGCTGACGGCCTTCCTTAAGGTTTTTGCCACCTCGACCAAGGACAACATCGGTGAGGATGTGGATTTCTTTGGTGACGTGTTCTCCCTTGCCGTGCGTTACGAGGTGCTGGTGGCACTTGACACGTTGGATGAAAATGCGTTGATCGCTCTTGTGACCGACAGCGGCTTTTTGACCGAGGCCAAGACCTTGATCGCCACGCATCCCCGTATGAGATCGGTCGGTGTGGCGTTGGCGGATCTGGGTATGCGCAGCGCGTTGAAGGGAATGGGACTGCCCGAAAACGTCGGGGAGGAATGCGCGCAGATCCTTACGGATATGACGGTCGCTTTGAAGGAAACGCCCAAAAAAGAGGATGGGTCGATCGACAAGGAGGCGCTCGGCACCAAGCTTACCGAGATTTTTGCCACTCACGAGATTCCGATCGGCGCGTCTGCCGTGTCGCTGGTGACCGATGGCGTGGCCGACCACTTTACCCCCGAGGAGCTGACGGCGCTTTCAAGCGAGGAGGTACTCGCTCGATTGATCGCCCGCTTTGAGGGTGTTGACAGAAGCGGCCTTGCGCCCGCTCCCGCACAATAAAATCGTTTCAGGCGACCGCCCTAGGGCGGTCGCCTTTTTCGCGAAACGTGGACCTTTGGCATACACTGTGGTGAGGTGATGAAATATGATCGCATACAAGGCGTATGACCGCCAAAGGGCGGTGGAGTATGCGCGGCGTTGGGCTTTTTCGCGCAATCCGCTGTTTTATAATTTTAACGGCATTGGGGGAGACTGCACCAATTTTGTGTCGCAGGCGCTCCTCGCGGGCAGCTGTGTGATGAATTACACCCCCGATTTCGGGTGGTACTATCGTTCGGCCTCCGACCGCGCCCCCGCCTTTACGGGCGTGGAATATTTTTGGGAATATATGACCGAGTCGGAGCGTTTTGTGGCGGCCGGCGGCAACACAGGACCCTTTGGGCGCGAGGTCGATGCCGCGGGCCTTTTGGTCGGTGACGTGATACAGCTTTCCAACAGCAGGGGCGATTTTTATCATACCCTGCTGGTGACCGGCTTTTCGGGCGGTGTGCCCTTGGTCACGGCACACACCGTGGATGCGCTTGATCGGCCCCTGTCTGATTACAATTACACGGGTCTTCGGTATTTGCATATCATCGGTGTGCGCGTGCCCGTGAGCGTGCCCGATTGCTTTTCCGACCTCATTTCGGGGCAGTCGCTGCCAAGAGAAATATAAAAGAAAAAAGCCCTTGCAAATGCCGACAAAATGTGATAAAATAAATCGGTTTTTTCAAATAAAGGAAAGGGAACAGGGCAAATGACGGCGGTGATCTTGATCCCTTCGCTCCTCGCCGCCCTTGTGGGGCTTTGCATTTGAGATAAATGGCTTGACAAACGGGGTGTTTTGTGTTATGATAACACGCACGGGTGTGTGTGAATTCATTTCGCCACCCCCGTCAAGCTACACTTTGCGGGTGTGTGCGAATTCATTTCGCCACACGCCGCTCACTTCGTTCGCGGGTGTGTGCGAATTCATTTCGCCACGCGCCGCTCACTTCGTTCGCGGGTGTGGCGAAATTGGCATACGCATAAGATTTAGGATCTTACGCCGTGAGGCGTGCAGGTTCGATCCCTGTCACCCGCACCAAAAAGAGAGGGCGCCCTTGTGGCGCCCTCTCTTTTTGGCATGGTGGTGAGGGTGCGAACCTCTCGCGCCGATCAAACAAAGCCCGTTGTGCCAAGCAATGGAGCGCGAGGAAAGAATGCCGATTTTGCCGTGGCAAATGCCGACGGTGTTGGCAAGGCATTCTTTAAGCGACTGTGGCAACGCCGCAGTAAGCGGGGCGACGTCCTGTCACCCGCACCAAAAAAGTCGTATCATTTCGATACGACTTTTTTTATCCAAACCGCAGGTTTGGCATATCATCACGCTTCAGCGTGTATCTCATCAGCCCTTTGGGCTGTATATCATCACTCGTCAGAGTGTATTTTCCTGCGGTTTGATGATATACAACACTTTGTGTTGATGATATGCAATTTCTTGCGAAATTGATGATATACAAGGCTACGCCTTGATTTTCCGTTTTACCCGTGGTATAATGATCGTGGAACCTTGTTATGATACATCCTGCAAAAAGGAGCAAATATGAAACGAATTTTACTGTTTATCATTGCATTGATGCTGGTATTCTCGCTGGTGTCGTGTGATTTATTCCGGCCATCCTCCGATACGACGGCGGATGACGACGGCGGCGACTTTCCCGTGCCTCCCTCTCCCGCTCAGACGGTAAAGGAGGATGGCCTGACATTTCATTTGGCCGCAAACGGGAAAGGGTATATATTGACAAAGGCCGACGTTGGCCCCACAGAGTATGTGGTGCCGTCGAAGATCGTGGGGCTCCCTGTGGTGGAGATTGCCTCGGGAGCATTCAAGGACAACACCGTACTGAAAAAGGTGACGCTCCCCGATAGCATTGAGGTGATGAACCGGGGCATTTTTGAAGGCTGCAAAAACATCGAGGAAATGACCCTGCCCTATATCGCCTCAAAGGCCGGTGAGATCAACAGCAACGCCACCACCTGCATCGGGTATTATTTCACGCAAGGGGAGCATCCCACCCCTTTCCTTGACTGGGTGCGGTCCGCCGCGGGGAGCGGAGATCACAGGGTGGAATACTGGATCCCCGCCAAGCTCACAAGGCTGACGGTCGAGGGCGGCCCCCTTGGGGAATATACGTTTTCGGGAGCGGCGTTGACGGAGGTGCATCTCGGGCAGGGCGTTCGCTTTGTCAGCGCGCACGTGTTTGCGCAAAAATCCGACCTTGAGCGCGTGACCTTTGCCACGCCCATCACCTCGATCGGTACGGAGGCGTTTTGGAATTGCCACAATCTTAAATCCGTCGCATTGACCGGCGAGACCTTGTGGATCGGCAAGGACGCGTTCTCGAATTGCTACGATCTTGAATGGGTCGTGCTTTCGGGTGGCACAACGAGCATTGGGAATTTTGCTTTTGATGATTGCAGTGACCTTGCTAAAATTTATTATTTGGGGACTGCCGAGGGCTTTGAAAACATTGATATCGGCACCTTTAACGATGATTTTTTGGAGGCGGAGTTGTTTATTTACAGTGAAGCCGCCCCCGATGAGGAGGGGAATTTTTGGCATTATGACGAGGCCGGAAATCCCGTGGAATGGTGATCCTATAATCAAAACGGAGAAGCGACTGCGATGAAAAAGGCAATATGGATCTTACTTTTTGCCCTGCTGCTCTGCCTTGCCGCTTGCGGTGCGGCGAAGCTCGAGGACCCGACGTACAATGCATTTTTCTCACATGAAGCCTTGGCGGCCTACCACGTAGAGGGCCTGCCGCAGCCCAATGTGCAAAACTCGGTGCGCGTGGGCGATCAAACGATCTATCTGAACCTCACGGGTGAGGAGATCGCGACTTACACGAAGGCGGTGGCCGAGTATATTCTTTCAAGGAGTGACGTTTATTATAAAGGGGTCTTTTACGAGGACCGCGTGGCTGTTGGACCGCTCTTTTTTCCCTTGAACGAGCAGGTGTACGTCCCCTTTGAGGTGGATGCCGACCTTTCGCTCACGGGCAATCGGTTTGCGTTTGCCCTTGAGAGTGACCTCGGAGATGGCGGCTGGCGGCAAAACTCCATGCGCGAGGCGTTTGAGGTGAGCATTCAGCCCACCGAGGGCATGCTCGAGGAGATCAACTTTTCTTATAACGCCGTGCTTGAGCTCCGTGAGGTGAAATATGCCCGTTACGAGACCTGCGCCAAGGAGCACAAGTACGGTGAGCGACTCTCCTACCCCGTGCCGAACACTGAAATTGTCATTCACATTGCGCATTGTGTCTATTGCAATGCCGAGCAGAGAAGTGAGCATTACGGCGATTATCAAACGAAGTATGCCAAAACGATTGTGGATGGAGTGGGGTATGTGGAAAGCACGTGCTACTCGGAGTATTTGATCAACCCCACCTGCTACGCAGGCCTTGAGGAGCACGTTGTGCTTCGCCGTAACGATGACGTGATATATCGCGTAACGGTGAATGGCTTTGAGATCCCCTTGCTTTATAAGAATGAGCATGAGCTTGTTTATGGCTTCATTATGCCGCAGTGTGATGCGTCGATCGTGATCACGGCTCAAGACGTTCTCGATAAGGGGCTGGTGTTTGAGGAAAATGAGCAGGGTGCCTATACCGTGGTGGACTATACGGGCACGGCCAAGAATTTGACGATCCCTGCGGTTTATAACGGCAAGTCGGTGACGGCGATCGGTGGCTATGCCTTTGCCGATTGCGTGACGCTTGAGAGGGTCGTGATATCGGGGTGTGTAACCGTGATCGAAATGGGCGCGTTTGCGCGTTGCTCGGCACTGAAGGAAATCACGCTCTCTCCCTCGGTTATTGAGCTTGGAGTGTCGGCGTTCCTTGATTGCACGAGCTTGACCTCGATCGTTTTGCCTGTTTCGGTTAAGGCTGTGGCCCCTCAATGCTTTAAGGGATGCACGGCGCTCACGAGCGTGGTGTTTCCTTATGCTGATAAAAAATGCTGGCTGAGCAATACCGACATGTGGTCATCCACAGGGAAGATGGTGGGTGGCTCGCAGTATGATGCCTCCGATCCTCAAAAAAATGCGGCGAAGCTTACCTCGTGGCCCTACAATGCAATTTATTATTACGCCAAATAAAAAAAGCGGCAAGCGTGGCTTGCCGCTTTTTTGCGGTCTTTAGCAGTTCCGTCTTGAAATCATAAATTTCCAACCTGTCGCATAGGATAGACCGACTTTGAAAAAAGGAGTGGGGTTTATGGAATATCACGATGAAAAAAACAGCGGCATCGGTGCGAAGGTGACCGATAAGACCGTATCGTTTGAGCTCAATACCGATCTTTCCTTGCCGGATTACCTCGGTGAGGTCAGCCGTCTTTTGTGGGTGCGCCCCTCGGTATCGGCACCCACGCGATTCCTTACGGGGGAAAGCGCCGAATTCTCGGGCCGCGTTTGCTACGGGGCACTTTATGCCGGGGCTGACGGGCGGCTTTATACCGCCGAGACCGAGGATACCTATTCGTTCAGCGTGCCGACGTCGGCACCGCGTGCCGATATGCTCTCGGTCCACGTTTATCCCGACGTGATGGTGGGGCGTGTGGCGGCACCGCGCAAGCTTTCCTTGCGATCCAAAATGCACGCACACGTGTGTGCTTATGATGAGAAAAGCATCGATACCGTTTTGCCCCGAGAATTTGAGGAGGATGTGTGCCGCCTTGGCGGCGTGATCGAGTGTGGAAGGATCCTGCATGCTGAGGGGGAGAGCATGGAGCTCTTCGGTGAGGTGGAGGCCTCAGGGCTTTCCCTCTTGATGCCGCGCGCCGAGGTGTTTTTGCCCGAGGTGAGCGTTCGCTCGGGCGTCGTTGCGTGCCGCGGTGAGGTGATCGTGACGCTGCTTTGCCATCAGGCGGACGAGGGGAACGGGGAGGGAGGCGAGCCCTATTTGCCCCGCCCCATTTCGCACCGATTGCCGTTTGCGCTCGAGATTCCGCTGGAGGGCGCGTGCTCCGACTGTGAGGCGCGTGCATCGGCCACGGTCGAGGAGATCCGCGTAGCGGAAAATGAGGGTAAGCTTTCGGTGGCGGTTCGCCTTTTGCCGGTTGCCACGGTCGCGTGCCGCGAGCCTGTGGCCTACACGAAGGACCTGTTTTTACCGGGTCACGATACCGAATGCCACCGTCGCGAGGAGGGCTTTTTCCTGCCCTCGATCTGCGGCAATAAAAACTTCAGTGTTTCGGGCACCTTCCCCTATGCCGAGATCGGCTTGCCCGAGGGGGCCACGGTGATCGACGCCATGGCCGAGGCCGAGGTCAAGGAGAAGAATACCGACGGTAAAAGCACGGTGCTTTCGGGCGAGATCCATTGCCACGTGCTGTTTATGGGGGGCGGGGAATTCGGCACCTCGGATGTGATCCTGCCGTACCGCGTCACACAAGAGGGGACCTTTGAGGAGCTGTCGGCCGTGGCTACCGTGCCCGTTCTTTCGGTACGTGCCGAGCGTGGGGGGCTTCGTGTGGATGCCGAGCTGCTGCTTTCACTGCTTGGCCTTACCTTTGGTAAGGTCACCCCGGTGTCCGATGCGGTGTTTGAGGCGCGCGAATCGGACCCTGAGGCCGATCTTCTTCTTTGTTATCCTGCACAAGGAGAAAGCCTGTGGGACGTGGCGCGCCGCACGGCGGTGCCGCCCCGAAGGATCGCCGAGGCAAACGGTATGAATGCCGACGATATGGAGGCGGAATCCTCGCTGTCGGGCGTGCCGTTTTTGATGATTCCCGACGTGAAATAAGCGGGTATCGGTCACGCGTTTGAATAAAATGTGTTTGCATTGTGAATTTTTACCCAAAATGCACAAAAAAGGCAGGCCATATGAAAAAAACTTATTGACAAAAGGAAGAAACTATATTATAATAGGAGTACCAATATAAAAAGGAAGGTACTAACCATGCGTAAAATCATTGCTGTTGTTTTGACTGTTTTGATGCTTGCGTCGGCGCTTGCAGTGCTCCCCGCATCTGCGGCTGCTACTACTTATGATGGCACGACCAAGACCACCGAGGGTCTGAACAAGATTATGATCACCGAGATCGCTACGAAGGCTACGTATCACCCCAACGGTGCTGCTGAGTCTCAGGATGCTACGGTGTTCCCCCTCAACTTTATGGAGCTTTACAACAACCAGGCCGGCGACGTCACGCTTTCGAATCTGAGCATTCTTCAGGCTGTAAGCTTTGACTCGGAGCCCTCTGACGAGACCAATCCCTACCTGCAAAACTCGAACACTGCCGGCGAGAGACTTTGGCGTATTTGGGCTGAAAGCCGCAAGTTCGTTTCCAAGATCGATATTAAGGCCGGCGCGATCGTTGACGAGGCTACCGCAAAGGCTTCGATGGCGTTTGAAGATGCCAACCCCGCAACTCCCGCGCTTGATAACAGAGTGTATGCAATGCTGACCAATGAGGGCCAGGATGCCACGATCTCCAACGGTGAGAACGTAGTGCTTTGGTTCATTGATGCGGCAACCGTGACCTGGCTTACCGAGATGGATGGCAGCTCGCTCAACTTTAATGCGAGAGAGGCGTTCATCAAGAGCTTCTATGGCATGAATGCCAATGTTGCCGACTATACCGTTTTGATGGTATGGGCACACAGCCAGTACACCTACAACGATGCTACCAAGGTTGCAACCGATATGTTCCTGCTGACTGCTCCCGACAAGACTTCCGAGTGCGGTTACGTCTATGCTGTGGCAAACAATGACTGGGACATCGAGAACGATGTAGCATACAGCGCTGCTGCGGGCATCAACGACGATATCTACAACATGGTTGTTCTTGATAAAAAGGTTCCCCGTTATGACTACATGGCTACGGTTGATATGGCTGCAACCTTTGGTTTGCCCACCATCAAGCCCTACATTGCAAACGCATACGAGGCACTGACCGAGATCAATCCCACCGAGTTTTCCGATGCATTTGCCGCAGGTCTGGTACAGAGCTACCGTGAGGGTGCTTCGCTGGACTGGGCTGCTAAGGCAACTCCCGGCACGATGCCTGCATGGCAGTGGGCTATGGTTGCTCCCGAGGCTTACGACGGCTTCAAGACCGAGGGCGCGCTTGACGCGGCTAAGGTTACGGCTGCAATCAACGCTTACATCACCGAGCGCAAGCTTGTTGACAACTCCACCGGCCGTGAAGAGAACGATGACCGTGATTACAACTTCATCAGCCAGGAAGAGCTCAAGGAGCAATTCTACAACAGCAACAAGAAGACTAACACCGACGAGGACGGCATGTCCATCGGCTTGATCATCGGTATCATCGCTGCCGCAGTGGTTGTGGTTGGCGCCGGTGCCGCTGTTGTTGTGATCATCCTTCTGAAGAAAAAGAAGGCCGCTGCAGCTCCCGCTGTAGAGGCTCCTGCAGCTGACGCTCCTGTAGCTGACGCTCCTGCAGCGGACGCTCCCGTAGAGGCAGCTCCCGCTGAGGAAGAGAAAAAGGACGAATAATTTACGGTAACAATACCGTATCAATAAAAGGGCTGTCGCCATGGCGACAGCCCTTTTATTTGGCAGTGCTTGCAAAGCTCCGATCTTTGGGGAGAGATTCCCGCAATCCTGGCGCATCAAAGCTTTTTGAGGTTTTTCAGGCATGCGGCGCAAACACGCTTGTGCTCAAAAAGCACCACGCCGTCCACCTCTCCGCAAAAAATGCAGCCGGGTACGTATTTTTGTAAAATAATGCGGTCACCCTCGGTAAAGATCTCAAGCTGGTCCTTTTCTCCAAGGCCGAACGAGTCGCGCAATTCCTTGGGTACAACAAAACGTCCCAGGTTGTCAATGGCACGGGTAATTCCGGTAGATTTCATAAAGCATCCTCCTTTTAAAAATAAGGTTTGATTTTATTATAATCAGTCGGGTAATGACTGTCAAGCGCGAAAAATGGAAATTTATGGTTTTTTAACAATTCCGCATTTTTTCGAAATTTCTCGCTGTTTTTCGACAAAAGCCTTGGTACGGTATGGAAAAAAACAGTTTTTTGCAAGCTTTTTGTGATTGAAAGGAGCTTGCGTTGGCAAGCATTTCCTTATAGGAGGTGATGGGAATGCTGCGTGGATGTCAAAAGCAAATGATCGTATTGCAAACGCCCGAAAGTCCGCTTTTTGAGAGCGCGTTTTTTGTGCTGCGGCGCGATATGGGAGAGCCGCGGCAAGCCGATATGCAGGCCGAGGCGAATCGCTTGGTTGGAAACGAGACGTATTTGCGAAAAAGACCGCGATTTGCAAGGGAGGCAGCGCTCTTTTTTGCGGGCTTTTTGGGAGGCGTTTTGACTTGTTTGCTCATTTACTTTTTGCGTATGAGATGATACTTGACAAGCGCATAGGAAATGTGTATAATAAATAATATATATCAAATTAACTTCATCTAGCACGCGCGCGAGCGCGGGCATTTACCGAAAGCGCCTCTCGCGCCTTCGTTTCAATAAATTCAGTTAAGGAGGACTTATGCCGAAGCCTAAAAAGGAAAAAGGTAAAATTCGCATTATACCGCTTGGCGGCTTACACGAGATCGGTAAAAACATTACCGTTATCGAATATGAAAACGATATAATTGCCGTGGATTGCGGTCTTGCTTTCCCGGATGAGGATATGCTTGGCGTGGATCTGGTCATTCCCGATGTCACGTATCTTGAACAAAATGCCGACCGCCTGCGCGGTATCTTCTTGACGCACGGCCACGAGGATCACATCGGTGCCATCCCGTATGCCCTGCGTACCGTAAATGCACCCATTTACGGCACAAAGCTGACGCTTGGTATCATCAAAAATAAGCTAAGAGAGCATTCGCTCCCCTGGGAGGCGGATCTCCGTACCGTCAGCGCCGGCACCACGGTGCGTGCAGGAGCCTTGAACGTAGAGTTCATTCGTGTCAATCACTCGATTGCGGATGCGTGCTGCCTTGCCATTCACACGCCGATCGGCACCCTGATCCATACGGGTGATTTTAAATTGGACATTACTCCCATTGAGGGCGAGATGATGAACATCACGCGCTTAGGGGAGCTCGGGAACAAGGGCGTGCTGCTCCTGATGAGCGAATCGACCAATGCCGAGCGCGCGGGCTTTGCTCCTTCCGAGAAAAAGGTGGGTGCGTCGCTGGAATACGTCTTTACCAAGAATTCCGACAAGCGCATCGTGATTTCGACCTTTTCTTCGAACGTGCACCGTGTACAACAGATCATCGATATCAGCGCAAAGCACGGACGTAAGGTGGCGATCACGGGACGGAGCATGCTCAACATCGTGGGCGCGGCCATCGAGCTCGGGTATATGAAGGTCCCGAAGGATACGATCATAGATATCGGGGATATCAAGCGGTATCGCCCGTCGGAGATCACCCTCATCACCACGGGAAGCCAAGGTGAGCCGATGTCGGCACTGTACCGTATGGCGTATTCCGATCATCAACAGGTGACGCTTGGTAGAAACGATCTTGTGATCCTCTCCTCGCACGCGATCCCCGGCAATGAAAAATTGGTGGGGCGCGTCATCAACGAGCTGGCTCGCAACGGCGTGGAGGTCTTGCACGATGCCTCGCTTGAGGTGCATGCGTCGGGTCACGCGTGTGCTGAGGAATTAAAGCTCATGCAGGCGCTGACCAAGCCCCGTTATTTTATGCCGATCCACGGCGAGTACCGACATCTCGCGGCGCATCGCCAGCTGGCATTGGAAATGGGAATGCAGGACCGTAACATCTTTATGTCGGATATCGGACGCGTGCTTGAGATCGATGCCAAGGGCGCACGCTTTGCCGGGACTGTGCCGGCAGGGCAGATTCTGGTGGACGGCTACGGCGTCGGTGACGTCGGCAACATCGTGCTGCGTGACCGTAAGCATCTTTCGCAGGATGGCCTGATCGTGGTGGTTGCCACCGTCGATGAGGACCACAAGCAGCTTTTGTCGGGTCCCGATATCGTATCGCGCGGCTTTGTGTACGTGCGTGAGAATGAGGCCTTGATGGAGGAGGCACGTCAGCTGGTGCTCAAGACCATTGAAAAATGTCTGCGCGGAAGGCAAGCACGTGACCACGTGCATTTGAAAAACACAGTGCGTGACGAGCTTTCCAAGTTCCTGTATTCGCGCACCGGCCGAAAGCCGATGGTCCTGCCCGTCATTATGGGCATTTGACAGCTCGGTATTTTCGCGGGGACATCCCGTTAAGTATAATTAACGTCAAAAGACAATCAAAAAATTGAAAGGCGGTTCCTTAAAATGGGAAAAGGAAACAGAACAAGAAAACAACAGGCAGCAAACGTGCTTAGCACCCCTGCCAAGAAGAAGAACGTCAAAAAGCGTGAAATGCCCACGTGGGTAGGCACCCTGATTCTCGTTTCGGTCCTCGTGGCCGTAGCTCTTTTCTCGGTGTTCACGATGCTCAACTCGCGCGGTGTGTTTTTGCGCGGCAAGGTGATTGCCAAGAGCGAGCACTTTGAGGTCACCGTACCGATGATGTCCTATATGGTTTACACCGAGTATCAGGAGTGGGTCAATAACTATCAGAGCACCGGTTACATGCAGTTTATTCGCGGCGAGGGTGGCGATAGCCTGAGCACCTCGAAGCCCCTTCGCGAGCAATATTACAGCAAGCCGACCGAAAAGTCGCCCACCACGCCGGCCAGAACCTGGTTTGATTACTTTGCCGATCAGGCCGCAGTGAGCGTAGAGCAGGTGCTTGTGCTTTGCGAGCAGGCCTACAAGCTTGGCATTACGCTGGATGAGACCACGATGAAGGAGATCGACAGCACCATTCAAATGCTCGATCTTTATGCCGCATACAACGGTTACACCACCTCGGGCTATCTTGCCGCTATGTACGGCAGAGGCGTTAGCGTCAAGGACGTGCGCGCCATGACCGAGATGATCGAGCTTGCCACCAAGATGACCGAGCTCAAGAACGAGGAGTTCCAAAACGGTGCCACCGATGTGCGCATTGAGAACTACTATAACGAGAATAAAGCGGACCTTAACGTTTACGTGGACTTTATCTCCTATACCTTTAGTACATCCTTTAAGCCCGTAGCAGATACCGAGACCGATGCCGCTTCCAAGAACGAGGAGGCATACAATAAGTACGAGGCCGATAAGGCGAAGTACCAGCAGCGCGTGGATGCGCTTGCCGCCTGCAAGACCGCCAAAGAGTTTTGCGATCTTTTGATGGAATACCTGAAGGAGGACGGTGCGACCGACCTTGAGGCGGTGACCAAGCAGTCTGACGCGCATTACATCGATTATAAGAAGGACGATGAGAATCTTGACGTAGAGGATTGGCTCTTCGACACCAAGAAGCCCGTTTCGGCCAATGATACGCACACCATTAAGAATGCCGGTGAAGAGGCACGCACCGAGGATAAGGACGACCAAAACAATACCGTTTACTCCTACGAACAGGCTGAGGCAAGTTATACCGCTTGCTTCGTTTTGAAGCCCGTTCACCGCGACGATGCATACCTCCAAACGTAGGCCACATTCTCTTTAAGACCGATACGTTTAAGGATATTAAGGATGCTACGGGTCTTTCGAAGCTTTCCGGCAAGACCAAGGAGCTGGCACAGGGCCTGCTTGACAAGGGTCAAACCGTGAACTCCGAGAATATGGCAAAGGCTCTTATCGACCTGATGATCGCCGAGGGTAAGATGATTACCAAGACCACCGAGGACGGCAAGACCTACTATTACATGGACAAGGCCGATTTTGAGGAGTACGGCAAGGCGTACACCGAGGACAGCAACGTATTTTATGAGGATGTTGCACGTGGCGACATGGTTGCCGAGTTTGACGCTTGGCTCTATGATGTGAACCGCATTGAGGGTGAGGTTTCGGCTTCGGCTGTGAAAACCACCTACGGTCATCATATTATGATCTACAACGGCCACGGCGAGGACATCAACTGGAAGATGGATGCCAAGAGCGCCATCGCCTCGAAGGATTACGAGGCTTGGTACAAGGCAGCGTCTTCCTCCACGACCATTGACATCAACGCCAATTACTGGGCTAAGATCAACTGATTTTTATGGGACTGCCGCCCAAAGCGGCAGTCCCATACTGTGCGTATAGACCTGTGAAAGACGGGGATACTATTTGTCAGCAAAGCGAGAAAGGAGCACCAATGGTATTAAACACAAAGCAAACCACCGTGGCCTACCGTTGCCCTCATTGCGGCACGGGTGTGATGAGCGCGGTCAGCCCGTTTCATCTTCGAGGCAATATGCTGCGTTTAAAATGCACATGCGGAAAAAGCGTGATGGAGATCGAGCCCGCAGGCGAGGGAAAGGTACGCTTGACCGTGCCTTGCATTGTGTGCCCGAAGCCGCACCACTATACGGTGAGTGAAAAAATCTTCTTCGGGGAGGAGCTTTTTGTGCTTCCGTGCGCGTATTCCGACATCAACATCGCCGCGATGGGTGAGATCAACCACGTCAAGGCCGAGCTGGCGCGTACCGAATTGCAGCTGCTGGACCTGATGGAGGAAAACGGCATCAGCGATTTTTCGGCCCTGCACGACGAGGCCGAACAAACGATCGCCGACCCCCAGGTGCTTGAGATCCTGATGTTTGTGATCCGCGATCTTGACGCGGAGGGGAAGATCTATTGCCGCTGCGAAAAAAGCGACGGCGAGGGCGATTATGAGGTAGATGTCACGCCCGCGGGGGTGACGGTCACCTGCCGCAAGTGCGGTGCCGCAAAAACCCTTCCGGCAGGGTCCCTCTTGGAGGCACACGATTTTCTCAACGCCGATTCTTTAACACTTGAATAAAAACAAAAGCGCCAAGCCCTAAAGGGATTGGCGCTTTTTTTGCCGTACGTCGTAGGGAAAAACACGCTACAGTGTTAACCAAGACCCCTTTTCCGCCGGATTTCGACAAGCTTCGCCCCCGTTGCATATACTGGAGTAGAGCGTGTTATGCGCTCAACGAAAAAGCCGCTTTCGGCGGCTTTTATAAGGAGAAAATTGTGATCAGCAACTATAATAACGATCCGCTTTTCCGTTTCCTCGATGTTGAGAGGGGCGGACAGGGCGGCTGCCGGGGCGAGGGGACCGAGGACCTACCCATGGCAAAAAACGACTGCCTTTCGGGGCGGAGCCTTGCGATGGTCTATTCCCCCTGTCAGGAATTTGAGGGGTTATATGAGCCGATGCCGGGGCTTGCCGCGGGCACGATATTCCGTGAGCTTGAGAAGCCGTTTTACGGCGCAAGGAGGCTGAAATGAGCGAGTTGATGAACCAGATGCAGGGTGGCGGCAACAATGGCGCGGGGAGCCTGTTGCGGCGCATTCAGGCCGAGGATTTTGCCCTGTATGAGGTGGCGCTTTATCTGGATGCCTACCCCACCAACAAAAAGGCGCTTGCCTTTTACGACCAGCACAAAAGGGAGCTTGCGGCACTCAAGGAGGAGTACCGCCAAAAATACGGACCGCTGACCATTTATGATAACGCGGACGCGAGTGAGTGGCAATGGGTCAAAGGCCCTTGGCCGTGGGAAAGGGAGGCAAACTGATATGTGGATCTATGACAAAAAGCTGCAATATCCCGTAAAGATCAAAAACCCCAATGCAAATTATGCCAAGATCATCATCAGTCAGCTCGGCGGTCCCGACGGGGAGCTTGCCGCCTCGCAGCGGTATTTGCACCAGCGGTACAGCATGCCCTACGACAAGGTAAAGGGGATACTCACCGACGTCGGTACAGAAGATTAAAATTGTGCATTACTCAGAATCCCTATCCAGATAGATAAGAGTTGAAGAAATCCTATAATGTAAAAGGTGTTGTGCGAGTTCGGCAAGCACCTGAGTATCATATCCACGCACAGTCGGAGCTGAGTACCTTTGATGGCTCATTGCCTGTGCCATTTTGCGATCATCTATGAACAAACCTCTCCGACCATCATACAGATCACGTCCATTGTCCTTCGCTTCCTTAAGGCTGGAATATAAGGATTGGGCGTAATTCCCACGCTCATAATGCGGATTACAGTTCTTTGAGCAATGCGAAATGAGGCGTGCGTTCTGACCGGCAGTTGCAATCTTATTGTCAACGAAGCTGGTCATTTTCTCACGCTGATTTGGGAGCACGAGCACACACCCTGTTTTCCCACCTTTGCAACGTTCAAAGCGAAAGCCAATGACTTGTCCATCGTCATTCCTTATGGCTTGGTTGGCGGTAACACTCATAAGCGTTTCACGCCTTGCACCTGTACAGGATGCGAACCATAGGGCATCTTGATTACTGGCTCTATCGGCTGTTGAATTTGCCGTTAAAATCCGTCTATTGTGTATCACTTCTTTCTGACTTCTGTTGCCTATGCCAAAGTCTTTTGGGGTATAGTTCGTTTCCAAAACTTTGTTCAAAGCCGAGCAAATTTTTGCCGTCGTCCATTTCGACTGCCCCTTCTTAGTTTCCATGTACTTGGTTATCATTTGACGGTCAATCTGGGAAATATCCTTTACGCCCTCACTTTTGAGAAATGAACCCAGATCGTTGATCACCTGCCTGTAGGTCTGCATAGTCTGGATACTATGGCAACCTTCTGATCTGTTCGGATTGTAGTTGGGCGAACCGACGGCTTCCTTTTGCTTCTTTTGCCCGATTCTCGAAAGGCTATCCAGCTTTTGATTTAGCTGTATCTTAATGTTTTTGTGGTTTCTCCCCACAGGAATTATCACCCCCATTAGCGTTGAATTTTCGGTAAGACTAAAACCAAACTTTTAAGGGAAAGTAGGCACAACCCATCAAAAAATGTTGGATTTTTTTGCAAAAATCCTGCGTTGCTCCAACCTAAGTTTGGAGCTTGTTCTTCGGGAAGAGACGGCTTACGCCGTTTCTTCCCTCAAAAATGAGATATAAATTTGCTTGAATTAACCCATTCAAGCAAAAATCTCATTTTTACTTTTGATACTTTTCAATATACTTTTTGGAAAGTATCAATCTTGTGGTACATACTTGCCTTCCCAACGGTGTTTCCGTTTTAGAGAAGGCAAGTATGATTGCCAGTATAAAGGCACTTTGCCTTAATACCCTTG
>JAFVYZ010000054.1 GCA_017508425.1 Clostridia bacterium | reverse complement strand
TACAACACCCAAACCGCCTATCTGAATGAGTATAAGTATAATCGCTTGCCCAAAGTACGACCAATAGGTTGCCGTATCCTGCACGATTAGTCCCGTTACGCAAACAGCCGAGGTTGAGGTGAACAAGGCATCCGAAAACGGCGTTACAACACCGTCTTTGCTTGATATAGGGAGCATTAACAGAAACGCTCCGATCAGTATTACTGCCGCAAAGCCAAGTAAAATGACTTGGAATGATGACAGCTTAAATCTATGTAAAGGTCGCATTATACACCTCTCCTTATACTCTTTCTGTTATTATTATACCCAAAAAGAGATAAAGACGGCGTTAGCACTATATCGCGCGGTATTAAGATTGTATAAAGATAGCCCTCGCTCCAAATGGAGCGAGGGCGTAACTTTTGTAAGGCATCGATTATCCAACGATACCGGAGCGCTCGATACCCTGTACCAAGTATCTTTGGCAGAACAGGTACAAAATAATGAGGGGCGTACAAGCCATAAGGCCACAACCATAAACAATCGCTTGCTTGTATCCTCCATCAGAGTGCGTCACCTGCGTATAAATGGTCGCAAGCGTGATCGGAATTTGATCAACGGCAGGCAAATAGGTCATCAACGCGGGTGCATTGCCCGTGAAGAACAGCGGGATGTAGAAGTCATCCGTCCACTGCCAGCAAAACGCAAACAGGAATACCGTGATCAGCATCGGGATCGAAAGGGGCAAGATCACCTGTACAAAGGTACGGAAGGTGTTTGCACCGTCCAAATAAGCGGACTCCTCAAGCTCATCGGGTACACCGCGGAAGAACTGACGAAGCAAGAAAATGTAAAGACCGTTCTTGAACGCCAGACCCGTGATCGACATCAAAAGGATCGGCACGACGCTTCGGATGGTGCTGATACCACCCACAAAGCTCTCAGGCAAAATCTTGATCTTAGAAAGGATCGCGTCAATGCCTTCAATACCCGTACGGGCACCGCCCGCAAGGAAATTAAAGATACCGAAGATATCAAGATGCTGGAAGCGGTAGAAAATGGCCGACTGCATCGTACCGTGCGGGATCGCCAAGGTGATAATCACCAAGAGGAACACGATCTTCGCACCGCGGAATTTGAATTTTGCTACGCCGTAGCCGATAAGTGCACAAGCAAAGGTCTGCAGCAATGCACAGCCGAGCGAAAGCGCAAGCGTAAGGAAGAAGACCTTAAAATACTCCAAATCCACGATAATTGCCTTGTAAATGATGGCCGAGAAGGCGCGGGGGACATTTACAACAGTCACGTCCACAAAATTCTCAGGGGCCATAAAGGAACGCATCACCATCGTGTAGAAGGGCTTCAGGATCACGAATGCAACGCCGATCAAAAGGAAAAGGCGGAAGATATACCAAAGCACGTTTTTGGCAAAATACGCGGAAAGGTACTTTGTTTTCAAACGCTCCTTTAAGCTGGTGCGTTCAAAGTCCACACGAATCTTATTTTTTGATTCACGCATAACAGTGGGCTTTTTGTCCATATTTTGTGTCATAGTAGCATCCTCCTTTCCTTAATCTCTTCTTTGGTAGAAGACATATGCGGAGAAGATCGCCGCAATCACGCCAACTACCGCCAATACCACCAGGAAGTACATCCAACCCATAGCGGCACTGATGTTCTTCGAGCCCTCCTGCACACCCATATACGTGTCGTTAATGAGCATCATGACCGAGTTCGAATCGGTTGTAAAGGAGTCAATGATCGTATAAACGGCGTTTACCAAGATCATCGGACTCACCATGGGGAAGGTGATCTTCCAGAAGGTCTCCCAAGAGGTCGCACCGTCGATCTGGCAGGACTCGTAAATGGCCGGCGAGATCGATTGAAGGGCGGCAAGGAAGATCAGGATCTGTACACCGGAACGGTTGATGATGCCCGAAATACTTGCAACTGCCGAGGAAATGTAAGTCACAAGACCCGTACCGAAGCCAAGACCGCCGAAAATGCTGATCAGCAGTCCCTCCACTGCGGTAGAGGTTTGAACCTGCACCTCCGCATCGCCGCCTCCCTCTGCGCCCGCGCCCTCCATACCGAGGTCCATCGAGCCACCGGAAGCACCGTAAGACGAGGACATAACCGATTCCATGATACCGGTAGATACCACAACAGGCAGGAAGAAGATTGCACGGAATGCCGCACGACCCACCATTTTTTGGTTCAGGATCACGGCGATGAAGAGCGAGAAGATCAGGATCGCGGGAATGTCAAATGCCATTTCCTTCAGACCCGTCAGGAGCGACTTCGCAAATGCGGCGTCGCCCGTGATAGCCTTGGTGTAATACTGAAAACCTACAAACTCTTTGGTCACAATACCGTTTGATATCGTGTAGTTACAAACGCTGTAAGAAATGGATTCCCAAATGATCGGGAAGTAGATGAAGACCAGTCCGATCAGGAACGGCAAGACAAAGAGCCAACCTGCACGAGACTTTTTACGGTCAAGGGAGGGTATTTTCTTTTTCTTAGCCGGCTTCACATTCGTTACAGCCCCAACTTGATTTGTCATAAGCGTTTACCCTCCTTTTAAGCATTGGTGTTATGCATGATCACAGCATAACCGTATGCAGCAATGTTGTAAACAACGCCGTTTACGGTCGTCGTGATTGCATAGTCGTTGAAGTTCAGGATCAAGGACTTATAATCCACCTTCTTGCCATTCACGTAATCACCGTAGGTCACGTAAACGATCTCACTATCGACCGCATACTTGTAAGACGTATCGGTGTTGCCGTTTGCAGCTCCACCCGTAGTGGTACCTGCAACAGGCTCGGTCTTGACGGTAAGGCCCTCGGCAAGCGTGTCGATCAGCTTTTGAAGATCGATGGTACGGTCATCGCCAACAAGGTCGCCCTTCACGGCACTGACGAAGAGTGCGCAAAGATCCTCTACCGATACGTTCGCATAAGCGGCATCACCGTAAAGGAACAGGTCGCGGTGATCGGCGTGCACGTAATTAAGTGCTTCGGTCTTCGTGCCGTAATCGGCAACCATTGCATCATAGGTTGCGCAAATGGCATCCAGAAGCGTCTTTGCCTCGGCTACGACCTCGGCCTCCGCCTTGGTATCAACAAGGAACTGATAATTGCCCTGGGCCGCGGTCTTCAATTCATCCACCGTCTTGCGAAGGAGGATGAGGTCCGCCATGGGCTCAGCCACGTTCGTGGTCAGTGCCAAGAAGAACGCCTGCTTTACAGCAGCATCGGAAGGAGCTGCCTTGTAAGCGTCCCACGCGCTCATCAGTACGCTGCCGTTTGCACGCAAAGCCTGAAGAGTCGCATATTTGGTGGCAAGATCGGCCTTGTAGCCATTCATACGCATGTTGATCTGACCAAGAGTTTGCAGTGCCAACGCAATGTTCTCACGTCTTTGTGCAACCAAGGCTGCCTCTTTTTCAGCGGCATCCTTTGCGTCCTGCAGGAGCTCATCGGCATCCGGCACACGCGTACCGTCCAGCAGCACGTGATCTACGATCAGCTTGGTTTGTACGTCAGCAAGCACCGAGTCAAGGGTCTTATAGATCTCAACCAAGCGTGCCTGCCAAATGTCGTAACGAACCGAATAGTTTTGAGAAAGAAGCATATCGCTCTTGAGGAGCTCGGTGTTGGTGTAAGAAAGCAGGAAGTAAACGCCTGCACCGCTTTCCATCGCCTTCAGCATTGCGTACGTGAGGTTACCCTCCATATTGAGTGCAGTGCCTGCAAACTGTACGTAGCCGTGAAGGACCACGCCCATAAAGGGTACGGTCGCATACTCGTTGTTATAGCGGTTCGAGGTAAGCGGCACATCAAGAATGTAATCCGCATAGCCCCACGTGAAGGCGTTGCCGCCATCCACCATCACCTCATAGTTGCGTGAGGTGAAGTACTCCAGCGCTTGCATCGTGTAGTGCTTTGCATCCTCACGAAGTGCGGTATCCTCCTCAGCAAAGCTCGAGTTCAATTCGCTGCCGAAGGTGGAAAGCGAGATCGCACCGTTGCCGTATTTGCTGTAACGCTTTTCAAGCTTCTCGTAGAAGCGGCTAAACGTTGCAGGAGAAAGAACCATTTGGAAGTAGCTGACCATCGTTTGCTGAGTAATGGAGTAAGAACGCTTTGCCGTATAACGGTTATCGATCGTACGGGCACCGTACTTCTTCATATTCACGTTGGTCTCAACGCTGCTGGTGTAAACAAAGTCGAAGTCGGGGAAAATGCCGAGCTCAGGATGCTCTGCTGCATACTCAAGCAGGTCCTTGAAGCCGGACTTGCCTCCAACCGCGCTCTCCCACTTCAGCTTGTAAGGAACCTCAGAATAAAGACCGCCGTTGGCATAACCCGTCAGCTTAAAGTTAACGTTGGTAACGCCCTGACCGATCAGGTACTCATACATCGTTTCAATATCCTCAAACGAGGTAAGAGCCACAGACACGGTTACGGGAACCGACATGACCTTTTGCACGGTATCCATGCAACCGAAGGTCTCAATGTAAAGCGGGATCGATGCCGAAACATCGTTGGACGTAAGACGCTCGAAGCCAATGTTCTTGGCATCGAGATAATCGCGGTAGGCGCAGGCCATACCCATCCAAGAGCATTCGTAATAGCTGTTCAGCGCTGCGGTTTCCGCCTTTTTGTCATCGGAAAGCATAATGTAGCGCAGCTTGTAGTCATCGGTGTAACGACGGCTTGCATAAACCGACCATTTACCGTTGGCGCTGTCCGACTGACGCGCGATAAAGGAGGCACCTACCGAGGAATAGAATTTGGTACTGTGGTTGGGTGCGATCGAAGCAAAGCTTTCGCCCTCTTCGATGATGGCCACAAAGCCGCGGCTCTCCTTTTCACCCGTCTTGGTATTGGTCTTGACCTCGATCTGACCGAACACGGGCATACGCATCGGAGCTACGTGAGAGCCATTGAGCGAGAAGAGCGCATAGTCCTCACCGTACACACGTGCAGGACGCGTGGTGATCTCGGTAAGCTCATAAAGCGCACCGGAGCTATCCGGTATAAAGGTGTAACCCGAGTAGGTGAAATCACCGTCGATCGGCTCTCCGGTTTCGCGGTCCACGCCCGTGTTGCCCTTATAGGATGCACCCATGTAAGGCAGGATGCGAAGGTCGTCAATACGGTAAACCGTCTCGTCGTAACGAAGACCGTTTGCGGGGAGTGCCACCGAAAGACCGTTTGCATCAATGGTGTATTCAAGAGCGAGTCTAAATACCGCAGGCGAGGTAGCTTCGTATTCGAATTCAACGAATTCATAATCCTCGTCCATTTGAGCAAAGGAGTAGTCGGGGCAATGCTCCAGGATCAATGCCTCAAGCTCACGAAGAATTTTGATCTTGCTTGCATCATCGTTGAAAACGTAGATGTTGATGTTCTTCTTCTCGGTAATGGGGTATGCGGCGGCAATACCGCTGCCACCCTGCTTTTTGAGGGAGAAGTACGCCATGAACTTGTTAAAGTCACGAGCACTGAGCGCCTCGTTGAGCGGCTTCATGATCTTCTCTTCAAAGCTGGTTTGTTCAATACGAAGGGGTACGAGCACACGCGCGGAGATCTCACCGAGCGCATATTCTACGCGAACGCCGTTTTTAATGGGCGTTACCGCATATTGACCCTTCATAATGGCGTCCGCATAGCTCGTCAGCGTCTTGCCGTTACTCTTGTTATCCGAGTAGGTCAGCACGATCTGCGACATCAGCTCCTGACGAACGCTTGCCTCCTTCGAAGGCTCCTTGGTCATATCCCAAGGGTTGGTAAACAGGATCTCACCGGTAGAAAGCTTCTTATAAGCGACAATACCAAGCTTCTCATCGCAGGCCAGCTCGTAAGTACCGTTATTGTAGTAAGGCGTCATCGCCTCGTAACGCTTTTCGGCACTTTCGAAAGCCTGATTGGTATAATCGATCTTGGTCTCCTCCTCCGACTCTTCCGCGGCGGAAACCGTTATTGCGGGCAGCATACACGCAAGCATCACCATCGACAACAGCGCGCAGAGCAACCGCATCAGCAGTTTTTTAGTTTTCATTTTTAATCTCCTTTCGCGCTTACAGTCGATAAGTGACCTCGGACACAATACCGGTTACGAATTCCACAATGTCCATAACGAGCGAAGCAAAGAGCACCGCAAGGAACATGATAAACGCCATACCGGCAATTGTCACGATGACAGTCAACAGGTTCTTGAGCATATTGTAATCGTGCGTGACCATCGTTCCAAAGAACAGGAGCACACCGGCCCAAATAAAGCCGAGCACGATGAAGAGGTTCAGAATGTTCAATTCCTCAGCCACTACAAAGTTCGAGAAAAGGGTTACGGGAATGGTAACGATCGCAATCGGCAGTACCGAGTAACCAACCGCCACAAAAATATCCTTAAAGCTACCCTCACCCTCAAACAAGGTCGTGATGCACCAGTTTGCTATCACGAAGAGCAGCGCCGGTACGAACACAATAAGGATCTGCATAAAGATGTTGGCCGAGCCCGTGCCCTGAGGATTCATAATGTAACCCGAGCCGATCGCACGGTAGAAAAGTGCCAACACGGTAATACCGAGGAACACCAGTGCACCGCGTACCGAGCCGCGTTTTTCATGCTTCAGATCCCAGAAGCCGTCAACGGGATGGAACATCAAATGGAACACGTAATAAAGCTCATCCTTAAAGGTGCGCTTTTTGCCCGAAACGGACACGGCCTTATTGACCTTAGCGGCACGCTTGAGGAACTTGCTGAGCAAGATGCAAACCGCGACAACGACAACAGGAATCGCGAGGAAGAAGCGAGACATCCACTCCTTACGGATCTCCTTATATGCCACCGAATAGTACTGCGTATCGTAAGCTGCACGGAAGTACTCAAGCGACTCCTCATAGCGGCCAACGTTACCCTGTGACAAGCACTTACCAATACCTACGTAAGCGGCATCGTAGTTGGAGTTTCTCATCAAGATCTCGCTCCAGTCATCCAGAGCAAGGTCGTACTGACGGACATTTTGGTGATGAAGTGCACGAATAAGCACGTCGCCGTACTCGGTGCGCTTGAACACCGTAATATTACCCGAGCCGTCAAGCACCAGGAACACGTCGCCCTGATAGCAGATCGCACGAATCGATTTTGAGGTAAAGTTACCAAGCAGGCTACCTGTATCGCCAAAGGCAAAGAGCAGGTTGCCGTCGTAGTCGTAAGTAAAGATCTTACTGCGGTTGTAATCATAGATCGACCAAGTGCCCTCGGGACCGCAAGCCGCATCCTCGATACGGGAAATTCCGGGGATCGTCTGAAGGCCGGCATCAGGCGACTTGTAATCGATCTCACCTGCAGGCGGCCAGAAGCCGTTACGGCGCATGATCTCATCACCCGCGGGGTTCAGGAGCTTTACGGGGGCGTAGGTGCCGGCCGTTGCCTTAGAGGTGATCGCCGATTCCATTTGAGAAAGCAGGGGCTCTGCATAAATGGTCGCGTAGATAAAGCCCTTTTCGTTGATCGTAATATTATTATAAGGATAAGAAATAACGATCTCGGAACGAAGACGTTCCTCTTTGGATTGGAAGCGACGCCAAATCTGATCCCACACGGAAAGTGCCGATTGCTGTGCACCGATAAAGGAGGTGAACTCACCCTTATCGGTCATCACGATGATACCCTCACTGGTCTCGGTCGAAACCACGTAAAGTCGCTCATAAGCGTCCACGGCGATGGCAACGGGCCAATATACGGCGTCCTCCGAGAAAAGCTCGGACTTCGGCGCCTCAATGATCGAATCAAAGCTGCCGTCACGGTTAAAGGTGACGATACGGTTTGCCTGCGTGTCGCACACAAAGATGCGGCCCTTGTACTTCAGCTTACCGCCCTCATAGCGATCCTCGGTAACGAAGACACCCTCAGGCTTGGTGAAATAGTCGGCAATACCGTGACCGTTCGTGAAATTTTTAATTTCAAAGCGAAGGTGGAAGTATTTGTCAAGGCAAACAATACGGTTGTTGTCGGTATCGACAATGTAAACATTGCCGTCGGCATCAGTGACCATATCGTTGACGTTGGAAAGTGCCGTATCAAGGCCCATGGAAGTGTGCGTGATCACCTTCTCAGCCGTATAGGCATCGGGCGAATACAGCGGCTTTCCATCAATCGAATAGGTATAGGTCGTATATGCCTGTGCGGCACCTGCCGGAAGCGAAAGCGCCATCAGGAGGGCAAACAGCACACATACAACAGATATGATTTTTTTCATGTTTTTCCTCCCTAATTAGTCTTTCATACCGGAAGAGCCCATCGTCTCAATGATGTTGGACTGAGAAATAATGAATACCATGATCGGTACCAACATCATAATAACAAGGGACGCTGCGTGCGCACCGGCACGCTTGATACCGCCGGCCATGATCTGGCCGATCGCGTAGTTAAAGGATTTGAGCTGCTCGGAGTGAATGTAGATCGACGAGCCCTTGTTCCAAAGATCTTGGAACGAGTAAATGATCAGCGTCAGCCATGCGGGCTTAACCATGGGCATTGCAATCACCCAGAAGGTGTAAAGCTCGGAGGCACCGTCAAGACGGGCTGATTCGAGCACCGCGTCGGAGACGTTCGTTTCCATGAACTGCTTCATCAGGTAAAGGCCGAGCGAGGTTACCCAAGCGGGCACAATAATGGCCCAATAGGTATCGACCCAGTTCAACATACTCATTATAATAAAGGAAGTGATTGCCGTAACCGTGGAGTGGAACATCAGGGACATACGCACCGTTTTAAACATCGTCTTGCCGCCCGGGAACTTGATCTTCGCCATAGCGTAAGCCGCAAGCGACGAAAAGAACAGGTTGCCGACCGTACCTACAACGGAGGTAAAGACGGTGTTAAAAATGTAACGGGAGAACGGCACCCACGACGTGTTCATCAGCATAAACAGGTCGCGGTAATTTCTAAATGTAGGGTTGCGCACGAAGAAGCGCGGGGGGAACATCCACAGCTCGTCAAGAGGCTTTAAGGACTGCATCACGACGTAAACCATGGGCAGGAACATGAAGGCTCCGAGAAGAATGAGCATTACACTAATGCCCGCATCACCGCCGGCCGAGCGGTTCAGTACGACTTTATGTTTTCTTGTACGAAGTTTCTTTGACATATTACTGACCCACCTTTGAAAGCACTTTCTTGACCAGCATATTCGCGCCGATCATGACGGCAAACAGGACCACTGCGATCGCCGAGGAATAGCCAACCTCGAAACGCTGAGAGCCGTAGTCATCAAGATGGTGCATAATGGTATGCGCCGCGTAGTCCACCGAGGGGAAGCCACAAAGCGCGGTAACGACACCACCGAAGCCGAACGAAGAGGTAATTGCCATAACGGCACCGAACATCAGCTGCGGCTTCATCGAGGGCAGCGTGATGTACCAAAGCTCCTGCCAACGGTTGCGGATACCGTCCACGGCACCGGCCTCATACATCGAGCGATCGATGCCCTGAAGACCTGCAATAAAGGACAGGAACGAGGTGCCAAGCGAGGTCCAAAGAGCTACCACGATACAAAGAGGCATTACGTAATCTGCATTTTGGAACCATTGGATCTCGGAGGAGATCAGGCCAAGGTCAAGCAGAATACCGTTGACCCAACCATAGGAGTCGCCCGAGAAGAGCGTACCCCAAATCAGGTAAACCTGACCCGAAATAGAGGGCGCATAGAAGATGAGCGTAACCACCGCACGGATCTTGGGGGGCAGCTCGTTGATGAACCATGCAACCATCAAAGACATCAAGTAGGAAACAGGGCCTACGATGATTGCAAAGATCAAGGTGTTTTTACAAGCGAGAATGAAAATATCGTCGTCGAGGAACAAACGGATATAGTTGTCAAGCCAAACTACGTCCGGGATCTCGAGCAGGTTAAAGTTTGTTAAACTGACCACCATCGAAAGTACCACGGGAACGACCGTGAAAAGCGTGAAGAGCAGCATATAAGGCGCTACCATTGCATAAGCGACCTTATTGCGTTTCATCTCCTTCCACGTCCACTGTGCTCGCGTCATGTCCGATCGGATCACCGCTTTTTTCTTTGACATGTTGTTTTCTCCTTACAGCACTAATATAAATGTAGCCAACCTTACGCCATCACAAGGAGTGCGTTTTCCGCTGCCTTGATGGTTTTTGCAAATGCGGTGCTATCCAGAGTCTTGAGCTCGTTGAGAATGTGGTTGATAACGTGATACTCAACAAGATCGTATTTTCCGCTCTCAATAAACCGAATGGTATCTCCCATCTTCGCACTTGCTGCGGTTACCAGCGCGTGGTCTTCACCAAGGCTCTTGACGTCAGCAGCCCATGCATCCGCAAACTGGTCCAGTCGCTTGGTGCGAAGGGTTTGACCGAGCTCAAGGGTCTCAAGACCGAATTCCTCGCGCTTTCTCGTGATCTCTTTATTAATAGTAGAAATGTAGCTTTGCAGCTCCTGCACAGGGTCCTTGTTATCGTTGTAAGCGGCAAGGAATGCAAAGTTCGTATAACGTCCAATAATATAAGTGCCGGGGTAATCGGGGATCGACGCAAGATTATTAAACTGATAAAGCAGCTGTTCAAGCTCTGCCGAGGTCCAAGGCATTTCGGAAAGGGCGTTCAGGTTTGCGGTTGCGTGCTTTGCCGAGGGACCGATGATTGCCACCATTTCGTTGGAGTAATCGATCTGGCATTTTGCACCGGAGTGCCACTTCATAAACTCCCAAGCGCGAGCCTGGTCCTTTGCTCCCTCTTCACCGCCCTCGCCGCCACAACCGTTCATCATGCAAATGGCGGTAACGGTTGCCACGCTCATGTTGTTGATCGTGCCGTCGGGCTGCTCAATGCCGGGCATCGGATAGAAGTTCCAAAGGCCCTTGATCTCGGTTGCGAAGACCGTAAGCTGATTATACGTGCCGTTGTAAGCCGCAAAGCCGATCGGCATCTCACCGGTACGGAAGCGGTTTGCAAAGTCGTAGGATTTGGGGAAGGAATACATGGTATAAAGGCTACACATCATATCAAACGCCTCAAGACCGACGTTCGAGTCGAGGTTGATGCGCATGCCGTTGTCGGCAAAAAGCGTGCCGCCCATTTGGTAAAGGAAGATCTGATAGTTGGTGTGCATACCGATCTGCATGTTGTTGGCCTGCAGGGTCGGGATCGCAGCAAGAACGTCATCCCAGGTCTTCGGGATCTCGATGCCCAGGTCCGCGAGCACATCCTCGCGCACGAACATCATATGGAAGTTTTGCGTTTCGGGCAAGCCGTAGCAGTGATAAACACCGTCGGAATCCTCGATACCAAGCACCACCATGGCGGCCTCGTTAAAGTTCGAGGAGGTGTATTCCTCAAAGCCCTCCATGTTTTCAATCGGCAGCAAGGCGCCGCGGATCGCGTAGTTAATAACGCTACCCTCGCCGACGCCGATGTAAACGTCAGGGCCCATGCCCGCGAGAACCGAGGGCAGGAGTGTGCCGGCAGCAACGAGCTTCAGATTTACGGTCGTACCGTCGGGGCTGTTGGGCGTAAAGTCGTTGTTGATCAGGTTGCGAAGCACCTGCGCCTGGTCACGACCGGTAGCGATCCAAACGTCAGTGCTGGTCGATTGATCGAACTCCTTATCGGTAGCGCCCATACGGTCGTAGTTGCGGAAGAAAGACATCACAAAGCTCGAAAGCTCGTGCCAAAGCGACTGCCAGAAGCCGGCCTTCGCACGGGGCAGCTCATCACCCAAGGGCTGAACCACCAAATAATCGAGCTGCAGGGGCTGGGTCTTAGCATCACTCACCCAAGTACCGAGCGAGCCGATGTAGGACTTCAGCTGGTCAAGGTATTTTGCAACCTCGTCCTCGTTGGTGCCCATACGCTCAAGAAGCCAAGCTACCTTTTCAAGGGTTGCCACGTTCGAGCTCTTTTCACCGGCCTTGATCGCCAGCTCGTTTGCAATATCATACAGCTCACGGGACTGCAGGATCATATCGATCATGACGTCGGGCATCACGCGCGAGAAGCCGTAGTCACGGTACTGGTCGGGCGATGCGCCCGTCAGCTTCATGATCGCAAGGTAGTCGTTATTGATCGCGCTCAGTGCCGCGTCCACACGACGAACGATATCGCCCATTGAGCCGAGTGCCACCTCAAGGATAATGGTGTATTCCACACCTTCCTTGAAATAGAACTGGTAAGCGTCACCGCCATTGTTCATGAGCGTTGACTGCCAAGCGGAGTTGTAATTGAAACGGATCTGCGAGGCCTCAAAGAAGGGCACCGAGCCGTCGTAGTAGCCGTCGCTGCTGCTGATGCGCAGTGCACGGCACACGTACATACCGTCGAGCACGTTTTGACGGTAACGCGCCGCGATGTTGTACATACCGGTGCTGTTGGCCTTGAAGGTGTAGCGAACCCACTGACCCGCCGTCTGCCACTTCTCACCGCCCACCGTATTCAGGAGCGTGCAGGTGGTATCCGAGGGCATGGTGGCTGCATCGGTACGGTCCTCAACGGGATAAACCGTTTGCGAGGAGGAGGCACCGGCATACTCGGCCTGGATAAAGATCTTATCCGTGCCCGAGCCAACACCCTGGTACTGTGCCAAATAATCCGCATAGGACATCAGGTCCACGTGAGGCACCAAAACGATCGATTGGATCGACAAAGGCTCGTTTACTGCCTCCAACGAAATGGTGCGCTTGCCGGCCTCAAACACAAATTCAAAGGTTTCAGCATAGAAGCCGTTGGCATCACGAAGCTCAAATCCGGAGAGCTCGGGTGCCTGCACCATGCCGGGACGGATCTCGTTGTCATCAATATCCTTGGTGAAGAAGCGCACGGTGTATTTGTTCACGAAATTGGCGATCTCGGCCGTCCACACCTTGGGCATCTCTACGCGAACATAGCTCTTGCCGTCTTCGGTCACCGGCTCCGCCTCGGCAAAGCCTGCAGCAAGGGCTGCGGCGTGAATATCTGCAATCGACGCATCCTTGGTCGCCTCGATCTTGGCGAAAGAATACTGATTCTTCCACACCTTGGGAAGCGTGATGAAACGCGCCTCCGAGAAGGGGATCTTATCGTCGATCTTCAAAATACGCTCGATCGATGCCGTCTTGGCGTCATCGGGCATATAGTTGATGATCACGCTGTACTTGGCCGTAGCGGGAACATCGATATCCCAGCTGATCGTGCCCGAGTTCGGCGTATAAAGCAGCTTCGTGCCGTCTTCAAGCGTGATCTCCTTCACCCCATCACCGGCCGCGGAACCCTTAATGAACTCTTTGTACTGCAGCGCATCGATCGTGATCGCCGCGCTCGCTCTTCCTATGTCCGCGTTTTCTTTCATGTACGTCTCATAGGAATCCGCATTGAGTTGTTCCCTGATATCTGCCAAAGTTTTGTCGGTGGTGGAACCGGCATCCTTCGTATCCTCGGTGGTCGCACCGATCGTGAGCGAACCGCCGAAAATGAAGGTAACCGCCAAAACTAAGGCAAGAAGTCGTTGGAGCATCTTCTTCTTCATGTTTTTCCTCCTCTACTGCACTCGCAGTTCTTCGAATTGGCGTGGCACGACCGAGAACGCCGCACCGCGCAACGCGTACCCGCATCGCACGCACGAAAACAAATTTGGAACGGCGCGCGCCGTTCCCAAGCTCCGTGTATGCGTCGGATACCCGAAACGACCTTTTTAGGGGTCATCCCGATGTATGGCAACATTTTACCACACGGACAGGCCAACCGTCAAGCCGAAATTTCTCGCGCATTATGCACGTGAGCGCGTACACATCACAAAACGTACACACAATTGACACCCCTTTCCCCCTGCTTCCCCCTTGCAAATTTGTCATTTTTTGCAACAACATTTTTTGATGTTAAATTTAATTTACTTTATTCACCCGAAGTTTCGGCAACTCCTCAAAAAAGTGCCGATTTTTTATCGCTTTTACACAAAGGCCGTTTTCAAAAAAGCCAAGAGGTAAATTTAATTTACCACCCTCTTGAGACGCTTGGTTATAAAATCAAATTCGAGGTGCAAACACATTTTCCCTTCCATTTTGTGCAGGATAGCCAAATTAAAGGCGTGAAATTCTACATCTTGCCAAACCGCATAAAACAAAATGTTTTTACAAAAAATTCATATTTCCGCAGGCTTTTTCCTTGCACGCGCCACAAGGCGTGTTGAGGGTCGCTCCACACTTTACCAATTCACCACCTTCATAAACCCACCCAAAACAAGGCAAAATAACACCAAACCGCGCAAAACTTGCGCAAAAAAACAACGCGAAAGCAGGTATTTTATGATGAAAAAAAGATGTTTGGCATTCGCCGCGATCCTCCTTCTTGTCCTTGCGCTTTTTACAGGATGCGGCGCCGCGAAGAATACCGACGTACACGTGTTTTACTATAATTACAGCGACACCTATATTTCCTCGGTCCGCACGACCCTTGACAAGGAGCTGACCAATGCCGGGATCTCCCATCAGGATTACGACGGGGGCGGCAGCCAGACCACCCAAACCGAACAGATCCGCACTGCGCTGACCAAGGGTGCCAAGGCCATTCTTGTCAACATTGTCAACACCGGCTCCGACGACGCCGCAAAGGAGATCGTGGCCTTGGCACGTGATGCCGGGGTCCCCCTCGTTTTCTTTAACCGAGAGGTCAGCGATGACGTGGTGAAAAGCTATGATATGTGCGCATTTGTCGGCACCAAGGCCGAGGAGGCCGGGATCCTGCAAGGAGAGCTGATCGGTGAATTTTTGCTTGCCAATTACGACAAATACGATCTCAACGGCGACGGGGAGATCTCTTATATTCTTTTCAAGGGCGAGGAGGGCAACAACGAGGCCATTTTCCGCACCAAATACAGCGTAGAGGAGGCCAACAAAAAGCTGACGGCCAATGGTAAAAAGCCCCTTAAATTTTACGACGCCTCCAACAAAAACGGCTATCTTGTGGACAAAAACGGCCAATGGTCGGCGGCGGCTGCCGGTGAATATATGACCACGGCCTTGACCGAATACAACGCCGAGGGCGGCAACATGATCGAGCTGGTCATTTCCAACAACGACGGCATGGCCGAGGGGGCCATTTCGGCCTTGAACGCCGTCGGATACAACAAGGGCGCAGACAGTCCCACCATTCCCGTGTTCGGCGTGGATGCCACCGAGGCCGCTAAAAATCTCATTGCCAAGGGGCAAATGAGCGGCACGATCAAGCAGGATGCGGCAGGTATGGCAAGGGCTCTCCTGCACCTTTCGAAGAACGCCTTAGCGGAGCGTGACCTCCTGAGCGATACAAGTGATTTTACACTCGATGCAGGCAGCCGAAAGCTGCGAATCCGCTACGAAAAATATGTCGGCTAACGGGTCAAAAAGCAGCCCCGCTTTGCTGGAGATGCGCGGCATGCGAAAATCCTTTCCCGGTGTGCAGGCTCTGCGCGACGCCTCTCTTTCCGTCAAGGCCGGAACGGTGCACGCGCTGATGGGCGAAAACGGGGCCGGAAAATCCACCCTGATGAAATGCCTTTTCGGCATTTATGCCCCGGATGAGGGGGGTGTTTTTTTGGAGGGCAAGCAGGTCCGCTTCCGAAATCCACGCGAGGCGCTCGATCACGGAGTGGCCATGGTCCACCAGGAGCTTTCGCAAGCGCTCTCGCGCAGTGTCATGGACAACGTGTGGCTCGGGCGTTACAAAACCCGATTCAAAATCTTCATAAAAGAGCGCGAAATGATTGAAAAAACCGAGGACGTGTTGCAAAATCTTAACATTTCAATCGATCCGCGCCGCATGATGTCCACACTGCCCGTAGCGGATCGCCAAATGGTAGAGATCGCAAAGGCCGTGTCCTTTGGTGCGAAAATCATTGTACTGGACGAGCCCACGTCATCCCTGACCGAAGGGGAGGTCTCGCATTTGTTTTCGATGATCAACACACTAAAGGCACGCGGGTGCGGCATCATTTATATTTCTCATAAGATGGAGGAGATCTTCCGGATCGCCGATGAGATCACCGTCATGCGTGACGGTGCGCATGTCAAAACGGCACCGACGGCGGAGCTGACCATGGATGAGATCATTCGCCTTATGGTCGGGCGTGAGCTGAAGGACCGCTTTCCCCCGAAGACCGCGACACCCGGCGAGGTGATCTTTGAGGTCAAGGGCATTTGCTCGCGCTATCAAAAGGTGAATGACGTTTCCTTTTCGCTTCGGCGCGGCGAGATCGTTGGCCTCGCAGGCCTTGCGGGCGCCGGGCGAAGCGAGCTGTTTGAAAACCTTTTCGGTCTTTCCGCACGCGAAAAAGGAAAACTTTTTCTTCACGGCAAGGAGATCGGCAACAAGACCCCCGGTGCAGCCAAGCGAAACGGCTTTGCATTCCTGACCGAGGAGCGTCGCTCAAGCGGCATTTTCGGGATCCTGAGCATTACCGAAAACATGACCGTTGCGGCACTAAAATCCTTCCTTTGGGGCGGAATTTTCATAAATGACCGCCAACGGGTGAAAAAAACCGAGGAATTGATCTCGCGCCTTTCCGTCAAAGCCGCCTCCCGTGCCACGCCACTTCAGACCCTCTCGGGCGGCAATCAGCAAAAGGTCATTTTCGGGCGCTGGCTCCTCACAGACCCCGATGTTTTCTTGCTTGACGAGCCGACACGCGGTATTGACGTGGGGGCCAAATACGAGATCTATCAGCTCATTGAGGAGCTTGCCGCACGCGGAAAATCGATTTTGGTGATCTCCAGCGAATTGCCCGAGCTGCTTGGTATTTGTCACCGCATTCTTGTGATGTCGGGCGGGACTCTGACGGGCGAAGTCAATGCCTCCACCGCCACGCAAGAGGAAATTTTGGCTCTTGCCGCAAAAAACGCCTGAAAAGGACAACGAACATGAAAATCAAGTGCATTGAAAAGATAAAAAATATGGACCCCAAGGAACGTCGAGTGCGGCTCGGAGAAATGTTGTTAAACAATTCCCTGTCCCTGTTTCTTGTCATCGCCGTGATCTTGATCGCTTGCATGAATCCACGTTTTCTTTCCTTCCCCTCCATCATCAACATCATCTCACTTTCAGCCGCCAATTTACCCCTTGCGCTCGGCATCGCGGGGGCCATCATCCTCTCGGGCACCGACCTTTCGGCCGGCCGCATTGTCGGGCTGGTCGCCTGCGTTTCGGCGGCGCTTTTGCAAGCCACGGGATACGTCGGAAAAATGTTCCCAACGCTCAAAACGCTTCCCATCCCCCTTGTTCTTTTAATCGTCATTTTGATCGGGGCATTGGCCGGGTTCCTCAACGGATACAGTGCCGCCACCTTTCATTTGCATCCCTTCATCGTTACGCTCTCGACGCAGCTGATCCTTTACGGAGCCCTGCTCCTGTTTCTCGGCCTGGGCAACAACAACGGGCAGTCCATTTCGGGGCTTTCCGCCAATTATACCAATTTCATCAAGGGCAGCATCATTTCGCTCGGTGGCACGCCCATTCCCAATTACGTGTGGTACGTGGTAGGAATTACGGCTTTGATGTGGGTGGTTTGGAACAAAACGCCCTTCGGTAAAAACATGTTTGCCATCGGCTCCAATCCCGAGGCGGCAAGCGTGTCGGGCGTAAACGTGCGCCGCATCACCATCCTGGTCTTTACCCTGGCAGGCATTCTTTATGGCATCACGGGCTTTATTGAGGCTGCCCGCATCGGATCAAACAGTGCCGCAACGGGGCTCAATTACGAGCTTGACGCCATCGCCGCTTGCGTCATTGGAGGCGTATCCTTCGTCGGGGGCACGGGTAAGATCAGCGGTGTCATTCTCGGCGTGGTGCTGTTGAGACTGATCTTTGTGGGTCTGACCTTTCTTGGGATCGATGCCAATATGCAATATATCATCAAGGGCTTGATCATTCTTATCGCCTGTGCGATCGATATGCGCAAATATCTTGTCAAAAGATAACCGCGCCACTTTTTTGGAAACGTCGCTCTATTTTTTACACTTGGGATTGAATTTTAAAAAAGAATGTGCTACAATGGAAAAGAAGTAGAAACTGTAAGGAGAATAAACGATGACTGATATTCTTCGCGCGGGGCTTTGTGTCCCCGCCCTCCGTGTAGCAGACGTTTCCTTTAACGCCGAAAAAATGGAGCAAAGGATCACCGAAGCCAGAGAAAAAGGGGCCGCCTTGCTCGTTTTCCCCGAGCTCTCACTCACGGGCTGCACCTGCGGTGACCTTTTTGAGTCGGACCTTTTGCTGTCGCGCACCGAGGAGGCTCTTTGCGCCCTCGCCACGGCCGTGCCCGAAACGATGCTCGTTACCGTTGGCGCACCGCTTTCCATCGACGGCAGGCTCTTTAACTGCGCCGTGATCCTCTCGGGCGGAAAAATTGTGGGCGCTGTTCCCAAAACCTTTTTAACGACCGAGGAGCGCCGTCACTTTTCCCCTGCCTGTACGCTGCAAAAAACCGCGTTAAAATCGCTCGGATGCTTCACCTTCCCCGTTGACGCACACCTCCTTTTCAAGACGAAGGACGGCACCGTCATCGGCATCGAGTTGGGTGACGATCTCTCTGCTCCCTTGCCCCCTTCGACCCTTCTTGCCATGGCCGGAGCCGAAGTGATCCTCAACCTCAGCGGCGCACACGAGGTGGCTACAGGGCGCGAAAAACGCCGCCGTGCCGTGCTTGAGCAATCGGCACGCGGCAAATGTGCCTATTTGCTTTCTAACGCCGGGAAGGACGAATCTACGGCCGACCTTATCTTCCCGGGTCACGGGCTCGCAGCGCTTGGCGGAAGGCTTGAGGCTGAAAACGAGAAGACGGTTGAAGGCGATTATCTTTTGACCGTTGACCTCGATCTTGGCAAGATTCGTCACGATCGCCGCCACGATCGCATTTTCCGCGAGTGCGCCGGCGGATACGGCGTTTGCGACAACGTCGAAACGGTAAACCTCCCTTTTGCATCAACCACCTCTGACGGGGCACTTCTGAAGGTGGGTCGCTTACCCTTTGTGCCCGACCGAAAGGAAGAACGCAACGCACGTTGCACCGATATTTTTGAAATGCAGGTATCGGCCCTGGCACGCCGCTTGGGTGTTGTGGGCGGCAAGCTTACCATTGGTATTTCAGGCGGTCTTGACTCGACCTTAGCTCTGCTTGTGGCCGTTTGCGCCATGGATCGCCTGGGCCTTTCGCGCGAAAACGTGACCGCCGTGACCATGCCCTGCTTTGGAACCAGCGACGCCACCCTGCAAAATGCCTGGGCCCTGATGCGCGGACTTGGCGTCACCGCCATGGAAATCTCGATACGTGATGCTGTTTTAGGGCATTTTAAGGACATCGGCCACGACGCAAGCGATTACTCCGTCACCTATGAAAATTGCCAGGCGCGCGAGCGCACACAGGTTCTAATGGACCTTGCCAACAAGCGCGGCGGCATCGTGCTCGGCACCGGAGATCTATCGGAAATGGCTCTCGGTTGGTGCACCTACAATGGAGACCACATGAGCATGTACGGCATCAACTGTGATATCCCCAAAACGCTCATTCGCTTTATCATTGAAGCACTTGTGGAAAACGGCACCTTTGCCCCCGTTTCGGAGGTTCTCCACCGCATTATCGACACACCCATCAGCCCCGAGCTTCTTCCCCCCGATGCCAAGGGTGTGATCGCGCAGCGAACCGAGGATATCGTCGGCCCCTATGCCCTGCACGACTTTTTCCTCTTTTATACCGTGCGTTACGCATATCGCCCGCAAAAGATCTTCGACCTCGCCGCACTCGCGTTTGACCCGATCTTTGACAAGGCCACCATCAAAAAATGGCTTACGATCTTCACCAAACGCTTTTTCACACAGCAATTTAAACGCAACTGTGTACCGGACGGCATCAAGATCGGCACCGTTGCCCTCTCACCGCGCGGAGGATGGCAAATGCCCTCCGATGCGTATGCTGCCGAGTGGCTCCGAGAAATTGAAAACATCGAGGCATAATTACAAAAATAAAAGACCCGACTGCTCTTGCAGTCGGGTCTTTTTGTTGTAAGCAAGGCGGCAAGCCGCCTTGCTTTTTTTGAAAAATTACTTCGGCTTGCGATCACTTGCAACCAAGTATTTTCTCATGCTGTACTGCACGGCCGAATCGTAACGGCTAAACTGGTTCTTTCTCATGATCGAAGCGTAGCAATATACGCGATTGCCCTCGGTCACCGCCTTCGCGTTCACATCGGAAAGAGCATACTTTGCAGCTGCACGAATGTTGTTCGATACACCCGCGGATACGTGCGATGCGTAATAGTACGTTTCCGTACCGTCCTCAGCCGTTACCTTGGCATACGCAATGCCGGAGATATCCAACGTATAGTTCTTTTCTTTGATGTTCACGAGCGATGCGCGAATGGTAAGCGAGCCATCCTCCTCAGTGACAAGGCCGTTGACGGCAGGGATCATCACGTAAACCGTGCTTTCGCTCAATCCGTTTGCGGAGGCATAAGCCTTCAGCTCGGTAAGGAAGTCGGTGCCGTTTTTCCAGCCGTTTTCAAAATACTTGGTCGGGAAGATGATCGTACCGTAGCTGACCGTGCCGAGCGTTGCAAGATATTCCTGCACCTCAGGAGATACGTTCGCCATGAAGGTCAAGCCCTCTTGGCCGAGCACGGGACGGATCACGGGTGCGCTCGTAATGGTGGGAGCGAACTCGTTGTAGTAGCCAAAGCATACGAAATACTCTTGGCCCTGATAGGTCTCTTTCCAAGGCATAAACGGCACACTGTTCGCATCGTCGTTGCTATCATAGTAGAAGTTCTTCTTCTCTTCAAGCACGTAGATCTTGAATTCACCCGCAAAGTCAAACTCGCCGTTGGGGTTCATCTTCACAAAGGTCTGATTGCTACCCAGACGCTGATCGATAAACGTACCACCCGAAACCTTAATGGCGGCAGGGTTCTTACCTACGAGGTAAAGCAGACCGTCGTCGGCCTTGTTGATGGACTCACGATCCTGCAGCGTAAAGGTGCCGTCCTTAATAAGGAACGGGGTCACACAGCTGTCGATGTGGAACATACGCACAGCCTGTGTCGTAAAGCTACCGCCTTCAATCACGAAGGATGACACGTTGTCGAGAGTGACAAATGCAAGTCTTGATTCGGCAGAGCTAAACGTACCGCCCTTGACGGTGATCGAATAAAGTTCCTCGAGAGAAGCTACATAGAATACCGTTGCGGTTTGGTTTGCCTTAAAGGTACCACCCTCGATCACAAGCTTACTCTCCGCCAGTGCGGTGCGGTCTGTCTGACGCGTTTTTACCTCTAAGTAAAAGATGTAACCGGCATCGTTAGAAATAAAGGTACCGCCCTTGATCGTGATCGTGGACTTCATATTTCCGCCGAGCTGGAAGATGTAGTGGGGGCCCTCCATAACAACGCCGTCGTAAACGGTAAGGTCACCGCCCTGGAACAGTACCATGGTGTACAAAAGACCACTGGGCAAGCGGAAGTTGCCCGCCTTGATTTCGACAATGGAGCCGACGGCCTTATTGGTAAAGTAAATGCCGTGAGCCGTGACCTTGGAACCGTACTTCGAGGTGGTGCCGTCCGACAAGCCGTTGAATACGGGCACGGTCGTTTCGGTACGATCGATCGTAACGTTGGTGGGCGAGGTAACCACAATCCAGTGCAGGCCCTTGTTGAAGGTACCGCCGACAATGGTGAACTTTCTCACATTGCTGCCCGAGCCCGAGGCCGAGTTTGCATAGAAGAAGCCGGCCGAATATTTGTTACCCGTAAAGGTGCCGCCATAAATATTGAACTGGTTGTTCTTGTGACGAGACCAGAACATGTACGTATTATTGTAAGCATACGCATTGCTGACGAAGTTGCCGTCATAAATATTCAATTCACCGCCCGAATAATAGTAGAACACAATGCGAGGACCGCTAAAGGTACCGCCGCGAATGGTGATGTCCGCCTTACCATCGGTCTTTGCCACACCGTCCACATAGTAGCGTTCAAGATAGAACAAGGAGGTGTCGTGCAAAAGCTGGGTGCCCGTTTCCTCGTCGTAATGCGAGCCCTTGGTCACCGTAAAGGTACCGCCGAAGATCTCAACCGTTGCACTCTGCGTATAGAAGGTGAACATATTGAAATCCGGGAAGTCGTTTGCCGTGAAATTACCGTTGTAAATGGTGATCGCAGTGCCCGCACCTTCGACGTAAAGCAGAGCCTTCAAACCGTTGGTGATCGAAACCGTGGGGCAAAGCTCGGCATTATCCTTATCGCCAATGGTAATTACAACGGCACCGTTTGCGGCGTATATCAGACCGCCATTGGTGATCGAGAAGTTACCGCCCGTGATGGTCAGCGAGGCCGGAGCCATGAATTTGAAGAGATGGTCACCCTCAAAGGTCCAGTTACCACCCGTGACAAAGATGTTGCTCTCGCCATAAACCACAACGCCACAAACGGGATTCTCAAGCAGGAAGGTCACCTTGCCTTCGGGCAGGTAAGACTTCACAAAGCTTACAAGATCCGCCTCGGTGGCAAAGGTAATGCTCGAGGGGAGATAAGCCGCGATCTTCGTGTAATCGGTTACCGTGATGTTGGCATTTGCAAGCAACGCCTTGACGCTTTCGGCGCCCAGCGTAGTATCGATGATAGCAGCGTTCTTTTCAACCGTAAAGTTGAGCTCCTTGGAGAGCGTAAGATTGGTAGCCGTAACCGCGCCCTCAAAGCGGAAGAGTGCGCCCTCTTTGCCGGTGGCCGTAAAGGTACCGTCATTCAGGAGCATAACACAAGCATCGCACACGTTGAAGAGCGAGCCCTTGTAGGTACCGCCGTTTACAGTAACCGTACCCTGCTTTGCCGTAAGTACAAAGTACTCGGACGTACCGGCCGTAAAGGTGCCGGCATTGAGAAGCAGCGTCGCATTTTTGTCAACTATAATGTAATCGCCAAGAGCCAGTGCACCGGTATCGGTGAACACAGGGGTCTTTTCAAGATCCTCGTTGGCATTTACGGTAAGAGTAGCAAAGTCACTCAGCTGAGCCCAACCGGAGCCGTTGAATTGACCGCCGTCAATCACAGCCTCTGCAAAGTATTCCAGCACGAAGAGGTAGTTGCCGTCCTTATTATCGAACGTACCGTCCAAAATGCTCAGCTTCGAATACTGACCGTGGACCGCAAACATATTGGCGTTCTCGGCACGCTCGGTAACGAGATCGTTATCAATAAAGTAATCGCTGACAAATTCGCCATTCTTGATCGTCACTTCAACGCCCGTGGCATCCACGCGCAGGATGCGCGTCGCCTCAAAGTGACCGTCCTCAATCACCAAGGTCGAGCCCGACGAGCTTCTTTCGCTGTCGTCGAAGAAAATAAACGCCTTGGTCTCATCATTGGTCGTATCGGGTAATCTCGACACAAAGTGACCGCCCTGAATGGTAATGCTCGAATTGGCCGCACCGGCTACGTAGATCATGCTACCCTGCGAGGTAAAGCCGTGAGAGGTGTCGTAGGTGGGCAGGTTGATGTTAAGCGTACCCGTACCTACCAATTGGATCATATCGCCGACGGAGTTGTTGAACTTACCGCCCGTGATGTTGATCGTACCAGCGGAGAGCTTGAAGAAGAAAGGTGCACCACCTGCATATTGACCGCCCGTAACATTCAGGATCGCATCCTTATTATCAAGGTGGATCGGTACCCAGGTGTAAATTTCAACCTTGAGCTTTTCGCTATCAAAGCTGTCAAGAAGCGCACTTTCCACAAGAGCCGTAAGGTCGGATGCCGAGGCAATGGTGTACTCGCCGGCCTGCTTCAGGGTAATTCCCGAAAGGCCGTGGACCTCGATGGTATTATCGGTCATCGTAAAGTCAACCTGGACAGGAGCGCTACCGAACTCGGCAACGTAGAGATTCGCACCCGTCATCGAAATGCCCGAGGTGTTGACACCCTCTGCGATGGCCAAAATGTAGCTGGATACACCCACGGCGCTGTAATAACCGCCATTGAAGGTGAGCGTAACGTGCTGCTCGCCATCCACAACGGGATAGGGGCACACATCAAAGAGCTTTTCGCCCGCCAAGGCCGAGAATTCACCACCGTTGATGATAAGCGTACCCTCGGTAACGCGCACGAAATATTCACCCGAATAATTGTCAATTACGTTTTCAAGCGTAACGCTGGCGTCCTTGCCGTTGATGTGCAAGGGGATCCAACCGGAGGCAGCAGGCTTCTCAATGGTAACCTCCTTGTAGATCGAGCGGATGATACCGTAAATATCATCAAGATTTCGAACAACGTGCGTGCCTGTACGAACCTCAATTTCCTTGACGTCGCCGGCAAGCACAAGCGTGATGGTCTTGTTGACCTCAGTACTAATATCGGGGAACGCCGCGCCGTCACGAACGATCACGGTAATATTTTGAAGCGTGGTTTTGCTGTTTGCAAGAAGCTCATCGGAAATCAACTGCGTACCGGAGCCCGTGATGGAAAAGCTACCGCCAAGAATGTTAAGCGCCTTGGGCTTGTTCAAAACGAACATCTCGTTCTTGGCATCCTGTGCAATGAACTCACCCGCATAAACGGTTAGATCAACGTTGTTGCAAAGGAAGTTGAAAAGCTTGGTATAGCTGGAGTCAGGGTATTTTGTATTACCGGACGCAACATAGCCGAGATTGACGACGGGACCCGCCCCGGTCTCTTCATCGCCGATCACGATAACGGCACCGAGAGCATTGGCCGTGCAGTTAATAAATGCATCCACCTCAGTGTCTGCGTGGCTGGTTCTCGGAATAAACGTACCACCCGTAACGGTCAGGGTTGCGGGAGCGGTGAAGTTGAACGCCTGGAGGAAGTTGTTAAACGTACCGCCCGAAACATTCACCTTAGCAACCTCGCTCGTCATCTCGATCAAGCGGCACTTGGCCTGCGTGATCTTACCGGTAGAAAGGTTTGTAAGAGGATTGAAGAAGCCGCCCGAAACGTTTACGGTCACATCGCCCGAAGCGATGATGTTCTTAAAGCCGTACATGGTGGCAGTGCCCGAAAGGTTGAGCACCGCACCCGTACCTTTAACTTGAATGGCACAACCACTGTGACCGCCGACAAAGGTACCGCCTGTAATGTTCGCAATGGCTGCGGCCTCAAGAGACAATGTATAATACGTGCCGTTGGCACCGGCGTTACCGAAGTAACCGCCGCTGATGTTGATCTCAGCACCGTTTGCCGCACTTGTTACACGCACGGCAAACGATTTCTCATCCTTGGGCAAATAAAGTCTCGGCTCCGCGCCGCCATCGGCATTCGGGGTAATGGTCAGCTTCGCATTGCCCCTTACGCTCACAAGCTGTGCGCTGGGGCGACCGGCAGTGAAGTTACCGCCCGAGATCACGACCTCACCGCCGTTGATGAAAACGCCGTAGAGGATGTTTTCAAATTCGCCGCCCGTGACGTTCAGCTTACCGCCGTTGACCACGATCAGATTATCGCCCATTGCGTTGAATTTGCCGCCCGCAATGTTCAAGGTGCCGGCATTGACGACGAAGAAATCACCGTCATATTCATATTCCCCACCCGTAACGGTCAAAACTGCATCGGCGCAGTCGAGCACAAGGGGAATCCACTCGGCTTCCTCACCGGAAATGGTGACGGAGGTCGTAAAATATGCTTTGATCAGATCGTAGATTTCTACGGGTCTGGAGAAGGTGTAATTGCCCGCCTTGGTGATACGGTACTGTACCATACCCTCAAGCACAAGCGAAAGCGCGGAGCTTTCAATATAATTAAATGTGGGAATGATCGCTCCGTTGGCAACGGTCACGGTACCGCCTGTGATCGTCACGCCGCAATTTTCGCGGTCCAAAGCGCTCGAAAACAGTACGGCACCCGCACCTGTAATAGTGTAGCTACCGCCCTTGATCTCAAGCTTTGCGATCGTAGCGGGAAGATCAAAAATAACGTTCGCGGAACCATCGGTAACAAACGAGCCCGCGTTTACGGTAAGCTCAACAGCATCCTTCGTAATCACAATGCCCTTGGCAAACGCGGTGACGCCCGCAGATGCGCCAAGCACGATCGAGGGACCCGTGGTGCCGTCAGCCGCACCGATCACGACAGCCGCTTCACCCGTATATTTCAGGAACGCAGCATCGGTAGCAGTATCCGCAAAGCCCTTCAGCGTAAAGCTACCGCCCGTGACCGCGATCGTACCGCCCGTGGCGTCGATGGCGTGCGTCACGTTCGCAAACGTACCGCCGGAGATCGTGATCGCACCGTCCGTAGCGTTGATAGCGTGCGTTACATCGGTAAACGTACCGCCCGAAATGCTCAGGCTACCACCCGTTACAGGCAGAAGCACCACACCCGCAGTACCGTAGAACGTACCGCCCGAAATGCTCAGGCTACCGCCCTGCACGGGGACAAAGGCATCGCCGTTGGTTGCATAAAAGCTACCGCCCGAAATGTTCAGCGTGCCCGCAATAAGCGTTGCAAAGCTCTCACCGTCAACAAGACGGTATTCACCTGCGGTAACGTTCACGATAACGCCCTCGCCGTTAATAATAAGCGGGATCCAAGAGGAGACATCGATATCGACCTCAACCGTCACGCCCTCAAAGCGTGCAGACTCAAACGGCTTTTTCGCCGCATCCGCAATAAGCACACCAACGTCCGCGGGAGATGCGAAATTGTACGTGCCCGCCTCCGTCAGCTCGAGCTGGCCGTTGAAGCCCGCTACCACAAAGGTAAGCTTGGTCCAGTCAAACACGGTATCCAATGCCTCGGCAGGAAGCTGCGCCCCTGTATGCATATAGATCTTACCGCTGTTGGTGGTCACGGTACCCGTGGCCTCACCCGCCTCGTAAAGCATACCGTTCTCGCCCTTGAGGTGGATCTGCGCGCCGCTTACGGCAACGGTACCGCCTTTGTTCATTTTGGCAAAGATAGCCGCATCGTTTGCCCAGATCTTCGCATCCGCACCCAAGGTAACGGTTACCGCTACCTGAAGGTTGAACACGCTCTTGCCCTCGGCAGGCATCACAGTCGCGCCGGAAATGTCCAGCACGCTGTTCGCAGCGTATCTTTGAGTAAGGAACATATCGTTGCCCGCGCCGCCGATCAGCTCGCCGCCGGAAAGAGAAGCCGTTAACTTGCCGCTGAGTCGGAATATGTATCCGCCGGAGGTGATCTTACCGTCCGTGATCGTCACCGTAGTGGCAACGTTAGCCTTCGGATCATAAAATCCCTTTGCGGCACCGCTGATGTCGGTCTTCGCGCCCGAAACAGTGAAGGCCGTTGCCTTAGCGGCATACACCGTATTGTCGGTTACGGCAACACTCGTTACAACGTTATTAAGTACAAACTCGGTTGCGCCGTTTATATGAACCACGTATTTCGAGCTGACACCGGCATTGCAAGCGAGGGTCACGTTATCCAGCGTTACCTTGCCGGCCGTAGCAACGATCAATGCATCGCTCGTTTTTGAGCTGAACGTGATCGTAGCACCCGTCTGGCCGCCGCTGATGGTGTAAGCAAACGCCTTACCAAGCGTAGCGGCAGGCTCGGTCACGTCACCAAGCACCGTAACGGTATAACCGTCGGCGTCGATTGCCGCGACAGCGCTCGCCAAAGTCGTATAGTACTTGGGGGTTGCCCCGTCGGCACTGCTTACGACCTCGTAATAGTGTCCATCCTCGCGCACGTCGGCACCGTCGGTTGCCGCGCTGACACCGATGACCGTCATCAACGCAAGCGTTGCGATGATGAGCACGAAGAGAACCAAACGCAGTTGTTTCTTCATAAGAAAATCTCCTTTTCCTGTACTTGGCAGGACTCTCACCCGCCCCTTCTGTTCGTTTGTGAACGTTTTGTGTTCAAACGAAGAAAGTTACAAATACATTATATATTCTTTTTCTTTTGGAGTCAATGCCTCCTTTGCAATTTCGCGATTTCAACCAAAAACAAAAGTGCCAAATTATGCAGTTTGACAAAGCCCGTTTCCTCCTCAAAAAACGGCCTCAAAAAGCAGGCGCTTGACGATCCGAAGCACCCTTTACATCAACATCGAGACACGTGACGTAAAAATCAAGAAAAGAGGCGCGGATCCGACCGGATCCGCGCCTCTTTCAAGGGCTCTATTTACGGGATATCGTTTGTTCACTCTTTTCCGACTTCCTCAACGGGAAAACTATCGGCAAAGGCCGTTGCAAGCTTGTCACAGCGCTCGTTATAGGGGTGACCCGCATGCCCCTGCACCCATTTAAAGGTAACCGTATGCTTGGCAAGGAGCCCCAGCAGCTGCTCCCAAAGATCCACGTTCAGCGCAGGACTCTTGTCGGCCTTTCGCCAACCGCGTGCGCGCCAATTTTCAACCCAACCGTTGTTGACCGAATTCACCACGTAGCTCGAGTCCGACGTCAACGTCACTTCACAGGGCTCACGGAGCGCCGCAAGCGCCGCGATGACGCCCAAAAGCTCCATCCGGTTGTTGGTGGTATGAGGCTCGCCCCCCGACAGCTCCTTTTCACGGGTGCCATATACAAGAATCGCACCCCATCCGCCTCGTCCGGGGTTTCCCCTGCACGCGCCGTCGGTGTAAATATCAACGTGCTTCATCGCTTCTCAACCTCTCAAGATAGGCTTTGAGACAAGCCACGGTCTCATCGCTGAGATCGTGCTCGATCTTACAGGCATCCTCCAGCGCCGTATCACGCGACACCCCGAGCGCCATCAAGGCCTCGGCAAGCAGGCAATGCCTCTCATACATACGCGCCGCTACAGCCAACCCCTTTTCGGTCAGGGCAAGCCCTCCCGACTCGGCATCGGCAACAAAGCCGTTTGCGCGCAGGTGCCTTAGCATAACGCTCACCGTAGGGCGGGAAAAACCGAGCGCGGTGCAAAGATCCACGGCACGTACCTTGTTTTTTTGGCGCGAAAGGATCAGTATTTGCTCTAAGTAATTTTCACCCGATTCGTGAATCGCCACAGTCTTCCCTCCCTTTCAAGATATTAAAGCTCCTCTTCGTCCTCATTCTGGGGCTCGGGCTTGACAAAGAGCGTAAGCTTAGTCACGCGTTCCTCCTCCATGCCCGACACGATGACAAAGAGATTTTCATAGCTGAAGCTGTCACCCACGTGCGGATTGGCCTCGAGCATCTCCACAGCCCAGCCCCCCATCGTGGTATATTCGCAGCTAAAGTCATCGGGAACCTTGAATTCCACTTCATCAAAGCAATCCTCGATGTTCATCTCACCCGATACCTCATAGGTGTTTTCACCCGTGGGGTAGCATTCGGTAACAATAACGTCGGTATCGTCCCAAATATCACCCACCAGCTCCTCAAGGATATCCTCCATCGTCACCACGCCAAGCGTGCCGCCGAATTCATCGATCACGATCGCCAAATGCATCTTTCTCTCGCGCAAGCGCGCCAAAGCTGCCGGCAGCTTCATGGTTTTGTGGAGCTTCGGGGGCTTCATCAAGATCGAACGAACGTCAGGCGCGGGATCGTCGAGCGTCGCCTTGTAATAGCGGTTCAAAGACAGCACACCGATGATGTTATCGACACTCCCCTCATAAACAGGAATGCGTGAGAATTGCGTCGCATCGCCGACAAGAGCACGCAGTGCCTCCTCGTCGTCGATATCAAACGCCGTCATATTGATACGGGGGGTCATGATCTTTTCTACGGTAATGTCGTGGAACTCAAGAGCCGACTGCAGCAGCTCGCCCTGCTCCTCGTCGATCACGCCCTCCTCCTCAACCGTTTCAATAATGGAAGAAAGCTCCTGCTCGGTTACCGTCGGGTCGCTGTCAGCGCGATCCTTGCCCCAGAGCTTACGAAGCACGAAGAGCAATGCCATTACGATAAAAACAATGGGGCTGACCAGCACCGTAAGAAGGCGCGTCGGAAATGCCACCACACGTGCTACCGTATCGGCATTTTGCTTAGAGAGAACCTTGGGCACGATCTCACCGAAAATCAAAATAACGACGGTGACGACAATCGTGGCAATAAAAGAGGCCACGCCCGCCAATTCGGGCAGGAAAAGATCCATCACGATCAGGGTCGAGCAGGTCGATACCGCAATGTTGGCAAGGTTATTGCCCACTAAGATCGTAGAAAGCGAGAGGGTGAAGTTCTCCGCGATCGCATATGCCGTTTTGGCCGTACGCGAGCCCTCCTCGGCGGCACGGCGAAGACGCATTTTATTGGCGGAGTTAAACGCGATCTCGGATGCGGAGAAATACGCGGACAGGCATACCATCACGAAGATCACGACGTATGCCCACCACATTTCGTTCCAATGGGTTGCAAAATATCCGGTCTTCATTGTGCGCCCACCTCCTTTTCGGCGGCTTCGGCGGCACGCCTGGCAAGCTCCTGCTCATCCAGCAAATACACGTATGCGCTGGTGGGACGCTGATTTTCCACCGTCTCAATGGTAAACTCAAGGTCACCGATCACAAAGGACTCCTCCACCTCGGGCAAACGCCCAAGGGTTTCAAGCATCAAGGAAAGCAAGGGCTTTCCGGCCAAACGATCGGGAGCCTCGCTTGCACCGATACGCTCATAGAGCGTCCCGAGCTTCATATGCGTATTGACAAGGTAGCGGTTGCCGCCCAGCGCTTGGAAATTTTGGTCAACCACGTCTTCCTCATCAAAGATCTCGCCGACCAACTCCTCGAGAATGTCCTCGATGGTGACAAGACCCATCACACGTTTGTTTTTATCACGAACAATGGCCATATGGTTTTTGTGTTGGCGCATATCGGTCAAAAGATCATCGATCTTCGCATCCTCCGTCACAAAGTGAGGCTTGGAGAGCACCGCGCGCAACGTGATTTTGGGGTTGCGACGGTATTCCGCCAAAAAATTACGGACTCGGAGCGTACCGATAATGCGGTTGACGTCGCCGGCATACACGGGAATGCGCGAGTAGTTGGTCTCGCGGATCGCGGCCAGGACCTCCTCCGTGCTCGAAGAGATGTTCAACATCTCGATATCGCGCAGCATTGTCATAATATCACCGACCACGGTGTCACCGAATTCCAACGCCGACTTAAGCATATCGCCCTGCTCCTCATCGACCACGCCCTCCTCCTCGACGGTGTCAAGGATCTCAAGAAGCTCATCCTCGGTGATCGAGGGCTCGGCCTCTTTCTTGGCAAAGGCCTTGGACGCCGCATTCGAGATCAGACCGAAAAAGCCTGCAATGGGCGCAAGGAGCTTCATCAGCATGCGAAGAGAGCCCTGGAAAAACAAGGATACGCTCTCGCTGCGGTCGTTGGCAAAGCTCTTCGGAATCATTTCGCTGAGCAAAAAGATCACCGCCGTGCTCGCCACGCTGCACCCTACCGAAAAGCCGAAGGAATTGGTATCGTACTTTCCTTCAAACAAACGGGTCGCGATCAGCGTTGCCACCGATGCTGCGGCAATTTTGGTAACGTTGTTGCCCACAAGAAGCGTGGTGAGGGCCTTGTCAAAACGATTGACCACCCACAAAACACCGCGTGCGCGCTTATTGCCGTCATCCGCCAATGCCTTGATCTTAATTTTGTTGACCGCCGAGAACGAGCTCTCGGTTGCCGCAAAATACGCACCGCCTACGATGCAAATCACAAACACAATCCATAAGGGTATTGTACTACTGTCCATGAAAAAAACCAACTCCTTTATTTGTAGTTTTGAATGTGTTTAACTGTAAGTATAACATATTACAATATTTTTGTCAAGTCATCACAAAAAGCCGCAACGCGAAAGCACGTTGCGGCTCATATTTTTACGGCTTGTTTAAAAAGCGGAAGCGGTGACGAAGTCGCACCACATAAAAGGTAATAAGGCGCGTAAACGCCAGATCGTAGATCCAAAAAACAAAGGCCAACGGCAACAAAAGGACCAAATACCTCGCCTGCCACACCAATCCTTGCGGGAACAGGATCGCTACGCCAAGACCTACCGTCAGACTCGTGCCGACAAAAAAGCACAAAAACTTCAAAAGCCAGGCAACGGGGGCCGAAAAACGACCCTCAAAAAGCGCTTTCAGCATCGGGTAATATCCCAAAAAGCAAGCGTAAAAAAGAACCGGAGTCTTGCTTGGCAAGAGCAAAAATGCAAGCAAGGACGTTACAAAATATACGAGGACGGGATACTTTCCCCGTAGTTCAACAACGGCAAACACGACCGTCAGTGACGCGATCGCGGCCATGGAAAGATCCAACACCTCCACCAAGGAGCCAAATGTGAGAAAAACCACACCAAGTGCCGCCAAAACAGCCGCCGTTGTGAGATTTCTCGTGGCTTTTCTTCGCCGCTCGAGCATATCAGCAGCAGGGGATGAGATCGCCACCCATGCATTCGCAGCAGCAATCGGCGCAAATGAGAGTCGTGCACCAGTCACAGCCACCGTCGCCCGAGGTGCGGTAGCCACCGCCGAAATTACCGGCGCGTTGATGCATTCTCTCCTTAAACTGCCAATACTCGTTGTTGGTGGGCTCCATGCGGTACGCCGTTTCAAAGGAGCGCTGTGCATCGATGTAAAAGCCCCGATGAAGCTGAACGCAGCCCGTCAAAAAGATCCATTCCGCGCCGCGATCCGCATCGGCGATCTCGGCGAGCAGATCCTCGGCAAGATTCAAATCACCGCGGTTGATGCAATTGCGGATATCGGTAAATTTGGCCTTGGCCTCGGCAGAATAATTCTGGGAGTGGTAATTGGTGCCACCGCCCATATTGCCTTGGTACGAACGCCCGGCACCGGTGCCGGCAGTATTAGCACCCCCACGGGTGCGGTTTTCCGCGCCATCGCGCTCCGATCCACCCGACGCACCTGCGCCGGCGGCAGCCGCCTCACGCTGCCTTGTGATCTCCTCGTACGCGGCATTGATCTCCTTCATTTTCTCGTTTGCAAGATCGGCAAGGTCGGAGTCGGTATAGCGGTCGGGGTGGTACTTGCGCGCCAGCTCACGGTAGGCCTTTTTGATTTCTTCGTCATCGGCGTTCGGTGACACGCCAAGCACCTTGTACGGGTTATTGTTCACGGTCTTCCTCCTTTGCGGCCTTCCCCTCTTTCCTCCACAGGATCTCCCGGGCGGTCGAGGGCATGCCCAAATACAGTATATTTTCAAGAATGGCACGACATGGGGTGCTTTTTTCGCCCATAAGATCGAGCGCCGCCACCGCATCGTCAAGACAAACGAGCAGTGCATCCTCCAGCATTTGACGCTGGCTCTCGGTGGGCATTGCACCAAAACAGAGCAACACGGGGTTGAAATTTCCCGTTTTCTCATCACGTTCCATATCATCAATGGCATCAAGAATGTAAATAAATCTACCCACCTTTGTGCCGATCGCACGCGCCACAAGCGCCTGCTCCTTCGCAAGGCCTCCGGCAAATGCAAGCCCGAGTAGCTCGCCAAAGATCGCGGCAGGCTCATCCACGCTCGCGCGGTGCGCCTTTTCAAGAGCCGTGAGCGCCGAAAGCTTTTCTCGGATCTGTGTCGCAAGCTCCCCGCGGCGTTTTTTCGCGCGGCGGTAGGCCGGCCACGCGATCCACAGCAAAAGCCGTGCCAAAAGCCGCCCCAAGCCACGTTTATCCACCACGTCATCGCGGCATTTTTCAAAGGTGAGAATAGCCGAAACGTCGGCCGCATAACGGAGCTGGTCGTTAGGCTCCATCATCATACGGGCGCGAACGGGGTGCGCAATACAGCGCCGCTTTTTAAAGCTTGGTGTCGTGCCGCAAAGGGCCATACGCACCTGCGAGAGAAACGCGATATCGTAGCTAAGGACCAACCGCGAGCATTGCCCCGTGCACTGCCCCATACTGCGGCAAAGCCCGCAATACGCGGCACGGTAATACTCGTACTCGCCGACACGAAGCTCTTCTCTTTTGATTTTCACATAACCGAACATATGGATACCGCCATTGTCAAAATATTAAAGCATCTACACTACATATTACCAAATTTTGAGCGCAAATACAAGTATTATTTCAAAAAATCAAGCAATTATCACATTTTTGATGCAAAAAGGTCACCGCGCAGATCCCAAAGGATGACACGGCGACCTTTTATTATTTTTCCGATTTTGGGGCCGGACTCGGCAAGCCCACCACACCGTCAACAGGGAGTGCCATGGCAATGCCCTGCCCCGGTGTTTGCAGACCCACCTTTTGATAAAGCGCGTGCAGGACGTCATCCTTAATGGCTGAGGGCACTAAGATCATCACCGCCTCCTTTTCGGGCTGAATGGTGATCTTAAAAAAGGTTTCCGCCTCTTTGTTCGCCGTTCCGCGCGCATTCAGCACCGTGCCACCCTTAGCACCGCACGCGCGTGCCGCCTCCATCACCGCATCGGAAAAGCCGACGTTGACGATGCAAATTATCAATTCGTATTCAAATTTCATGCTGCTTTCCCCCTTTGCGATGGTTGGCTAAAAATTGATAGATCGCCACACCGATCATGCCTGAAAGGGGCACCGTCATCGCAATCCCCTTGGCATTTTTAATGGTGGCAAACTTCTCTTCCAGCGTTTTTAACACCTTTGGTGCCATATCCTCGCGCACCACGCTGAAGATCACGCGCTTTTCGCTGTCCTCAAGTCCCATCAAGGCACGAATATCCGAGGTCGCCGTGCCCCTGGCCGTCGTGCAAAACTGCATATTCACGTCAAAGGACTGGATCAGATCCATAAAATATTCGGTCTTGGGTCTTGGAACGATCGTGATCAAAAGCTTTAATTTTTGAGGTGCCTTTTTGTGACCCGTTTGCACCCTTTTACGCGTTGCGGCGCGATGAGCAACGGTCTTTTGTGTGGGCCGTACGGCCTTTTGGACTGTTGGCTTTGCTTCAATAGACATCACGCCACCCCCTTACATAAAATCGATGATCTGCTCATCGTCGGCATCCAGGATCCTCTTCATCATAATATTATCTCGCACCTTTCCGGCCATAACAGCGCGGAAGCCCATCACCTGAATGGTAATAAGCGGGGTCATGGCCACCATCGCAACAATGCCAAAGGCATGCTGCATCACGGCCGACGCCCCCGAAACAGCCACGCAGGCACCGACGGCAAGGGGGAGGATAAAGCTCGACGTGAGAGGGCCGCTTGCAACGCCACCCGAATCAAAGGCGATGGCGGTATAAAGACGCGGCACAAAAAAGGAAAGACCCAATGAAATAAAATAACCGGGAATCAAATAATAAAGGATGCTGAATCCCAAAATGATGCGGAGCATTGAAAGCCCGATCGACACGCCGACACCCACCGAGAGGGCAATCATCATCGAGCGTTTGCTGACCGTACCGCTCGTTACGTTTTCGACCTGCCCCTTAAGGACGTGGATCGCAGGCTCGGCGAGCACGACCACAAGGCCAAGTATAAAGCCCAGCACCACAAGCATCACGCAATTGTTGTCGGCAAGATCGTACCCGATGCGATAGCCCACCGGCATAAAGCCGACCGTGACGGCCGAAAGGAAGATTACAAGACCGATAAAGGTATAAAAAATGCCGATGGCAATACGGTACAGCTTGCGGCGCGGCAAGCGCAGGAAAACCAGCTGAACCACCAAAAAGAAGAGCACCAAAAGCCCCAAGGCCAGGGCAACCTCGCCCATTACCTCGAAAACGGTGTGCTTCAAGGCCCCTCCAAGATGCGACTCTACGGAATAATCGGGAAGCTCATAAACCATTTCGCCTTTGGCAAAAAGCCCAAGGCTCATGACCGCCAAAATCGGGCCTACCGAGCAAAGCGCCACCAAGCCAAAGCTGTTTTCACCGGCATCCTTGCCACCGAGCGTTGCGGCAATGCCGGCACCCAGTGCCATAATAAAGGGGACGGTAATAGGGCCGGTCGTCACACCGCCCGAATCAAACGACAAAGCAAGAAATCCGCCGTTCCCACGCTCCAGCACCAATGCCGCCAGTGCAAAAATGAACATGTAAAAGATCATCAAAATATTGGACAGCCCCGTTTTGGTAACGATACGAAGTATGGCCAGCACCAAAAAGAGCCCTACGCCGACGCCGACGGCAGCGATCAGTGCGGTGCCGTTCACCACGGCACTGACCTGCGAAGCCAGAACCGAAAGATCGGGCTCGGCCACCGTGATCAACACGCCAAGCAGGAAGCTGACCGAAAGCAAGACCCCGATGTTTCGGGATTTTGAAAGACCGGCACCCACTTGCACGCCCATCGGCGTCATGGCAATGTCCGCGCCGAGATTGAAAAATCCGATGCCCAACACCAAAAACAGCGCGCTGAGCAAAAACACACTCACCTCGAGAGCAGTAAGAGACACCAGCGGCGTAAAATGAAGGAGCAGCACGATCGCCGTTACCGGTAATACCGAAATCATGGCCTCTTTGCATTTTAACATCAAAATTTTAAGCATCGCCTTACTCCTTTCCAAGTGTTCCGTGCAAATGCACAATATATATTATAAAATATTATATAATATTTGTCAACGCAGGCCGCCAAAATCTTGTGCCTTTTTTAGACTTTGGCATATATTGTTAGTAAGGTCGCCTTCCAAACGGCGGCCTATGACAACAAAGGAGTACACTATGCACGGCACAAATACCCTTCGGGAAAAATGCATTGCCGCGGTCGGCTCGATGACTGCCGCAATCAAGGCACAGCGTACGCTGAGCTTGAACGGGATAAGCAGTGAGATTGTGGCTTTGGACCCCGGCAGAACACGGCGCGGATGCGCTTACGGTGTCGAATTCCTCGCCGAGGACGAGCGCGCGGTACGAGCGACACTTCGAGGCGGCAACGTGTCGGTATCGGAGTATATTCGATAGGGCCTTGCAGTATGATTTATTTTGACAACGCCGCCACCTCTTTTCCCAAGCCCCCACAAGCAACGGCGGCCGTTCTTGAATGCATCACCGCATGGTGTGGCAATCCCGGGCGCGGTGCACACGACCTTTCACGCCGAGCCGCCGAAAAAATATACGAGGTAAGAGAGCAACTTTCAAGCTTCCTCGGAGTGGGTGCCCCCGAGCGCGTGGTCTTTTTGCAAAGCACCACCATGGCTCTTAACGCATCCCTCAAGGGGCTCCTCAAAAGCGGCGATCATATTCTTTGCTCAGAGCTGGAGCACAATGCGGTTCTAAGACCGCTTTACGCCCTGAAGAAAAAAGGCGTCACCTTTGACACCTTTCCTGTTCTTGGACGCACGAACAACGAAATTGTACAAGAAATTGCGACACGTATCAAAAAAAATACAACTGCCGTCGTTTGTTTACACGCCTCAAACGTGTGTTCCCTGTCCCTTCCCTTACCCGAAATTGGTGCTTTTTGCAAAAGCCGCGGCCTTCGCTTTATTGTCGATGCCGCGCAATCAGCAGGCCATTTTCCCCTTGATCTTCGCGCCATGCACATTGACGCTTTGGCGGTCCCCGGTCACAAGGGACTTTACGGGATCCCCGGATGCGGCATTTTGGCGTTGGGAGAGGGCGTCACACTCGCCCCCCTGATAGAGGGCGGCAGCGGTGTGGATTCCGGATCGCACACCATGCCGGAGGCCCTGCCCGAGCATCTCGAGGCCGGCACCCTTCCTGTCCCCGCAATCGCGAGCCTGAACGGCGGTCTTCGCTTTATTGGCGATATTGGCATACCCGAGGTGCAAAAGCGCGCCAGGGGCTTGTTTTTGGCCGCCAAGGACCGCCTTGAATCGCTTGACGGCTATGAGATCTACGAAAAGGATACACCCGGTGCCGTATTGCTTTTTAACCGCCGCGGCATCCCTTCAACGACCCTTGCGCGGCTCCTCGATAAAGCGGGCATTTGCGTGCGCGCGGGGCTTCATTGCGCACCACTGGCCCACAAGGCGCTCGCCACCCCCGAGGGAGGCGCGGTACGCCTGAGCTTTGGTCTTTTCAACACCCGGGAGGAGCTGGATTCCCTATGGCACGCGCTCAAGCATGCATTTCCGTAAAAAAAGAGCGGAGATCTTCATCTCCGCTCTTTTTTGTTATCTTACGCCTCGTCAACAAGGCGGATGAGTGCCATTTCAGCAGCATCACCGCGACGGGGGCCCATCTTAAAGATCTGGGTGTAACCGCCATTGCGCGCCTCATACTTGGGAGCAAGCTCGTTGAATACCTTGGTAACAACGTCCTCCTTCGTAATGTATGCGAGAGCTGCACGACGGCTGGCAAGCGTGTTCTTCTTGCCAAGCGTAATCATTTTCTCTGCCATGGAACGAACTTCTTTTGCTCTGGTGAGAGTCGTCTCAACCGAACCGTTCTCCAGGAGATAAGTCACAAGACCACGCAGCATCGCATTGCGGTGTGCCGTGGGTCTGCCGAGTTTTCTTCCGGGCATTGATTTTCCCTCCTAAAAATTTTGCTGTTGTCGCGCCCGCTTAGTCTTCTTCCTTTTTCAGGTCGAGACCGAGCGAGTGCAGTTTTTGAATTACTTCTTCAAGCGATTTCTTTCCGAGATTGCGGACCTTGATCATATCCTCCTCGGTACGATTGGTCAAATCTTCAACCGTATCAATGCCGGCGCGCTTCAAGCAGTTGAAGCTGCGTACCGACATGTCAAGCTCTTCAATGGTCATCTCAAGGACCTTCTCTTTGATGGTTTCTTCGCGCTCCACCATGATCTCTGCCTTCTTTGCTTCATCGGTGAGATTGACAAACAAGTTGAGATGTTCGTTGAGGATCTTGGCTCCAAGAGAGATCGCTTCCTTGGCCGTCACGGTTCCGTTGGTAAGAACCTCGATGGTCAATTTGTCAAGATCTGTGTTGTTACCCACACGGGTATTCTCCACAGAGTAATTTACCTTATAGACAGGCGTATAGATGGAATCGGTATAGATGGTGCCGATGGGAGCGGACACGTTTCCGGCTGCCATGCTCGCGATCTGCTTATTGCGCTCCTGCGATACATAACCACGGCCGTGCTCGAAGCAAAGCTCCATGTAAAAACGCTTATTCTCCGCAACCGTTACCAAGTGATGCTCAGGATTCAGAATCTCAAGATCAGCATCGGTCACAATGTCACCTGCGGTAACATTGCAAGGACCGGTCACGTCGATCACCACCGTTTTTGCAGCGGAGCTGTGAAGCTTCGCGGTGATGCCCTTAACGTTGAGTACAATCTCGGTCACGTCTTCTTTCACACCGGGAACGGTAGAAAATTCGTGAAGAACTCCATCAATTTTAATACTGGTAACTGCAACACCCTGAAGGGAGCTGAGCATAATTCTACGCAAAGAGTTACCAAGGGTAATACCGTAACCGCGCTCAAGCGGATCCACTACGAAAAATCCGTGTGTGCCATCTGCGCTCATCTTGTCTATCGTAATATTCGGCTTTTCAATTTCAAGCATTCCAAGTAAACCCTCCTTATTAAATTTGGTTGCCGCTACGCGGCAAATTTTATTGTGCTTTTTAAGCTATCGGCAGCCATACCCCGTACCGCCGCCGAAACGGGAAACGGATTATTTGGAATAAAGCTCGACGATAAGCTGCTCGTTGAAATCAAAGTCGATGTCCTCGCGGGCGGGCAGAGCCACAACCTTAGCGGTAGCATTCTCCTTGTTTACCTCAAGCCACTTGGGAGTGATTTTAGATGCAGCACCCTCAATGAGAGCCTTAATGGTGGTAAGATCGCGGCTTGCTTCCTTCACAGCGATCACGTCGCCAACCTTAACGGAGATCGAGGGGATGGTTACCTTCTTGCCGTTGAGGGTGAAATGTGCGTGAAGAACGAGCTGACGAGCCTGCTTGCGGCTCTCTGCCAGACCCATGCGGTAAACGACGTTATCAAGACGTCTCTCAAGAAGCACGAGCAGGTTCTCACCGGTCATACCGGACTTGCGCTCAGCCTCTTTGTAGTAGTTTACAAAGGGCTTCTCGAGGATACCGTAGTATCTCTTGGTCTTTTGCTTCTCACGAAGCTGCATACCGTACTCTCTTACCTTTTTGTTTGCTGCGCCATGCTGACCGGGAGCAGTGCTTCTGCGGTCAAGTGCGCATTTGCCTGTCATGCAACGCTCACCCTTGAGGAACAGCTTGGTGCCCTCACGGCGGCAAAGACGACAAACGGGACCAGTATATCTTGCCATTTTACATTTACCTCCTGTAAATTATACGCGGCGGCGCTTAGGCGGACGGCAGCCGTTATGGGGGATCGGAGTTACGTCCTTGATCATCGTAACCTGAAGACCAACGGTCTCAAGTGCACGGATCGCAGACTCACGTCCGGAACCGGGACCCTTTACGTAAACCTCAACGGACTTGAGGCCGTGCTCCATCGCAAGTCTTGCAGCCTGCTCAGCTGCGGACTGTGCTGCGAAGGGAGTGGATTTACGGGAACCTTTGAAACCAAGCTCACCGGCAGAAGCCCAGGAAATTGCGTTTCCTGCAACGTCCGTGATGGTGATGATGGTATTGTTGAAAGTCGCACTGATGTGCACAGCGCCTTTTTCAATATTCTTGCGCTCGCGACGCTTTTTCACGACTTTTTTTACATTAGCCATACTATTGCCACTCCTTTATTACTTCTTCTTGTTTGCAATGGTCTTAGC
>JAFVYZ010000053.1 GCA_017508425.1 Clostridia bacterium | reverse complement strand
TGAACTGAAGCCGACAAAGATACAGCCTGCGGGGTGTCATCCACGGCATGCCATACCAAGCCTCCTCCGTCGGTTGGAATAAAAAATCCAAGTCGAAAGACTTGGATTTTTTTATCCAAGCCGCAGGCTTGGCATATCATCCTGTTCCGAAGGAACGGTATATCATCAAGGGCGGTAAACCGCCCTTGTATCTCATCACGCGATAGCGTGCATCTTCCTGCGGCTTGATGATATACAATGCTCCGCATTGATGATATACCGCAACAAGTTGCGGATGATATACACGCCTTCGGCGTGATTGGGACGCGCAACCAAATTCCCACCCTCAAATTCCCGATTTGCAGTTGGTTTTTGGGCGAAAATATGCTATAATAAACACAGAAAGGCGGTGGGAATATGAAAAAATTAACTTTCGTAGTTTCTTTACTTATGATTTTTCTCTGTGTGCTATCTGCTTGTAGTAGAAAAAAGGCTTATGAGTTTATAAATGATGAAAGTGAGATTAGTGCTATTGAGATTGTCAAACTATGTGAGTACGACCAAGAAAAAGGAGAATATCAAGAGCAATTAATTTCTACCGTAGAGGACCACGAGACATTTTTGTCGGATTTTAAAGAAATAGATTGCTACAACCATTGGTCAGATCCAACGGGTGTCTTTGAAAATGATATTGTCATAAAGATATCTTATACAAACGGTGAATACGAGTTGATTCATCATTCGGGGCAAGGAAAATACAGACATTTTGAAGACAATCCGAGTTTCCTGCAAGTTTACGCCGGACGAAGATATATTGACGAAGAACAATTTAATCAATTAATAGATAAATATTCTAGCAAAACAATTCATGATTCGAATTAAAATAAGTTTTATCGTTGGCATCTATTAAGGTCAGAACACACAATGCAAAGGACACCTTAAGGTGTCCTTTTTGCGTTGGCTGGGGCACAGGCTTGGAACCTCCACCGCCACAGAAAGCGGGGCGAATCCGCGGCGCGCTTCGGCGTGCCTTTTTTGTTGAAATAATTCTTGCAAAATTCGTGGAGTTGTGATATACTATATAAGATTGTAATTTGAAAAGTATAGGAGTTTACAGTATGGAACAAAAAAGAAGCTCGTTTACGAGCAAGCTCGGGTTTGTTCTGGCCGCGGCAGGCTCTGCTGTGGGCCTGGGGAACATCTGGCGTTTCCCGTATCTTGCCGCAAAATACGGTGGCGGTATTTTTTTGCTTGTGTACGTAGTACTTGCCGTAACGTTCGGCTTTGCCTTGATGATCGCTGAGATTTCCATTGGCCGCAAGACCGCGCAAAGCCCGATCGGGGCATTCCGTGCACTGGATAAGCGCTTTTCCTTTATCGGTGTGCTTGCCGCGATCGTCCCCGCCATTATTTTGCCCTATTACGCGGTCATTGGCGGTTGGGTATTGAAATACATTGTGGGCTTTGTCGCAGGGCAGGATCACTCGATGGCGAACGACACCTACTTTGGAGAGTATATCGGCTCGGTGGGAGAACCGCTTTTGTGGTTTGCGCTTTTCATCGGCATTACGGCGCTTGTGGTGTTACTTGGCGTTGACAAGGGTGTGGAAAAGGTCAGCAAGATCATGATGCCCGCCTTGATCGTTTTGGTTCTTTTTATTGCCGTTTACAGTATGTTTGCCGTGGATGGTGCACTGGAGGGCGTGCTTTACTACATCAAGCCCGATTTCTCCAAGTTCTCGATCATGACGGTGGTAGCCGCCATGGGTCAGCTCTTCTATTCGATGTCGCTGGCGATGGGTATTATGATCACCTTCGGCTCGTATATGAAAAAGGATATCAGTATTGAAAAGTCGGTAAGACAGATCGAAATTTTTGACACGGGTGTGGCATTTTTGGCAGGTCTTATGATCATCCCCGCCGTCTTTGCCTTTGGCGGTGAGCAGGCACTGGGTGCCAGCGGACCGAGCCTGATGTTTGTCATGCTCCCCAAGATCTTTGATACGATGCCCGGTGGCTCGGTGATCGGCGCGTTCTTCTTTGTTATGGTGTTCTTTGCGGCACTCACCTCCTCGATCTCTTTGATGGAGACGGTGGTATCCAACCTGCTTGACAAGGCCAAGCTGAACCGTAAGGTGTGCAGCATGATCGTGCTTGCTGCAAGCCTGGTGCTGGGTGCCTTCTCCTCGCTCGGTTACAGTGCGTGGAGCGAGTTCACTCTGCTTGGTATGCAGGTCCTTGACTTCTTCGACTTCATCAGTAACAACGTGATCATGCCCGTTGTGGCACTGGCTACCGCGATCTTCGTGGGCTTCTTCCTCAAGCCCCGTGCGGTCATTGAGGAGGTAGAGGTGTCGGGCGAGTTCAAGCAAAAGAAGCTCTTTTCGGTGGTCATTCGTTACGTGGCACCCGTTTGCATTCTTGCCATTCTCGTCTCCTCGATCCTTGGTGCCTTTGGCGTGGTGAAGATCTAAACAAAAAACAAATCCGCCCCCGAGCATCGGGGGCGGATTTTTTGTCATTCGGTTGCTTTTTTCATTCGCCCAAAGGGCAGGGAGGCGACGGTGCCCACAAGCATCAGGGCGATCCAGATAAGGATGAGGTTGCCCCAACCGATGGCACTGACGGCATTGGAGAACACAAGGTTGGCCACGGCCGCCGCCATATAGCTGACGAAGTCAAGGAAGCCCGTGGCGGTGGATACCATACCCGTGTCGCGCAAGCTCGGGCAGTAAATGCCCCACAAAATGCTTGTTGCGGCGTTTGAGGAGGTGATCGCCAGCACGATAAAGACGATGTTGATCATCGGAAGCTTGACGAGGTAGGTCAGCAGGAAAAAGGCGGTGGCGCCGCCGAACATCAAAAGCAGGGACAGGTCCATATTTTGATGCAGGCGCTCGTAGATGAAAACGGCGATGAAGGCGCTGGCAGAAATCAGCAGGGTGGCAACGGTAAAGATCGTGGCCGAGGTCGAGGCATCGTACCCGAGGTACTGGTTGATGTAGGTCGGCAGCCAGAAGACCACGGAGGTTCGCACCACGCCCGTGAGGATCGACACCAGAGTAAACTTGATGATGCGGTGGCGCACGAGCACGCGGAAGTCAAAGCGGTTTTTGCCTTGGGGCTGATACTGCCCGTGGCGCACCATGCCGCGACGCTCAAACAGGGTTATGAAGAAAAACACGGCGATTGCCGTAACCGCAAGCAGGCCGCTGCTGACGGCAAACACGCTTTGCCATACAAGACCCGCCGCAAGCAGGCCTGCCGCAGGGGAGCCGATGGAGGAGGAGAAGGTGTAGCCAAGACTGCAACGCACGGCGTGCAGGGGCTCGGTGTTCTCCGACACCACCTTGGTCATGGGGGCGTAGATCATCGACAGGAAAAAGCCCGTGGCGCCGTAGGTGATCATCGCCAGCGTGGGCGAGAGGGGAAAGACGTTGAGTGCGAGGTTGGTGGCACCGGCAAACAGGAGCCCCAGGCACATCATCCACTTGGCGCGGATCTTATCCCCGATAAAGCCGTTGATCAGCTGACCGACCGCGTAGCAGGTAAAGTAAAGCGAGGAGATCGAGCCGATGTAGGCCTCGGTGTACCCCTCGGCCAGCATTTGAGGCGTGACGGCGCTGAGGGCATTTCTTGCAATATAAACGACAAGGTAGGCGATGGAGAAAAGTGTGCCGATGTATATGGCCTTTCTCGCGTTTTGACTGATCTTCATAACACACTCCTTTGGCGGATTGAATACTTATTATAGCACAGCAAAGCCGCGCTGTCTATATGTTTTCGTAACAATTTTTGACAAAAAGAAGGGCACCGCCCCAAACCGGGGCGGTGCTTTGTCTTGGAAGGTGTCAGTTTGGGACGGCCACGGCCACGGGGGCCTCGTTTTTCAGGCACGCGGGGTCGATCGTGACGTCGTACCTTGTGACGTTCAAAATGGTCTCACCGTCGATCTGAAGGGCGACGGGGCGGTCAAATTCCACCGTGATGCGTCGGCCCTGATGCTCGGCCGCAAGGCTCTTGTGCTTGATGTGGCCGCCCTTGGAGACCGAGGGGAAGACCAGCAATGTGTGAATGCGACCTGCGTGATACATCACGCCTACCGATACGTGATCGGCACGATCCTCACGCTTTTGGTGAGGTGTGGGCATCAGGCCGCCGCCGTAGTATCGGCCCACCATGGTGGGGGCGATCCATACCTTTTTGTATTCAAAGCTCTTCCCATCCACGGTGACCTTGGCGTTGGTGGGTTGGTATTTGCCAAGCAGCCCCTTGATCGCAATGGCGGAGTAGCTCACGGGCTTGGTCGAGGTCCGGCGCATCTCGTCGCCGATTTCGCAGCAATAGCCGTCAAGACCGTAGCCGATGCCGTTGATAAAGCGGTAGCTTTTACCGTTGACGGTGACCACGGGCAGGTTTTTGATCTCATCGTTGATGCGCATGGGGGCGCTACCCGCGGCCTTGCCGAAATCGCGCAAAAAGTCGTTGCCGCTGCCGGCCGCATAGTAAAGAATATCGTTTTCAATGCCAAGGTCGTGGATCTCATTGACAAAGCGGTTGAGCGTACCGTCACCGCCGCAAACAATGAGCTTGTCGCCTGCATTCAGGCCCTTTTTGAACTCGTTGTAGTCGGAAATGGTCGTCATATCGACGTATGTAAGGGGGGAGTCGTACAGCTCTTGCAGCTTCTCAGCCCTTTCCTTGCCGGTGTTATGACCTGCGTGGGGATTGTATAAAGCGTAGATCTTACTCATGAATGCGCACTCCTTTTTCGAAAACTACGTTATCATCATTTTATCATATTGGGGACACCTTTTCAACAAAAAATGACAAGGATTTGTTAGACAATTTTCAAAATTTGTTTGATTTTTGAGGTCATTTTGAAAAAAATGGCCGTCTCGTTCGGTCCTGCTTCAAAGAAATCGCGCAGCGTGGGGTTTACAAAATCACGGCGTTTTGATATACTTATTATAATACAATTACGGAAGGGTATGGATTATGCTTGACAAATTGATCGCCTTGGTCAATGAGGCACTGTACAGCTACATTTTGATTATCGCTTTGGTTGCGGGCGGGCTTTATTTTACCCTGCGCACCAAGGGTGCTCAGTTCCGCTTGCTCGGTGAGCAGCTGCGGGCTGTGACCGAAAAGCCCAAGGACGGCAAGGGCGTTTCCTCCTTTCAGGCCTTGATGGTTTCGACAGCCTCGCGCGTGGGCACGGGCAATATCATCGGTGTGTCCACCGCACTGTGCTTGGGTGGCTTTGGCGCGATGTTTTGGATGTGGGTCATCGCCCTTATCGGCGGTGCAACGGCCCTGATCGAAAGCACCCTCGCGCAAATTTACAAGAAGCGCGGCCCTGACGGCGCGTACGGAGGGCCTGCCTATTACATTGAAAAGGGCATTGGCCTGAAGTGGCTGGCGATCCTTTTCTCGGTGGTGCTCATCATCACCTACGGCGTGGGCTTTAATATGCTTGCATCCTACAATTTGCAATCCACCTTTTCGGTGTACTCGTTTTACAATGCAAAGGTCACGCCCTGGGTCATCGGTGCCGTGCTGGCGGTCCTGGTGGGCTACTGCCTGCTCGGTGGCGGCAAGCGCATTATGCGTGCCACGGGTGTGCTGGTCCCGGTAATGGGCATTGTCTATATCCTTGTGGCGGTGGTGTTGGTGCTTATAAACGTCAAGACCCTCCCCTCGGTTTTCGCTGAAATTTTCAAAAACGCCTTTGATCTTCGTGCCATCTTTGGTGGCTTCGGCGGCTCTTGCGTGATGTTTGGCATCAAGCGCGGTTTGTTCTCGAACTAGGCGGGTGTTGGCTCGGCCCCGAACGCCTCGGCCTCGGCCGACGTTTCTCACCCCGTCAAGCAGGGTCTTGTGCAAATTCTTTCGGTTTTTATTGATACCGTTCTTGTGTACTCGGCCACCGGATTTATGTGCATGACCTCGGGTATTGAGGCCAGTGAGGCACTCTCGGGTGCACCCTACGTGCAGGCGGCACTGTCGGCCACTCTTGGCGGCTTTGGCTCCATCTTTATTACTGTGGCGATGGTGTTGTTTGCCTTTACGACTTTGCTTGGAAACCTTTATTACGTTGATCAGTGTGTCTTTTATATTCTCGGAAAGGTGCCGAGCCGTGGCGTGCAGTATGCGTATCACATTGTGGGGGCGTTACTGGTCTTTCTCGGTGCGGGCCTCTCGGCCGACCTCTTGTGGAACGTGGCCGATATTACCATGGGCGTGATGACGCTCATCAATATGCCCGTAATTCTGATCCTTGGGAAATACGTGTTCCGTGCGCTCAAAAATTATGAGGCGCAACGAAAAGCAGGGGCCGACCCCGTCTTTCGTGCCGCGGACATTGACCTGCCCCACGAGGTGGATTACTGGCACTAAAACGATTTGAAAAGAGAAGAGGAGCAACCATGGATATTGCGGTCTTGCAAAAATGGGCGGACCTGTTGTTTGATACGGGAAAGCGAAATAATTTGGTGAATTTTAAAAGCAGCAGGACCGGCTCGGCCGAGCTTTTGCTGCCGGATATCGTTACGCTCTTTCGTCAGGCCGAGCACGGTGCGAGCTTTGAGGTTTTTGATCCTCGCCTTGCGCACGACGATGAGGATGAGGATGCAGCACCGACCTCGGGCGAGCTGCTTTCACGCGAGCAATATAAGGATCTTTACGCGAAAAAGATCAAACGTGGTCAGGTTTTGGTTTACAATGCCGAGAACAAGCCCACCAGAGCCCTGAAGGCTCTTCGCAAGCGCGGGCGCACCTCGATTGAGGAAAACGGCGTCAACATTTTGTATCTTGCCTTTGGCTTTATGAATTGGCGCGAGCGGGAAGAGGATACCGCTACCCTCCGTGCGCCCTTGCTGCTGGTGCCGATCTCAATCGAGAGTGAAACACTTCTTTCGCCCCTGCGTATTTGTGTGATGGACGATGAAATCACCGTCAATCCCACCTTTTCCTTTAAATTGCAAAACGAATTCGGCGTCAAGCTCCCGGCCTTTGATGAGGAGGCCGGGATCGAGGCGTATTTCGAGCATGCCGAGCTCCTGGCTCAAAAGCTGGGCTGGAGCGTGTCGCGTCAGTGCTTCGTAGGAGTATTTTCCTTTTTGAAGCTCAATATGTATCAGGATCTCACCGCCAATGCCGCGAGGATCGTGACCGCCAAGACGGTACGCGAGATGATGGGTGAGGTCAAGGGGGGCATCACGCCCTCGATCGAGGAGCCCGTTGGCGAGCTTTGCAGTGTGGTCGATGCCGATTCAAGCCAAGCCGATGCCATTAAAATGGCCAAGGCGGGGAAGAGCTTTGTGCTGCAAGGCCCTCCCGGCACGGGAAAGAGCCAAACCATCACCAACGTCATTGCCGAGTGCCTGGCGGATGGCAAGCGCGTGCTCTTTGTATCCGAAAAGCTGGCGGCCTTGAACGTGGTATTTGATAAATTGAAGAAGGCCGATCTTGCGGAATTTTGCTTGGAGCTTCACAGCCACAAGGTCAATAAAAAGCAGGTGATCGAGGAGCTTTGCCATACGTTGCGTGCCGGGCGAAGCGTGCTTTCCGACCGCGCGCAGCGCGAGATCGATCTTTTGGGCCAAACCGAGCAGCAGCTGGACGCCTACGTGGAAGAATTGCACAAGGTGCGTTCCGTGATTCAAAAATCGCTCTTTGAGCTGTACGGCGAGCTTTCGGCCGTGCGTCACGCGCCGAACCTTTCTTATTCGGTAGTGAACGTGCGCTCCAAGGGTGAGGAGCATCTGAGCCGTGTGATGGAGCTCTTTTCGCAGTATGCCGCTTACGTGCCCACGGTGGGTGTCGATTATCGCAAAAACTGCTGGTACGGCTTTGACATTGAGGATACGACCTATGCTGCCAAGGCGGCCCTTGGATCGGACCTTCGCGCCACGCGCGATCTGTGCCGTGCGCTGGAGGGAACCTCCTCGGCCTTGAAGAGCCGCTACGGCATCAATATGGATACCCTTTCGCTTGCCAAAATGACGGCAAAGCTTTTGGGGCTGTGTGGGGAAAGTGAATTTTTGACCCCCAAGCTCTTTGTCGCGGGGGCTGCGGACAAGGCCCTTTCGACCGTGCGTTTGCTGGCTCCCTTAGTAAGCACCGCACGAGAGCGCAAGCGGTACCTTGACGCGCGCTACGATGAGGAGCTCTATACCCTGAAGGGAGAGCATCTTCACAAGCAGCTGACCCGTCAATTCAACGGATTTTTCACGCGCGTTTTCAGTCGCGAATACCGCGCACTGATGAAGGAATTGCGTCTTTACCGCTGCGACGGCAGTCGCCTCTCGTACGGGGAGGCCGTGGCCGACACCGAGGCCTTGGCCGCTTATCAAGGTGCGCTTGGGAAATTCAACCGTCAGGCCAAGTCGATCTCGCATCTGTTTGGTGCGGGCTACACCGGGATCGATACCGATTTTGAGGCGTTACAGCAGGATCTTTTTGCCCTTTGCGCGCTCCTTGGTGAGGGCGCGGATGTAGGGGAGCTTGCGCGGTATTCGAGTCAAAAATACGAGTCTGAGCGGGAGGCTCTCGGCGAGCAGGCCAAGGTGCTTTTGGCCCTTTTCGGGGCTTGTGAGGCGGCGGCCCTGCGCGTGAGCGAGAAATGCGATGAGGCCAAGTGTGACCTTGCGATCCTATCGCTGGCTGACCTTGAGGCCAAGCTTTCGTGTTGCTATGATACGCTGGATTCGCTCGACGAGTGGTCGGCGTTTTGCAAATTGCTCGGAGAGCTTGAGGAGTTGGGCGTCAAATCCTTGGTGGACCGTGCGATTTCGCGCGGCACTGAGGCCGATCGGCTGGGCGACGCCTTTAAGAAGGCTTTTTATGCGCAGTGGATCGATGCTGTGCTGCACGATTCGCCCCTTTTGTGGACGCTTTCCCGTGTCAAGCACGATGAGGCCGTAAGGCAATTTAAGGAAAAGGATAGCATCAGCTTCGAGATCCATAAAGCAAGGATCCGTGCTTCGCTTTGCGCGAAAAGGCCGGGGCTTGACTTGATCGCACAGGGCAGTGCCGTGTCGATCCTGCTCCGAGAGGGCGAAAAGCGCCGCAAGCAAAAGAGCATTCGTCAGCTGCTTTCCGAGATCGGAGAATTGGTGCAAACCTTAAAGCCCTGCTTTTTGATGTCGCCTCTTAGCGTTAGCACCTTCCTGCCCTCGGATATGGAATTTGACGTGGTGGTATTTGACGAGGCCTCACAGATCTTTCCGCAGGACGCCGTCGGTGCCATTTACCGCGGCAAGCAGCTGATCGTGGTGGGCGACTCGAGGCAAATGCCGCCGAGCAGCTTTTTCCAAGCCACGGCCGAGACCGATGAGGAGGCCGAGGATGAAAGCGTGTCGGATTTTGAGTCGATTCTGGATTATTGTGCAACGACCCTGCCGCAGTGCCGTCTAAAGTGGCATTATCGCAGCCGTTTTGAGTCGTTGATTGCCTTTTCAAACCGTCATTTTTACGACGGTGAGCTGGTGACCTTCCCCTCGGCCCTGACCGATGCGCCCGAAACGGGTGTGGAGCTTGACTTTGTAGGGGGCACCTTTGACCGCGTCACCAAGACCAACGAAAAAGAGGCCGAGCGCGTGGTTGATCTGGTCTTCCAACACATTGAAAATCACCCCGAGCGCAGTCTTGGCGTGGTGGCATTCAGTATTTCTCAGCAAAGCCTGATTGAACGCAGGCTCGCCGCGCGCCGACGCGCCCATCCCGAGAAGGAATTTTTCTTCAATTCCGAGTCTGCCGAGCCCTTTTTTGTCAAAAATCTTGAAACGGTGCAGGGCGATGAGCGCGATACCATTATTTTCAGCGTGGCGTACGGACAGGGCAGCGACGGGCGCTTGCTCCTGAATTTCGGCCCCATTAACCGCGAGGGCGGCGAGCGACGCTTGAACGTGGCTGTCACGCGTGCCAAGCAGCACGTGATCCTCGTTTCCTCGATGCGCGGCAGTGATATTGATCTTTCGCGAACAGGCTCGGTGGGGGCACGGCTCCTGAAGGAATACCTCACCTATGCCGAGGAGGGCATCGCTCTGTTTGAGCGCGAGGCGGACTCCGGCGCGTTCCTTGACCGTGAGCCGGATTGCGTGAATGAAATTGCCGAGTTCCTCTCTTACCACGGATTTGAAAGTGACGTGTCGCTCGGTGCCTCCTCGGCCAAGATCGATCTTGCCGTTAAGCGCCCCGGTGAGGACAATTATTTTCTTGCGATCGAATGTGACGGCGGTGCCTACCGCCGTGCGCGCAGCACGCGCGACCGTGACCGCTTGCGCCAGTCGGTGCTTGAGGGGATGGGGTGGCAATATTACCGTATTTGGACCACCGATTGGTTCCGAAACAAACACGCCGAGGGCGAACGCTTGCTTGCCGCCGTGCAAGCGGCGGCAAGCCCCGACCACAGCGTGAACGATCCTGCCGCGCGCGCGGCGACCTTTTTGGAAAAAGAGCGAGAGCAGCACTTTGCGTTCCCCACCTATCAAATGCTGGACGTCGGTGACGTGGCCGAGCACTGCGAGGGGAGCTTGCTCAGGATCATCCGCACGGTGATGGAGGTTGAGGCCCCGTTGTCGGAGGAGTGGATCCTGCGTCGTCTGGCGCCTCTATACGGGCGCGAGAAGGTGACGTCGGTGGTGATCCGCGAATATGAAGAAGAGATGCGCGACGCACAGCGCGCAGGCATCGTTCGCCGCGACGGATTTTTGTACGTGCAGGGGCGAGAGATCCCCATGCTCCGTGTGCCCGAGGAGGGTGGCGCCGAGCGTGAGATCAAATACATCGCCAAGGAGGAGCTTGCCTGCGGCATCCGAGAGCTGCTGCGCCAAAACGTGTCGGCCGAAAAGGCAGGTCTTTTCCGCCTTTTGGCCAAAAGTCTCGGCTTTAGCCGCGTGGGCGAGGCGATGGAGGAGCGCTTTAACGAGGCCCTTTTGTCGCTTTCGGGTGAGGTTGAGATTGAGGGTTTGATGCTCTCGCTTGCCACAAGCGAGAAGTGAGGCGGTAAAGCGGCAGGGACGGGAAAAAGAAGATTGGTGGGATAACGGTATGAGAAAAATTATGGTTATCGGGTGCCCCGGTAGCGGGAAAAGCACTTTTTCGACGGCATTGCATAAAAAAACGGGCCTGCCGCTTTATCACCTTGATAATATGTATTGGAATGCGGATAAGACCGTGGTGGGAAAAAACCTTTTTGGGGAGCGGCTTTCCACGGTGCTGGCGACCGATCGGTGGATCATTGACGGGAATTTCAGTGCCACGATGGAGCAGCGTCTTGCACTTTGCGATACCGTCTTTTTCCTGGATTATCCTACCGATCTTTGCCTGGAGGGCGTCCGCGCGCGTCGCGGAAAGACACGCACCGATATCCCGTGGATCGAAACCGAGGAGGATGCGGAATTTATGGCATACATACGGGAGTTTTCGACTACGCGCCGTCCCGCGATATTGGAATTGCTGGAAAAATACGCCGATCGGCAGGTCGTGGTGTTTCATACCCGTGATGAGGCGACTGCCTTCTTGGACAGCATCCAAGTGGAATAAAAAAGAGCCGATGAGGAGATCTCATCGGCTCTTTTACTGTGTGACGGCAAAATGCGATATAAAAAAAGAGATTTGTGAAATTAGTGCCCGGTGTGATGTTGACTTATGAAATCGTGAAAATACAATGGGCTTGAAAATGTTTGTTTTAATAAAAAGGCCTCGCATCGTGCGAGGCCTTTTTTAGATTCCGTACGTGCCTGTAACGGGATCCTTGAAGATGCCGAGAGTGGGGGTCTTAAAGGTAAATATCACAAACAGCACGGCAAGAGCGAGAAGCAGGACCACAGCGAGGGAGGCTCGCTTGCAGGACCCTTCGGGGGCGCGAAATTTTCGGGTTTCGTAAAGATAAGCTGTCGCTGCCGCCACAAAGAAAATGGCGATATTGATCCAGTCGGGTGAGGTGCCGATGACCCCGTTGTAGGTGTAAAAAAGAATGGGAATGAGAAGAAGGCCAAGGGAGATCCCGCGCGCCTGGATGCACCAAAAATCCCCTCGATCACGGAAGAAAAAGCTTTGGAGAACGGCAAACAAAAGCATCGGCCAAAAAAGCAGCTTCATGTGCTCCCACGTGGATTCGTTTACGCCCGAAAAGGGCGATACCCACACGGCGTTATTGGTCCAATCGTATAAAAAATGCAGTAACGTGCCGCAAAAAGCGGTCACAGCAAAGCCCATCAGCTGCCAAAGTGCGATCGATCGTTTCATAGCCCACCTCGCGGTTAGATTCGATAGAAGTGTATGCGAAAGGGCTCGTCGATATACGTGGAAGCGGGAGGGCAAAAACAGATCCGCGCCTTGGATTTGCCGCACGTTACTGTGCGGCAAAGCAGGATGAAGAGATTAAGACTGCTGCTCCTCGAGGTCCTTGGCAAGCTCGCCTTGCTCCTTGGTAAAGGCGTTTGCGGCGCGCTTTTCCTTGGGGCTTACCGCGTATTCCTTTGCGGTGGGATAATTGATCACGACCTGCGGGAAGGCAATGTCGATGCCGTTTTCGGTCAGGAGGCGGCGGTATTCGCGGTTGAGGTCGCGCTCAACCTGAAAGCGATCCTCCTCCAAGCACTTGGCCACGATCTTGATGGTGACGTTCGAGTCCTTGAACATGCAAACGCCCTTGTAGTAGGGGCCCTCCTTGATGGCGGGGATCTTCTTGGCAATGGCGTCGAAATTGTTTTTCAGGATGTTCTCCACAAATTCCACGGGCACGTCGTAGGGGAAGTCGCAATCCACCACGGCAAGGGACAATTCGCGCGAGAGGTTGATGACGTCGCCGATCGAGCTGTTGTTGATGATCTTGATATTGCCCGCGGCGTCGAGCAGCTTGGTGGAGCGAATACCGATCTCAAGCACGGTGCCGCGGAAGTCGTTGATCGTTACGATTTCGCCGACGTGGTATTCATCCTCAAAGATGATAAAAATGCCGGCAATGATATCGGCGATCAGCGGCTGTGCGCCAAGACCGACGACAAGAGTCAGCACGCCGATCGAGGCCACCAGTGCCGCGGTGTTTACGCCGCACGCCTTGAGGATTAAAATGATAATGGCGATCGCGCCCGCGTATTTCACGAATCCGTCAAGCAGGGCAAATACGGTTTTGGAGCGCGGGTTTTTGCGCATGTGGGCGTTGAAAAGCAGGCGGATCAGCTTGCATGCTGCGTAGATCAGGATGATGTAAAGAAGACTTTGGATGAGCGTGGGAACGTGGGTTTTTAAGGAGATCAGCGTTTTTTGAATGTCCCATACGTTTTGCTTCAGCCAATCGGTCAAGGGGTCTTGCGGCAGCACGAGCTGTGTGATCAGGCAAGCGATAAACAGCGTGAGAAACAGGGCAAGAACGGTGATCTCAAGGATGGAAAACAGGGTTTTCTTTTTGGTGTTTTGTTTCATAGCTTTCACCTCAATAATATGTTTGTGTGTAAGGGATACGGGCTGTGCCCTTGTAATGCTCAATGCCCTCAAGTCGGGTGAGGTTCGGCGTCAGCTCGACCGAAAGGTCCACGTGGGTGACGCCCTCGCCGATCGAAAGGGTCAGCTCGTAGTACAACGTGTCCTCGTTGTAGGTAAAATCGCGTTCCGTTATGTGAAATTCTTCACCCGAGGAGGTGGTAATGCGCACCGTGTCGAGGTCAACGCTTTCCTTGAAATAATCCTCTATTTGGAGCAAGAGCTCGGTGCCCGAGCGCGTTACTTGCAGGGGATTTGTGGGCTCGATCTCGTTGACCATGCCGGAGGGATATACGTGATAGACCGAGTACTGAACCCCGTCTTTTTCAAAGCATACGTCGTAGCAAAGGCTCATCGCTTGGTTCGGCAGGTCGGTCGCCTCAAGGATCTTGTCGCGCGAGCGGAACACACGGTCGCCCAGGGTGACCTGATAATACACCTCGGCGTCGGTCGTTTTAAAGTCGGTTTTGATATAGACGTTGACGGTACCGTCCTCGTTATAGGTGATGGCGACGTCGCTGGGATTTCGATAGTTTAGGGTGTAATCTCGCTCAGCGGAAAGGGTGGTATCGACCGTGACGGTATGGTCGTTTGAAACCTTTTCGCCTGCCTCATCGGTGAGATACAGGACGTATTGCTGCACCGAATCGGAGGTGAGGTCGAAATAGGGCTGAAGGATATTTCCGTACAATTTTTCGGTGAAGAGCACCTCGTTTGTTTCGGCATGGGCGACATGGACATAAGCGGTGCCCTGCACAAGTGCTTTGAGGTAAAAAATGATACTGCTGTTCTTAAGATCGACCAGGGTCTCGGCATCCAGCGTTTTGTCAAAGGTCGGCGTGAAGGCGGGGAGCTCGACGGTGTCCGTCCCGTTTGACAACACGGGCTTGACGGAAAAGGCGCCGCCCGTTTCAAGCTTGGCCCTGACATATCCCTTTACACGGTCACCGGGGGTGACGGGGATGGGGATGGCGGTGTCGGAGCCCTCGTGGGTGATGAGCAGTGAAAGTGTGTGTGTCTCACTCAGCGCCGTACCGGTGAAGTGGATCTCCACCTCATTGAGGCCGCAAAGCAGGACTTGGGTAATGGACAGGTCGGGGGTGACCGGCGGCCCCTGCGGCATCGAGGGAGACAGCGGCGTTGCCAGGGTTTGGAATTTTCTCTCAAAATATACGGTTCGCCCAAAATAGCCATCGCCGCCCGCGAGCGTGAGCGTGTATTCCCACGCAGGCTTTAGGCCCTCTACACGGCGGCGGTGTGTGCCGTTTTCGGTGATCTTGAATTCAACGTCGTCTTCATTGGACGTGCTGATCGTGATAAAATAATCTTCTTGTGCGGTCAACTCATCGACTGCAATCTCATATTCGATGTAGGTGTCGCTGATGCGAAGGTCGATCAGCTCGACCTCGGGGGGCGCTGTGGCAACCGTTGCGGCACCGATGATCGCTGCGGCCGCCACGGTGGATGCCGTCGCTACACCCTTGATGGAATGAAACAGCTTGTCCGCCAGGCTCTTAAGGTCCTGCTTATCGCCCTTTTGCTTTGAGACTCTCGGCTGTGTTGTTGTGATCTCGTTTCCGAGCGGGGCGATCTCATTTGCGGCGATGTTTTCCTCGCGCGGCACCAAGTAGATCTCGGCAGGGATGCGCTTAAATTCTTCGGTTTGATTGTATTCGTGCCCTTGATAGAATTCATCCTTCATAGACCGCGCCTCCTTGTCGATTTGCTTGATGCTTGATTTTATTTTAGCATACTTTTTTTTACTGTGCAATATTTTGTTTAAAAATGTCGTCCCACACCGTTCAAAGCCATCCTTGAATGGTTTGGGCACCGTTTTCTACATCCTTACGGTGCATCGCAGCTTTGGCGGCACGGCGCGAAAAACGGTTTTTTATGCTTTCATTGCCCTTCGTTTCGCGCGCCCGGTTCTTTTCTCGAGGGCGCGCCTACTATATATAGTAGGCGGGCAACGGTGAGATTTTGAGGCGATCGCTGCGGCGGCGCGAAAATAATATGAAAATATATTGATTTTTTTGTCAAATAATGTTATAATACTAATAATTATCACTTGTATGAGGCATCCGTAATGTGAGACAGTGAATTTTATGGCTTGGATAAATTCTTTTTTCACATATTCGGTGCCGATTTTTTTAGGAGCGGACATGAAACTGACCAACATTGCAGGCTTTCATACCATTGATGAATACGTAGCGTACAAAACAAGCAAGCTCCGTGAAGATTCTCCTTGCTTTGAACGCTTGTTTGAGTTGATGTTTTCCGAGCGGGAAAACACGCTGTGGGAGACCAATAACGGATACAGGATCCTTAAGACCACGTACGGAGAGGCGTATGATGCGATTTTAAAAAAGGCCACGACGCTGAAGGACCTTTTGGGTGACGTGCCTCAAGGTCGCATGGTGGGGCTTTATATGCAAAACAGTCTTGAGTGGATCGAGAATTTTTGGGCCATCTTAAAATGCGGCTACAGTCCGCTGCTGTTGAATACACGCATGGACGTTTCATTGTTGAACGATTTGCTGACTCGATACGAGGTCGAGGCGGTCATTTCGGACGGGGTGGAATTGTCGGCGCGCACCATCCTCTCCGACAGGATCGTGGAGGGGAAGGACCCGATCGCCCCCGGCAAATGCGGGGAGTATATTTTTGTGATGTCATCGGGAACGACGCATTCGATCAAGATCTGCGCGTATGACGCGGCCGCCATCTACAACCAAATTATGAATGCGGAGGCCATTGTTCGCACAAGCAAGCTCATCAAAAAGCATTACAACGGCGAGCTGAAGCTTTTGACCTTCCTGCCGTTTTACCATATTTTCGGTCTTACGGCCCTGTATATGTGGTTTGCCTTCTACGCAAGGACCTTCGTTTATTTGAAGGATGTGTCCTCGCGCACCATTTTGAATACCATCCGTCGGCACAACGTGACGCATATTTTCGCAGTCCCGCTTTTTTGGAACAAGGTATATACCGAAGCGGTCAAACGAATCAAGGAGCGCGGGGAGAAAACCTATCGCAAGTTCCTGAAGGGATTAAAGCTGTCGAATGCCTTGAGTGGCATTCCTTGCTTGGCGCGGGCGTTTCGCAAGCGGTTTTTAAAAGAGATCCGTGACAATTTGTTTGGGGAAAGCATTTGCTTTATGATCACCGGCGGCGGTGTTGTCAGCTCCGACGTGCTCGGCTTTTTCAACGGCATCGGCTATCATTTGTCGAACGGATACGGCATGTCCGAGATCGGTATTACCTCGGTGGAATTATCCGAGGACAATCGCATCCTGAATTCCTGCTCGGTCGGTCAGCCCATGGGCTCGGTAGAATACCGCATCAACGAAAACGGGGAGCTGATGATTCGCGGCAGCTCGCTTTGCCGCTTTTATTACGATGAAAAGGGTAAAACCGACGTGGGTGATGCGTGGTTCAATTCGCGGGATCTTGCAGGGGAGAGAAACGGACGTTACTACCTGCTCGGCAGGACCGACGACCTGGTCGTTTCCTCCTCGGGGGAGAATTTGAACCCCAACTTGTTTGAGGAAAGGCTGATCGATGCGCATGTCAAGCAGGCGTGCCTGATCGAGGCCAAGCAAAACGGCTTGGTGACCCCGGTCCTGCTGCTGGAGGTCAACAAGCATTTGACGTCCGACACGCTGCGTGGCGTTTTGGACCGTGTCAAGGGCAAGCTGCAGGACTTGGGCCTGATTACGGAGATCCGTCGCATCGTGCCGGTGGGCGAGAGCCTGATTCGGGACAATGAGTTTAAACTCAACCGCAAGCGCCTGGCAAGGGATTTTGCCGAGGGTACCTTGGCGGTGCTGGATCCAAGTGTGGAAAGAGGGCCCGAAGATCTTGATGCATTTGAGCAAAAGGTGGCCGATTGCTTTTGCCGAGTCCTTGGCAAGGAGATTGGCCGAGACGATGACTTTTTTGTGGATGCAGGCGGCACCAGTATGGATTACTTTACCATGGTTTCGTATGTTCAAGCCGAGTTTGACGTGATCATCCCGCTTTCCAATGACAAAAAGATGACCACCGTTAGCAGCTTTTGCTCGTACTTAAAGGATAATATGTAATATGATCGGCTTTTTCAATTCGTTTACAAAGATCACGGGCTGGATCGTGCAAAAGATCTGTTTTCGCACGAAGATCTATTACGAGGATAAGGCGGTGCAGGGGCGAAGGATCAAGGGCTCTGCGATCCTGATTTCCAATCACACGTCGGTGTTTGATTATGCGGTGTTTTTGTTTGTATTCTTTTTTCGGACGCTGCGCTATCAAATGGCGGAGGTGCTGTTTCAAAAGAAGCGTATGGCCCTTTTCCTGAAGTGCATGGGCGGTATATTCGTCGATCGCAATTCGCACGATTTTGCTTTTATGCAAAAGAGTGCAGACATCTTGAAAAAGGGTGGTGTGGTCGGTATTTTCCCCGAGGGCAGGCTCCCCGATGAGGGGGAGATGCGTCCGTTGCCCTTCCGTGTCGGCGCCGCTCACCTGGCCCTGATGACCAACGTGCCGATCATCCCCGTTTATACCAACGGAAGCTATTTCAACAAAAAGCGAGCGAGAGTGATCATCGGCAAGCCGATCTATGCGGCTGACCTGATCGACGAGCGAGCCGATTACAAAGAAAGCCTGCAGGTCGTGACGACTATGCTGAGAAACCGCGTAATAGAGCTCGAGGGCTTGCTGAAAGAGAAGATGGAATATGAAAAAAAGAAAAAATAAAAAAAGCTATTTCTTTTATGATTTCGTGAAGATCACCGCGGCGATCCCGGGGCTTTTGTGGTTTCGACCCAAGCGGATCTATGCAAGCGAGGCCGCCAAACAAAGGATCCGGGGCGGTGCGCTTTTGATCGCCAACCATTCAAGCAACATTGACCCCATCATTTTGATGTTCGGTATTTATTACAGACGCCACCATTTTATTGCGACCAAGGAGCTGTTCGATACCCGATTTAAGCGGTTTTGGTTTGAAAATTTCCATTGCATTGAGATCGACCGTGAGAATTTCGGGATGGGCAGCTTTCGAAGCATTATTGATATGCTGAAGGCCGACAAGCTGATCTCGATGTTTCCCGAGGGGCACGTGACCAACAATGAAGAGGTGCAAAAATTCAAATCGGGCATGGTGCTCATGGCCGTGAGCTCGGGCAAGCCGATCGTTCCCGTTTACATTAAGGTGCGAAAAAGATTTTGGCAAAGACAGTACGTCATCATCGGGGAGCCGATCAACCCGACCGCGATGCTGCAAAAAATGCCGACCCTTTCCGATATGGACCGCGTGGCCGAGCTTTTGCGAGAAAAGGAAAAAGAGCTTAAGGAAATTGCGGACAGCATCGGGCTGAAAAAGAGGAAAAAGCCCATAGTGAAAAACGATGCCAACAAAAAATCTTCAATACATAAGGAGAGCCAACAAGATGAAATTCGAGACAAGACACCTGTTTGAAAAGTACACGGACAAAGAGACCTTTGATAACATCAAGGAGTACGCGACCTTGGTGGAGATGCTCGAAAGCTCGGTTCGCCGCTACGGCGACGATCCTGCCATCACCGATGCCACGGGGGCGTATTCGTACCGCGACCTGGATCGCGACGTTGCGGCGTTTCGCGGTGCCTTGAAGGCACGCGGCATTTTGCCCGGTGCTCGCGTGGGCATCATCGGTGCCAACTCGTATCAGCTGGTCAAGGCCTTTTTGGGCGTGACGACCTACGGCTGTACCGCCGTGGTGTTGCCGATGCAGCTGGATGATAAGACGGTTTTCGGATGCTCGATGAAATTCGCGATGAATGCATTGGTGTATCACGATGCGTTTGAAGAGAAGATCGCGTTTGCGCGTAGCACGAACAAAAATCTCGTTTGCCTGAGCTGGAGCGAGGCAGGGGATGCGGTACCGGCCGCCGAGGTCACGGGCGAGACCCCCTGTGTCATTATGTTCACGGGCGGCACGACGGGTAAGAGCAAGGGCGCATTGCTTACACACCGCGCCATTTTGCAGGGTACGGTCAACGGCTGCTACGGCTACAAGGACGTATTCGGTCAAAGATATATGCTGGCCCTGCCGCTGTCGCACATCTTCGGCTTGGTGCGCAATATGCTCACGCCCCTTTACACGGGCAGCCACGTCTTTATTTGCAAGACCCCGAAGGATCTTTTCAGCGACATTGCCGTCTTTAAGCCCACGGTACTGGTGCTGGTTCCGGCGTTGGCTGAAATGGCACTCAATCTGTCTCGGAAATTCAACCGCAACATGCTGGGTGCGGATATGAAATACATCATTTGCGGTGCCGCCGCCGTGGCGCCCTACCTGATCGAGGAGTATGCGAAGATTGGTATCACCGTGTTCCCCGGGTACGGCTTGACCGAGTCCGCCAATTTGGTTTCGGGCAACCCCGAGCAGGGTGCCAAGCCCGAGTCGGTCGGCATCCCTTATCCTCACCAGGAGTTTAAGATCGTTGATGGTGAGCTGTGGCTCAAGGGCCTCAATATGATGGAGGGCTACGTCGGCGAGGCGGAGGAAAACGCCAATGCTTACGAGGACGGGTGGTTTAAGACCGGTGATCTTGTGCGCCTGGATGAGGATGGCTTCCTTTACATCGTAGGTCGAAGCAAGGATATTATCGTGCTTTCAAACGGCGAAAACGTGTCGCCCGCCGAGGTCGAGACCTACTTTAACGCCCTGCCGACCGTGCAGGATTCGCAGGTCTATGAGGACGTTTTGGAAAATGGTGTGCACATTTTGGCCGTTGAGGTCGTGCCGCGCATCACCGAGCTTGCGAGAATGGGCGTTACCAACGTGGCCGAATACCTGGAGAATCAGCTGAAGGAGGTCAACACCACATTGCCGTCGCATATGAAGATCACCAAATTCATTGTTCGCGACAGCGACTTTGAAAGAACTCCCAGTATGAAGATTGTGAGATATAAGAAATGCAACTGAGCCGTAAAGAAATTTTAGAAAAATTACAGGATATTATGATCTCGATCAACGACAATGATCGGGAAAGGATCGAGGCCTGCACCGAGCAAACGCGCCTGGTCGAGGACCTGGGCCTCACGTCGGTCGGTATGCTGTACCTGGTGATCGTGTTGGAGGAGAGCTTCCGCATCAAATTTGAGGATGTGGGCGCGGCCACCTTTTCGACCGTGGCCAAGGTCATTGATTACATTGAGGAAAAAATAAAATGATCTGGTGGCAATCGGAATGTCAATACGGGGATATGATCCGAGTTTGCTTTGGGAACTTTTATCATTACGGCATCTTCGTGTCGGATGATGAGGTCATACAGTTTGGATTGCCGCCCACGGAGGGCCTGCTCCACCGCAAATTTGATGAGATCGCCGTGTGTGTGACCGACATTGACACCTTTGCCTCGGGCAAGATGGTGGAGGTGGCCTCGCAAGCCAAGGGCGAGCGGCCCAAGCGTCTCTCCCCCAAAAAGACCGTATCGCGTGCTAAGGGCTGCATTGGTGAGCGGGGCTATGACATCCTGCACAACAATTGCGAGCACTTTGCAAGATATTGCTATTTGGGTGAAAAGCGGTGCGAGGTGACCGAGCGGGTGGTCGATGTGTGGAAGAGCAAAAGCAAATGCGACGTTTATTTTTCAAGGATCCCTCAAGGCATTGCGCTTGCCGAGGTCTTCCCGCCCGAGCGTAGCGCCGAGATCGCGGATGTTCGAAACGAGCGCTTGCGCCTGGAAAAATACTGGGCGTGGAAAACGCTGGAATATGCCCTGTACCGCAGCTTTGGATACAAGATGAACGAGCTTTCATTTTCCAAAGGCAAAAACGGGAAGTGGCTGTGCGACAAATGCTTTTTCAGCTTATCGCACGCAGGCGGCTTCGTGGCGGTGGCGGTCTCCAACAAGGAGATCGGCATTGACGTTGAATGCTTGGACGGCTTTGAGGAAAAATGCCGTGACGCCGCGTTCTTTGAGGGGATGAAAAGACATACCGCAGGAAAGCGGGATCCCGTTCCCCAAACGCCGACGGAGCTGCTGGCGCTGTGGACAAAAAAGGAAAGCCTTTTTAAGTGCCACCCCCAAAAGCGCTTCTCCCCCACAAGGATCGAGCTGACCGATGAGGTCTCGACCTGTCGCTTTACGTACAAAGACGCCACGTGCCTGTGCAGTGTTTCGGGCAGTGATACGAGCAAGAGCTTCTTTTACTACTACGACGGGGAAGCAAGCTCAAAAATCAAGGATATAACATGGATATAAGAGAGATGATCAACGTCATTTGGATCGTTATGGCGGCAGGCGTTATTTTTGTGCTGCCTTCTACGATATATACGGCGATGTTTTTCGGTATTTTTTACCGCCATAAGCCGCTTTATTTGGATCGTGATGACCTTACGGGCACGCATTATCTTCCGTATCAAAAGGAGCTGGGGGAGATCATTCGCGAGGCCAAAGGACTGGAGTGCCGAGCGGTATCGATCCGTTCCCGTGACAAATTGGTCCTGGCCGGCAGGTATTATGACCGGGGCGCGGATACCACCGTTGTTTTGGTTCACGGATACCAGTCCGATTCGTTTAACAATTTTTCATCCTTGCTCAAATATTTTTTGTCACAAGGACGAAACGTCTTGATGATCGATCAACGCGCGCACGGTCAAAGCGGCGGTCGCTTTACGACGACGGGCTGCAAGGAGCAGTACGACGTGATGGACTGGGTCGCGTGGCTGGATCAACATACCGATTGCTCAAGCATCTTTTTGTACGGCATCTCGATGGGGGCGACCACCATCGGGCTTGCCAGTGACAAGATCAAAAGCCCTAAGGTGAAGGGGCTGATCATGGAGGCCGGCTTTACCTCGTTTTATGAGGAGCTCAACGCCTGCGTCGGACGTGTGTTTATGCGGCAGGCGGCGCTGAATTATATTGTTCTTTGTGCCAAGCACCTGCTTCATGCCGATATCAAAAAAAGCACGGTGCAGGCGCTTGGTGCCACCGCGATCCCGGTCTTGTTTTTGCACGGGGAGAGCGATTCGGAGGTGGATTTGATGCACACGCGGATGAATTTTGACGCCTGTGCGTCGGAAAAGTCTCTTTTGATCGTAGAGGGAGCGGGACATACGCTCTGCCATTTTATCGGGCAAGAACGCGTTGAAAATGCGATCGGCGAGTTTATTGCTACACATCAATCTCAGAAAAGGATGAACGGATAAGCTATGGAAAAGAAATTTGTTATTTTACCCGACGTCACCTGTGACTTAAATAAGGATATCAGGGAGGAGTTTGATCTCGAGGTCATTTTCGGTCACGTGAAATATCCGAACGGTAAGGATGAGCTGGCTCCTCTGGACTGGGCGGAGTGCTCGTATTTGAGTGAGCCGACCGCAGAGGCCTTTTACAGTGCGCTGAAAAAGGATCCCGCCGGCTTTACCACGGCACCCGCGAACGTGTACGAGTATTACAACGCGTTTGAGGGATACGTCAAGGAGGGCTACGGCATTTTGTCAATGTCCATTTCCGCGGGTATGAGCGGCACGTACAATTTTACGATGCAGGCCAGGGATATGATCCTCGAGAAATACCCCGAGGCTGAGATCCGCTGCTTTGACTCCAGACGCTTTGGCCCGGGCTTTGGATTGATGGCAATACGGGCCGCGCTTTTACGCAAGGAAGGCAAAACGCTGGATGAGGTGGCGGACTTTTTGGAGGAAAACAAAACGCGCTTCCATCAAATGGGTTGGCTTGACGACTTGTATTTCGTTTGCAAAAAGGGCAGGATCTCGCAGCCCAAGGCCTTCTTCGGAAAGCTCATCGGCGTAAAGCCATTGGGCGAATTCGATTCGGCCGGTATGACCTCGGTCATCGGAAAGGCCAAGGGTGAAAAATCGGGGTACCGTGCGATCCTTGAGTATATTGACAAAACCATAGAGGACCCCGAGAATCAGGTGATGATCATCGCAAATACCGCGAGAAAATCGCAGGCCCAGATGCTGAGGTCGATGATCGAGGAACGCTTCCATCCGAAGGCGATCTACGTCAGTGACGTATATCCCTCCTGCGGCATCAACGTCGGCCCCGGCTTGGTTGCGGCATATTATTTCGGCAAACCGATTTCGGAGGATCTTTCCGAGGAAAAAGAACTGATGTCAAAAATCTTACTGGAGTGACGGAGAACAAGGACAATGAATAAGATCAGCGGAAAATTTAAATTGCTTTTGTACGGCATGAGTGGCATTGGCATTAATATGCTCAACCTGATTGTGGGCTCTTACCTGTGCGATGCCTTGATGACCGAGGGCTTTGTGGAAAACGCAAGCAACTGGACCTATATGGATAAAACACTGGTGGTGGCAGGCCTTTGGTCGATCATGATCGCGCTCGGCAAGGTTCTTGACGGCGTGATCGACATTCCGTTTGCCGGCTGGACCGATAAGCTGAAGAGCAAATGGGGTAAAAGACGCCCTGCCATTTTGGCCGGCATGATCCCCACGATCATTACTTACGTGCTTTTCCTCATTCCCCTGAAGGCGGAGGAGCATAGCGTTGTCAATACCGTTTGGTTTGGTCTTTTGCTGTGTGCGTTTTATGCTTTTTATACGCTTACCATGGTTACTTATTATGCGACCTTCTCCGAGATCGTGGACAACGATAAGGACCGCGTGGCACTTTCGAACTATAAAACGGTCTTTGACGTGGTTTATTACGTTCTTGGCTATGCCTTGATCCCGGCGTTTGTGGGCAGCATGAACATTCGTGTGATCGCACTGATCTTCCTGCCGCTGTCCCTGACTATGCTGATCCCCCTGTTTATGATCAAGGAGCACTCGACCCTGGATAAGGACGTGGCGGAATATACCGAGGAATCCGGCATCGAGCCTGAGGAAACGGTCGGTATATGGACGTCGTTAAAGTATGTCGTGAGAAATAAGAGCTTTATTGTTTGGATGTGCGTGTATTTTGCCCTGCAATTTTCGACGCAAATGTTCTTGAACGGGCAAAACGTGATCTATTCGGGCTACGTGCAGCTGCAGGGCTTCCAAATCACGATGGTAATGGCCTGCGCCTTTGCGCCCGTCCCCTTTACGCTGATACTGTATAACAAGCTGGTTCGCAAATACGGCATCCGAGTGGGGTACATTTTCTCGTTGAGCGCGTATATGGCTGCAATGGCGGTGCTGGCCTTTTCCGCGAAGGCCCTGATCCCGAACGATGCCGTAAGGCTCGCCGTGGCTTGCTTTGGCGGTGTTCTTTCCTCCTTCGGTACGGGCTGCTTCTTCTCGATCAACTACACCATCCCCTCGACCCTTGCCGTGATCGAAAAGAGGGAGACCGGCGTTTCGCATCCCGCGATGTATTTTGCGATCCAGGGCCTGGTCGGTGCCGTTGCAACGGCCATCTCCACGGGTCTGATCTGGGTCAATCTCAAGGCGAACGACGCCGTTTGGCTGACGCCGATCATCGTGATCGCGGGCAGCATCGTTTCGTTGGCTGCTACGTGGTTTATGAGCGATCGGGTGTGCAACATCGGCAAAGCAACTGCAAACGAGGAAGAATATGAAAATTAAACGCATCAACGGTTTGATGTTTGAAAAAATGGCACGCAACGCGGTGGCCAATTTGCAAAACAACGAATCGAAAATCAATGAAATGAACGTGTTTCCCGTTACCGACGGCGATACCGGCACCAATATGCTGCTTACGCTCTCCAACGGCGTCGAGCACGCTCATTCCAATTCTCATTTGGGCAATTATCCCAAGGAGCTCTGCGAGGGAATGCTGCTGGGAGCCAGAGGCAATTCCGGCGTCATTTTGTCGCAGGTGTTCAAGGGATTCTACGAGGAATTGCAAAACGATAGCATTGCGGACGTTTCCGAGCTGCGCGACGCGTTTGTTCGCGGCTATAAAACGGCGTACCGCTCGGTGGTCCGTCCCGTGGAGGGCACGATACTGACTGTCCTGCGAGAGGGAATTGAAAGCATCAAGTCTCAAATCGGGCGAGGGGTATTGGTGCCGAATCTCTTTTCGATGTATTTGGCCGAGATGCGAAAGGTGCTGGCTCATACTCCCGAAATGCTCCCCGTCTTAAAGGATGCGGGCGTGGTGGACAGCGGCGGTTACGGCTACGTTGTGCTCATTGAGGGTATGGAAAAAAGCCTGTACGGCGAGGAGATCATCCCCGAAGCGGTAGCCCCCACGCCGACAAAAAGCGTGAGTGTGTCGTCGTTTAACGAAAATTCCGATTTTGAGCTTGGGTACTGCATGGAGTTTCTTTTGCAAACTCTGAAGGGTCGCGCAGCGTTTGATATTGAGGATTATATCGCTCATTTAAACACGCTGGGCACGTCGCTGGTTGCGGTGCAAAACGGCTCGGTCGTCAAGGTCCATATCCATACCAAGGAGCCGAGCCCCGTGATGGCATACAGCCAACGGTTTGGCGAGTTTGTTTCGTTTAAGCTCGATAATATGCAAGCGCAGCAGGATGCGTTGCTCGCGGATCGGTCTGAAAGGCCCGCGGGCGAGCACAAGCCGATCGGCGTGATAGCCATCTCCAACGGCCCCGGCATCCGTGAGCTTTTTGAGTCCTTTGAGTGTGACGCCGTGATTGACGGCGGCAAGACGATGAACACCTCCGCGAAGGAGATCCTGAGTGCCTTGCAGGGCATATGCGCCGACCGGATCCTGCTGTATCCCAATCACGAGAACATTTTTAAGGCCGCGGAGCAGGCGGTATCCATATCGGGGCTTGATAACGTTACGGTCATGCCGTCGAGAAGCGTGATGGAATGCTATTACTCGCTGGCGATGGATAACGGCGATAACGCCGATCTTGATAACCGTGTGCGCTCCCTTCTTGAGGGGTGCCGTGCCGTGACGGCGGTGTCCGTGACGCGGTGCGTGAAGGATTGCGTTTGCAACAATATCGTTTGCACGAAGGGGCAATACGTGGTGCTGCTTGACGGTTCACCCATTGCCTGTGTTGAGGCTTACGATGACGTGATCCGAGTGTTAAAGGAGCAGTCCTTGCTCGAGGATAAGGAAAATTGCATTGTATTCACGGGCGCGGATGCCGCAGGGCTTGACGAGCAGCATATGCAGGGCTTGATCGAGGCGGAAAATCCCCGTCTTGAGATCGCCTTTGTGGACGGTCAGCAACGCATTTACGATCTTATTATAGGGCTGGTGTGATATGGACGCTTGGCAAATTGTTTTAGTGGCCTTTCTCGGGTCCGGCATACTCTTTTGGATCTCCTCGTTTTTCATCATTGCGGCCGTGGTGTACCGCATCATTCTGGTCAGGACCGCTCCTTCCAAGTGGTCCAGAGAATGCAGCATGGAGGAGGAAGAGGAGCAAAAGCAAATGTACGCCGAGGGCAACGCGTGGTATGATACGTACCGTGATAAGGTCGTTGAGGTAAGCATCACCAGTGATGGCCTTGCCTTGTTTGGCGAATACGTTGACTTTGGCTTTGATAAGGCCGTCATCATCATTTCAGGTCGCACGGAGGGGTGCAAATATTCTTATTATTTTGCCGAGCCCTACCGCGTGGCGGGCTATAACGTCCTTGTGATCGATAACCGTTGCCACGGCTGGTCGCAAGGCAAATACGTCTCTCTTGGCTTGAAGGAATATCGTGATATTTTGGGTTGGGGTGAGCTGCTTCACAGCCGCTTTGGCAATCAAAGGATCGTGCTCCACGGCATTTGTATCGGCTCCGCCACCGCCCTTTATGCGCTGACCTCGAGCGAGTGTCCCTCGTATTTTTCGGGCATGGTCGCCGACGGAATGTACGTGGATTTTAGGGAATCGATCAAAAATCATATGATTGAGCAAAAGCGCAAAAACATTACCGTGTGTTTGGCCCTTTTGACCTTCTATTTTAAGCTGATCACGGGTAAAAATATGGTGAAGCAGGGGCCCATCCGCTGCATTGGCCGTTTGGATAAGCCCATTTTGTTTATTTACAGCAAGCAGGATCTTTACTCGGTTCCCGAAAAGGGTCAGCTGCTTTACGATACGTGCCGCTCCAAAAAAGAGCTTGCGTGGTTCGATTACGGCGCGCATTCGAAGGTGAGAATAAACAATACGGAAAAATACGACAGTACGGTGATCCGTTTTCTGAATCAAAACATAGAGTAAGGGAGATGACCGCTTGGAACAGAAAAAAACAGAGCACGGTGCTAAAAAATGGTTCAAGATCCTCACGCTCTCACTGCTGTGCGCAGGATTGCCGTCGGGCACTGCGTTAGCGGCAAAGGGAATTTACGATTCCTGCTTTCCAAGATACGAAAAAAAGGAGCTTTACGCGATCTACGGGGAATTTGATTACCGCCGTGTGGAGGAAAAGCTTCGGCGCGTCCTTTTTCAGTTTCCAAGTGAAAAAGTGATGCTGCAAGGGTATTATTACCCTTGTGACGGAGCTAAGGGGATGGTCGTGGTGTGCCATGGGATGCATGCGGGTGCCGATGATTATATTCCCTTTATCGGCTATTTTGTCAGCCACGGGTACGCTGTTTTTACCTATGACTGCAAGGGGACCTATGCCTCTGCGGGTGACTCGACTGTGGGAATGTGCACCCCCTTGGTGGATCTTGACCACGCGCTGCGGTATATTTCAAACGACCCCACGCTATCCAAATTCCCACTGTTTTTGTTTGGGCATTCCTGGGGCGGCTATGCGGTCACGTCCGTATTGCCCCTTCATAAAAGCATCAAGGCCTGCGCGGCGATCGCGCCGTTCAATGACGGCTATACCTTGATCGCTGAAAAGGGTGAGCAATATGCCGGACCCTTTTTCGGTGTCGTGAAGGAAGGGCTTCCCGCCAAATTTCTTAGCATTTATCAAAAATTTTTATTTGGAAAATACACCCAGCTAAACGCGGTCAAGGGAATCAACAGCACCGACATCCCCGTGTTTATCGCGCACGGAAAAAGAGATCGGGTGATCAGCTATTACGGTCAATCGGTTCACTCGCACCGCCACGAGATACGGGATGAAAACGTCATCTATTACGAGGGTACGGGCGTACGGTCGGGCCATAATACCATACTGCATTCCGAGGAAGCGGTCTTGTATCAGGAGCAGGTAAAAAATGACCTCAAGGCCTTAAAAAAGGCCAAGGGCCGTGACCTTACCGAGGAGGAGCTTGTCGCCTTTTGCGACGGTGTTGACCATGCCTTATACAGCGCGGTGAATCAAGAGATGATGGATGAGATCATTTCGATGTTTGATCGCACGTTATATTAAAGCACGAAGGTTTATATCCAAGGGATATATTCAAATAAACACAAAAAGGAGAACAATTATGTATTGTAGTAAATGTGGTAAATTCATTGGCACCGATGTGACCGTTTGCGACGAATGCCGTCAAAAGGAAGCGGCAGTCAAGGAAAACGAATCGCACGAAAACCAGTATCAGTATGCAAATTATTGCCCGCCGATCAACGTGCCGCCCATCAATATGCCCGAAAGCACGGTAAAGGTGAACCTGGGGAAGGCTATTGCCGCGATGATTCTGGCAACAGTTGGGTTTATTTTCACGTATATCGGTATCTTCCTGCTTGTTGAGCCTGTCGCGGCCGCTGTTTTTGCGGTGATCGGCCTGGTTCCCTCGATCCTTGGCCTTGTGTTCGGCATTCAATCTATCTTGAATTTCAAAAAGACCGCATATCTTGGCGGCGGCAAGCGTATCCCCGTTTTGATCCTCGGCATTCTCTCGGTGGTCGATGCGGGCTCGAGCCTTTTCCTCGCCATGATCGTGCTGCTTTTGGCAGGTGCGATGTAAAATACATTGCATGGAACATGTCAAGATCGTTTTGATCTTTAACGCAAAAAGGCACCCCATAGGGGTGCCTTTTTTGTCACAAAAAAGCCCCGAAAAATCGGGGCTTATGGCGGGAAGGAAGCGAGTATGTTTGAACTTTGAGGGAGAGGAAAAGCAGCCTCGGTTTCGGACTGCTTTTCAATGTCCTTTATATAGTCTGGTGTTATGTCGGGGGTATCGTATCTATCTGTGAAATTCAACGTGATTAT
>JAFVYZ010000052.1 GCA_017508425.1 Clostridia bacterium | reverse complement strand
GCGGAATCGTCATCAGGAAGAACTTAGCCTTAGGCTGAAGTGCTTGGTATCGGCCGATGATCGCGGCGTAGTAGCCGATAAAGGTCGGGCTATTTTTGGCGTAATCGGTGGGGTCCACGTCGTCAAGAGTGCCGAGCTCAAGCTCCCCTGCAAGGATACGCTTAACATCGTTGGCGCCAAGTGCCACCACGTACGCCTGGCTCTTATACGCCTCGTCGTAAAAGCCCTGCTCTCTTGCAAATTTGTCGTAGGCCTTGGCCGTCATACCGCCCTTGGAAAAGTTATAGACCGTACAGCCCGCGTCACGCGCGAGAAACTGCCCCCAAGAATACTCATAGTAATCATTGAAGCCCTTGGCGTCGTTTTCAAAGGACTCGTGCTCGCCCGACGACATGCTGTCGCCAATGCAGGCGATCTTGCGGAAAATGCCGCAAAAGCCACCGTTTTGAACGATGCGGTCAAGGGGCTTCTCAGCCTCGTTTTTCATAAAATACTTCAAATCCATCGTTGTTTCCCTCCATGCGATGTAAATTATTTTCTACAATTTTTAAAAAAGTCTTGCAGGATCGTGCGACATTCATCCTCTAAAACGCCCACTGTTACCTCCGGGTGAGCCCCCAGGGGGAAGCGCGGCAAATTCAGAACCGTACCCATCGCGCCCGCCGCCGGATCCTTGGCTCCGTACACCACACGCGCCACACGCGAGGCCAAAAGCGCCCCCGCGCACATCGGGCAGGGCTCCAAAGTCACGTAAACGGTGCAATCCGAAAGCCGCCAATCTCCGCGTTTTTTTGCGGCCTCACGCACGGCAATGAGCTCAGCGTGACCCGTGATGTCGTTGGTGTATTCGCGCGTGTTGTGCGCCATGGCAACGACCTCTCCGTTTGCCACGACCACAGCACCGATGGGGGGCTCCCCTGCCTCGGCCGCCTTTTGGGCCTCAAGAAGGGCCAGCCTCATAAAATCGCAATCGGTTCTCATCATATCCTCCCTTAAAACCACAACGCAAGCAACACAAGCGATGCGATCTGCGCCAAGCACAACGCAAAATAAACAACCATCGGTGGTGCGAAAAAGAGCCTTACACGGCATGCCAGGGGAATCATTTCCTCATCCGATCTGTGAGCTTGATCCGACTTGACCGAGAGCGCAAGCAAAACCGCGGCAACGATTCCAAATATAAAAACGGCACATTCTACGGCAAAAAGCAAGGACGTTGCGCTTTTTTGCGGCAATCGCTCCCACAAGGTCGAGGTGAAAAGCGACAAAAAGTTATTGCAAAAATGGATCAACACACAGCACCAAAAGGAGCCCGTGCGAAGAAACACGTACCCAAGGGCGAGGCCCGCGACCGTGGCGTACAAAAGCTGGCCCGCATTTTGATGCATCACACCAAAAAGAAGTGCCGAAGCAAGAACGGCCGTTGTCCTTCCAAAGGGCAACAAATTTTTAAGGATCACACCACGGAACAACAGCTCCTCCACAAACGCAGGGACAATGCAAAGCGTAAAAAAGGTAAGGAGCAGCTCCACGTTTGTTTTAGCCCCCACATCAAAGAGCATTTCATCGGTAAAAGCGCGGTAATCAAGGGGCTCAAGGATCCACGAATTCACATACCCTGCCGCCGACACCAATGCCACGACGGCGAAAATATAAAGCGGTGTTTCACGGGGCAAGGAAAGACGAAGGTCGAGCGGCATACGAGGAGAATGCTTTGATATCAACACGAAAACCAGCACGGGGACAAGAAACACGGCGGCGTAGAGCAAGCCGCTGATGCCCTCATAAAAGACAGTATAAAAGGGATAAGACAGCCATGCGGCCGCAAGGGGTACAAGATAGCTCATAACCAGGCTATACACGTTAAAGAGCCCATAAAACACGAGTAACGCGACCGCGATGCGGTTGACGGTGCTGCGGTATTGTTTTTCCCACCCCATCAAAGGCTGTTCCATACGCTCTCCCCCTTTCTTATGGCCAACGGCCATATCCATTTTCCTTTCTATTTTACACCTTTGGGCGCCCTGTGTCAAGCACCAAGCGGTGGCCTTTGGCGAATCGCATATACTATTTTATGTAAAATAATGGAATTTATAAAATGCAAATCAAAAGCCCCCGCGCGAAACCTATCGCGCGGGGGGGCTTTCAGCATAACGCTTTATTTCATTAGTGAACGATGCAACGCTCGGTATCCTTATCAAAGATATGTACGCGAGATACATCGATCGCAACCTGGATCTTGTCGCCGGCACGGCTGGTGGAGCGAGAAGATACGCGTGCGGTAATCTTGGTGGGCTCCTTGGGGATGAACTTGTTGGAGCCATCCTCGGTTACCTTGTCGAAGCTGTTGAGGTAGAGGTAGATCTCAGCGCCCATAAGCTCGGTCACGTCAACGTCAACCTCGATGCAGCTCTCGGGGAACATGCCGAGGTGGCTGGGATCGTCGTGCACGCACTCGGGACGAATGCCTGCCACAACCTCCTTGCCGATGTAAGCGTCAAGCTCGCCTTCAGCATTCTTCTCAGCGGGAAGCTTGAGGGAGTTGCCGTCAAAGTTGAAGTAAACGTCCTTGGTGCCCTTGGGCTGGCTCAGCGTGCCGCTGATGAAGTTCATCTGAGGCGTGCCAATGAAGCCGGCAACGAAAATGTTGCAGGGCTTATCGTAAAGGTGCTGGGGCGTATCTACCTGCTGAATGAGACCGTCCTTCATAACGACGATACGGGTTGCCATCGTCATAGCCTCTACCTGGTCGTGCGTTACGTAGATGAACGTGGTACCAACGCTCTTGTGAAGCTTGGTAAGCTCGGTTCTCATCGTTGCACGAAGCTTTGCATCGAGG
>JAFVYZ010000051.1 GCA_017508425.1 Clostridia bacterium | reverse complement strand
GGAGGTATTTCGCCGCTTTGACGAGCTGCGCGGTGAGAAGACCACCGTGTTTGTTTCACACCGCCTTTCCTCCGCTACCATCGCCTCTAAGGTCGTGGTGCTTGAAAACGGACGTGTTGCAGAGGAAGGCACGCACCGCGAGCTCATGGATCTGGACGGCAAATATGCAAAGCTTTTCCGTGTACAGGCCGAGCGCTACCTTGCTGAAAACGAGGGCAAATAATTTTATTTATCCTCTTGACAACAATATATAAAAAACCATATAATAATTTTTGATATTTCTAATTAAAGGAGCCACTATGCAAACGAAAGTAGTAAAATTCGGCGGCAGCTCGCTTGCCGATGCCAAGCATTTTAAACAGGTTGCCGACATCATTCATGCCGATCCCGCGCGCCGCTTTGTTGTACCCTCCGCGCCCGGCAAACGTCATTCCAGCGACACAAAGGTAACCGATATGCTTTACCGTTGCTACGAAATGATCCGCAACCATGAAAGCATTGATGAATACTATAAGCAGATCGAGGAGCGCTACAACTCCATCATTCGCGAGCTGGGGCTGAATTTTGACATGTCGGGCGAGCTCGAATATGTTAAAAATGCCATGCTGCATGCCTCCGGCCGTGACTACGCAGCCTCCCGCGGCGAGTACCTCAACGGTATCGTTCTTGCTAAATATCTCGGCTTTGACTTTATCGATGCCGAAAATGTAATCTTTTTCCGTGAAAACGGCACCTTTGATGAGGAGCGCACGAACACGGTGCTCGGCGAGGAGCTGCGCCGCCACAAAAACGCCGTTATTCCCGGCTTTTACGGTTGCATGCCCAACGGCACCATCAAAACCTTCTCGCGCGGCGGCTCCGATATTACCGGTGCTATTGTAGCGCGTGCGGCAAATGCCGATCTTTACGAGAACTGGACCGACGTTTCCGGCTTCCTGATGGGCGACCCCCGTCTGCTTGACAACCCCCCGCCCATTGATACCATTACCTATCAGGAGCTGCGTGAGCTCTCCTACATGGGCGCTACTGTCCTTCACGATGAGTCGATCTTCCCCGTACGCTATGCAGGCATTCCGATCAACATTCGTAACACCAACGCCCCTGAGGACAAGGGCACGATGATCGTTTCCGCGGCAGAAGGCTACGACAAGAAGCGTGTCATTACAGGTCTTGCAGGCAAGAAGGGCTTCTCCGTCATCCACATTGAAAAGGACCGCATGAATGCCGAGATCGGCTTTGGCCGTCGCGTGCTTGAGATCCTTGAGGATAACGAGATCTCCTTTGAGCATCTGCCCTCCGGCATCGACACCATGAGCATCGTGGTAGCAACCTCCTCTCTTGAGGGCCGCCGCGAGCGCATTCTCCAAAGCATCACGCGTCAGGTAAAGGCTGACCTTGTGGAAATTCTTGACGGGCTTTGCCTTGTTGCCGTGGTAGGTCGCGGTATGGTAAAGGCACGCGGTACCGCCGCACGCATTTTTGATGCTGCCTACAATGCCGGTGTAAACATTCGCATGATCGACCAGGGCTCGAGCGAGCTTAACATCATCATCGGTGTCAACGAAGAAGATTATGAGAAGACGCTTAGCGCGATCTTTCATGAATTTGTAAAGTGAGAAAACGTATGGATTGCTTGTTTTGTAAAATCATTGCAGGAGAGATCCCATCAGCAAAGGTGTTTGAAAATGACAGCGTTTACGCTTTTCGTGACATCGCCCCCCAAGCACCCGTGCATATATTGGTAGTGCCCAAAGCGCACATTACCTCAGCCGATGCCGTTTGCGCCGAGAACAGCGCGTATGTCGCCAAGATCTTTGAGGCAATTCCCGAGATTGCAAAAAACGAGGGGCTGACAAACGGCTACCGCGTGATCACCAACTGCGGTGAGGATGCCTGCCAAACGGTAAAGCATCTGCACTTCCACATTTTGGGCGGCAAGCAGCTGCAAGGACAAATGGGTTAAGTCTGATGATGCCAAACTTTCATACCTTACATACCCTACCCTCCTTATGGGAGAGCTTAAAAACCGAAACACGTGATATATGGCTTTACGGTATGGGAAATGGGGCGGATAAGATATTGGCAGTCCTGGGAGAAAGAAACATTGCCGTCAAGGGCGTATTTGCCAGCGACGGGTTTGTGCGCGGGCACGCCTTTCACGGCATGCCCGTGCGCTCTTTTTCCGAGGT
>JAFVYZ010000050.1 GCA_017508425.1 Clostridia bacterium | reverse complement strand
TTGATTGGGAATATCAACACCTGCAATACGAGCCATAGTTATTTACCTCTTTCTTCAGTGTGGGGATTAGCCCTGTCTCTGCTTGTGCTTGGGATTCTCACAGATGACCATTACACGGCCGCCTCTTTTGATAATCTTGCACTTTTCGCAGATTTTTTTAACGGAAGGCTTTACTTTCATTTGTCACACCATTCCTTTCATCTTATTTGTTTGATCCGAAGATCATTTTGCACGCCAGGTAATGCGTCCCTTCGTGAGGTCGTAAACCGACACCTCAATGGTCACGCGGTCGCCGGGCAGGATTCTAATATAGTTCATACGCAATTTGCCGGAAATGTGCGCGGTCACGATATGACCGTTCGGCAATTTTACTTTGAAGGTAGCGTTGGGCAATGCCTCAACTACGGTACCCTCAAACTCAATGACATCATCTTTTGCCATTTGTTCTTCTCCCTTTCAGTATTTGCGATCATTCACCGATTTCAACCTCGGTCAGATTAATGACACCGTTCGGCGTCAGAGCTACGGTGTTCTCGTAATGTGCGGAGAGCGACCCGTCGGCGGTTTTTACCGTCCAACCGTCGGACAACTCCTTCACCTCGAACGAGCCCTGGTTGATCATCGGTTCAATGGCGATCACAAGTCCCTCGCACAGGCGGGGGCCTCTGCCCGGAGTTCCGAAATTCGGTACATCCGGTGCCTCGTGCACCTCTCGGCCCACGCCGTGGCCGATGTAACGACGCACAGTGCCAAAGCCGAACCGACGCACGTAGGAGTCGATCGCATATCCGATGTCACCAATACGATTACCGACCTTTACCGCCGACAATCCCTCATAAAAGCTTTGCTTGGTCACCGCGATCAGCTTCTCCGCCTCGGCGCTGATGCGCCCGACGGGAAAGGTTCTCGCACTGTCACCGTGAAAGCCTTTATAGTAAGCACCCACGTCGATCTTCACAATATCACCCTCACGAAGGATACGATGCTCCGAGGGAATGCCGTGAATGACCTCGTCATTGATGCTGATACAAGCAGAACCGGGGAAACCGTAAAGCCCTAAGAACGAGGGTTTGGCACCGCGCCCCTCGATATGCTGACGAATCAGCGTATCGAGGTATTTGGTGCTCACACCTTCGCGGATGTGATCGCGTGCCACGATCAGGGCTTCGCCCGTGATCCGGCCCGCTTCACGCATCAGCTTGATCTGCTCGGAATTTTTAATCTGTATCATAATGAGATTGAACCGAGCGCATCGAATACGAGGCGCGTGGTCTCGGTGATCTCATCTTGCCCCTTTACCTCAAGCAGCAAGCCCTTTTTGGCATAATATGCCTTCAGAGGCTCGGTTTGCTCGTGGTAAGTAGCCAAACGTTTGGTCACCGTTTCGGGAGCGTCGTCCGCACGAACGGTGGTCTTCGCTCCGCATTTGTCGCAAATACCTTCCACCTTGGAAGGATTGAACAGTAAATGGTAGGATGCGCCGCAGGCACATACGCGACGGCCCGACATGCGTTCTACGATTGTTTCGTCCGCCACCTCGATCGAAAGGACAGCGTCGATCTTAACACCCAGTGTATCAAGTGCCTCAGCTTGCGGAATAGACCGCGGAAAGCCGTCGAGAATAAACCCGTTTTGGCACACACTCGATGCCAAGTATTCCTTGACAATACCGATCACGGTCTCATCGGGAACCAGCTTGCCGTCGTCAATGTAGGTCTTGGCCTCACGTCCGAGGGCCGTACCTTCCTTGATCGCGGCACGCAGGATCTCACCCGTAGAGATCGCAGGGATGCCCCATTTTTCTGAAATCTTTTCGGACTGGGTGCCTTTACCGGCACCGGGAGCCCCCATCAGAATTAAATTCATAAAATTCCTCCAAAATACGGCCTCAGTCGATCAGCCAAGGAAGCCCTTGCTTGCACGCATGCTAAGCTGTGCCTCAAGATCACGCACAGTTTCCAGTGCAACACCAACGACGATCAGCAAGGAAGATCCACCAAACGTCAGGATGCTAAGATCGGGCAGCTTTTGTGCAAGAGTGGGATTGAAGGTGCCAATTGCCGTCGTAACAACGGTCACAAGCATGGGAAGGCCTGCCACGATGCAAAGGAAGAATGCACCGATCAGAGTCACACGCTTCAGGATCTTTTGGATGTACTGAACCGTAGGACGGCCGGGACGCATACCGCGCACGGAACCACCGTTTTGAGCGATGTTATTGGCCACTTCAACAGGATTGAAAGAGATCATCACGTAGAAATAAGAGAACGCGATGATAAGGAGCAAATATACCACAAGGTAGGGCCAAGTTGTCGGAGAGAAGAAGCTCTCGACAAAATTCTTGAAGCCGTTTTCCTCGTTGGTAATAAATGCGGTAATGGTAGCGGGGATAGACACGATGGAGCTGGCGAAGATGATCGGCATCACGCCGGTCATATTCAGCTTAATGGGCAGATTCGTCGCCTGACCACCGTACATCTTGCGACCCACAACGCGCTTCGCGTACTGGATCGGGATGCGACGCTCGGAGTTCGTCACCCAAACCACAAAGCCAACCGTTGCAACAACAACGATAAGCACAACAATGGTAATCAAAATACCGATCACAACGGACCATGCCTTGCTGGCAACGTAACCGTGCATAATAACGCCGTCCCAAAGGGAAAGCACCATGCCGGGAAGCGTCGCTACGATATTTGCGAACAGGATGATCGAAATACCGTTGCCAATGCCCTTTTCATTGATCAGCTCAGCGAGCCACATCACAAGTGCGGCACCTGCACAGAAGGCGGCGTTGATCACCAGCATTGCAAACCAGTTGCTCTTCACAAGCCATCCCTGGCTCTTCAAAAGCATACTGTAGCCATAGCTCGTAACGACTGCAAGAGCGATCGTTACGTAACGGGTGAGGGCCGAGATCTTCTTTTGACCGTTGGCACCATCCTTAGCCCAACGCTCAAGCGCGGGGATGGCGATGGTCAAAAGCTGAATCACGATCGATGCCGTGATATAAGGGCTCACGGAAAGCGCGAACAGCGTAGCATATTGCATTGCGCCGCCCGACAAAATGCTCATAAGCCCAAGCACGGACGAGCCGTAAAGACTCTCAAACGATGTGGAAATATCGGGGCTGACATAGGGAACACAAAGGCATGCACCAAGGCGATAAAGGAGGACGATAAACAATGTGAAGAGCATCTTCTTTTGAAGTTCCGGTGTCTTCCACGCGTTCTTTAACGTCTTAAACATCCTTATACCTCCTCGGTCTTTCCACCTACTGCTTCAATCTTTTCTTTCGCGGTTGCGGAAAAGACGGATGCTTTAACGATTAATTTCTTGGTCAACTCACCGTTGCCGAGAACCTTCAGACCGTCGTTTGCCTTGCGTACGATCTTCTTCGCAAGCAAAGCCTCAAGATCGACTACTGCACCATCCTCAAATACGTTGAGTGCATCAACATTGACAATGGTGTAAAGCTTAGCAAAGCGCGCATTGTTAAAGCCGCGCTTGGGAAGCTTGCGGTAAAGGGGAAGCTGGCCACCCTCGAAGCCGGGACGGACACCGCCGCCGGAACGAGCATTTTGACCCTTATGACCCTTGCCTGCAGTCTTGCCGTTGCCGGAGCCTGCACCGCGACCCTTACGCCAAGCTGCCTTAGCGGAGCCTTCAGCGGGTTTCAGTTCATGAAGTTTCATCTCTCTTACCTCCTTCAAGCATTTTCTACCTTAACAAGGTGGGAAATGACCTTAACCTTGCCGGCAAGAGTGGCGTTATCCTCATGAATGATGAAATCGCCGATTTTATTAAGCCCAAGAGACTTGGCAGTTGCCTTCTGGTTGGGCTTTGCACCAATGGTGCTCTTTACGAGAGTTACTTTTTTCATGGCGAACCCTCCTTAACCTTTGATCTGTGCTACGTCGATGTCACGAATCTTCGCAACTTCTTCCGCAGTTCTAAGAGCCTTAAGGCCCTCAATGGTTGCCTTTACCACGTTAGCGGGGTTGTTCGAACGAAGGCACTTTGCACGGATATTCTTGATACCTGCAAGCTCAAGCACGAAACGAACACCGCCACCTGCGATGATACCGGTACCGGGAGCGGCGGGCTTCAAAAGCACCTTGCCTGCACCAAATACGCCAACCACCTCGTGGGGAATGGTGGTTCCCTTCAGGGAAACCGTGATCATATTCTTCTTTGCATCCTCGATGCCCTTGCGGATTGCTTCCGGCACCTCGGCTGCTTTACCGAGACCAACACCGATGCGGCCCTTGCCGTCGCCCACTGCCATGATAGCAGCGAAACGGGCGATACGACCACCCTTCACGGTCTTGGAAACACGGTTGAGCGCGATAAGCTGCTCTTTAAATTCCTGTTCGCCAGGATTTCTATTGTAAGCCATGTTATTCCTCCTAAAATTTACTTAACCAAGGTTAAGCAGTGTACAAACCGGAATCAGAACTTCAGGCCGCCCTCGCGAGCGCCTTCAGCGAGTTCCGATACACGTCCGTGATAAAGATAGCCGCCACGGTCGAATACGACTTCGGTAATACCTTTAGCTGCTGCACGCTCTGCAATGGTCTTGCCAACGAAGCGAGCTGCGGCCTTATTGCTGCCGATTCCCTCAAACGCCTTTTCAAGGGTAGAAGCGGAAACGAGCGTGACACCTGCAACGTCATCAATGATCTGCGCGCTGATGTTCGCATTAGAGCGATATACAGCCAGACGCGGACGTGCTGCAGTGCCGGAAATTTTTGCTCTGACTCTCTTATGTCTCTTAAGACGAGCCTGATTGCTGTCCTTTCTCGATACCATTTTACTCCACTCCTTTCATTATTTACCGGCTTTACCGGCCTTGCGGCGAATGTGTTCGTCGGAATACTTAACACCCTTGCCGTGGTAGGGTTCGGGCGGACGCTTGCTGCGGATCACAGCGGCGATCTGGCCTACTTCCTGCTTGTTGATACCCTTGACAACGATGGTGTTGGGGTTGGGTACCTCGAAGGTGATGCCGTCGGGCTCAGTGACCTGAAGCGATGCCTGGGGCAGGCCCTTTACAAGGGACTGACCAAGGAAAAGCTGAAGGGTCTTGCCCTGCTTGACTACCTTGTAGCCGACACCGACGATCTCAAGGGTCTTGCTGTAGCCCTGGGTAACACCCACGACCATGTTGTTCAGAAGCGCGCGGGTAAGACCGTGCAGGCTTCTTACTTCCTTCTCATCGTTCGGACGGGTTACGATGGCCTCGTTGCCCTCAACGGCAATGGTGAGAACGGAAGCAAACTTTTCAGTAAGGGTACCAAGGGGACCCTTAACGGTAACGAGGTTGCCCTCGCCCACGGTAACGGTAACGCCTGCGGGAATTGCAACGGGCATTCTACCAATTCTAGACATCTTTCTACCTCCTTACCAAACGAAGGCGAGAACTTCGCCGCCGATTTTGAGCTCACGAGCCTTTTTGTCGGTCATGAGGCCCTTCGAGGTGGAAACGATGGCGATGCCAAGGCCGTTCATAACCTTGGGCATATCCTCGTAGCCGGCATAGATACGAAGGCCGGGCTTGGATACGCGGCGAAGACCGCGAATGACCTTCTGCTTGCCTGCAGCGTACTTCAGGGTCACGCGGATGGTGCCCTGCTTGCCGTCCTCGATCACCTGGTAGCCCTTTACGTAGCCCTCAGCGACAAGAATGTCGGCAATGGATTTCTTCATGTTGGATGCCGGAATGTCAACGGTCGCGTGCTTCGCATCGCTTGCGTTACGAATACGCGTGAGCATATCGGCAATAACGTCAGACATTTGCATAGTTTTATCCTCCTTTATGCAAGTACATTTTTTCTTGCTGCCGACACCGGTCGGCGGCCAATCGGGGGTTAAATCGAACGCCTTACTGATTTTGAAGGTGGGTCTGATTTCCTACCGAATGTTGGGGGTTTTATTCAACCGCGCTCGCCCGCAAGGGCTTTGCGCGGAGTGAAACTGAATTATTCGAAAGCGAATCCATATAATCGTCCTGCTCATCCAGCATCATCATATGCACCTCAAATACGGCCGCATGCACTTTTCCGACCTCTCGGCACGCTTTTTCATACAATCCCTGTAACTGTCCGAGCGTTATGTCCCTTGCCGCAAGAAGCCGCTCCCACTCTGCCTGCGGACTTTCCGGCTTATACCGCTCCACCAGTTTTTCTTCTTTTTGATGATACAAAAGCTTTCCGATTGCAATACCCTTTAAAATCGACTTCCCCTGATAAACTTCCATTCCTGTCTACCTCTTACCCTGCTATAAATTACGTTCCATAAACTGCCGGATTCTTACAGCAGCCTCTTCTTCCTTTTCACCTTCAACCGTTACGGTCACCACATCTCCCTGTCTGATTCCCATTGCCATTAAAGACATCAGTTTTCCGGCATCCGTACTCTTTCCGTTACACGC
>JAFVYZ010000049.1 GCA_017508425.1 Clostridia bacterium | reverse complement strand
GGCAAGAAGTGTAAAATAAGTTTTTCTCCATGAATTGTTGTTTTGGGTCATAATGCGATACCCGCACCAAACACAAAAGGCACCCAATCGGGTGCCTTTTGTGTTTTATCCAAGCCGCAGGCTTGGCATATCATCACGACGCAGTCGTGGATATCATCTCGCCTTTGGCGAGTATATCATCACGCTCCGGCGTGCATCTTACCTGCGGCTTGATGATATACAATGCTTTGCATTGATGATATGCAATTCCTGTGGAATTGATGATATACACGCCGTTGGCGTGATTGTCGGCACCGCGTGCCGAAAGCGGGGCAAGTCCTCTTTCTTGCTTAAACTCTTGCTTTATCTATAAAATTATGTTATAATGTTTTGAAATCACAAACGCCGCTTTTTCAGCTTCTTGTGAAACGAACGGATATTGGAGGCTCTTTTATGTTTGAACAAACCAAAGCGCTATGTCAGCATTTCCTTGATATGGGTATTCCCGGCTTTGACCTGATCGTTTATAAGGACGGTGAGTGTATCCTCAGGCACATGGGCGGCTACGCCGACCCCGAGAACAAGATCCCCATGAGCGGAAAGGAAAAATATCACATCTATTCCTGCTCCAAGCTGATCACCTGCGCCGCTGCGATGCAGCTGTGGGAAAAGGGCTTGTTTTCGCTCGAGGATCATCTTTGTGATTACCTGCCTGCCTTTGCCGAAATGACGGTAAAGACCGAGGACGGGGTGAGAAAAGCCAAAAACCCCATCAAGATCAAGCATTTGTTTGAGATGACCGCAGGCATGGGCTACGCCATGCACGACCCCGTGCTTGAGGAGTACTATGCTATCCCCGGCAACAACTGCCCCACGGTAGAGACGATCAATATGTTCGCCAAGGTTCCGCTTGAATACGAGCCGGGCGAGGGTTGGAAATACAGCTTTGCGCACGATGTGCTGGGCGCCCTTATTGAGGTTATTTCGGGCGAGAAGTTCGAATGCTACATCAAGAAGCATATTTTTGAGCCCCTTGGCATGGATCACTCGACCTTCCTGCATCCGATCGAGGATTGGGAGGGATTTGCCAAGCAATATCAATACGATGCGCAAACCGGTGAGTACGTGCCCGTGTGGCGATTCTGGTGTCATCTCGGCAAGGAATTTGCCGGCGGTGGTGGCGGCTGCATTTCCACGGTGGAGGATTACATCAAGTTTTTGGAGGCCCTGCGCATCGGCGACGTGATCTTAAAAAAGGAAACGATCGCCATGATGGCAACCGATCGCCTGACGCCCGAGCAGCATGTTCCCTTCAATAAATGGAAGCCCGGTCTTGGATACGGCCTTGGCATGCGCACGCCGTACCGGGATACCTGCACCGATTTTGGCTGGAGCGGCGCCGCAGGCGCATACGCCTCGGTCGATCCGGTCAATAATATGACCTTTTACTATGCACAGCACGTGTTAAAGGCCCCCAACCGCCATTTGCGGCAGTGGATCTATAACGCGCTTTGCGCCGACCTGCGCGGCGAGAAGATCGACATCCCCTTCGGTACGAGAGACGAGTCCCCGGGACTCACGTTTTAAAGAGTTATGATCGCCTGCGGCGAGCTTAGAGCCATGATACGCTTTGCGCAGTTATGATGCACCGCGGTGCAGTTAAAAGCAAAGCAATCATATCATAACGCTTGCGAAGCAAGCTCATAACGACAAGCGCAAGCGCGCCTCATCGCTTATAGCTAATATAGTGTTTGTTAAAAACAGGACGAAGAATTGCCAAAATTCTTCGTCCTGTTTTCATGCGCGGCCGTATAAACCTTTATATTACCATGCTTTTGCGGTATTGCAGGGGCGTTATGCCCGTGCGCTCGCGGAACTTTTTAATAAAATAGGTGTAGGAGGCAAAGCCCACCTCCTCGGCCACGGCGGCAACGCTCCGGTTGGTGGTGGCAAGGTAGTGGCGCGCCATGTGCAGGCGGTACTCGATCAGGTGATGGTGCAGGGTCCTGCCCGTGTGGCGCTTGATGAGGTCGCTCAGATAATAGGGGTGATAGCTGAAATGCGCGGCGATCGCGTCGTTGTTAAGCTCGGGGCTTTGGTAATGCTCGCGGATGTATTCAAGCACGCCCTCCACCAGGCGATAATCGCTTTTCTCGCCCCGTTGCTCGCACAAAAGCTGTATGAGCGCCAGCTTGAGGTACCCCGATGCAAAGAGCTTATAGTAGCTATCCTTTCGCAAAAACAGGCGGATGCAACGCTCGATCGGGTCGAGAACGGTGGTCGCGTTTCTTTGAATAATTATATTTGAAAGCTCCTCGGGCAGCTCGTAGACGGGGAGCTTTTGGGCGTCAAAGGTGCTCCTCGTTGCAATGCCAAGACTTTTGGAGAGGGTTGAAAACTCGCTGGTCAGGTCAAAGTTTAATACGTAAAAGCCGATCGGCACCCCCTCGGGGAAGGAGAAGCGGTATTCGCTTCTCGGGGGTAAAAAGATCAAGGTACCCGGGTTAAACGGGTGAATTTCCCCGTTTACGTGGAAGCTTCCGCACCCTTGCTTGGCGTAAAACAGGCGGCAGTCATAGCAAATGCTGTCCTCGCGCGTGGCGTGATGATAGGCGTGAAGCTGTGCGTGGCGAATAAAGGGGTTTAGCTTTTCAAGCGTCATGGCGTGCTCCTTTTTCATGTTCTCGGCTTTATTGTAGCACAGGGCTCCCGAAAAATCAAGAAAAATTTGTTTTGTTATGCTTTCGCTTTGTTTTTTTGCTATGAAAATGATGCTGCTTCATGTATAATCAAGATAAAAGGGGGGATATCATGAAATTTTCGGTTGGATATACCACGGGCGCTACGGACCAATTTCTAAAAGAAATTGTGCGCCTGAAAAAGGATATTTGGGAGGTCTATTTTTCGTGGGGCGCCGCCCCCAGCGGCCGCAACGCGCAAACGCGGGTCGCATCTCTTACACCCTGGGAGGCACAGGCAAAGCAGCTGCGAGATCTTGCCTATTTGCATGGCGAGGGGCTTGCCTTTAATTTGCTTTTTAATGCCAATTGCTACGGCGACGTCGCACAATCCAAGTCGTTTTTTGTGACGGTCGGTGAAACGGTAGAATACATAGCTTCTCATTTTTCTCTTGCGTCGGTTACGACAACCTCGCCGCTTGTTGCAAAATTTTTAAAGCAAAATTTTAAGGAGCTTGACGTGCGTGCCTCGGTCAATATGGGTGTTGGCAGTGTAAAGGGCATGGAGTACGTATCCGAGCTTTTTGACAGCTTTTACGTCAAGCGGGAGCTGAATCGTGATCTAAACGCCTTGCAGGTGTTGCGCGATTGGTGTGACCAAAACGGCAAGGAAATGTATTTGCTCGCCAACAGCGGGTGTCTCAACGATTGCGCGGCACACACCTTCCACGACAATCTGGTGGCACATGAGGCAGGGGCTTCAAAAATGGATAACGGGTATCAGTTTGAGGGGCTTTGCAGACCGTATCTTGCCAAAAACAAGGCGGGCTTGCTTGACGCGACAAACTACGTGCGCCCCGAGGACGTGGAGCTTTTTGAGCACCTTACCCCCGCGATGAAGCTGGCGACGCGCGTACACGAGCGCCCCGAGCGCGTCCTTCGCGCTTATATTGAAAAAAAGAGCTACTGCGGCAATATGGCAGAGCTGCTTGAGCCAAATCACGCAGGCACGATATACCCTTACGTGCTCGAAAACGGCAGGATCGAGCGCGTTGTTGAAAATGGAAAATTGATCTATCAAAACGCCGAAAACGCGTTTGTGAAATTGGAGGAGAATTATGCTTACCAGCAAAATGATTAAGGAGGCGGCCTTTGAGGCAGGGGCGGATCTTTGCGGCATCGGCCCCCTGTCGCGCTTTTCGGGCGCGCCCGACGTGATGAACCCGCAGTTTTTGTTCCCACGCGCCAAGAGCTGCATTGCCATGGCCTTTCGCATTCCGCGCGGCGTTCAGCGCGGCATTGAGGAGGGCACGCAGTTTTATCAGTACCCCTCGATGGCCTATGGCGGCATCAACGAGATCCACGCCCCGGCCGTGCTTTACCACGTCGGCAAGGTGATCGAGGACGCCGGGTACGAGGCGTTCGTGTACCGTAACACGGGTGCGCGCGGCGCCGTTTCCGATATGGACGGCACGCCCGGCAACACCCTTTCGCCCGAGGAGCAAATTGAGATCAGCAAGCACGCCAAGACCAAGACCGCGCACCACCGAAGCGTGCAGTTCACAAGGCCTGCCGAGGAGGGTAAGCAGCCGCCGGATCTTCAGTTTCAATTCCGTCTTGCGGCCGTTGCGTGCGGCCTTGGCGAGATCGGCTGGAGCAAGATGCTCCTGACCCCCGAGTTCGGGCCCCTTCAGCGTGTGGCGTTTATCTTTACCGACGCCGAGCTTGAATACGACGAGATGTATTCGGGTGAGCCGCTTTGTCGTAAGTGCGGTGCGTGCGTCAGGGAATGCCCCGGCGGCTGCATCCCCGCGATCAATTCCGGCAAGACCATTTCGGTTGAGGTGGCCGGCAAAAAGTGCGAGTGGGGCGACATTGATATGTGGCGCTGCTACGCCTTTTATACCCACGCGGGCCGTTATTACAACCCCTTTGTGCCCAAGGAGGTGTTTGACAAAAACGAGGGAGGCATGCTCGACCTCCTTGAGGGCGTCACCGACAAGGCAGACGAAAAAGAGGTTATGAAGGTCTATACCGCACTTGAAAAATTTTTCCCCAGCTGGGTCGGCTACAATATGGCCAAGTGCGGCGGCTGTATCCGTGCTTGCGTCAGCATGCTTGAAAAGAAGGGCGGCTGTATGGAGGGGCGCTTCAAATCCCCCTTGCGCCACACCGCCAAGCCCTGGAAGATGGACCGATGATCGAGATCAGTACCGTCAGTAAAAAGGGCTTTTGCCTGCAAACCACTTACCCCGGGTTTAAAACGGCCTTCATTACGCACAGTGAGGAGTACGGGGAGAAGAAAACCTTTAAGCGCCACCTTGAAACCGACGAGGTGTTCGTCCTCATCGAGGGCGGCGCCACGATCTACACGATCGAGGATGAGGGGGAGTGTGCCACGGCCCTTGAAAGGGGGCGCGCCTATAACGTCAAAAGGGCGACGTGGCACCACGTAAAAACGACCCCCGACGCTCTGCTTTTCGTGGTGGAGCACAGCAATACGAGCAAGGAAAATACCGAGGTGCGCGATCCGCACCCCGAAGAAGGAGTTTTAGGATGATAACAGCTCAAATGATCAAGCAAAGAGCGCTTGAGCTCGGCGCCGCCGTGTGCGGCATCGGCGATATCAAGCACTTTCGGGGCGAGGCGCTTCAGCGCGACCCGCTGCAGATTTTGCCGAACGCTACCTGCATCATCGGCTTCGGCCTGCCCGTGCCAAGGGGGCTTTATATGGCCATGGCCGAAAAAAATCAATATTTTAATTACGCAAACCTTGGGGTGAAATACAACGACGAGAGCTTCGCCGAGATCTTTCTTTTGAAAATGGGCGCGATGATCGAGGACTGTGGGTACGACGCGTGCCTGCAACGCAGCGTCCCCGGCTTTCGCGCCAAGGGCGATAAGTCGATGAACCCCGAGGTCAGTCGTGTGTACGAGCTCGAGTTTGCCTCGCCCGTGGCCGAGGGTAAGGCCACCCCCGACGTGCTCATTGATTTTGGCAAGGCGGCCGAGGTGTGCGGCCTTGGCAGCGTGGGTCTCCACGGCAAGGTGATCGCGCCGAAATACGGTAGCTTTATGCGCTGGGTGTTTATCATCACCGATATGCCGCTTGAAACCGACGCGCCCTTTGGGGGGGCGCTGTGCGACGGGTGCGGCAAATGCCTTTCGGCCTGCCCCGGCCGTGCCATTGACCCCAATACGGGTGTTGATAGCTGGCAGTGCAGCGTGTATTATCGCGGTGCGCACAGGTCAAACCCCTTTATGACCGATGATTTTTTGAAGGATCACCCCGAGCGTGAGGCGATCCTTGATGGCGAGAAGCGATTTGACGCCGAGAGCGCCAAGGCACTCTTCCCGTCGCTGAAATTTTTACCCAACACGCACCTCGGGTATGTGGCTTGCCTTTGCGGCAAGGCCTGCGAGGTGGCGTGCTACAAGCACTTGAAGGAGGAGGGGAAGCTATGAGAGAGCAGATCATCGCGCTGGCTAAAAAATGCGATGCTGATATCGTGGGCTTTGCCCCGGCCGATCGCTTCGAGAAAAAAGACCCCGTGTTCCGCCTTTTCCCGGGGGTGAAGACCGTCATCGGTCTTGGCTTTCGCGTGCTTCGCGGCATTTATCGCGGCGTGGAGGAGGGCACGACCTACTACCAATACACCACGATGGGCGTTGAAAACTTAGAGGAGACCGTGATGCCCATGGCGCTTTTGCGCGTGTCGAATCTCATTGAGCAGGAGGGATATATCGCCCTGCCTCAGCGCAAGAGCCCTCTGATCGTGGAGGGGGAGAACGAAACCAACCCCGAAATGCAGTACAGCGACGTTTATCGCGGTGTGACGAAGGAAGTACAGCTGGACTTTCTTGGCTGTGCCGTCAAGTGCGGCCTTGGCGAGCGAAGCATGATCGGCTCGCTCCTGACGCCCGAATACGGCCCCTTTATCCGCTACTGCTTTATTTTGACCGATATGGAGCTTGAGGCCACGCCCATGCTCACCCCGTCGCTGTGCGATGGGTGCGGCGAGTGCATCAAGGCCTGCCACGGTGGCGCGATCGACGACACGGGCAAACTCAACAGCTGGCAGTGCGCCGTGTATTACAGCGGTGCCAACGGCACCAAGAACCCCTTTATGCCCCCCGAGGCCTTCCCCGACTATCCTGCCGAAACAAGAATGGATATCATCAACGGCCGCGCTCGCTTTGACGCCGAGAGCGCCAAGGACGTGCTCGATCAGATCTATTTTTACCCCCCGGCAAAGCATTTTTATCGCACCTCGATCTGCGGCCGCGCCTGCGACCGCGCCTGCTACATCCATCTGGAGGCGAAGGGTGTGCTGACCAAAAAATTCAACCACCCTTTCCGCGAAAAGCCCGATTGGCAGCTTTCGACCCGTCAGTTTGAAACGGGCAAGCGTGAGGATTGATATGGCATTGGCGTTGAAAAGGATCGCGCCCGAGGCGGCAGGCGTTGCCTCGGCGGATCTGCTTTCGTTTGTAAAATCCCTTGACGACGTCGGGTTTTTCACCCATTCGCTCCTGATCGCGCGAGGCAACGACGTCGTTTACGAGGCCTATTACAAGCCCTTTGAGGCGGCGACGTTGCACCGACAGTATTCGGTATCCAAAAGCTTCGTCAGCGCCGCCGTGGGCGTAGCCGTGACCGAGGGACTGCTCTGTCTTGACGACGTCATTATCGACTATTTCCCCGAATTTTTGAACGAAAATACGAACGATGGCCTTTACACCCGTTGTCGCGTGCGCGATATGCTTCAAATGAAGAGCAATATCACCACCAACGTGGCGTGGTGGGGCAAATTCAAAACCAGGGTCGAGGCCTATTACACGCAAAAAAGCGCCAAGGCCCCCGGCTCCTACTTCACCTACGACAGCATCGGCTCCTTTTTGCTCGGCGTCATCATTGAGCGCCTGACGGGGCAGGATTTTCTCACCTATTTAAAGGAAAAGGTCTTGCTGGAGCTCGGGTTCTCAAAGGAGAGCTACGTTTTAAAGGAGCCCGGTGGGCATGGCGTGGGTGACTCGGGCGTGATGTGCACCACGCGCGATCTTTTGATCCTCGCGCGCCTGTTTGCCTGTGAGGGCAACGTCGGCGGCAAGCAGTATATTGATGCGCGCTTTATGCGCGACGCCATCTCGCCGATGACCCATAACGACGTTTACGCAGGCGTCGGGCCCTTGAAAAACTCGGGCTACGGGTACCTTACGTGGATCACCCCCGTGGGCTTCGCGCTCGTGGGCGCGGGCGATCAGCTGGCGCTTTACGATAAGCACCGTGACGTGACGCTGGTGATCAACGCCGACGATCAGGGCGCCGGCGCCGCCCCGGAGCTTATTTACCACAGCTTTGCAACGCTGCTGCTACCGCTGTTTGACAAAAAAAGCGGCGAGGTGGACCCCGTGGCACAGGCGGCGCTTACGGCCTATGAGGGGTCGCGCGCGCTTCGAGTACAGCGCGGCAGTGTCGAGAGCCCCCTCAAAAGCACCGTAAACGGTGCGAGCTTTGAGAGCGTTTTTGGAAATGCGCTCGGCATTGAGCGCTTCTCGGTGTGCTTTGAGGGGGAGGGCGGTCGCCTTGATTTCGTCAGGGACGGCAAGCCCCTCGGGTTTGAGTTTGGCCTTGGCTTTCACAAAAAAACGAAATTTTCCTTTGGTGAGCGTGCGCGTGCCGATCGCATGGGCGTGTGGGAGGTGGGTGCGTACGACGCGATGGCCTCGGCGGCCTTCGTGGACGAAAATACCCTCATGATCCTGCTGCAGGTGACCGATACCTACGCCGGCAAGCTTCACGTGACCCTGGCCTTTGGCGAGGGTGAGGCCTCGATGCACGTAACGGGCACGGGGCAGTACGTATTTGCCAAAATGTCCGCCGACGTGCTTGGAAAAAGGAGTAAGATATGACAAGAGAAAAAATGAGAATTGCCGTCATTGGCTGTGGGCGCTTTTCGCGCTTCTTCGTGCCGCTTTTTAAGGCCCACCCCGTGGTCGAGGCGGTTTACGTTTGCGATAAGAGAAAGGATCGGGAAGAGGATTTTGCCGAGCGCTTCGGCGTGCTGCGCTGTGAAAGCTTTGAATACGCGCTGAGTGCCAAGGAGATCAACGCCGTGGCCATCTTCACGCCGCGCGAAATGCACGGTCCGATGGTGATCGCGGCCCTGAAGGCCGGTAAGCACGTGTATTCGGCAGTGCCGGGTGCCGTGTCGGTCGAGGAGCTTATGGAGATCGAGCGCCTGGTGCGCGAAACGCGCCTGACGTACTCAATGGGCGAGACCGGCTTTTATCGCCCTGCCGCCATTTACTGCCGTGAGGAGTTCAAAAAGGGCACCTTCGGTAAATTCGTTTACGCCGAGGCGCAGTACAACCACGATATCCGCAATATGGAGGAGAGCTTCAAGAGCTCGGGTGGTGACGATTGGCGCAAATTTGCCGGCGTGCCCCCCTTCTTTTACCCTACGCACTCGACCTCGATGGTCCTGAGTGCCATGCCCGGCGTCTATGCCAAAAAGGTCGCTGCCGTTGGCTTTGCAAAAAGCCCTCGTACCGATATTTACGGCACAGATGGGCAAAATCATTACAACAACCCCTTCTCCTGTGAGATGATGCTGCTTCAGCTTTCAAACGGAGGTGTGGCGAGGATCAGCGAGAACCGTTGCATTGGCTGGCACGCTCCCGAGACCTATATTTCGCAGTTTTTCGGCTCGGAGGGCGGCTACGAATTTTCCGTTGCACGCCACCATCAAGCTACGTGGGATCCCGACCGTCCGGGGCATGTGAAGATGCGCGACGTGACGGAAAGGCTGCAGCCAAAGGCAGTTTTTGAGGCGATTAACGAAAATTACGACGAGGCGATCCAGCTCCTGGCCGACGCCAAGGGCTTTTCGGGCACCGAGAAAACGGCGCCCATTCAGCCCACCGAGAGATTGCCGCGTGAGTTTGAGGGCCAAAAGAACGGCCACAACGGCACGCATCAGTTCCTCATTGACGATTTTTGCCGTGCCTACGAAACGGGCAAGCTCTCGCCCACCAACATCTGGGCGACGGCAAGGTACAATATCCCGGGGCTTATCGCGCACGAGTCCGCGCTTCGGGGGGGCGTGCTCCTTGACGTGCCCGATCTTGGCGATCCGCCTGCCGACTGGCCCGTGCTTGATTACCGCACGATGGAATAACGAAAAAGGCCGCGAAAGCAAACTGCTTTCGCGGCTTTTTTCATACCGTTTTGGGCTTAACCGAGGGCAATCTCATCAATTTTTGCCAGCACCTCGGCGCTGAAGGGGGCGCTATTTAGTACCTTAACGTTTTCGCAGATCTGCGCGGCCTTGGAGGCACCGATCAAAACGCTCGTAACGGCAGGGGCACGCAGGACCCACGCCAGCGCCATTTGCGCGAGGCTTTCGCCGCGTGCGGCGGCAATTTCATTCAATGCTCCGATCCTTTCGCGTGTGTTTTCGGTGATGAGCTTTTCGTTCAAAAAGATACTGCCCGAGCGTGCACGGCTGTCCTCGGGCACGCCGTTGAGGTAGCGGTCGGTGAGGAGCCCCTGTGCCAAGGGGCTGTATACGATCACGCCCTTGTTCTCGCGCAGGGCGGCGTCAAGCAATCCGTTTTGCTCGACCCTGCGATCGAGGATCGAGTAGCGGTTTTGATTGATGATAAAGGGGCATTTGAGGTCAGAGAGGATCTCGGCGGCCCTTGTCATACGCTCCCCGTCGTAATTGGAAAGACCGACGTAAAGGGCCTTGCCGCTCTTCACGGCTTGGTCGAGCGCGCCCATCGTTTCCTCAAGCGGCGTATCGGGGTCAGGGCGGTGGTGGTAAAAAATATCCACGTAGTCAAGCCCCATGCGCTTTAAGCTCGCATCAAGACTTGCGAGCAGGTATTTGCGGCTCCCGTGGTCGCCGTAGGGGCCCTCCCACATGGGGTGGCCGGCCTTGGTGCTGATCACGAGCTCGTCGCGGTAAGCGCCAAGCCCCTCCTTTAAAATTTTACCGAAGTTGCTCTCCGCGCTCCCCGGCTCGGGGCGCCCGTAGTTGTTGGCAAGGTCAAAATGCGTAATGCCAAGATCAAAGGCGGTATGGCAAAGTGACTTCATGTTTGAGAAATTGTCACTGGAGGAGAAGTTGTGCCAGAGCCCGAGGGACACGGCAGGCAGCTTCAGGCCGCTCGCGCCCGAGCGGTTGTAGGTCATTTTCTCGTATCTTTTTTCGTTGGGAAGGTAAGACATGGGTGTCCTCCTTTGCAGTGTGTTTTTGTTTTATTATATCATGCAAGTTTTCGTGTGTCAAACCGTACGTTTTGGCAAAATATTTCTTATTTATGAAATTTTTGCAAAATTATTGTTTTTATTTTTTATTTATGTTATGATGTAATTATAAATATTAACGCGTGCAAGCGTTTGCGGAGGTTATAGAATGTTCAAAAAGACGGCAATGGTGTGCTTTGCGTGTTTGTTACTGCTTGCAGTAGGTGTTATACTGACAGCCTGCGGCGGCAGTGAGGAGGTAGGGCTTTACGATGGGGACTCGCTTCGAGAGAAGGTCACGGTTACGGTCGGCAGCAGCTATGATTTTGGCGTGCCCACTAAAACGGGTTATACCTTCCTTGGGTGGTACAGTGCCAAGGAGGGCGGCACCGCCTATACCAATGCGCAGGGAAAAAGCAATGGCGAGACTTGGAAGAGTGGCAATTCCAGCAAGATATATGCCCGCTTTATTCCGAACAACTACGTGTTGATTTTTGATTATTGCGATGCTACGGGCGGTGATATCACCGAGAATATGGGTGTAACCTATGATGCTGAGATCGGTCAGCTCCCCGTGCTTGTCAAGGAGGGGCTTTCCTTTGTCGGTTGGTTTACCGAAAAGGAAAAGGGCAAGCAGATCACCGGCAGTGACGGTAAGCCCCTGTCGGGTATCGAAACCTTTACCGACCGTCACTTTACCCCCGGTAACGAGGGTACCGTTACGCTGTACGCCCGCTTCGGTGCAAAGAAGATCACCTATCAATTTGTCAGTGAAGGTACCGCCGTCAAGAGTGTGACCTATACGGCGGGCACGGTGATCTACGAGCTGCCGGGCAGTACGCTGGATAACAGCTGCTTGGTTGCGTGGTGCTTTGATGAGGATCGGCTCTATCCGATGGAGTTCCCCTATACCGTACCAGCCTCCTCGGAGGAAAACGTGACGCTTTATGCCAAGTTTGAGGAGGGGAGCAACGCGGTCCTCACGTTCACGAGCATCAATTACGATCGTGAATATAAGGTTGGTTACACGGGCGTCGGCAACGCCGTGCGCTTGGTGGTGCCGAGCTCCTATTACAACAAAAAGGTCACGCGTGTGGGCAAAATCGTTTCGACCACCGTGCGCGAGATCCTGTTGCCTCAGACCATTACCGAATTTGATAGCGGCGCCTTTGAGGGCTGTACTGCCCTTGAGCGCATTGTATTGCCCTCGGGCATAGAAACCCTGCCGCAAAATCTCTTTAAGGGTTGTGTGGCATTGAAGAGCATCATTATTCCTCAAAAGGTTACCACCATTGGCAAGGATGCCTTTGCCGGCTGTGAGTCTGTTACGGCTGTGATGATTCCCGCCAAGGTCTCAAGCATTGGCGCAGGTGCCTTCCGTGATATGAAGTCGCTTGCCGCCTTTGAGGTCGATGAAAGTAACGAGAAATACAAGGTGATCGACGGCGTACTTTACTCGAAGGTCGGCACCTCTGCCTATCTGGTGCAGTATCCTATTGCAAAGACGGGTACGACATATACGCTTGATCCCGACACCGTCAAGGTACAGGCTTACGCATTCAGCAGTGCGAATATTACCTCGATCGTGCTCGGTGGCAGCAGGCTAACGACGATTGAGGAGGGTGCATTTGAAAATTGCCGCAAGCTTGTTAACGTGACCATCTCAAGCACGGCGGCTACCTTTACCATCAACGCGCGCGCGTTTGCCGGGTGCGCCAATCTCAAGGCATTGAAGCTGGAGCTTACCAAGGTCCCCACGCTCAGCGATACGGCACTTTCGGGCTTCTCCGATACCTTTGCCGTTTATGTAAACAGCTCTATGGTACGTAATTATCAGACCAGTAACGGCTGGCGTACGCTTTCCTCCCGTATTTCCTCGCTTGGTAATATCTTCGGTGATTTTGCCGTGGAGGAGGTCACGGGCGGATACGCCATCAAGCAGTATTTCGGTACCGATACCGAGGTGGTGATCCCCGAGGCGATCAGCGCGCATAACATTGTGAAGATCGGCGAGAACGCGTTTTCCTTCACGGCCGTGACGAAGGTAACGATCCCGCGTCACGTAACCGCGATCGGCGATGGCGCGTTTGCGAATTGCGCGGCTCTTACTACCGTGGTGGTGAGATGTGAGCCCCCGACGCTCGGCACGGGTGTGTTTGCCGGTGTTGATGCCAACTACGGCATTCAGGTGGATCACACCAGAGACGTTCTGAACGCCTACAAGACGGCTCCCGGCTGGTGTGATATTGAAAACCGAATCTGGAGCGCGCTGTAATTTTTTAAAGAAAAGAGAACTACGATGAAGAAAATAGGATGGGTGCTCCTGATGCTCCTGCTTTTGGTGGGAATGGTGGCCTGCTCGAACGATGAGGAGGGCGGCGACCGCACGATCACCATATCGATCGGGGAGAGTGCCAAGGTCGGTGAGGAGGTCTTTCTTGACAAATCCGCCAGCTTCGAGCCCTTTTATCAGGATAACATTAAATATGAGGTCGTAGGTGAGAATACCGCCAGAGTCAAGTTTAATCACCGACTCAATGATCGACATTGGTTTGACACCTACGTTACGGCCGGTGCCCCCGGCACGGTGTCGATCAAGCTCTCTTATATAGAGAACGGCAAGGTGGTTGCCGAAAGCAATACGGTCACCATCACCTTTACGGCCGAGCAGATCGGCACGGTTGAGGAGCTCAAGGGCCTTAACGGTAAGGACGGGGCCTATCAGCTGAATGCCGATATCGATCTTGACGGTGCCGTTTGGTCGTCCATTGAATTTGGGGGCTATCTTGACGGTGCGGGGCATAAAATATCCAATTTTACGCTGAATGCCAATGCAGATAACCTCGGCTTTTTCAGCACCCTTACGGGCGAGGTCTACGATATTCATTTTGAAAACGTGACCGTGACGGCGATGAGCAACAAGTCGGGCATCGGTATCGTGGCCGGTACCAATCAGGGTACGATCGGCGACGTGACCGTGTCGGGCACGGTGAATGCCAAATATGCCACTCGTGTGGGTGGTATTGCGGGCAAGAGCACCGATCGCTCTCTCATTGAGGGCTGTAAGAATCTTGCCGAGATCACGGCGGGCGATTACACGGGCGGCATCGTTGGTGAATGCAGGGGCGAGGTCGCTTCGTGCATTAACGAGGGTGCTGTTTCGGGCAAGTCTTACGTTGGCGGTATCGTGGGTGATGCCTACGGCACGGCAAGCGGCGTTGAGAACAAGGCCAAGATCACGGCCGACGGCGATTATCTCGGCGGCTTGTTCGGCCGCACGTGCGCTACGATTGAAAACAGTAAAAACATGGGCGATGTTGAGAGCAGAGGCGACTACGTCGGCGGCGTTGCGGGCTATTCTACGGGTAGCAGCTCGGGGGATAACAATGTGGCAGCGGTCACGGGCCGTTATTACGTGGGTGGCTTTTTCGGCTACACCTCGGGCAATCTTACCCTTTACAAAAACACGGCGACCATCACGGGCCGCGCGTACGTTGGCGGTATTGTCGGTAAATGCGGCGGCAAGCTGACGGGGTGTGAAAACCACGGAGAGGTCATTTCTACGGGCACTGTCACCGAGGACGGAAAGCCGCACAGCTATCTTGGTGGCCTTGCGGGCTACTGCAAGGGTATTGAGGATGGTAAAAACACCGTCAATCTGACGGCTACGGGCAATCGCGTGGGTGGCCTTGCGGGCTATTGCGAGGGCGACCTTAAGGGCTCGATCAACGAGGGCACCGTTTCGGGTGCTTCCGCTGTTGGCGGTCTTGTCGGGCGCCTGTACGGATCGCTGATGACCTCGACCAATAGCGGCAACGTCACGGGTGCAGGCGCTGAGGTCGGCGGTCTTGCAGGCTCAATGTCGGGCGCAAAAATTGAAATTTGTCAGAACAACGGTACCGTGAGTGGTAAGGATGACACAGGTGGTCTTGTGGGTGAGCTCAGCTCGAACTGTGAGATCATTGCCGTGGAGAGCCTTGCGGACGTCACGGGCGTTTACGGTGTTGGCGGGTATGTCGGGTATCTGACGAGTACCGTCACCATTACGGGTGCCATTAATAATAACACCGTGTCGGGTACGGCCTTTGTCGGCGGTATTATCGGCCAGGGTTATGCGACTAAGCTTGTGGATTGTGAGAACTACGGCAGCGTTCTTGCGAGTGGATTTTTCACCGAAAACAGCGAGGCGCGCACGTACGTAGGCGGCCTTGCAGGCAAATGCGGTGCCATTTCGGGCGGCAAGAGCGTGGTGGATATCGTTGCCACGGATCATTACGTCGGCGGTCTTGCAGGCTGGGCTACGGGCAACATCAGTAATTCCGAGTGCAACGGTAACGTGTCGGGTAAAAACTACGTTGGCGGTCTTGTGGGTCGCATCGACGCGTCGATCGTTGAAAGTATCAGCAGCGGCAACGTGACGGGCGAAAATTACGTTGCGGGTCTTGCGGGCTTTATCAATGCCGGCAAGGTCGAATACAGTAAAAATCAAGGCAGCGTGATGGGCCAGCAATACGTTGGCGGTCTTGTAGGCTGGTCAAACGTCGCGATTGAGATCACCTCGTGCGAAAATCTGGGCGACATAAGCGGTAACGCTGATATCGGTACCATGATCGGCAGATCGGCCTCGCGCGTGACGATCCGAAACTCTCTTAATTACGGTGGTCAGAGCGCTTACTACCGCTTTGTTGGTACTTACAGTAATTCGTACGTGCCGAATGCTTTGCCTTATATCGATATGGCAGGCAGACTTGATATCAAGGTGAGTGACACCGTCAGCGCGATGCTTCTTGGTATTGCCGCCACCGACATTCCCTCGGGCAATGAGCTTACGGTTACAGTCAGCATCTATTCGGGCGCACAAGTGGCGGGTGAGGAAATGGTCATTACCGCATCCATTGTGGATGAGTACGGGAACACGGATGTTCGCTACTTTACCGTCAAGGTGCATGCCACCCCAGATCTGCAGTACAACTGCAACAGCATCAGCCGTGAGGAATATCTTTCCATTGACGGCAAGGGTGTGACGGTCACGTTTGACCTCAATGGCGGTGAGGGGTCGCTTGCACCGCAAACGGTGACGGAAACGGTGGGCCTTGTTTATCCCGCAGCACCCACGCGAGAAGGGTATGTGTTCCGCGGCTGGTATCTTGACGCCGCTTGCACGGGCAAGCCCTATGACTTCACCACCGATATCGTCAGAAGCTTCACCCTTTACGCGGGGTGGTATCAGCCCACCACAAGTGGCTATGGTAATTTCGCGTTGGATATTGTAACGGCGAACAATAATGTCAGCGGCTCGTACTCCTTCTCCACGAAGGGTACGTCGCTGTTTGATAAGTACAGATACGATTATTTCAGCATCCCTGCCGACGGCACCTATACCATTTATTATAAGAATGGCTCAAACGATTACTCTTACGGTACGCACGTTGCCATTTATAATCAAACGACCGGTGCGGGGGTGCTGGCGAAGACCATGGCGCGCTCCACCACCTATAGCTCGGTGACCTTTACGGCGAAGGCTGGGGATATCATTTGTGTTTCAAGCTATCGCAACAGCAGCAATATTTCGGAAAAATATTATACCAATTTTTATTTCTACGTGACGGGTCCCAATACGGCATTGACGCCCAAAACGCTTTTGCCCGATTACGTGGAAAATGCACTTTTGAACCCCGTGGCGACGGATAGCTTCGGCAAGACCTTGTCGGTGCGAACGACGCTGAAGTCAGGTGAGATCACGGTGGGCGGCACGGTGGTATATACCTTGACCGTGACCGATGCCGCAGGCAACGTCACGACGATCGATACAGACCCCATTCCGGTAACGGATTGAGACAAATTACAACAGGAGAGCTTCATTATGAAAAAATTAGGATTTGTTCTTTTGGCGCTGTTGCTCCTTCTTTCCTCCGTGGCACTCGTTGGCTGCAGCGGCGGTGACGAGGATGACGACGGAAGCGGTAGCATCTATTCTGCCGAGGATATTCTTTACGTATCCGAGAAGGGCGCAAAGCTCGTAACCGTCAAGAGCAGAGACTACATTAAGGTTAACAACGGTATCGCCGCGGTGGGATTGCTTTGTTCCGACAATTATACCGGTCCCATTTTGGTGGGCCTTACGGCTGATGCGGTGGCATATCAATATTCTTACGGCGGCACACAAACCGTCACCGAGCATGCAACCGTGACGGTGGACGGCAAAACCTATTACTACTCCCTGGATGAGGGCTTTATGAGTGGCAATTACGTCAACCATATCGAAAAGCTTGACATTTACTGCTGCCTTGCGGAAAATCCCGAGGATGCAGCAAAGGAGATCATCGCCCTGCTTGATCAAACCAAGTTTGCGGCCAAGAAGATCTCGACCGCGGCGGAGCTTGCGGCCATTGCCGGCTCGGGCGATGCCTTTGAACTTGCCCATGATATTGACCTCTCGGACGTCGAAAATTGGGCACCCATTGAGGACTTTACCGGCTCGCTTTCGGGCGCCGGGCATAAGATCACGGGCCTTACCGTAAGCTCCACGAATACCGAGAGCATTGGCCTTTTCGGCGTGCTCAAGGGCATGGTTTCCAACCTTACGGTCGTGGGCACGGTTTCCTCGCGCGGTGATGCGGGCAAGGCGGGCATTCTTGCGGGCACCAACCGGGGCAGGATTGAGCACGTCATTGTTGAGGGCGAGGTTTCGGCACAGTATTACAGCCACGTGGGCGGTCTAGTCGGCTACAACGATTGCGGTGAGATCCATAGCTGTGAAAACCGAGCCACCGTTCTTGGCAAGGAGAACGTCGGCGGTATTGCCGGCACCTTGATGGTAGATGGCAACGACAGTGCCAAAAAGAATGTTAATACGGGTGAGGTCACGGGTACGACGAACGTCGGCGGTGTCTTTGGTATGCTCACGAGCGCGGTGGTCAAAACGAGCTCTGATTTTACCTATTCTATTTCCGAGCAGACCAATAAAAACTCGGTCTATGGTAAGGAAAATGTTGGTGGCGTTGTCGGTAATGTTTCACCGGCTGAGAAATATAGCTCCTACAATAATGGCGTTGGCTATTTCACCATTTCGGTGTTTGTGAACAGCGGTGAGGTCAAAGCTACAGGCGACTGTGTAGGTGGCATCATCGGCTTCGCTAAAAGACTGACTGAAATTGCGGTCAGTGAAAACAAGGCAAACGTCGAGGGTGGTCATTACGTGGGCGGCTATCTTGGTAAGGCGCCCGATACTGCGATCAAGATCGCAAGCAACACCAGCGTGATCACGGGTAAGGGCTACGTGGGCGGCATTGCGGGGTATGCCGGCAAGATCGATACCGCAACGAACAGCGGTGACATCGTTTCTACCGCAATTATCGTTGAGGACGGCAAGAACAGAAGCTACGTGGGCGGTATTGCCGGTTACTGCACGGGCCTTAATAACGCGAAAAACACCGTAGATATTGAGGTCGCAAACGCAGGCTCTTACGTCGGTGGCTTGGTCGGTTATTTGCAGGTCGGCGGGAACGATCTTATCAACGGCAACGAGAATATTGGGTCTGTAACGGGTGCGGATAGTGTGGGTGGCATAGCCGGTTATGCGACCATGTTTTTGGTCAAAACAGGTAGCGATTTCACATACACATTTCGTGATAACTCCAACAGTGGCATGATTACAGGTACGACTTGCGTCGGTGGTCTATTTGGCTCACTTGTCGGTGCGGATGAATATAGCTCTTATAATAATGGTCTGGGTTATTTTAGCGTCTCGGAGTGTGATAACGACGGCGAGGTGACAGCGACGGGCGACTATGCAGGTGGTCTTGTGGGGCTTGCCATCCGGCTTGAAACGTTGACCGTTTGTACCAACAATGCGGACGTGACGGGCGGCCATTACGTCGGTAGCTTTGTGGGTGACGGCGAGGGTGCCAACATCAAGCTCGCAACCAACAACAATACCATTACGGGCAAGGGCTATGTTGGCGGCATTGCAGGGCGCGGCGGTATTTTTGAAAGCTGCACCAACAACGGCACGCTTATTTCCACTGCCATGATCGTTGAGGGTGGCACCGGCATGGCGTACGTCGGTGGCATTGCGGGCTACTGCAAGGGCGCACTCTCGTGCGTAAACAACAGCGATATTGCCGTTTCCACGGGCGGTCAGTACGTGGGCGGTATTGCGGGATTTGTGTGGTTTGAGAAAAACAACGAGCTCAACGACAACGAGAACTACGGGACGATCGGCGGCGCCGACTATACAGGTGGCATTGCCGGATATATCCGTTTCTCTGTAGAAAAAAATAATAATAATTATTCCCGCGCAGTATCGGGTAACAAAAATAATAGTGCAGTATCGGGCGATAGCTATGTTGGCGGCATCTTTGGCTATGTTTTAGGGCCTGACAGATATAGCTCCTATTATGACGGCTACGGCTACGTTGAGGTTACCTATTGCGAAAACACTGCCGAGGTATCGGGCAGCTCCCATGTCGGCGGCATCGTCGGCGGTCACACACGCCTGAAGACCGACAGCAATCTTATGGATACCAACACCACCCTCTTTGGCGACAAGGTAGGGCATTGATCTATAAAAACAACCCCCCGTCGGTGGCTTACCACCGACGGGGGGTCCTTTTTAAAATCAAGCGCAAAAAGAAGTGACCCTTGATCGCGGCTTACCCATCGACCAAGGGTCACTTCTGTTCACTCTTGATATCTAACATCTTTTGTAATCCTCTCTTTCTATGATCTACCCTTTTTCGTTTGCTTCACAACGCTTAAAACACACTTTACAGTTCTTAAGGGAGAACAACCCGGTTTTTGGTGTAATGCGAATCTTAAAAGGGTGAAGGGGGTGTTGATCTTATCTTAAGGGAGCTTCGTGCAATCTCTTATATACCACTCACAATCTATATTGGCACTCCTTTTGCCGCTTTCTCTCTGGTTTCACACACACACGTAAGATCGCAAAATTCCGGCCAACCCTTCATATAAGATCGGTTGTTTTTAGCTTCTCATTGGCGTATACCTCATTTTTTCGAGATGCTTTTTTTCGGTAAGAACCGGGGAATCAGGTTTTCATCGGACCGTACCTCCTCTTTTCTTCGCTTTTAGTATATCACACTTTTTGGCACTTTGCAATATGGCAATTTGTAAGAAATAAACAACAAAAATTTATTTAATAAGGAGAAAATGTGTACTTTGTATATTTTGGGGGTTTACAAACGGTAAAAAGTGTGTTATACTGATATTGTTGTGATGCGCGAGAAATCGCGCATTTTTTGCTTTTCATATCCACGAGGGAGCGCGGTGCGAGGTCAGCGGGAGTGATCCCTTTGGCGCGGCGGGCGGTCACTATGATCCCACGGGGTGTGCGCACCCCTACCACAAGGGAGATCTGCCGCCGCTTTTCGGTGCTGACGGATATGCATTTTCGGCAGTTCTTACAAACCGCATTACGGTGCGGGAGATCGTTGGCAAAGCGGTGATCATACACGCAGGGCTTGACGATTTTACCACCCAGCCCGCAGGCAACGCGGGGGGCGAGGATCGCTTGCGGAGAAATAGAGTGGATAAAATAAGACAAAGGAATTGACTTTTTGGGGAAAACGGAGTATAATGTTTTCAAATATATTATAAAGAAAAGGATGTTTTATGGAACAAAGAGAAAAATTCGGCTCCCGTCTTGGGTTTTTGCTTATTTCGGCGGGGTGTGCCATCGGACTTGGTAACGTGTACCGTTTCCCGATCATAACGGGTGCTTACGGCGGTGCGCTGTTCGTTTTGATCTATCTTGCTTTTTTGCTTGCGCTCGGTATTCCCGTTATGTGCTGTGAATTGGCCGTCGGCCGCTCCAGCCAGCGCAGCATTGCTTCCTCGTTCGATGTGATGGAAAAGCCCGGGCAAAAATGGCACCTGATGAAATACCTCGGTATTGCCGGCAACTATCTGTTGATGATGTTTTACACCGTGATCGTTGGGTGGATGCTCATCTATTTCTGGCAGTTCCTTTCGGGCGGCGAGGTGATGAGCTACGGTGCCGATACGGCGGCTCTGGGGGCGTTTTTCGGGGGGATCCTCTCAAAGCCCTGGCTCCTCATCGCTACAACGGCAGGAATCATTGTCGTTTGCTTTTCCGTTTGCTCCTTCGGACTCCAAAAGGGCGTAGAGCGCATCACAAAGGTGATGATGATCGCCTTGTTTGCGCTGATTTTAGGTCTTGCTGTTTACGCCTTCACCATGGACGGTGCGGCAGAAGGACTCAAGTTTTACCTTGTGCCCTCCGTCGAGCCCATCAAGCAGGGTCGCCTTGGGGAGATCGTAACCGCCGCAATGGGTCAGGCGTTCTTTACCCTTTCGGTAGGTATTGGCTCGATCGCCATCTTCGGCAGCTACATTGATAAGAAGCGCTCCTTGCTCGGCGAGTCCATTACCATTACAGGTCTTGACACGTTTGTGGCACTTGCGGCAGGCTTGATCATTTTCCCGGCCTTCTTTACCTTTAATCCCGGTGGTACGATCGGGGTGGACCAGGCCGGTGCCGGGTTCCTTTTCACGACGCTTGCGGGTATTTTCAATTCGATGGGCCCCGTTGTCGGGCGCATTATCGGCGCACTCTTCTTTTTGTTCCTGCTTTTTGCGGCACTCTCCACCGTCATTGCCGTGTTTGAAAATATTATGTCTTTCTGGCTCGAGCTCACGGGTCTTGATCGCCGCACCATTGCGGTCGTTAACGTGGCGCTGCTGCTTGTTTTGACGCTCCCCGCCATTTTCGGCTGCAATATTTGGAGTGGTGTGAAGGACGTGATGTTCGGCAAGGACTTCATTGATATGGAGGACTTTGTGGTCTCTAACCTTCTTTTGCCCCTCGGCAGCCTTGTTTACGTGCTATTTTGCACCACGCGCTTTGGCTGGGGCCGCAAGGGCTTTATGGATGAGCTCAATGCCGGCGAGGGCCTGAAGATGCCGCGCTGGATGACCTATTATATGACCTACGTGCTGCCGGTGATCATTTCGATCCTGCTGGTATATTCGGTCGTGAACTTCTTCCGCTAAAAATTTGCACCCGCTTGCGCAAAATACGCGCAAACGGGTGCGTTTTTAATATTAGTACTTGAAAAATGGTTTGATATCATATATAATTTACTTATATGTTACCAAGGAGGTACATCAAATGCTTGAAATAAGAGGCGTGACAAAAATCTATCGCTCCAAAACGGGCGAGGAGGTAAAGGCCCTTGACAACGTAAGCATCAATTTCCCCGAGCAGGGTATGGTGTTTATTCTCGGTAAGTCGGGTAGTGGTAAATCCACGCTCCTCAACGTCATGGGCGGTCTTGACAGCTACGACAGCGGTGAATTTATCATTAAGGGGAAATCCTCCAACGATTTCCAAGGCTCAGATTTTGACGCCTATCGTAACACGTTCATCGGTTTTATTTTCCAAGAGTATAACGTGCTTGACGACTTTACCGTCGGCGCAAATATCGGCCTTGCGCTTGAGCTCCAGGGCAAAAAAGCCACCGAGGAGAAGATAAATGAGATCCTCGCGTCGGTCGATCTTCTGAATTACGCGCACCGCAAGCCCAACGAGCTTTCGGGCGGTCAGAAGCAGCGCGTGGCGATCGCGCGTGCGCTGGTAAAAGAGCCGCAGATCATCATGGCCGACGAGCCCACGGGTGCGCTTGACTCTAACACAGGTAAGCAAATTTTTGATACCTTAAAGGAGCTTTCCAAAACCAAGCTCGTGCTGATCGTATCGCATGACCGTGATTTTGCTGAGCGTTATGCTGACCGTATTGTGGAGCTGGCCGACGGCAAGATCATCGAGGACGTGACCAAGCATGACCACATGGCCGAAAAGATCAGCGACGGTGTGCACCGCATCAATGACAATATCCTGCGCATCGAGAGCGGCTATAAGCTCACCGCCAAGGATCTGGATATGATCAACGCCTACCTTGCCAAGGCCAACGGCGACGTGCTTTTGTCAGGTGACGGGCGCGTCAACGAGGAGCTTCGCTCCGCGGCCGGTATCGGTAAGGATGGCTCGACGACGGTGTTTGAGCACACCAAGCCTGAAGAGGATATCAAAACAAGATCCTACGAGAAGCACGAGTCGAAATTCATTCGCTCAAGGCTCCCGATGAAGAATGCCGTCAAGATGGGCGCATCGGGCTTGAAGCACAAAAAGTTCCGCCTGGTGATGACGATCCTTCTTTCGCTTGTCGCTTTTGCGATGTTCGGTCTTGCTGATACCATGGCGGCCTACGAGAAGATCAATGCCGCCACCGAGTCAATCATCGACTCCAACGTGCATTACGCCGCGATGAAGCTGGGCGTGCGCCGCACGATGGAGTACGGTGACGGCGACGTTTACATCAGCTACGATACCGCGGCACTCAATGATGCCGATATCGAGTATCTCAAGACCCAGGTGGGCCTTGATTTTGTGCCCGTTTACACGGGTGCCTCCGATCAATGGAACAGCGGCTTCTCGATGAGTAATAACTTCATCAATTATCAGAGCAGCCAGGTTTACACGGGTAAAATGGCGGGCCTGACCGATATGAGCGCGGAGATGATCTCCCACGCAGGTCTTACTGTTTCGGGACGCTTGCCCGAAAAGGAGGGTGAGATCGCGATCAGCGAGCTTTTGTTCCGTCAGCTGAATGAATTTGGCTTCAAATATGAATCGGGGAACAAAACCGAGCGCGTTGAGGCGGGGGCCCTTCAAAAGGAGGGCGAGGGCGAGAAGTCCATTCTCGGCAAAAAGCTCCGCTTCCAGTCAAACAGCGGCGGCTACGAGTTCTTCTTTACCGTGGTCGGCGTGATCGACACGGGCTTTGATTATGCACGCTATGAAGCGTTTATGCCCAATCATGAGTCGGGCAACAATAACGAGGGCAATGGCATTACCGATATGGTGCTGGGTGCTGAGCTTGAAAATGTGCTTTTGTACAGCTTCCACGCCCTTGGGTTTGTGAAGAGCGCAGATATCGTTAAGATCGCCGAGAACACCTTTGTGTCGCGCAAGCAGATCGGCACGTATATGCACGGCTATAACTCCTCGACCCACCTGCTCATCAGCCGCTTCTCGGATGATGGCGATGAGAATGCAGGCGACGGCAAGCGCGACGTCATCATCGGCGGCATTAGCGGCGGTGGGGTCACCTTTATCCCCGGCATGTCAGGTGGCGACAACGGCGCCAGCTACACGAGAACCATTTATAACGTCGCCAAGAGCGATGCGCTCTCGGCACTGAAGATCACGTGGCTTGATGGCACGCCGCGCGACGTGCTTGGCGCGAATGAGATCGTTGTTTCCAGACAGATGTGGCGCGATATGCAGGCATACGATGCTAATATTACCATCACCGCCGAGCAGATGGGGGCTTACGTAGACGCTTGCTTTGGCGCCGGCGCGTGGGCCAAGACTGATCCCAATCAAAACTATAACGAGCGTTTGCTCTCGGCCTTCCGTCGCGAGCACCTCGAATCGCAGATCCCGTTGGCAGCGGCCAAGGAAAATGCCGTGACATTCGTGGCTGATTATTTCAGAGACAATTGTGCCGATTATACGGGCACGATCACCGATGTTGCCTCCTGCGAACAGGCGCTTCGCTGGTTCTACTTCGGTGCGGACGGCACCGAGATACGTAACCTTCAGTTCGATCCCTCCTTTGGAGGTCCGCTGATCAACTGGGAGCCCCTTTGGAACGAAAACGCCAACGCGTACAAGAAATTTGTGACGCAGATCAACCAGATGTTTGGCACGAGCTTTGACGCAGAGGATCTTGATGTCTTGGGTCATCGCTTTGCGAATTTCTTTGCCAGCTTCAACGAAAATGATACCAGTGAGCGCTACTCCTTTAGCCACTTCAATGATTTTTTGCGTGAGGTCTATGGCCGCAAGGATCTTGTAGCCAATAACTATTTCCTTAACAATGACCGCTTTGTGGAGGATTTGCTCGCGTGCGAGGCGCTTGACGTCACGCCCCAAGAATGGGAGTCCTTTTCTGACACCTTTGACGATCCAAAGGGAGTCGAGTTCTGCAAGCCTTATTGGGCACAGCAATTCTATTTGCAGTATTTCCTCTCCTGGTCCGAGTATGAAGATTATGAGCCCTATGTTGCGGGCGCGAAAACGCAGGCCGATTTGGGTTCAATGAGCACGAGAATGGTCCTCAAGATTTCGGGCAAGACCGAGGCGGAGCTTATGGGACGCTTGACCTTTGAGCGCATTGTTGAGAATCATCAGAACGGCACCAAAGAAACCGTCAAGGCATATGATTTCAAGATCGTCGGTACCTTTGAGGATAAGAACGGCTATTATTCCGATCTGGTCATTAACGACACGCTTTACAACGATTATATGACCTGGTACGAGGCCGAGGCCGGTGAGCACGCCTACAAGGAAACCGTGGAGCCCCACGATGAGGGCATCTGGTCCTTCGCGCTTGCACCCCTTGCCGCGTCGGATCGCAGCATCGTGGAAAAGCTGGTTACCATGTCCTATGACCGCGAGGCCGGTCTTCAGTTCCAGATGCAGAACGCCGTGATGAATACGCTCTCCAACTTCAATGACTTCATTGAGGAGGGCGCGAAGATCTTCCTCTACGTGGGTCTTGGATTTGCGCTTTTCTCGGCACTTCTCTTGATGAACTTTATCGCAACCTCGATCTCTTACAAGAAGCGTGATATCGGCATCCTGCGCGCCGTAGGTGCACGCTCCTCTGACGTGTTCAAGATCTTCTTCAGTGAGGCGCTGCTCATTGCTTTGATCAATTTTGTGATGGCGATCGTAGCGCTTGTCGCGACCACCATAGGTCTGAACACCTGGATGCGTAATTCGGGCATCAACATCACGCTCCTTAACGTCGGCGTGCGTCAGATCGTTCTGATGCTGGGTGTGAGTGTCCTGGTGGCACTTCTTGCTTCCTTCCTGCCTGTCAATGCCATTGCGAGAAAGAAGCCCGTTGACGCGATCAAGGATCGCTGATTCATCAAACAACACAAAAACGCCGTGCTGTGCACGGCGTTTTTTTCTTGACAAGCGAGGGGATGGGGTATATAATAGAGTAAAAGACAAAAGGGGGTATTGACCGTGTCTGTTTTAACCATTAAAAATTTGCACGTAAAAGGCAAAAAGACCCTAAAGGGTAAAGAATTGACCGATTTTTCACTTGAAATAAACGGCGGTGACGTGGTGGTTCTCGTGGGCGAGAGGGCTCCGCTTGCGATCGCGGCGCTTTCCGGCAAGGCAAAGGTCGTTGGCGGTGAGATCTATTTCGGTGATCATTTGTTCGCGAAGGGTAAGCTGGCCGATTATGGCGTGGAATTTATTCCCTGTGATGAGGATCATGCGCTCGGATTCCACCCCAAAAAGCCTGTGATCAAGGGCTTTGTCGCGCCGCTTAAAAAGAGAAAAATGCCGCAGAAAATGATCGACCGTAGCGTGCGCGAAGCGGCGCAGCTGCTTGACTTTTCGCACCTGATCGAGCGCAAGCCAAGGGCACTGTCGAGCCAGCAGAAGGTGCGTGTGACGCTTGGCGCCGCCGCAACGAGATCGCCGCGCATGGTCGTGATGGAAAACATCTTTTCCATCACCCATCCCGAGTATCACGAGGGGATCAGCGAGGCACTGAAGGCATCGCTTGAGGCGCTGAAGTTAACGATGATCTTTTATACCACCGCCGACAAGGCAGAGCTCGCCGAGGCGGCAGGTGCCAAAATTGTTGAGGTAAACTGAAAAATAGCGGCAAACGGTGCACGTTTGCCGCTATTTTGTTGCAGTTGCCGTATTGAATTGCGGCAAGTGCCACCGTTCACCCATCGTTTTTTAGCTTTTGCTGTCGGTGCTCGTTGGCCAAAATGGCACAGGTGCCGATGTCGCGGTATGCCCCTTTTACCAAAAGGGCGTCGCGCCCCACGCCCTCAAAGGTCATTCCCACCTTTTCCATGACGCGGCGCGAGGCATCGTTGCCGATCATATAACGCGCCTCAATACGGTGTAGATTTAACACGTCAAACCCAAAGGCCAGCACGCGTTTTACAGCCTCGGGCATCAATTCTTGCCCACGGTAACGGGGATTTAAGACGTAACCGATCTCGGCCTTGTTGTTCGGGCAATCGATCGAGGCAAAGCCGCAGGTGCCGATCATACGGCTCTCGGCCTTTAAAATGACCGCCCATTCGTAGTGCATGCCGAGGCGGTAACGGCCGCCGAGATACTCAAGGTATGAGCGTGTGTGGCCGATGTCCGCGTGCGGCCGCCACAAGAGGTAACGCGTGACGTCGGGGTCGCTCGCGTATTCAAACATATCCGGCGCATCCGATACGCGCATCGGGCGTAGAAAAAGCCGCTCGGTCTCAAGCTTTGGCATGTGTGAAAATATATGTAATAGGTTTTCCTTTTTCATATCGCCTCTCCCTTTGGGGTCCTTCTCGTTTATTATACTCTTTTTTTATAAAACTCGCAAGAGAATTTTTGAAATCGCCAAATTTCGCTTGTTTTGGCCCATTATTCGGAGTATAATAAGAATAGCAAAAGAGGAAAGGGGAGTGACGGGATGAGAGAGGCGCTGGGCGATTGCCTGTTTCCGATCATACTTGGGGCCAACACCGAGGCGCATACGTGTGTGCGTCATATGGAAAAGAAATACGGAGTCGGGAGCACGGTCCTGACCGGAAAAAGGGCTCTCACGCTCCGTTTTTTGCCTGATGTGCGCGTGATTTCGGCTCCTCCGACGCTTTCCGATGAGGTGTTGCTTGCCATCTTGCTCGATTTGGATGCGGAGTGCGGTCTCAGGCTCCCGCTGCTCATTGAATGCGACCGTGCGTACGGTGAATTTGTGGCACGAAACCACAGGACGCTTGAGGCGCATTTTATTGTGCGCCATGCCGAAGATCTGTTAAGGGAGATGTGATATGAGAGCCGATAAGCTTTTTGAGCCGTTTTCATTTGAAAGAAATAGGGGCGCGCTTTCCTCGTATGATCTAAACGTCACCGATGTGGTGAGCGCCCCTGAGGATGCAGGGGCGAATACGCTTTACGTGTGCCTTAAAACACCCGTAAGGGACGGCCACAGCAGTGCTGCCGCGGCGTATGCGCGCGGCTGTCGCCTATTTTTGGCACAAAGGGGCCTTGGACTGCCCGAGGATGCGGCCGTGTACATCACCGAGGATCCGGAGGCGTATTTGGGGGATCTTGCCGCTCGCTGTTTCGGGTATCCCGCAAGGTCTATGACGGTGTTTGGAATCACCGGCACGCACGGCAAAAGCTCGGTGATACGACTGGCCTTGGATCTTTTGTCAGGAGCAGGGAAAAGCGTGGCGGCCCTAACGACCGATGCCTTTTTTCTCGGGGATGTCGTTACTCCGATAAAGACCGCGCCGACTGCTGCCGATATTCAGCGTATGCTTCGCGCGGCACGCCGCAAAAAAGTGGAATTCGTGTTGCTGGAGTTTTCGGCCTATATGCTGGCTCATCATAGTGAAAAAGCAATACCGTTTGCCGCCCTTTTGTGCACGTCCTTATCATCTCGCGCGAGCGTAAGGGGACTGTATCGCGACACGGAGGCGTACCGTGCGGCGACGCAAAAGCTGTTTGATGCAGGCGCACCGCTGGGATTTTTGCCCGCGGGGCTTTCGGTGCCTTGTGCGGTGAAACGGTGCGTCACGTTTGGCGATAAGGGTGATATTGGGGTGGAAAATCCATACCTTGTGCAGATCGAGCCGCCCTGTACTGCCTTTTCGCTGACCTTTGACGGGCAGCGTGAAACGGTTTTTTATCCTTGCGTCGGCCTCCACGCCGCGCAAAATGCCGCCGCGGCCACAGCCCTTGCCCTTGCGGCAGGGATGTCGCTCGGCGAGATCGCAGAGGGCTTTTTCACCGCCTCAACGCCCTACCGCTTGGAATGCGTTTGCGAGGTGGGCGGCGCGCGCATTTTCCTGGATAACGCCTTTGAGGCCGAGGATCTTACGTATGCGCTTTCTTCATTGCGCAGGATCACGCCCGGCAGGCTTTCCGTGGTGCTCGGCTCGGTGGGTGGGCGTGCATTTGCCCGTCGCGCTCCCTTGGGAAAAGCGGCCGTTACGGGTGCGGATTTTGCCTATTTTACCGCCGATGATCCCGACAGTGAGCCGGTGCCCCGCATTCTTCGCGATATGGTGGCGGATGTTGCCGATACCGGTCGCTTTTTGGCATTGCCCTCGCGCTATGCGGCCCTGTGCCGTGCCGCCGAGGAGCTTCGCGCAGGAGATACTTTGCTGGTGCTTGGCAAGGCGTATGATGAAACACAGCTGATTTCGGGCGTGTCCGAGCTTTTTTCGGACAAGGAGGTGCTCCTCGATGCCGTACGGAGAAGATAAGCTCTCCGTACGGTTTTCTTTATCTTTTCTATTGCAATTCTTGTTCTTTTATGCTAAAATAAAATAAATAATGTCTAAATGAAAGTGGGGTGAGTGTTACGGCTACTAAGAAAACAGGCAATGAGCAGGAGCAAGGGGTGAAGGAAAAGCCCAAAACGGGTGCAAAAAAGACGACCTCCGCCTCCGCCGCCAAAAAGTCTTCGGGTAGTGCCACGGGCACCAAGACCGCTTCCGGGAAGTCGGCGACCCAAGCGGGCACGTCTGCGAAGAGTGGCAGCGGCACGGCCAAAAAGAGCACCTCCTCCGGAAGTGAAGCCACGCGCAAAACGGGCACCGGCACGGCCAAAAAAAGCACCTCCTCCGGAAGCGGAGCCGCGCGCAAAACGGGCACCGGCACGGCCAAAAAAAGCACCTCCTTCGGAAGTGAAACCACACCCAAAACGGGCACCGGGACGGCGTCAAAAAGGTTGACGTCGGAGAAGGGACCCGCGACAACGGTAAAGAAAAAAACGACAACGGGTGCGAAAAAGTCACCCCAAAAGCCCACGGTACCTCTAAATGATGCAGGGAAACACGACTCGGAAGCTCCAAAGGAGCCGGTGTACACACCCGAAAAGAATGCCGCGGAGCCTCAGGGCGGCGAGCCCTCGTTTGTACCGGTCGCCCTGCCCACGGGTGCTTTGGTCCGTGTCGGTGACCGTGAGATCTCCGATGCGCATCCCTCGCTGGATTTCCCCGAGCGTATGGTGAAAAGCTTTTTCCTGCGCGTCGGCGTGATCGCGGTGATCGCTCTTGTGCTTATTGTATCCGCGGTGATTTATGTCGTGCGCCCCGTTCCGTACGTGGAGAGGACCTCATCGGTGAGCTTCCTTTTTGTGCCGGCTGAATCCAAGACCCTGATCGTGGTGGAGGGGACCGTTAGAGGAGAGGCCCCGGGTGCATTAACCGCTCGCTCCGACAACGGGCGCGGTGATACCTGCGCCGCGATGATCGGAACCTCGCTTTATCTCATCCGAGGCAAAAATGTGATCTCCGTGGCTGAAGGTGTGCTCGACTTTGTTCTTTCCGCCGATGGGTCGGCGCTGTCTTACCGCACATCGCCCTCCTCGCTGTATTATCGCACAACGGGGAAGAAGGATACGCCGTCCTTGATCTCTCAAAATTGCACGTCAAGTGCCTATTGTCTTTCCGCCAACGGCAAGGAGCTCGCCTTTGTATCCTTGGACGATGCGGGCACCGCACATTTGCGTATCGAATCCTACTCGGGCAATCGCCCTTACATAGAGGGCACGGCAGGGCTTTCCCCCGTGGCCATTTGCGATGCTTCAAGGTATGTGTATTATACCGACGCGGAAGGCGGCCTTTATGTGTTTGACAGCAAAAAGGCGCAAAAGATCAAGTGCGCTGCTGCCCCCGATCTTGATTCGTTGATTTTCAACCGTGATTTCACCGAGCTTCTCTTTACCGAAAACGGCGGCACCGCGCTGTTTGCCTCGGGTGAGCGCCGTCAGATCGTGGGTGCTACGAGCACCGAGTATCTTGAACTTTTGCCCAATCGCCGTGTGGCGTCGCGAAAAATAGCGAACGGTACGCAATTTATGCTCGGAAGCTTTTATAAAAATTACTTTTCACACGCCGTCGGCACGGGTAAGATGCTCACCTATCTTGACCGAAAGGGCAACCTGGTGGACGTGGATTACATGGACGGTGCCGAAACCGTGACCGTGACGAGCAAGGGCGTTTATTTTCTCAAAAGCGGCTCGACACGTGATCTTTATCACGTGAAAGCGGGCAAGACCGAAGCGACGCGCATTGAGTGGAACGTCAGGGAGTATTGTACTAACGTGGACGGCAGCCGTGTGATGTTCACAGGGCTTGAAAACGCACTTTACGTATGGCGTGCCGAAACGGGTGCCACGCGCCTTTGCGATGGCATTGTTCCGGGCTCCTTGCAGGTCACGGCCGACGATCTGTTTTGCTTTTACCGCACGCAGGGCCTGCTGGCCGTCAGTGATAACGGTGCAGAGGTGCGTGACGTGATGGACGGTGTGTCGGATTTTTCGACCCCCGTTCATAGCCTTTTCTTCATTACCGACATGACGTCTGAGGGTACGTTTACCGTGTATGTAAATTATCGCGGTGCGCGCACCAACGAAAGGATCGCGTCGGGAATCGGTTCCATTTGGTAATACAAAATAAAGGGAGAGTGCCCGATTGGCTCTCTCCCTTTTACATTTTTCGCCAGTTTTGGAAAAGTTATTGACATTGTAATTTTATCTATGATATAATTGCAGTAAGTATATTTAGCGCGCGTGTTTTGCGCGCGTCGAACGCTCGTACGTGCGTGATGCACGTGAGCGTGGGAGGATTGCGGTAATGAAGAAAAAAATAATTTGCGGGGTGTTCCTACTGCTTTTTTGCTGCTTGACGTTGACGGGTTGTTTTTTTCGCTTGATAAACGCACTGGAGGAGCAGGCGCAGGGATATACGCTCTACTGCTATGATGAGGAGGAGGGCGAGCCGACCGAGGTGAAGGTCGAGAGCAAGACGGACAATACCGTCACTTGTCCTTATCGAAGATATTATGCCTTCCTTGGCTATTACACCGCCGAGGGGATCCAGGTCTTTGATGCCGAGGGCGCACAGGTCGAGGAATTTTTGATCGATCGGGACATTACGGTCTACGCCAAATTTGAGGCGATCCCATACACGGTGCGCTTTGACCCCGATGGCGGCACATTCTCCGAGGGGGTCTTGGATACGGCACCCATTTGTGTTGACGCGTGGACACTGACGCCCCCCATACCCACGCCCGCTGATGAGTCGCTTGAATTCTTGGGATGGTATTCGCAGTACGGTGACTGTTATACCGACGAGGAGGGGCAGGTCAATTACGAGCAGTTTTCTCCCACACGTAATGTTTATGCGGACCATGAAACTCGCGAGATCGTTCTTTTCGCAAAATATCGAAAAAAGGCCTTTGAGGTGATCTTGGATTACAACAACGGCACGATGAAGACGGTGGTCCTCACGGTCGAGCACGGTACGGTCCTTGACTTTACCCCGTATTGGGAGGACGATACGGTTGGCGGCTACGAGATCATCGGGTGGTCCACCAGTCCTTATGAATACATCGAATATACCGCCCCCGTGACCGGACGCTTGCGTCTTTACGCCTCGTGGCAGCGCTATAAAAACGTACGCTTTGTGTATGGCGAAAATGACGTGCGTACGGTAAAGATCATCGATGCCGGCGGCTCGCTTGCCGCGCTTCCCGACGCCACAAGATTGGCGCACGATTTTGACGGATGGTATTCGAATGAAAGCTGTTCGGGAAATCCGCTCACCCACGTTTCCTTTGATGCGCTTGCCCATACCTATTATGCGAAATTCGTGCCCATTGACTATACTATAACCTTTCATACGGGATGTGAGCAAGCTTGCGCCCCGCTTACATACCGTTACGGATATAGCGACCGCCTGCCTGTACTGACGCGTGATGGCTTTGAGCACGTTGGTTGGTCGGAGAAAAGCGACGGCACGGGCCGCGTGTTCTTTTACCTGCCCTCGGGCACGATGGGAAATATGGACCTTTATGCCGTATGGCAAAGCATTTAAAACCTGAGGATAAAACGGAGTTTGTGATGAATACGAGATTGAGAAGAATGATGATAATACCGGCCTTGCTTTTGCTGCTGTGCAGCGTATTTGCTTTTGCCGCCTGCGGTGGCGGCGGTGAAAGCAACAATGCGGGCGGCGGCAGTAAGGGCAACACGCATACCGTTTACTGCTACAAGAGCGAGGACGGGAGTGCTGCCCAGGAGATCAAGGTGGGGTCCGAAAAGGGGAACACCATTGCCCCGGCGAAAAAAGCGCACTATAAGTTTCTTGGC
>JAFVYZ010000048.1 GCA_017508425.1 Clostridia bacterium | reverse complement strand
TGGAGGCGCCACCCAGAATCGAACTGGGGATAGAGGTGTTGCAGACCTTTGCCTTACCGCTTGGCCATGGCGCCATATTTAGAATGCCTTACTATTATAGCAAGGCAGGGGCTGTTTGTCAAGTCTTTTTTTGCGATTTTGAAAAAAAGATTTTAGGGGGCATGCGCGCTGCGCGGTTTCTATCGTTAGGATATGCAATATGCCCCAAAACGGTGTAAAATCAAGTGAGTGCCGCCGCGTTTGCGGCGGCACTCTTTCACTCAAAGGCCGTTTACGATGCTCTCGGGGCGCTCGCCCTGAAGAAAGCGCAGGACGTTGCCCGTGACCTCCTCGTGAATGGCGAGAGTCGCCTCTTTCGTATTCCACGCAACGTGCGGCGTGAGCACGGCGTTGGGGAGTGCGAGGAAACGGGGGTCAAGGCCGCCCGTTTCGTTTTCAAACACGTCAAGCCCGACACCTGCAAGATAGCCGGCTTCCAGGGCATCGATGAGGTCGGCTTCCTTGACGATCGCACCGCGGCTGGTGTTGATGAGCACCGCCGTGGGCTTCATCTTTTGAAACAGCTCCATATTGAACATATGGCGGGTGGATTCCATCAACGGCAGGTGGAGCGTTACAACGTCGGCGCTGCCGAGCAGCTCATCAAGTGTAACGGATTTGGCTCCAAAGGCAGCAAGCGCTTCATCCGTGACGTAAGGGTCATAGACCAGCGGCTTCATGCCCAGGGCATTGGTGCGCTCACAAAGCGCTCTTGCGATCTTGCCAAAGCCGACAAAGCCAATGGTTTTCCCGGCAAGGCGGCTGCCTGCGCCGATCCCGTCGAGCGACCAGCGGTTTTCTCGCACCATATCGTGCATACGTACGACGCGCTTGGCGGTTGCCATGATCAGCATCAGCGCGTGCTCCGCGACGTCCACCACGCCGTAATTCGGGGCGTTGCACACAAAAATGCCTTTTTCTCTTGCCGCCGCGGTATCCACGTTATCATAACCAATGCCGTAGCGGATAATGAGGCGGCAGCTGTCAAGCGTTTTAATGACGTTTGCCGTGAGCTTTGCGGCGGTAAACAGGATCACATTTGCGTCGGCAAGTGCCGCAATCAATTTTTCCTCGCTGTCGGCATCGGTGATGGTAAAATCCACATCGGGAATATTTGAAAAAAGCTCGGTTTCATAGGCGTAAAACACACCCGTCTTATCAATTGCAGTAATTTTGGTCATGGTTTCCTCATTTCCCGTCGGCGATCATATCCTCATATTGCTTTTTGCAATAATCAAGGCGACGTCCCCACGCGGTTTCATCAATAAACGGATTTTCGGTGGCGCCGTTTTTCATCAGCTCGTGCTTGCCTGCCGTATCCACGTCGCCCGGGTGATTGCCGATGGCAATATCCACGTGAATGCCCCGTACCTTTTCAAGCGATTGGGGGAAGGCGAGGCGGTGCTCGTGCGAAAGGCCGTATCCGTCAAGGAATTTCAGACGCATCGAGTTCATCCCTGCGCCCCCGAGCATCCCCGCCGTATAGGTGGTTTTGCCGTCGGTGACGTTAAAAAAGTAGGACATCACGCCCGGTGTGTGTCCCGGGGTGTGTACGGCAAGAATTTTGGTGTTGCCGCATTCAAACACGTCGCCGTCGTCAAGCACGATATCGGGCTCAAACGCTTCGTGAAATTCAAAGCCAAGCTCCTTGGCCCAGGTGAGGTCCACCTTGCCGTTCACGTAATCGACGTCATCTCGGCCGATGATGGTTTTGGCGCCCGTCAGCTCCACCAGCGCACGGGTGCCGCCGATGTGGTCGTAATGCCCGTGCGAGTGGAGAATATATTTGATGTCCGCGGGGTCAAGCCCGAGCCTTCTCATGCCCTCGGTCACGAGATACGTACACTGCGGATAATTGGAGTCGAGCAGAATGAGCCCGTCGCCCGTGTCGATCACGTGAGAGGAAACAAAGGTCGTGCCGACAAAATAGAGGTTACCGAAGATCCGAAACGGCTCCATATAGCCTTCCCAAGGCCTTTTGGGTGATCTTCCCATATTAAAACTCGTCCACGCGCTTCTTGTTTCTTGCGATCTCGGTAGCAAGCATACCAAGCTCGGTGTTGATCCAGAAGAAATTCATGCCGCGACGGTACCAGTATTCGGCCTCTTTATCGTCATTCATAAACATGCCGATGCTCTTTTTGTGCGCGTTGCAGATCTCAACCGTACGGGTGACGGCATTCATCATCTTCTCGCACGTGGTGTCAAGTCCGCAGCCCATGGATACGGCCATGTCGCAGGGACCGATGATAACACCCGCGATCTGGTCACCGTACTTGGTGAGCATCTCGTCGAGCAGATCGATGCCCTTTTGGGATTCGATCTGGATAAAGAGAAGGCGGTTTTTGTTGATGTCGTAAATATCCTCGCCGGGGCGAAGCAGGGCTCTGCCGCCCACGCCCTTCTTGCCATAGGGGTAGAAGCGCATGGAGCTAATGGCGGTTTCGACCTGCTCCATCGATTCGGTGCGGGGGATCAGAACGCCGTCAGCGCCCATGTCGAGGGGCTTGGAGATGCAGTGATACTCGCAGTCCTGCACGCGAACGATCACGGGCAGCTCGATCTTGTTGCACATCTGGCAGAAATCACCGATGTTTTCGAGGTAAAACGAGCCGTGCTCGAGGTCCATCACGAGCATATCAAGGCCGCCCGCCTTGTAAAGACCCGGCAGGGTGGTGAAGCCGATATGGCAGAGCATGGTGGAGTAGATCTTTTCGCATTTTTCAAGCTTTTGCTTCAAGGGTTCAATATAAGTAGCCATAATATACCTCTTTTACAATCTAATTAGAAGGTTACAAGGTCCTTGATGTTCACGGGCATACCGGTCGCGATCGACTTGTTGGCTGCAATACCCGTGAGGATGCTCATCGCACCGTCCACGTGCGAGGCTGCGCGCTGAAGCGGATCGTATTCGGGCACACCGAAGATATCGTTGAGAAGAATGGGGTCACCGCCGCCGTGGCCGCCCTCTGCCTCGGGGATCTCCACGTCGTACGCTTCGCCAAACATCGGGAACACGGTGATCTTCTTGGTGCGTGCCGCGCCCTCAAGCTTGGCATCGCCACCGGCGTTGACGTAAGAAGCCTCGGTGACGCTGAGCTCCATTCTGCCCTTGGTGCCCGTGAAGCACACGCGGAAGCCCTCGTAGGGCGAGTAGGCGTTCAGAGAATAGGTCATAATAGCGCCGTTCTGGTATTTGACCATAACGCCCATGGTGTCCTCAATGCTGATGCCGTCACCAAACACGCTCTGGTCGCGAAGATATCCGTCGTCCTTCTCGGCGTTGAGGTACATGGCCTCCATGCCCTTGTGGCCGCGCATTTCAAGTGCGAAGGGATCGCCCTTGGCGTTCTCGCTGCCGTCGGCACGGTAATAGAACTTCGTCACACCTCTGTTCTCGGCATTCTCGCGGCCGTAGAACATCAGGTCGCCGTAGCAGAATACCTGCTTGGGTTGCGTGCCCAGCCAGAAGTTGACAAGGTCGAAATGGTGGGTTGCCTTGTGTACCAAAAGCCCACCGCTGTTTCTCTTGTCGCGGTGCCATCTTCTGAAGTAGTCCGCACCGTGCTTGGTGTTCAGGAGCCACTCGAAGTGTACCTGCTTTACGTCACCGATCGTGCCGTCCATAATGAGCTGGCGCGCGATCGAGTTGTGGGGCGCGTAGCGGTAGTTGAAGGTAACGCGCAGGCTCTTGCCCGTGCGCTTGATCGCATCAAGGATCGCCTGGCACTTGTCAGCATCCATGGTCATGGGCTTTTCGCTGATGACGTCACAGCCAAGCTCCATGGCGCGGATGATGTACTTGTGGTGAGCTCTGTCAATGGTGGTGACGATGACGTAATCGGGCTTTTGCTCCTCGATCATTTTGTCAAACTCATCTGCACCGTAAAGGGCGATTGCCGGGTAGTCGTACTTTTCGATAAGGGTCTGCTGAGCATACTCAAGGCGGGTTCTGTTGATGTCGCAAAATGCGGTGATCTCCGAGGTTTCACCGTACGTGCTTGCTACTGCATTGTAGAAAAAGCGTGCGCGACCGCCGACACCGACTTGTACGTATCTTTTCTTGTTTGCCATGTTACATGTCTCCTGTTTCTTGTTTTTTGTGGGATTCATTCACCAAACACATCATATCACAGTACACGCATGATTTACAACAACAGAAATTGCGTAAAGCAAGTGCAGTTCTACAAATTTTTACCGAAAAAAATTTATTTTTGCAATTTTATTGAATTTTGCTTTGATTTGTGGTAAAATTATGACAAATTCGGGGGGTGAGAATATGGAGGGCGCACAAAAGAGCTTAAAGCGTACTGAAAACTATCTTGTGGCCGAGGCATCGATTTTTTTGCAGAAATCGACGGTGCCGACACCGACCAGCATGAGGACGCATCATTATCATGATTATTATGAAATATATTATCTTATTGCAGGCGATCGGTATTATTTCGTCAAGGATAAGACCTATCACATCAAGAGTGGTAGCTTTGTGCTTATTAAGCCTTATGATATCCATAGCACCAGCAAGGCAAACGAGAACGGATACGAGCGGTATTTGATCAGCTTTCGCAAAAAATTCCTCGAGGATTTTTTGAAGGGCACGGACGGTGAAATATTGTTGACCTCCTTTATCAATGGAGGAAACGTGGCGACCTTCTCCGAGGAGGATCGCGTTGTGGTAGAGAACATTCTTTCGGTGATGCTTTCGGAATATCAGCGCAAGCAGGCAGGGTATCTTCAGTTCCTGAAGGCGTCCCTCATGCAGCTGCTGCTGATCGTGGCGCGATATGGCGCGGATAATACGGGGGCCAAGGTCGGCATCACCGATTACTTCAACCCCACGCACAAAACCGTTTCGACGGTAGCGGCATACATCAACAATCATTATAGCGAGGATATTACGTTAAACAGCATTTCCAACCAATTTTTCATCAGCCCCTGCTATTTTTCGCGCATATTTAAGGAAACCACCGGCTTTTCCTTTGTGGAATATCTCAACGGCGTCAGACTCAAGGAGGCACAGGGCTTGCTTGCCAAAACCGATATGAGTGTGTCCGAGATCGGCGAGCGAGTGGGTTATAAGAGCAACACCCATTTCGGAAGAGTGTTTAAGTCGTCCATCGGCATCTCCCCCTCGCTTTACAGAAAAAAGGTGCGCAGTGAGATCTATGCACCGAGTGATGAGGATAAATAATATATAAAATAAATGGAACAAAAAGGTCACCCGTTGGGGTGGCCTTTTCAAATGATAATATGATGGCATAGGGCGAGGGTGTAGGGGAGGGGTTGTCCCTCCCGAAAATAACAATACGCGAACTACGGGGCTCGTCCAATCAAGGCACGGTGTGCCTTGACAGGTCAAAGTTTTTCTCGTCGGCTAAAATGACTTTATAAATCATGGGGCTCGTCAACCTCAAGCGCAACGCGCTTGAGGAAAACAGAATGCCTTGGCGGCTGAACGCCGCCACTTGCAGGGCAAGATCGGCATTCTTCCCGCCGTTTTGCTTCGCAAAACAACGGGTTCTCGCCCCGTGAGCCGCGCCAAAAGGAAGAAAAAACCACCACCCCGCTTGGGGTGGTGGTTTTTTCTTTTGGAGCGGATTACGGGGCTCGAACCCGCCACCTCGACCTTGGCAAGGTCGCGCTCTACCAAATGAGCTAAATCCGCGAGGTGGTGCTTTGAGGTGTGGCGACCCGGATGGGACTCGAACCCACGACCTCTAGCGTGACAGGCTAGCGTTCTAACCGACTGAACTACCGGGCCTTGTGGATGAGAAGCGCCCTCAATTGCTTGAGGGCGTTCATCATTTTGGTGGAAACAATAGGGCTCGAACCTATGACCCTCTGCTTGTAAGGCAGATGCTCTCCCAACTGAGCTATGCTTCCATTTTAGTCCGCTTTCGCGGCAACGGAGCATATTATATCACAAGAATAAACGGTTGTCAAGAGTTTTTTTGAAAAAAATTAAAAAATCATAAAAGTGGGCAAATGGACGTATTCTGCCAAACGTCCATTTGCCCGAAAAAAGGAGAAAAAGAAAGAAACAAAGCGGTAAATTGCAAGGCTTGTCCTTGCATATTTTATTATAGCAAATGTCATACGACTTGTCAAGAGGATCTTTTAAAAAAATATACAATATATTGATATTTTTTTGAAAAAATTTCACAATATATACAAAATGTCGCACGACGTACGACAAAAAGCGGAAGTCTTTATTTTGTCGTAGTAATTTTTGGCTTTTTTCAAGCCGATCAAGGGCAAAAAAATGAAGCCTTTTGCTTCAAGAGGCGGTGACGCACTTATTTTAGACGGCTCTTCCACCAGGAGGCGGTTTCAAGTATTGCCTCGGCAAAGGGGGTGGTCGGTAAAAATCCCGTATCTCGCGTAAGATCCGAAATATCGGCTTCAAGGTGCATCACTTGATCCGCAGGATAGGGTAGGGCTCCGAATTGCAGGGACACGTGCGGTGCTAAGAGATCGCGCGCCTCGGCGAGGTGATCTCGAAGAGGTCTTGCCCTCCCACTGCCGAGAAGATAGCTTTTGCCATGCTTGCCCCGTTCTCCAAGCAGCCGAAGGGCGCGTGCCGCATCTTTGCAATACAGCAGGTCCCACATTTGCTTTGCCGGGGTGTATTGCGGGCTCTTGCCCTGCAATAGCGTGCGAATGGTGTAAGAAATCAAGCTGTTTTCGCGATCGTTTGGACCAAATACACTCAAAATTCGCACCCATATATGCCGCATCCCGTGGCCTTCAGCCCGCAGGCGCGTTAGGCCCGAGGCCGCGAGCTTGGCGATGCCATAGGGGGTGGTGGGAAAGGGCGGGGTGCTTTGGTGAAGCGGGCCCGCGACTCTTCCCAATTCGGCTTGAGAACCGATACCGATGAAGGTGTGGCATCCAAATCTTGCGGCGAGATCTACTGCGGCAAGAGAGGCGTGGATATTTTCGCATTGCAAAAGGGTATCACCTCGCCCGTTTCCGCTTGTCCCGGCCCATGCCAAATGATAAAAGACCTCCATATCGGTACACGGGGGCGTAAAATGGGCAAGATCCGACAAAGGGCATTCCCATACAGTAAGACGTGGATGACGTGGGAGCACGGCTTCCCTTTCGCGCTTGCGTATCAACGCCGTCACAGTGGCGCCCTCTGAAAGCAGCTCCTTGACCAGCGCCGCGCCGACGGTGCCCGTGGCACCGGTGATGACCACGCGTTTCATTGCTTTTGATACCGTATGGCACTGTATTCCTCGCGCGACAAGAAGGGGGCCATATCGTCAAGCGAGGGGGAAACGAGTCGCCCGTTCGGGAGGCGCTTTGCGCTGCATTTGGGCGCGAAATCCTGCGTTTTATCTACCACAACCTCAATGAGGCGGGCGCAGGGGCCGTCGAGTGCCTCAGTGAGCTGCTTTTGAGACAGCTCACCTTCAATGCGCGCATAGTCGATGCCAAAGGCCTCGGCAATGAGCGAAAAATCGGGGAACGCTATGCCGCTTTTTGCATCCAGCCCTACAAAACGGCCACCAAATAGGTTTTGTTGGGTTTGGCGGATCGAGTGATAGCCGCCGTTGTTTAAAAGCAGGATCTTGACGTTTAATTGGTTGTGAGCCAACGTGGCAAGCTCCTGCAGATTCATCATGATGCTTCCGTCGCCCTCGATGCATACGACCCGAGAGGTGCGGTCGGCCAGCGCGACGCCAAGGGCCGCGGGGAGCCCGTATCCCATTGCGGCACAGCCCGAATTGGTGAACATGCGTTGTCCTGCCTTTATTTTTGCCGCTTGAAAGGTCATGACGCACGCACTGCCGTTGGAGCAAACGATGCGATCTTGTTCGGTAAGGCAGGAAAAGAGCGTGTCAAGAAAGACGTAGGGATTTAAGGCTGTGGTTTTAGTGCTTCGGTAGGTGGGCAGGACCACGGGGTATTTTCGGACTGTTTCTTGACACCAAGCAAGCCAAGGAGCGTGACGGGGCGCGACCTCATACGACTCCCTCAGGAGCGCGTCAAGCACGGCGCCAACATCCCCCCAAACGGGCATATCCGCCCGAACGGTAGGCTTTTTTAGCTCGTTTTCATCCAAATCTACCACGATTTGATAGGCGTTTTTGGCAAAATCAAAGCGGTTGTAGCCGATCATGCGAATATTGAGGCGACAACCGAGTGATAAAAGAAGATCGCAGTTTTGGAGCGCAAAATTTCCGGCACGGGTGCCGACGGTTCCGGGCATGCCGGCAAAGGAGGGATGATCAAACGGGAGGGCATCGTTGGCGTTCCACGCAACGGCCGCCGGGATCTTTAATTTATCAAGCAGGGCCAAGAGCTTGGGAATTGAGCCTGACAAGCGCACCCCGGTGCCGATCAAAATCAGGGGGGCCGCGGCTCGATGGATGCGAGTAAGGATCTCCCGGGCGACGGAGCCTGAAAATGTGGGTACGGGGGCGAAAAATTCGGACGCAGGGTCAAAATGATGGGAAAACGGGAGCTCAACCTCGGCCCCCTGCACATCCAAGGGGATGTCCAGCCATACGGGGCCGCCTCTCCCCTCGGTGGCCAAGTACAGGGCCTTTTCAAGGTGATAGGCCATTTCGCTTGGTTCCCTCACCGTGACGGCGTATTTGGTAATGCCCGATACCATTTTTGCGATGTTGCATTCCTGGTCGCCCAGTTGACGTAGGTCCAGCTCGGGGTAAGAGGTGGCGAGGGTCTCGCGCTTGGCTTGTCCCGAGAGGATCAGCATCGGGACCGAATCGGTGTAACCGCCAAAGACCCCCGTGATCGCGTTGGTGCCGCCCGGCCCCGAGGTGACACACACGACGGCAAGCTCCCCCGAAAAACGGGTATAGGCCTCAGCTGCCATGGCACAGGCCTGCTCGTGGTGGTGATAAATGCACGCCAAACCCTCGTGATGCCCCAAGGCGTCGTTAAGGTGCATAGCACCCCCGCCTGTCACGGAAAAACAGTGACGTATGCCGTTTTTAACTAAAAAATCGGCGATATAATCGGATATTCGCATGATTTTCCCCTTTCTTTTCCAATCACGTACGGTAAAATATCCATTGGACTTTCGGCAATGCCCACCGGGCCGAGCGCTTTGGCCTTTTCGACTGTGGTAAAGCCAAAGCCGTAGGTGACGGCGATGAAATCGCATCCGACCTCCTTGGCACCGCGCGCATCCTCAGCAGTGTCGCCGATCATGACGGTGCGCGTGGGATCGTTGATGCCGGATGCTGCCATACACCGCCGAATGAGGTCGCTTTTTTGAAGGAGGCCCGCGCGGTCGCTGCCGAAGATCACGGGGATGCGTTCGGTAAAGCCGAAGTGGCAAAGCAGGTTGCGCGCATACTCCTCACGCTTATAGGTGGCCACGGCTTTTTGGATGCCGAGGGCGGTAAGCATTTCAAGGAGTGGGAGAATGCCGGTATAGGGGGCCGCCTTTTTGAGGTGCTTTTCGCGGTAACGGGTGCGGAAACGGCTGGCGGCGCGGTCAAGTGCCTCGTCCCGCAAGCCAAGAAGCTCTCGCAGAGCCACTTCGATTGGCGGACCGATAAAGGTGGTGAGGTCCTCATCCGGCACATCCACCCTGCCGTATTCGGCAAGCGTGTCGGACAGGGCTGCAAGGATCCCCCTTGACGTGTCAAGCAAGGTGCCGTCCAGATCGAAAACGGCAAGATCATAGCGGTAAGGTCTCATAATTCTCCTTTCTTTTTTTACCGTAAAGTGCTTCAATATACGCGCGATCAAATGCAAGGCGCTTTTCCTTTGGAATACGGCGAAGGAGCCGGTAGATCGCGGCCGAATCAAAGTGGTGCTCCTTGAGATACGCTACGTAATTGGGGTGACACTCGGTTGCGGCGGCAAGAAAGTAAAAGGTACTATACCCCCATGAGGGAACGGTATAAAAGGGCGCGATGTGACGGTCGATGAGCGATAAAATGGTGCCGATATCATAATTCTTTTTTTCATATCGGTTCAGGTACAGTGCCAACAATTCGAGCGGTGCATTGCCTGCGCTTTTGCCCATACCGGCAAGAGAGGCGTCGAGAATGAGCGTGCGCGAGCTGTGCAGTGAGGCGGCTTTTTTGAGGACGGAAATGCAGTTGGAATACGCGAGCGAAAGATTGTTGTGGGCGTGGTAGCCGAGCGAAATGTGCACGTCGAGTGTTCGGTGCCAAATATCAAAGTAATGCATCAGCTCCTCCTCGTGCAAAAGCCCGTAGGTATCGACGACCGATACCGCGTGCGGGGACAGGTCGTTGACGTGAAGAGCAAGATCGTAAAGCTCCTCATCCGAGTAGTCGGTGACCGATACGGGTTGAACGAATACGAGGTAACCCAGTGCTTTTAACGCCGCACAAAATTGCAGGGCCTCCATGCGCTGAGGCTTTTTGAAGATCACACGGATGCCGTCAAGCGGCGAATGCTCGCGCGAAGCGATGCCTTTAAGGGGGCAGGTGCCGTAATCGATCATACCGACCACAGTGGCAGGGCCGCGCTCCAACGAGCCGTAGATCTTCTTTATCCCTTCGGTGTCGGGGGTGATACTGCGGTCATTATCAAAGGGATACCTTGCGTCGAGAAAGCCCACCTCGATCACATCCACACCACTTTGGGCAAGCCCTTGGAAAATGCCCTCGAGGTGCGCCTTCCCAAATCTCCAGTCGTTGCAAAAGCCCCCATCCCTGAGGGTGCAGTCGAGCAATTGAATCTGTAGCATAGCGATCACGATCCTTATCCTAATTTTGATAATGATAGTGTTGCCGATTTGGGTTATTTTTATTGCGAAAAGCCAAAAAACCCCTATTTTTGTATTTTATAAATATTAAAAATAGAATTTTTTATATTAAAAATGGAAAATTAAAATAAAAAAATAGAAAACGTCTCAGCACGGGCGGCGGTTGGTGAAGGACAACACACGCTCGGTCGGAGGCGTTTTTGAGGTTATGAAAAACAAAAAAGCGGATGCAAATGCATCCGCTTTTTCTGTACAGCAGTTTGGGCTTTCGCCCCGGAACGGTGAAAATTATTTAACTTCAACCGTAGCGCCGGCCTCTTCGAGAGCCTTCTTAACGCTTTCAGCCTCTTCCTTAGAAGCGCCTTCCTTGATTGCCTTGGGAGCAGCCTCAACAAGGTCCTTAGCGTCCTTAAGACCAAGACCGGTGAGCTCACGAACAACCTTGATAACGGCGAGCTTGTTAGCGCCGAAGGAAGCAAGGATAACGTCGAACTCGGTCTTCTCCTCAACAGCAGCAGCTGCGGGAGCAGCAGCACCAACGGCAGCAACGGGAGCAGCGGATACGCCGAACTCCTCCTCGACAGCCTTTACGAGCTCATTGAGCTCAAGAAGGGTAAGACCCTTGATCTCTTCAACAATAGCAGTAATTTTTTCGTTAGCCATTTTACGTAACCTCCTGAAAATGGAATTTTTATTTTGCGCGAATCCGTCACGCAGCGGTCGTTGCCTTTACGCGGCAACACGCGGTTTGCAGTCTATTATTCTGCAGCAGGAGCCTCCTGCTTGTCTGCAATGGCTTGCAGAGCGTAAGCCAGGCCGTAAAGCGGAGCCTGGATGCTGCCGAGGAACTTGGCGATAAGGGTTTCCTTGTTCGGAATATCCGCAAGCTCGTTGACAGTCTTTTCGTCGATCACAGCACCATCAAGGTAGCCTGCAAGAATCTTGAAGCTCTCTACCTTCTCGGCGTACTTCTTCAAAACCTTTGCGGGTGCAACTGCGTCGTTCTCGCTGATGGCGATAGCGGTCATACCATTCAGGTACTGCTTCATCTCGCTGTAGCCAACCTCGTCGCAAGCACGACCCGTCAGAGAGTTCTTTACAACCATGTACTTAACGCCTGCTTCGCGCAGAGCCTTACGCATGGCGGTATCGTCCTCAACGGTGATGCCCTGGTAGTTTACAAGTACACCGGAAACCGAGTTCTTGATTCTTTCTGCCAGTTCGGCAACAGCCTGCTGCTTTTTCTCGAGAATAATTTTGCTGGGCATTCTTTTTCACCTCCCGATTGTGATAAATATAAAAAAATCTTTCTCCCCCAAAGGCGCAAAGACACCCCGGCACGAAGAAAGATACACTACCTATAAACAAGTGGATCGTCCTCGGCAGGAGAGTAACGTTGTTACCTTTACGGGAACCTGCTGTCTTTGGATAACGGTGGCATTATACCACACCCGACTCCCCTTGTCAAGGGGTTTTTTGAAAATAAAAGAAAAAAATGCGCAATTTGGTGCGTCAGGGCCTGTCGGCGGCCCGCTTGTGGGGCATTTTGACCTCTTTGGTCAAGCTGCCCCCCCTCGGATCATTCGTCCTTATTATTTTTCAGCACGCGCTCAGCGGCGCGAGTAAGTCGTGCACGCAGCCAATCGGGCTTGACGATCGTGATGTCGGCATCGGTTGAAAAAATGACGCCGAGAAACATCTCGATGCTATGGAATTCGCAAATAACGTCACCGCGGCTTTCCTCGCCGACGATGAATTGCTGTAGCTCCAATCGGGTCAGCTTGTCCGGGATGCGAACAACGGCGGAGTAGGGAATTTGCAGCTGTAAAATGTTGCGCTTGGCGGCGGGGGAGTCCGCGCCCGTGACGGCATCAACGTAGTCGATATCCCCCTCGGCCTCGGTGTAGGTGGGCAGGGCGAATTCCTCGGCATAATAAAAGCCGCGGCGTTCGGCATTATAGGCAAGCGGTGCCCCGAGCACGTTTTTCAGGTATTCGACGTCGCGCTGGGCTTGGCGGTGTGAGATCCCAAAGCGTTCAGAAAGACGGCTGGCGTTGGGATAGCGCATGTCCGCGGTGCGCTTATGGAACCATTGGATGCGATTGTTGGCACTCATACGGTCTTATCCTTTCCGATCGTATTTTGGAGCGCGGCATCGGCAAAGCCGCGTGCGCCGATGTAAACGGCAAGGGCAAGGAGCAACAAATCCTGCACGAGGTAAAGGGAGCCGCGTGAGGCACCGACCATAGTGCCGACCAGGTCGGAGACGCTTACCGATAGGGTAAGAAAGAGCGCAATGCCGTTGAAGCTGACCATAGCCAAGGGCTTGGCGATGCCTGCTTGGGCGCGGAGCTCATATAAAAGGTAGAGGATCGTGCCGAGCAGGGCCGCGTGCAGGTCCAGCTTGTGAGGGGCGTTCATTGGTGTGGCTACATCAAAATAGGTGAAGGCCACCAGGCACGCCAGGGCGAATATCGCGGCGCAGCCGAGCAAGGCATAGATGCTGCTGCTTGCCTTTACGGCAGCGGCCTGTAACATGAAATAGACCGTGGCGAAAAGCAGGGAGAACAAGCCTACCAGCCACAAAATGGCCGGGAGAGAGGTGTTGCTTATGGTGCAGGCACTGACAAAGCAGGCAAATGAGAAGATCGCGGCAAGGGCGGCGCCACCCTGACCTGCACGCGTAATTTCCGTACGCGTGGGTGAAATGCGGCCTTTGAGTGCAAGGAGGGGGAAGAGGGCGAGCGCAGCAAGGGATAACAGTGCCACAATGCGATAGAGAGTGGGCAATGCGCCGCTTGTAAAATAGCTTCCGTCAAAGGCGAGCGCGAGAGAAAGCCCGCGCAGGAGCGCCGTGAGGAGCCCAAGGATCGCCGCACCCATAAGGTAGGTGCGCGAGGTAAAGTATTTATCTTTCATGCTAAAGCTCCTTTCGGGCAAATTTTTACCGAGAGATGCATATTCCTATTCAGTATAGCAATAAAATATGAACAAATTGTATCCAAAAGGGCTGTGCGAAAAATATTTTAAAAAACTTTCCTAATATTATATAGACGCGCGCGAAACGTGCATAGGAACGGTGCACGGAGCCTTGTCTTTTTAAAGGCAAAAAAGAAAGCGTGAGGGCCGGCGGCAGTAGAGGAATCGCGGGCGAAAATGATGCTTTTTTGAAAAATAACAACAAAATTTTGGGATTTTTTCAAAAAAATGATGCGAATGAGCCGCCAAAGGACACAAGATATGGGTTTTTGAAGGCGTTTTGATACAAAATGCCCCTATTTTTGTGTGTTTTGTATATTTTTAACTGTTTTTATTGATTAAGTTCTACATTTCTCACAAAAGAAAAGGGTTGCAATTTAAAAACAAATATGGTAAAATAGACAAGTCTGATATGCGATGAAGCGAGAGGTTGCCGCGATAGCGGGTAAATTTTCGCAGAGTATGTCCGTGTCAATCGGGCGGAGGAGTACGCAACGACAACGTTTGTGCCATCTTCCCCCTGGCTCTTAACCCCCGGAAACTACCCATGCGATGCTGGTGTGGGCAAATCCGGTTTTTGTCAGGGAACGGAAGAAACGCACGGGACGGTGTCCGAGTGTTCTCGCCCCAATCTGAACTGCGGACCGTGCTGCAAGTCTTCATTTAAATATAAGACGCGCACGTAAGGTTCGCAAAATTCAAAAAGGAGGCAAAAACAATGGCAGTTAAGGAAAAGATCAGAGTCAGACTGACGAGCTACGACCACACCCTCATCGATACCGCTGCGGAGAAGATCGTGGACGTTGCCAAGAGAAACGGCGCAGCCGTTTCGGGTCCTGTACCGCTCCCCACGAAGAAGGAGATCATCACCATTCTTCGCGCTGTGCACAAGTACAAGGACAGCCGTGAGCAGTTTGAGATGCGCACGCACAAAAGACTCATCGATATC
>JAFVYZ010000047.1 GCA_017508425.1 Clostridia bacterium | reverse complement strand
CCCGGTGTATCTCGCGATTGGGTGCCGCAGGATCAGCTTGATTGGCTAAAGGAAACCATTGACAGTTCTCCCTACCCTTGTCTTATCATCAGTCACGAGAGCTTTGAGCGCCCCGACGGTGTAAAAAACCGCGCCGACGTGTTAAAGATCATTAACGACGCCAACAAGAAAACACCGAACAAGGTCCTGATGTGCATCAACGGTCACCATCACCGCGATCACATTCGCATCCTTGACGGCGTATGCTACTTTGATGTCAATGCCACCAAAATGGACTGGGTACAGGGTGTAACGCACGACCGTTACCCCGCTGAGCTCCTTGCGAAACACAGAGCTCTTGGGCACACCGTGGTATATACCGATCCCCTTTACTGCGTGGTAGAGCTTACCGGCACCACCATTGACATCAAGGGCAAGGAAAGCACCATGTTTATGGGCGTCACTCGCGAGGAAGTAGGCGGCACACCCTTTGATAAGGCAGGGCGACCCGTAGTACCGAAAATTCAGAGCGCGAAGATTACGCTTGGATGAAAAATAGCGCCACTCGCTACGAGTGGCGCTATTTTTACTTAATTTGTGTGATATCGTAGGGTGTTGTCTGGTAAACAAAGTAGTTGAGCCAGTTTGAGTAAAAGAGATTGGCACAGCTGCGCCAACGAACGATCGGCTCCTTTGTTTCATCATCATTCGGGAAATAGTTTTTCGGAACGGCAATGGGTAAGCCCTTCTCCTTATCACGGAAATACTCTTTTTTCAAAGTATCGGCATCGTATTCCGAGTGACCCATGACGTAAATCTGTCTGCCGCGCTCGGTCGCAATAGCAAAGACACCCGCCTCATCGGAGCTACAAAGGACCTTGAGATCCTCCACGGCTTCAATATCCTCGCGAAGCACTGTCGTATGACGTGAATGAGGCACCAGAAACGTATCGTCAAAGCCACGGAATAAGATCGACCGCTTATGATCAAGCGTGTGCTCAAACACCCCGAAAAGCTTTTCGGGCAGGCCGTGCTTTTTTACACCGTAATGGTAATAAAGTCCCGCCTGCGCCCCCCAACAAATATGAAGGGTGCTTGTCACGTGCGTTTTACTCCACTCCATGATCTCGCATAGCTCTTGCCAATATTCAACGTCTTCAAAGTCCATTTGCTCAACAGGCGCACCCGTAATGATCATACCGTCAAAATTCTGATCCTTGATGTCATCAAACACCTTATAAAAGGAGAGCATATGCTCGGCGGCGGTATGCTTAGACTCATGCGTTGCCGTTTGCAAAAGCTCAAGCTCAACCTGCAGCGGCGTGTTGCCAATCAGGCGCGCGATCTGCGTTTCGGTTTCAATTTTTTTTGGCATGAGGTTGAGCATGACAATACGCAAGGGACGAATGTCCTGCGTGATCGCGCGATTTTCGGTGATCACAAAGATATTTTCATCGTGCAACGTTTTGGTTGCAGGTAATGAATTGGGAATTTTAATAGGCATGCCCTATCACCTCTTTACTGAATTTTACTGAAAGCAAGCGTCAAGTGCCTGCTTGATGTCGGCAATGAGATCCTCACTGCTCTCAATACCGCACGAGAAGCGCACAAGATCGGGCGAGACGCCTGCGGCGCGCAGCTCGTCGTCGTTCATTTGTCTGTGCGTCGCGGATGCGGGGTGCAAGCAGCAGCTGCGCGCGTCGGCTACGTGGGTTTCAATGGCGGCAATTTTCAGGTGCTTCATAAACTGCTCGGCAACCTTTCGCCCACCCTTCACGCCAAAGCTTACCACGCCGCACGTGCCGTTTGGCATATATTTCTTTGCGCGCTCAAAATACTTATCCCCTTCAAGCCCCGGGTACGTAACCCATGCAATGCGATCATCGGACGCAAGATATTTTGCCACAGCAAGCCCGTTTTCACAATGGTGAGCCATACGCACGTGAAGGCTCTCAAGCCCGAGGTTTAAAAGAAATGCGTTCTGCGGCGCCTGAATGGCTCCAAAATCACGCATCAGCTGAGCGGTTGCCTTGGTGATAAAGGCACCCTCAAGGCCGAAGCGCTCGGTATAGGTCACGCCGTGGTAGCTCTCATCGGGCGTGCAAAGGCCCGGGAACTTTTCGGGATACTTGGTCCAATCAAACTTACCACTATCGACGATACAGCCACCCACAGCCGCACCGTGTCCATCCATATACTTGGTGGTGGAGTGCGTCACAATATCACAGCCCCACTCAAAGGGACGGCAATTCACGGGCGTAGCGAAGGTATTATCAATAATCAGAGGCACACCGTGAGCATGTGCGACCTTCGCAAACAGCTCAATGTCAAGAACGGTAAGTGCAGGATTTGCAATGGTTTCACCGAACATCGCTTTGGTATTGGGACGAAAGGCAGCATTCAACTCCGCCTCATCGGCATCGGGCGAAACAAAGGTAAAATCAATACCCATGCGCTTCATCGTGACCGAAAAGAGGTTAAACGTACCGCCATAGATCGAGGAGGATGCGACCACATGATCCCCCGCCGACGCGATATTAAAAATGGCAAAGAAGTTTGCCGCCTGACCCGAGGAGGTGAGCATTGCGGCCGTTCCCCCCTCCATGTCGCAGATCTTTGCAGCTACGCTGTCGTTGGTGGGGTTTTGAAGACGCGTATAAAAATAGCCCGATGCCTCAAGATCAAAGAGCTTTCCCATATCCTCACTCGTCGCATACTTAAAGGTCGTGCTCTGAATGATCGGGATCTGGCGCGGTTCACCGTTGCCGGGCGTATAGCCGCCCTGTACGCATTTGGTTTCAATCTGATAATTCGACATAATAACACCTCTTTGTGTTAGATTTCAATTGTATATTAGTATAGCACAAGTTTATATAATTTGCAAGAGAAAAAACAAATATCGCTTCATGCCGTAAAATTTAATATTGTTTTTCTATTGACATTCGCTCCCCAAGGCAGTAAACTGAAGTGGCAGCATACATATTTTCAACTCGAGAAGGAGTGCTAGCCATGAAAGAAGCCATCAAAATCGCGTACGTTGGTTGCGGGCGTCGCGGTCGTAACGTCATGAAAAAATGCTTCTCTATGATGTCCGATGTTGACATCGTTGCACTTTGCGACATTCAAGCGGAAAATCTCGAAAAAACGAAGGAAATTATTGTTAATAACGGCAAGCCCGTGCCGCCCATAATGACTTCGGATTATGATAAAATACTCAAAAATCCCGAGATCGACGCGGTTATTTTGATGACGGGGTGGGATGACCGCACAGCTATGGCAAAAAAAGCCATGCTTGCCGGTAAGTACACCGCCGTTGAGGTTGGCTGCTGCGAAACGCTTGAGGAATGCTTTGACCTCATTGACACCTACGAAAAAACAGGTGTGCCGCTCATGATGCTTGAGAACTGCTGCTACGACCGCCGCGAGCTCATGACCCTCAACATGCGCGAAAAGGGTCTTTTCGGCGAGATCGTACACTGCACAGGCGCCTACGCGCACTATCTGCCGAAGGAAGAGCTCTTCCACGAGCTATACAACGACCCCAACGCCACCGAGGTCACCCATTACCGCCTTGCACACTATATCAACAGCAACCGCGAGAGCTACCCCACACACGAGCTTGGCCCGATCTCCAAGATATTAAACCTCAACCGCGGCAACCGCATGGTCTCGCTGGTATCCGTAGCCTCGAAGGCGGCAGGTCTTAAGCAGCATGCCAAGGATCATTTCGGAGAGGACTCGAAATACGCCAACATCGATTACAAGCAGGGTGATATCTTCACCACGCTTATCACGTGCGCGAACGGCGAAACGATCCGGCTCACGCTCGACACTACCCTGCCCCGCCCCTACTACAGCCGCGACTATGGCGTGCGTGGCACAAAGGGGCTTTACATGGAGGAGCGAAAAACGGTCTTCCTTGACGGCATGGAAGAAATCAAAGAGGTCGTCAGCAATGAGAAAGAATATTTTGAGAAATATGACCACCCGCTACAGCGTGAATTTCAGTCCCTCAAGGAGAAACGCGGCGGTCACGGCGGCATGGACTACCTTGTTTGCCGCGCCTTTGTTGAGAGCGTAAAGCGCGGCACGAATACGCCCATTGATGCCTATGACACCGTGCTTTGGATGTCGATTGGCGCACTCTCCGAGGAATCGATTAAAACAGGACGCATCGTTGAGGTGCCCGACTTCACCAACGGCAAATGGGCGCACCGTGAGCCCCCCGTTTTGGGCAAATACTGCCTTGACGTGGTTTGCGACGACCCCGAAACACCGATTTATTAAAAAAATTCCCGCGGCGCGCCGCGGGAATTTTTTATTAGCCAACGATGGCAAAGACTAAGGGAATGGTGGCAAGCGCCATCAAATGCGAGATGACCGCCATATTTGCCGCCACGGTGGTATCCTTGCCGTAAGCACTGGGAATGACGATGGTGTTGAGCCCCAAGGGCATCGCCAGCGAGCAAAGCGCGCAGGTTAAGAGGGTTTTATCCTCGAACACCGGGAAAATCATCGAGGCGCCAATAAATGCAAGCGGAATGGCAAGCAAACGAACCGCGGAAATGATATATGTTTTCACGTCGGTGAAGGTCTTTTTAAGGCTGATGGTAGCAACTGTGATACCCGTCAAAAGCATTGCCACGGGCGACATGCAAGCACTGCTGGTATCAAGAACCGACAAAAGGAACGACGGCATCGGAATCCTGAGGAGCCCGATCACAATACCAATGATCATCGAAATAAACATGGGATTGATAAAGGGCTTGATGCGATCCTTAAAGGTCTGTTGCTTTTCAGTATCCCCCATCAAGAGCACGGGCACACCCCATACGTAAATTTCAACCCAAAGCGGCAAGGTAAAGAGCAAATATTCAAACAAAATGTCGGGAAACATGGCGGCTACCACTGCATTGCCCATAAAACCAAAGTTTGAGAAGGCAAGCCCGTAGGTGTAAATGTTTTGAATGTACTTATCACGCGTCACCGCCTTTGATACGAGGATCGACACAGGGATCAGGACGATCACGATAACGGTGCTGACAAGCAGGAGCTTCCACGCCGAGGCAAGACGCTCCACGGTAAAGTTTTCAATAAACGTGCCAAGGACAAGTGCTGGAATAAAGATCGTATTTTCAAGCTTTGCAAGCACCTTGGCTGCCCCCTCGGGCAAAACCCCGAGCTTTGCCAGGACCCAGCCGGCGGCAATGAGCGTGAACAGGAACGCGATCTGATTTAATGTGGATAAAAAAACGACCATCTTAACATACTCCCAAAATCAAAATTAATATACATTCTAACACTTTCATTTGCAAAATGTCAAGATATTTGAAAAAACAACCGTTCTATTTTTTCAAAGAGCGGTCTCTTCTCTTTTGCATTCCTCGGCCAGCATTTCACAAAATTCTTGCATATATAAGGGCAAATACTCCCCTTTTTTGTAATACAAATAGGTGAATCGCCGGTATGCGTGTATTTTCTTAAAAAGGATATTTTCCGAGAATTGTCCCTTCCACGATACAGCGGGAATCAGTGCCACACCAAGCCCCATTTCAACACACTTTCGAATGTAGTAGGGGTCGTCACTGCAAATGGCAATATGCGGCTTAAAGCCGATATCCGAGCAGATCTCATTGGTGATACGATAAAGACTGCTGCCCTGATTCGTGCAGATAAACGGTATGCCTTTGAGATCGTCGCAGGATATTTGCGCGAGCGATGCGAGGGGGTGATCCTTATGCATTGCAAGCAAAATATCTTCCTTGATCAAGGCGCTGCCCTCAAAGGCGCGCCCAAGGTCTTTATCGGTAACGATAAGATCCACCGCCTCCTTCGTGGGATCGGCCGCATATTTCGTGACAATATTGACGTCCGGATGGATCTTACGAAAGCGCTCTACCGTTTGCATCACCGTGCGTCGGTTGATGAATATTGAAATTCGGATCTCGCCGCGCTCCCCGTCGTCGCACGCCCTTTTTGCCGCGTTGTCAAGCATCGTCAAAGCCTGCCCAACCTCCGCAAAAAACGCCTTGCCGCGCTCATTGAGAGAAATTCGGTTGGCCTCTCTTGTAAAAAGCTTGACGCCAAGCTCGGCCTCAAGGCGTTTTATGCTTTGCGACACCGCTGAGGTCGGCACAAAAAATCGCTTGGCCGTTGCGGTAAAATTCTCGGTTTTTGCCGCATCGCAAAAATATTTCAGCTGTAACAATTCCATCATTCTCACCTCATTTCTATTATAGCACACCTTACCTTCACTTTCAAGTTATAGTAGCACAATTTATTTTATTATTTACATTATAGCAAAAAAGACGCTATAATAAAATAAAAACGAAAAGGAGCATTATTATGGGGGCGTTTATTACCATGCTGCGCAACGTCATCGTATTCGTGGCACTGGCCTTACCGGGCTTTTTGCTTGTAAAAACCGGGCAACTGAAGGCAGAGCAATCGGGCGCACTTTCAAAGCTTTTAATGCACGTCGGTATGCCCTTTCTCATCCTGTCGGGCACCATCAACAACCTCTCATTTAATAAGGAGTTGCTGCTGATCCTTGTCACTACGGCTCTTGTCGGTGCCGCCTATATTTTTCTGACGTTTTTCCTCTCAAAGCCGCTTACGGTCGGCGAAAAGAATGAAAAAACAAGGGGAATGATGCGCTTTTGCGCCGTTTTTGCAAACAACGGATTTTTGGGCATTCCGCTTGCCATTGCCGTGTTCGGTGCCGATTCCGCGGTCTTTACCGTGCTGATCATACTCAACATCATTACCAACATTTTGATGTATACCTTGGGCGTTTATCTCATTTCGGGTGACAAAAGTCGCATCAACCTAAAAAAAGCGTTTCTCAATCCTGTGTTGATCGCATTTTTGATCGGAATTGCCCTCAATCTTTTGCACGTCAAGGATCACGTGCCGGAGCTCTCCACCTACTCGACCCACTTCAGTAACATTGTGACCCCCGTTTCCATGACCATTCTCGGCATGAAGATGGGCACGGTACATTTTGGAAAGATCTTCCGTTCCGCAAAACTTTACTACGTCGCCCTTCTTAAGCTTGTGGCGTTTCCGCTTGCAATCGTCGGTGTGCTTGTCCTTGCGCGCATGTTCTTCCCCGGCGGCATTATAAGTAAAGACATCATGCTCGGCTTTTTCGTGGCCTTTGCCATGCCCACTGCAGGCCTTGCCTCCACCTTTGCCGACGCCTTTGACGGTGACACCGAAAATGCCGTTTCTCTGACTCTCGGTACTACCCTGCTTTCTATTGTTACAATTCCGCTCATCTATTTACTTATTGCTTAAAAGGAGAAAAAATAATGAAACAATTTTGTGATATCCCCTTTGTAAAACGCGAGGAAGAAGAGCTTGCCCTCGATCTCTACTTGCCCGATGCCGAGGAATTTGACCTTTTCATCTATCTGCATGGCGGCGGACTTGAAAAGGGTAAAAAGCATGGCGTGCCCGGAACGATGCTTGCAAACTATCTCCCCGCGCACGGAATCGGGCTTGCGTGCCTTTCTTACCGCAAATACCCGAATGCCAAATACCCCGATTTTGTGGAGGATGCCGCCGCAGGCGTGCATTGGATCTCCAATCACATCCGTGAGTACGGCAACTGCCGCCGCATTTTCGTGGGTGGCAGCTCGGCGGGTGGCTATCTCTCGATGATGCTGTGCTTTGACCGTCGTTGGTACGACGCGTGCGGCGAGTTCCCCGTGCCGATCGCCGGCTACGTACACGATGCAGGCCAGCCGACCTGCCACTTTAACGTGCTTCGTGAGCGTGGCATTGATACGCGCCGCATGATCATTGACGATTCGGCACCGCTTTATCATATCGGCACCCTGCCGGAGTATCCGCCCATGCTCTTTCTCGTTTCCGACAACGATAGAGAAAACCGTTACGAGCAAACACAGCTCGTGCTTTCCACCCTCAAGCATTTTAGATACGATGAAAGTAAAATCTTTTATCGCCTGATGCACGGGAAGCATTGTGCTTACAACAAAACGCTGGATGAAAACGGAAACGGGATCCTTGCTACGATCGTTGCCGAGTTTATCAACGGTGTAAAATTTTAATTTTTTAAAATCGTCCCTGCGCATCCGTGTGTAGGGACGATTTTTGCAGTCTCGCAAGTAAAAAGAAAACTTCGCCCAAAACCTCTTGACAAAAGGTTTTTTAATCGTTATAATAATATGGCATGTCCCATACGGGCCATTAGCTCAGTTGGTCAGAGCCACCGGCTCATAACCGGTTGGTCCAAGGTTCGAGCCCTTGATGGCCCACCAAACAAAAGCGGCACCCCTCGCGGGTGCCGCTTTTGTTTGTCGAGCCATCGAGTACGGCTCGAACTAACGGAAGATTGTAACTGCACTATTGTAGGAAAATCTATGAGTCCGCCACTGTGTGAGGACGCACCTTTTGACGGCAATCTGCTTACGTCGCCACAGGCGACGTGGACGAGCCCTTGATGGCATAAAAAAGCGGCACTCGACCGAGTACCGCTTTTTTATCTTTTTCCTTTATTTTACAAAATCCTCGCGCATGGGCGTGAAGATGTCAAGCAGCGTGCCCTTTTTGAGGCACACCACGCCGTGGGGCACGTCGGCCTCGGTGATATAAGTATCACCCTTGACGATCACGCGCACCTCGTCACCGATCGTGGCACGGAACTCACCCTCAAGCACGTAGGAGATCTGCGTGTGGGGATGGGAGTGCATCGCACCGACGGCGTCCTTGTCGAAATCAACTTCAACAGCCATCATATTTTTATCGTAAGACAAGATCTTTCTTCTCACACCGCCGCCGAGCTCGGTATAGGGGATATCCGCATTTCTTGTAAACATAATATGCACCTCACAATTGTTTTGTTAGATATATTTTACTCCAAAAAAGCATTTTTGTCAACTGGTCAAAAAAAATTTCAAGGCTTGCAAATTTCGTGTTTCTTTTCATTTCGCCTTTGCTATACTGATAGAAAAAAGGAGTAAAAAATATGAAAAAAACCTTACTGTTATTCTTGCTTTGCGCGACCTTTATCTTCACGGGATGTGCGATCGAGCTGCCCGATGAGGGGGGCGGCACCGCGCCCGATAGCGAAAATCTTACACGCATTGCCGAGCTGGAGGTCGAGCTTGAACAGCTTCGCGCCGAGCACTACGTAAAAGAAAGCGCGCTCGCGCAGGAAATCAAGGATCTCAAGGCAAAAATCGCCCTTCTCACGGGCAAGGAGGAAAACCAACAAAACGGATTGGGCACGAGTGCAATGGTCTTTCATTACAAGGTGGAAAGCGGCAACGCAACGATCACAGGATACGAGGGATCCGCTACACTTGTCGAGATCCCGAAAACGCTTGACGGCTATCCCGTAAGAAAGATCGGTGAGCGTGCTTTTGAAGGAAATACGGCACTTGCCGCTGTGGTGATCCCGGAGGGAGTGGCAGAAATAGATTGGTTTGCCTTTTATGATTGCGCCTCGCTTATTGAGATCACAGTCCCCTCGACGGTTACAAGCATCGGGCACGCCGTATTTGACGGATGCTCACACGCGACGATCACCTGTCCCGCCGACTCTTATGCCGAAAGCTATGCAAAAAGCTACGGTATTGCATACATAAATAGGTAAAATAGCAGGATATTCACTATATTCAGCAGTATTTTCCATTTACCTTGGTTTTTTTCGATGATAAAATAATATCATAGAAAGTGAGGTTTTAAAATGGATACTGTATTTACCTTAAAACCGGTTTCCGGCATGACGAAGGCGCGCCTTTCGGACAGCATAGCAGCGTTTCCAAAGCAAGGTGCGGCAACGGCACTGCAGGGGGACCGCTTCTACTTCTCAGCACTTGCAAGTGTGAACGCCACGCATGGCGGTCCTGGCGGCAATAAATGCCGAGGGTGAGATCGATTTCAAGCGTTATCCGAGGCACGAGGCGTATCTTCTCACGCTTCGCGATACCGTCAACCGCTTGGCAGCAAGCAAATAAAAAAGTAAGCACGGCGCTTTGGCACCGTGCTTACTTTTTAAGTTGAAAAATCAAATACCGCCTTGCCGTCTTGAAGGCGCAGAGCGGCGTCAAAGGGCTTGCCCGATTTTTTGGACACAAAGCCCTTAATTTTTGAGGTTTTTCCCTCGGTGAGCAACAATCTCATATTGGCGGCCGAAATGACTCTGCCGCAAATCGAGGTATTGACGCGAAACTCACACCCCTCCTTATAACCCGTGCAGCCGTAGCTGAATTTTCCGCGCACCACGCGTTTTCCGCAAAGGGGACAAGCACCAACCTCTTCACCGTACACGCCGATCTCGGTATCCTCCTCGATCGACTGCTCTTTTTTGTCAAAAACGGCCTTGACCTCAGCGGCGGCAAGCGCCACGCTTTCCTCGACCGTCATTTCACCGCGGAACACGCGCTTTAAGGCCCTGCCCATTTCACTGGTACGGAATTTATCCATACGAATTTCAAGACGATCAAGCGATTCGATGAGATATTCACCGCCGGGCAGGATCGTATAGACATCCTTGTTAAGCGCAATATAGCCGCTCTTACGGGCGTTGTCGATGATGCCCGTGCGCGTAGCCTCGGTACCAAGCTCAAGGCCTTCAAAGACAGCACGATACTCCTCAGCATCATCCGCACCCACAGCATCCCCCTGCTCTTCCGCGGCAGCTTCAGCTGCGGCCTTCTCCTCGCGGAAGGGATTTTTGAGATAGTTGTTGAGAGTTTCAATGGTATAGTGCTTGGGCGGGGTGGTTTCCTTTTCTCTCGGGGCAAATGCTACGTTTACCACGTCACCCTTCGAAAGCTTGGGCAGCACCTTATCCTTTTGCGTGGCGTCGTCGTATTTCATCCAACCGCGCTCGAGGATCACCAGCCCCTTGAGAACAAACTCCTCGATATCTCCCACCGCCACCGTGATCTCAGTGCGCTCCGCCTGACAGGGCTCGGCGCAAAATACCGCGACAAAACGACGGAAAACGGTGGCATAGACCATATTTTCGCGGTCGGTCAGCTCGCCCTTTTTGGGGATCTTATACGTAGGGGTGAGTGCGGAGTGCGACTCGATCTTACTGTCGTCAAAGATCTTCGGGCTATCCTTAAAGCATACGGCATAACCGAGATTTTTACACTGCGCGATGATCTTACGCATTTTATCCTTTTCGGCCGTGGCAAGATATTCGGAATTGGTACGGGGGTACGTGAGATACCCTTTTTCATAAAGCCCTTGGATCACGGCAAGGCTATCCGCCATGGACATTTTATACTTTTTGCCAAGGACGTTTTGGAGCTTGGAGAGCGAATAGAGCTTGCCCGGCTGGATCGTATCCTTTTTGCGCTTGACGGATTTGACCACCGCCCCTGCCGCGTTCATGGCAGCACACAGCGCCCCCGCCTTTTCTCTGCCCTCTTTGGTATCGTCAAATTTTTGCTTGCTCGTGAGCTCCACGCGCTCGCCGTTTGTCTCGGCATTGCTGTACGGCACGAAATATTTGCCCACCACGAAATTGCGGATCGACATATCGCGATCGTAAATGGCGCGCACAATGGGGGCAATCACACGACCCACACGCAAGAGCGTGCCGCACTTGATCGTAGCATAGCGCGTCAAATTGACGCCAAAGAGCCAATCCATATAGGTGCGTGCCAGCCCCTCGTTTGCAAGATTTTGATAATTTTCGGCATCGCCGAGGTTTCGCAGTGCCTCAGCGACCGTTTCAGGAGTCTGATCGGGCAGCCAAAGCCGTTTTTGTGCCTTGGGGGCTTTGAGGGCGTGCTGTACGCAAAGGCGAACGATCACCTCACCCTCGCGATCGGCGTCTCCGGCATTGACAATGGTATCTACGTCGGGACGGTTGCAAAGAGCCGTAATAATGCCGAATTGCTTTTTTACGCCTGCATCTACGTGCTTTTTATCCTTGTCACGTTTGAGCTCAAACTGAAATTTTTCGGGAATACACGGGAGCTTATCAAGCGTCCAGCGTGCACTCGGCTCGCCGCCCTGATAGCTTTCGATATCACAAAGCGAAAACAAGTGACCGAACGCCCAGGTAACAAGATACCCCTCGCCCTCAAGATAGCCGTCACGGCGCGTCATTTTTCCAATACCTGCGGCGATGTTGCGCGCAAGACTCGGCTTTTCGGCAATAATGAGTACCATAACGGTCACCTCCCTTAAAATTATTTAACGCGAAGCTTGGCAATTTCCTCCTTGTCGGGGGAAACCACGGCACTCCAGTTCATATGATAAATGACGTAACCGGGTTTTGCGCCCGGTGTTTTTTTGAGATTGCGCACCGTGGTGTAATCCACCTCGGTTTGCGGTGCTCCCTGCGCCTCCGAAAAAATGGCGGCGATCGATGCTGCCTCGGTAAAATCGGCAGCCGGCGGCTCATCCTTCCCTTCCAGGAGCATTACCACGTGCGAACCGGGCTTGTTTTTGGCATGGAACCAAAAATCATTTTTGGTTGCCACTTTATGAGTAATATACTCGTTTTGAAGATTGTTTTTGCCGCAAAGCACGCGGTAACCGCCCGACGTTCGATATTCGGCAAAGGCAGGGGCGGGCGTGCCGCGCCCCTTGCGCTCTACTGTTTTCACGCGGGAGGCATAGCCGCTTTTCGCGAGCTCCTCGCGGATCTCCAAAAGATCGGTCGGCGTTTCGGCAGTGGCAAGCGCCGCATCTACCGTCGCAAGATAAGCAAGCTCGGACTTGCCAAGCTCAATTTGCTTGGAGAGCTCGACCTTGGCATTTTTGCTTTTGGTGTATTTTTTGAAATAGCGTTGCGCATTTGCAGTGGGGGTAAGACGGGCATCCAGCTCAACCTCAACCGTGCCAAACGTGCCGTCCTCGCGGTAATCCTCGTAATCGGTGAGAGTCGCCCTTGTTGCGCCCTTTTGCAGCTGATAGCAGTTGGCAACGATGAGATCTCCCATGCGCTTGTATTCCTCGCCCCTTTCGCATTCCGCAAGCTCGCGCTTTTGGAGCTCGAGCTTATGAGAAATACGCGCTCTTGCGTTTGTAAGAAGCCGCAAAACATCGTTTGCGCGCTGCTTGATGCGCGCCTCCCTATCTCGCGTGCCAAACCACGTGTCAAGAAGCCCGGAGGGGCTTTCGATCTTCCGCATTGTCCCATACTGCAAAAGCGGTAAAAAGGCATATTCACGCAGCAATCCATTTTCATCAACAATCAAACACGGCGAGAATTTTTCAGCAAGAACATCCCCAAAAACGGCAGAAAAAGCGTCAAACAGCGCTTCGGCATCCGCATCGCTCAAGAGCGTATCGGTGTTGCCCGTCGCGCGAAAGACGATCTCACGTGCAACCGTTGCCGAGATGCCAAGAAAGGTCGCGGTGATCCATTTGTCGGCAGGGCGTTCGCCGCCTGCCGGGAGCATCGCAAAAAACTCCTCTTTGGTGACCGACAAGGGATTCAACTTATTTTGTGGGGGCGGCAATTCGTAGCGCATACCGGGTAAGACCTGACGAAGCGCGCTTGTGGTGAAATCCACAGGGCGCAGCACCGCAAGGATCTTCCCTTCACCGTCGGTAAAAATCAAATTGCTGTATTTACCCATCATTTCCGCGACGAGGCGGCATTTTGTGGGGAAGCCCATTTCATCGCGCGTGTCAAACTCCATGACCAGCACGCGCTCAAAGCCCTCCTGAAAAACGCGGGAAAGCCTCGCACCCGAAAGCCGCTTGCGAAGCAGCATGCAAAATTGAGGGGGGTTTTGCGGATTTTCCATCGGGATCTCGGTAAAGCCAACGCGAGGATTGGCAGAGCCCGCGTTTAAGAGCAAGCGCTTGCCACCCTCACGTGAGCGCATTTGCAGCACTACGGCATCGCGCTCCGGCTGATAAATTTTTTCAACGGCGGCGCCAAGCGCGAGAGCCCTCAGCTCCGCCGCCACTGCGGCAAGAAAGCCTGCATCGAATGCCATTTGCTTGCTCCTTTCTTAACATTTATGAAAAATAGGCGCTTAACCGTAAATCGCCTGATCGACCTCGTCAAGCGACGGGAAGATGAAGTCTGGGCGATCCTTTTCCTCGGCCTTTTCCACATCCTCAAGCGTGGTTTCACCGGAAAGCACGAGTACGGCAGTCACGCCGTGGCGCTTGCCGACCGCAATATCGGTATAGAGGCGGTCGCCGAAAATACACATTTCGGAGCAATCGTAGCCGGTTGCCTCGCAGATCATCTCGATCGTTTCCTTATAGGGCTTGCCGAAATACGTAGGCACCTTGCCCGTCGATGCCGTCACAAACGCGGCGATCGCACCGCTATCGGGAATAAAGCCCGTTTCGGTCGGGCAGTTGAAATCGGGGTGGGTGGAAAGATACTCCGCACCGCCGCGCACCAAGCGGCAGGCGTTATCAAGCTTTTCGTAGGTAAGTGTGGTATCAAAGCTGGTGACCACGATATCGGCGCTCTCCTCCTTGCCCGTAAGCATCGGAATACCGCTTTGACGGAAATTCTCTACCAGCTCATCGGTACCGACGAGATAGACCGTTTTCCCCGCGCGGTGACGCTTCAAATACTCGATCGTAACGTCGCCCGAGGTCATAATTTCTTCGGGGCGGGGCGAAAAGCCAAGCTTTTCGAGCTTTTGCACGTAATACTCGGTGGTGTGCGAGGCATTGTTGGTAAAGAAAAGCACACGTTTGCCTGCGGCACGCAAATGGTTGATAAAGCGAATGGCGAACGGAAACACCTGGAAGCCGAGATAAATGGTTCCATCCATATCAAAAATGTAAAGCTCTTTTTCTTTCAACACAGAAATATCGGGGTTTTTAAAGTCCATTTTAGAAATCTCCTTACGAAATATATTAAAATCATACCATACTCTTGATTTTTTTTCAAGTCTATGCTACAATAAACCGAAAGTTTTTTAAAAGGAGATTTGAATATATGGGAAAAGCGGTGCTTGGTATTGACGTTGGCGGAAGTGCCACCAAAATTGTCGGCTTTCTCAATAAAAACGGTAAAAAAGAACTGATTGCGCCGCAATTCGTACAGGCGAATGATCCCCTGACCTCGATTTACGGTGCCTTTGGCAAATTTATGATGGAAAACGGCCTGTCACTGGCCGATATCGAGCGCGTGATGATGACGGGTGTCGGCTCCACCTTTGCGGAAAAACCGCTTTACGAGGGTCTTGATTGCCGCGTAGTGCCCGAATTTGAGAGTGTGGGACGCGGCGGTCTTTACCTTTCAGGTGAAGACGAGGCCATTGTCGTCAGCATGGGCACGGGTACCGCATTGATCTACGCCAAAAAGCAAAAGGACGGCGACATTAAGATCAACTATCTTGGCGGTACGGGCGTTGGAGGCGGTACACTCCTTGGCCTTTCGCGCCTGATGCTCGGTGTCGATACCGTGGGGCACATTGAGCAGCTGGCCGCCGAGGGCGACCTTGCCAACATTGACCTCCGTGTCAGTGATATGTCCCGCAAGCGCCTACACCCCAACATGAATATGGATCTGACGGCTTCAAACTTTGGCAAATTAAACGACCTAGCCAGCAAAAGCGATATCGCGCTCGGTATTGTCAATATGGTCGCCGAAACAATTGGTATGATGGCGGTATTTGCCGCACGCAATTACGGTCTTGACCGTGTAGTCTTAACGGGCAATCTTACGGCGCTCGCCCCCATCCGTCGCGTATTTGAAATTTTGGAGCGTACCTTTAACATTCGCTTTATCATCCCCCAAAATGCACAATACGGCACGGTGATCGGCGCCGCGCTCGGCAATCTTTAACAAACCGATAAATAAATGAGGCAGGGCGGAGAAAACTCCGCCCTGCCCTTTTGTTTTAGTTTGTTTTGTACTTGGTATAGAAATAGCCGGTAGGTGCCGTTGTCGAAACCTTTTGCAAGGAAACCGTAGCCGAGTCGCCGGCACTGAACACACCGGTTCTACCGCCCACGGCATAGTTAATGCCGGTTTTTGTCAGCGAGAAGGTGTAGTTGGCCACGTCACTAACGACCACATATTCTACCGTCTTCAGATCTTCGCTGATCTTTTGCATCAGATGACCGTCTTTCGCAAGAGACGACGCGTAAGAGGTTCTCTTGTTCGGGATGATCACGCACTTCGGCTTGATCAGCGTATAGATCCCCCAATCGGCACCCGTGCCGTGGTGAGACATTTGCACAATATCACTCTTCAAATACGAGCCGTACATTGCACGCATATACGAGGCCGAAATGGGATATGCATCACCCAACCACATTACCGAGGTCGATGCGCCCTCGGTAATCACCCCGTTTTCGGTGTGGTGCATCGTGGAGCGAATCACTGTACAGGTCTCATTGTAACTGTTCGTACGGCCGGGATAATGATCCTCGTGCGTGAACATCACCTCAAACTCTACGTTGGCAATGTAGAATTTTTGACCCGTACGCACGCGGATGAATTGCATACCCTGCTGCTCACCGGGTGCATCCTGGATCTTTGCGGAATATTCAGCCATATCGTCGCGCACCGTCGTATTTGCATTCTTATCGCCACGATAGGTGTTGTAGTATCCCTCATCCGCCGGGAAGTTTGCAATCAGGTAATCAATGGTAATGGAATATCTGGCATAATCCTTGCAGTACGTATCAATAAACTTGATCGTCGAGCCAATATGGTCGCCGTGACTGTGAGTGTTGTACCATGCAACGATACGAAGAGGATCTCTGTTTGTCGGCATCATTTCATTATGACCTCTCTTATAAAGATCGATCAAAATTTCATAAATACGCCTAACGTCTCTATCGGTCTTATTACCACCGTCGATGATGATAAAGGAGCCATCCTCCAGGGTCATGATTTCAAGCTGGCCGGCAGCAGCATCCTCCACATAATCAAGGCGGACTGCAGTGATAGCGCTGTTTTGAAGTCTCTCAAAATTAAGATTTTGCGTTAACATCTCCTCGGGAATAAGATCGGCTTTTTCCAACTTCGAGGAAATGATACGAATGATCTTCTTTTTGGTTTCAACCCCCTGCTTTTCAGCGTGATGGTAGGGATTGTATGCCACGTACAGCATCACACCGGCTGTTTCATTAACGTAGGTGCGGAAAATATTACCCTCGATGGGCTCGCCACTATCGGTGTAGAGCCTATAGCCGGCCTTTACGAGATCCGCGCAGTAGGCCTCATAATTCTCGGGAGTTATGTTGTCACTCTCGTATGCAAAAAGCATATTATCGTTATGCACGTCGATCGTGCCCGTAAGTGTAAGACCCTGAGGACGCGGGAAATCGGTTACAAAGCCAAATTGTACCGAATAAATACGCGTGTAATTTGCAGGAATAAAAATTTGTTTGGTATCCGCATCTTCATCGTAATATACGGCATCCGAAAGCATTGCGCTGGCCGCTTCAATGGCATTGGCCAACACGGTATCGTTAAATGCAGTGATCACAAGCTTGCCGTTCCTAACAGCGAGCGCATAGTTATCGGCATCCATATTTGCCAAAATGGATTTGGTCTCCTCGCGGTTCACAACGCCAACCAGGATCTCCGCCTTAGCGGACATTTCGTCCTTGATCATATTCATGCCGGCGCCGCGCACATCGGAAGCCGAGCTCATAACCGCCTTCAAGCTGTTAATGCCATTGATCACGTAGTCCCCCTGGCCCTCCAGATGCGAGGAGTACACAAAGGACGTTTTGGTGGTGATCTCAAGCATTTCCATATTGTAGGATTCCACCTTTTGAAGAGTGATCTTGGAAACACTCTCGGCATTTGCCACGTAGGTCTTGACAAACTCATCAACGGCCATAGAGGTCAAAAGATTGGTGGTGCCCACGATAACGATCTTCTTTCCAACGGCCTTGATGGCATAGCCTTGACCCTTGATCTTTTTAAGAACGCGCTCGGTCTCGGGACGGTTGGTATTACCGACAAGAATCTCATAGTCTGCTTCATTCTCGATTTCCTTATCGGCCTGCACCTTTTTGACAGCAACATCGGTCCCTGTTTTTTCCTTCAGGGTGTTCGCCAATGCCTTTACTTCATTGGCTGCCTTCATAGACATGTCTTCGCCGTACACCACGCTATAGCCGTTTGCAAAGTCGATGGTCTTTTTCGCACAAGAGCTGAAAAGCACCGCACCGGAAAGCAGCATACAAACAGAAAGAATCAGGCTTAAAATTCTTTTTTTCATAAGTATTCCTCCTTAAAACTGGGTAACGATCAATATATTATACTGAAAATTACGACAAATTATATTTCGTTCTCATAAAGCCGGTGGTCGAATTCCGATCCACGCGTCCAAGCGTGACCGCCTCAGCTTCACCTGCATTGAAAACACCGGTCGGATCTGCACCGCCGGGCCCGATCACAACCGTATAATTGCAAACATCGGCAACGATCACGTATTGCAAAGACGAAATGTTGTGGCTGACCTGATAGCCAACGGTAGAAGATGACCGAAGCAAACTAAGGTAAGAGCTCAGGCTACAAGGATACCATGCCCACGTGGGCTTTGCCAAAGCATAGATCGGGAATTCCGAGCCACTACCGATGTGGTGAGCGACCTGCACCATATCACTATCAAGGTGAGAGCCGTACATCGCACACATAATTCGACACGCCTCCGCTTGTGCATCGCCAAGCCACAGGGCCGATGTTGCCGAACCCTCACTGATTTTACCGTTCTCGGTATGGTAAAGCGTCGTACGTATCACGGTTGAGCTGTTATTGTAAGAATGTAAGCGCCGAGGGAAAAGCTCCTCATGCGTAAACATGACCTCAAACTCTACGTTCCCGATCCAAAACCTTTGACCGGTATGTACCTTAATAAACTCAAAGCCCGCTTTCATACCGGGTGCATCGCTGATCAATAAGGAAAGCTCTGCCATGGTGTCACGCACCGTGGTGTTTGCACTCTTATCCAAATACACATTGTAATACCCCTCATCCGACGGGAAATTACCAATCAAGGTATCGATCGTAATGCAATAGCTGTTATAATTCCTACAATAAGATTTAATAAAGTTCGTAATCGCACCGATGTGATCGCTATGACTGTGCGTACAGTACCACGCCGCAATACGAATGGGATCGTGCGGGGAGGGGTTATTGCCGTTGTGACCCCGTTTATAAAGATCCAATAGCGTATTGTAAATGCGGTCGCGCGCCTCGGTGCTCGAGGTATTGCCATCAATGACAACGAAGGAACCGTTTTCAAGCGTAATGATCTCCATTTGGCCCTTGCCGGCATTATAGTCGGGCTGGACTGCCGTGATCGAGCTATTTTGGATCTTGCCTGAAAAATCGGGGGTCAGCAATTTATCCGGCACCATCGCCGCTTTCTTCAGGTGACCCACAATAAGGCGGATGGCCGGCTTGTGGCCGGTCCCCTGCTCGCCGGCATATTTAAACGCATTGTATGCCGCATAGAGCATAATCCCCTTGGTCTCATTGACGTACGTGCGGAAGATGCTGTCAGTACCCTTTGGCAGATGCTCTTGCTTTAATACGTACCCTTCTTTCGCGAGCTTTTCGCAATACGCGGCATACGCATTACCGTTCACACCCGCCCCTTCGTAATAATATTCAAAGGAGCCGTCATGTACATTGATGGTACCCGAAAGAGCGAGCCCTTCGGGACGCGGGAAATCGGTAATATAGCCGGCGGCCTTCTGGTCGGTATAAATGCACGAAAACTCGGACGGAAGCACAATATGCTTCGTGCCATCTTCGACGACAAAAACCGAATCCTTTAAAATGTCGATAAATCGATCGAAGGCCTTGCGCATCATATCATCGTTGAATGCCGTAACGATGAGCTTACCGTTTTTGGCAGCGACCGCATAATTGCCTGCATCCATAACCGAAAGTATTTCTTTGGTTTCGGGACGCTCCGTCAAGCCGGCCAGTATCTCAAAGTTTGCGCTCTCTTTATCCGTAATCGATGCGATTTGACGCTTCTTAAGATCGGAAAATCCCTCAAGAGCGGTTAAAACTCGCGCAATGCCCTCGTTGACGTAATCACCCTCGCCGCGAAGATATGAGGAATAAACAAATTTCCATTCCTTGCCGAGCTCCAACATGACTGTTTTTTCGAGCTTTTCCTCTTCGATCTCCAAAGAAGAGATCTTGTCTCCCGAAAGGTAGGTATCCACGAATTGTTCGAGTGCGAGCATCGTCAAAAAATTGGTTGTACCCACGATCACGATCTTTTGCCCGACCGTGGTGATAATGTAACCTGAGCCTTTGATCTTTTTGCGCGCTTTTTCCGTTTCCTTTCGATTGGTATTGCCAATCAAAATTTCAAACTTATCCACATCCTCAAGCTCATCATCCGCATTTACCTTTTGCGTATAAATGCTTTGATCGCTTTTTTTCTTCAAGGACGAAATAACGTCTTTGACCTCGGTTGAGGCGGACGGCGAAAGATCGGCACCGTAAACCACGGTGTAGTCATTTGCCAAATCAATAGTCTTTTTACCGCAGGAGCTGAACAACAACGCAGTTGAATGAAGCATGCACACCAACAGCAGCAGTGCTATAATTTTCTTTTTCAACTTGTTCCTCCTAAAAAAATGAAACGATTGTACATAAGAAGTCATATTCTAAATTATTATATCATTTACTTTGTATTTTTTCAAGTAAAAAAATGAAAAATGATCCAAGGGACACAATTTTCATCATTTTTAACAAAAAAGCGATATTTTTTTGCACCTTATGCCCATTTTATTTTTCGTTTTTGCAATCAGCCCTTGACTTGCAATGAAAGGAATGCTATAATATTTTCAATATTATTTGTAGCGAAAGGTCTTTACACCATGAAATGGACTTCCCTTAACGAATTGCGCGAAAAATACCTTGCCTTTTTTGAAAGCAAGGGCCATCTTCGCCTGCCCTCCTACCCCCTTGTGCCGATGGGCGATAAGTCCCTGTTACTTATCAACTCAGGTATGGCACCGATGAAAAAATTTTTCACAGGTGAGGAAGAGCCGCCCCGCCGCCGTGTCACCACTTGCCAAAAGTGCATTCGCACCCCCGACCTTGATCGCGTCGGCCATACGGCAAGACACGGCACGTTTTTTGAAATGCTCGGCAACTTCTCGTTTGGCGATTATTTCAAGGAGGAGGCGATCTCCTTTGCTTGGGAATTTTTGACCAAAACCCTCGAGATCCCGGGTGAGCTGCTCTGGCCCTCTATCTACGAAAACGATGAAGAAGCATTCGACATTTGGACCAAGAAGATCGGCGTGCCCGCCAAGCAGATCACAAGACTTGGCAAGGCGGACAACTTCTGGGAGCACGGCTCCGGCCCCTGCGGCCCCTGCTCCGAGATCTATTTTGACCGTGGGATCAAATACAGCTGCGGCTCCCCCGATTGCCGTCCCGGCTGCGATTGCGACCGTTATATGGAAATTTGGAACAACGTATTTTCCCAGTTTAACAACGACGGTCAGGGTAATTATACCGAGCTTGCCCAAAAGAACATTGACACGGGCATGGGTTTGGAGCGTCTTGCCTGTGTGATGCAGGGCGTTGACAATATGTTCGAGGTTGACACCGTGCGTAAGATCCTCGATACCGTTTGCACCATCGCCGGTAAGACCTATGGCGAAAACAAAGAAAACGATATTTCGATTCGCGTTTGCACCGACCACATTAAGAGTGCAATGTTTATGATCGCCGACGGCGTCATTCCCTCCAACGAGGGTCGCGGATACGTCCTTCGACGCATCATCCGCCGCGCTTGCCGCCACGGCAAGCTGCTCGGCATTGATCATGCATTCCTTTGCGACCTTTGCCGTGTTGCAATCGGTGAAAACAAAGGGGCTTATCCCGAGCTTTCGGCCAAAGAGGATTACATCCTCAAGGTCATTTCTATGGAAGAAGAGCGTTTTGATGCCACCATCGATGCCGGTCTTTCAATCCTCGGAGATTACATCGAGGATGCTAAGAAAAACAACAAGACCGTGATTGGCGGCGAGGACGTCTTCAAGCTTTATGATACGTTTGGTTTCCCGCTTGATCTCACCAAAGAGATTCTTTCGGAAAACGGCCTTTCCACCGATGACGAGACCTTCACCAAGCTGATGAAGGAGCAACGTGAGCGCGCACGTGCCGCACGCGGCAACGTCAGCGGATGGGACAATGCCGCCAAAAACCTGCTTACCGATATGCCGGCCACCGATTTCCGCGGCTACGACAGCTTCCGCACCGACGGCGCTAAGGTCCTTGCCATTATCGTTGAAGGCGAAAATGGAACGGAAAGCGTCAACGAGATCAGCGAGGGTGATTGCACCGTAGTGCTCGATAAGACCGTATTTTACGGCGAGGGCGGCGGCCAGGTAGGCGACTCGGGTATCCTCTTAGGAGAGAGCGCCTCCTTAACGGTAGGCGACACCAAAAAGACCGACGGCGTGTACCTGCATCTCGCCACCCTCACGGACGGCGTCCTGCACGTAGGCGACCTTGTCAGCGCACGCATTGATGAGGACAAGCGTCTTCGCATTGCACGCAACCACTCGGTAGCGCACCTCTTGCAGGCGGCACTCCGCGAGGTGCTCGGCAATCACGTCGAGCAGGCGGGCTCCTTGGTCGATACTGAAAAATGCCGCTTTGATTTCACCCACTTTGCCGCACTTACCAAGGATGAAATTGCACGCGTTGAAGCCATTGTAAACGATCACATCTTTGCCGGCGTACCGATCTCAATGACCGAGATGCCCATTGACGATGCTAAAAAATTAGGGGCTACCGCTCTCTTTGGCGAAAAATACGGTAAGGTCGTACGCGTGGTGCGTATGGGCTCCTTCTCGATCGAGCTTTGCGGCGGTACCCACATCAACAACACTGCACGCATTGGACTTTTCAAGATCACGGGAGAAAGCTCGGTGGCCGCAGGCGTTCGCCGCATTGAGGCCGTAACGGGCACAGGCGTTCTTTCCCTGCTTGCCGCGCGTGAAAAGCTGCTTTCCGATGCCGCGGACACCCTCAAGGCCCAAAATCTTGCCGACGTTGTAAAGCGTGCACACGCCGTACAGGACGAGGTCAAGGAGCTTCACCGCGAGCTGGATACCCTCAATCAAAAGCTGGCCTCCTCGAAGCTTGACGAGGTGCTTGCAGGAGCTGTTACGGTAGGCGACTGCCGCCTTGTAACGGCACGCTTTGACGGCATGCAGCAGGACGTTGCCCGTTCGCTTGCCGATGATATCAAGGCCCGTCACGAGGATATGGTAGCCGTGCTTGCCGTCACCGACGAGGCACGCATCAGCTTTATTGCCGTAGCAGGCAAGACTGCTGTTTCCAAGGGCGCACATGCCGGCAAATTGGTCGGTGCCGTTGCCGCAATCACGGATGGCCGTGGCGGCGGTCGTCCTGACAACGCTATGGCAGGTGGCAAAGAGATTTCCAAGATCAACGATGCCCTTGCCGCAGCAAAGAGCATTCTCGAGAATCAACTTGCATAAAAAAAGGCGGACACGAAAATCGTGTCCGCCTTTTTTATTTCATTTTAATAGTCGCCTCTTTGACGGCGGCTTCGATTACGGAAAATGCTCATGATATTGTCAAAATCATCGTCGGAGATCGAAAACTCCTCGCTCTCGTCATATTTGGGAGCCGGTGCCACCTCAGCAGCAGGTGCCTGCGGCTCTTGCGGAGCAATGGGTGCCTCGGGGGCTGCTGCGACAGGCGCCGGTGCTGCCACTGCTTCAGGTTCAACAGCAGCAGCGGGAACATCGAGCTCCACCTCCGCTTGGTCCTTGTTTTCAAAGCCGGTGGCTATAATGGTCACTCGCATCTCATCGTCAAGCGACTCATCAAACGCAAGACCCCAAATAACATTTGCATCAGGATGCGCCTCGCGAGAAATCATCGAAGAGGCAAGGTCAACCTCCTCAAGTCCCACATCGTGAGAGGCGGTAATACTGATCAAAATACCGCGTGCACCGTGAATGGAGGTTTCAAGCAAGGGGCTTGAAATGGCGGCGCGGGCGGCAAGCTCGGCCTTATCGGGGCCCGTAGCACCGCCGACGCCCATATGAGCATAGCCTGCATTCTTCATCACAGACGTAACGTCCGCAAAGTCCAAATTGATAAATCCGGGGACATTGATAAGCTCAGAAATGCTTTGCACACCGCGACGGAGCACGTCATCGGCAATCTCAAATGCATTGCCAAGGGTAATGCGTGTATCGGATACTTGCTTGAGCTTCTCGTTGGGAATCACCACGAGTGAGTCCACATACTGGCGGAGCTCCTTAATGCCCTGCTCCGCTTGCTCCATACGGCGTTTGCCCTCAAAGCTGAAGGGCTTGGTAACGATGCCGATGGTAAGAATGCCCATTTCATGTGCCAAACGCGCAACGATCGGTGCCGCACCCGTACCGGTGCCGCCACCCATACCTGCCGTCACAAAGACCATATCGGCGCCTGCAAGCATCTTTTTAATATCGTCGATCGATTCCTCAGCGGCACGGGCACCCACCTCGGGGTTGGCCCCTGCACCGAAGCCCTTGGTGGTTCTCTCACCAAGCACCATTTGGACCGGCGCCTCGGATTTGCGCAAAGCCTGACGGTCTGTATTGACCGAAACAAATTCCACACCGCGGATGTTGGCCGCGATCATACGGTTTACCGCATTGTTACCGCCGCCGCCGACACCGACAACTCGAATGGCTACGCCGCTTTCGCACTCAATATCGCGTTCAAACGTCATATATGTATCCTCCGTTATTTTGACCGCGTGGCAAGCCACGCTTTTTTCACATCATAGTTACTTAATTTATATTTTAATATATTTCAAGTGTTTTTGCAAGCGGTTTTCAAAATTATTTTCAAAAAAGAAATGACCCTGCTCGACAATATGCCCAAAAACACGCCCCTTTTCTCTATTTTTGGCCCACCATACTTAAAATATCGCAATATATTTCTTTATTGGCATTGGGGTGAGCAAAGGCTTTGACCGACTGCTCAAGCGTCCGACGGCGCGCATCATTTTCAAGAAGAGAGACCACGGATGGAATAAAATCCTCTCCGATCCTTTTTTCTTCCACAAGGATCGCCGCGCCTTTTTGAGCCAACGCCATGGCATTTTTCAGTTGATGATCCCCCGTAACGTTTGGCGAGGGAACGATCACCGCTGCACGCCCGGCCATCGCCACCTCTCCAAGCGTCATAGCTCCCGCGCGGCAAATCACCACGTCGGCCTCGAGCATCCGTTTCGGCATATCCGATATAAAGGGTAAGATCTCCAGCCGTGGATTCCCCAAAAGTCCGCGCTTTTCCATTTCCTCCGAAAAGCGCGCCCACTCTCTTTTTCCCGTCGCGTGTACGTGATACACGTTTGGAATGGACCGTGTTCGTTCCATAAGATCAAGAACCGCGGCGTTAAGCACGGGAGCTCCAAGGCTCCCACCGAAGGAAAGAATGATCTTTTTTTCACGCGCTTCTCTTTTGCCTTCTTGCGCAATGCAAAAGCCGCGCGGCAAAGGATTTCCGACGGTAAGGCATTGTGTACGCTTCGGCAAATACGCACAAGCGGCCTCAAGACCCAACCACACACGAGACAAACGCGGCGCCAGCATTCGAACCGCAACGCCGGGCACGGCATTGGATTCGTGTACTGCCGCAGGGATGCCGCGTGCGATTGCGGCCGAAAGCGAGGGATAGCAGGCATAGCCGCCCGTGCCGATCACGATGTCGGGCGAAAATTGATCGATCAAGGTACCCGCCGCCTTAATAGCGCGAGCAGTTTTGAAGGCCGAAGCGATCAAAGAGAATGGATTTTTTCTTGAAAGACCCCTTATGTCGAGTGTTTGGATCGAATATCCTGCCGATGTGACAAGTGCACGCTCCATACCGCTCTCGCCCCCCACAAACAAGATCTCACAATCGGGAAGATTGGCAGAAAGCATATCAGCAATGGCAATGGCCGGAATAATATGACCGCCCGTACCGCCGCAAGTTAACAGGATCTTCATTTTCCCCTCCCCGTGCTGTATCGTGATATCGACAGCACGATTCCCATTTCAAAAATTTGCATTGCAAGAAAGGTGCCCCCTGAGCTGAAAAACGGCAATGAAACGCCCGTATTGGGCATCGAATTGGTCACCACCGCAATATTAAGTGCCGCCTGCAAGGCCAGCTTTAAGGATATGCCAAACACCGCAAGCGAGGAGAATTTATCGGGGGCGTGCGAGGCAATGGTGAAACCGCGCCAAACAAGCAACAAAAACAACGTGATCACACAAGCCGCACCGAAAAAGCCGAGCTCCTCACATATCACCGTAAAAATAAAATCATTTTGCGGCTGTGACACGTAACCGTGCTTTTGAAGGCCGGCACCGTACCCTTTGCCAAACAATCCACCCGAGCCAATAGCGTATAAGCCTTGCAAGGTTTGCCAAGCCGCACCGAGCGGATCGACCTCCTCGATATGTAACCACGTGTTGACGCGCACCTGTGCATAAGAGGACACCAGCACCAACAGCACCCCCGCCACGGCCACCGCCGTAGCCATAACACCAAGGTATTTTAGCCGCGTGCCGCCAAGAAACATCACGGCAACACCGATCATACCAATGATAAGCAAGCCCGATATGTGCTTTTCGGCGGCCACCAGCACAAGGATCGCGCCCATTAGCGCGCCCGGCAAAAGAACTCCGTAGCGAAAGCTTCCGCCGCGCGGTCTTGATGACGTTATTTCTTTTTCATATTTTGTCATCACCAAAGCCAACATCAAAATAAGTGCCAGCTTTGCAATTTCCGAGGGCTGAACGGTAAGAGGGCCGATCACCAGCCAACGCTGTGCACCCCCCCCAACCGTACCGATCAGGAGCACCAGAATCAGCAGTGCGAGCGAGCCGGCATAAAGCGCCACTCCAAAGCCTCGCCAAAAATCGGGCGTGGCAAACAGCACAAACGGGGCGGTGGCCGCAAGCGAAAATACGGCAAACAGGATATACCGCTTTAAAAAATAAAAGCTGTCTCCATAAAACTCCTCCCCGTACACCGCACTTGCGCTATAGGACATCAACGTCCCAAACAGGAGCATTAAAAGCACCAATATCAAATAATAAAAATCAATATGGCCTCGCTTGACACGGTCGGCAGGCGGAGAGCTTTCGCTTGCAAACGCTTTTTTAAAAATCTCGCTCCTCATATTATCCCCCAAGCAGCATCAGGCAAGAAAACAATGCCGTCGCAGCCGAAAAAATCCCCACGATCGCATTTTCTTTAAGCCCCTTCTTTTCAAAATGATGATGCAAAGGGGCCATCAAAAAGAGGCGCTTGCCATCGCTGAACTTAAAATAGAGCACCTGCAAGATCACGCTAACCGCCTCGATCACAAAAACGCCGCCCATACCGAGCACCGTCAAGGGCCGCGCACTGATCAGCCCGACGCCGCCGACAAGTCCGCCGAGAAACAAAGATCCCGTATCACCCATAAAAATCTTAGCCGGATGGTGATTAAACAGGAGAAATCCTACCGTCATACCGAGCAGCAGGACTCCGAAAAAAAGGAAAACGCTCATACGGGTAAGTGCCCCATAAAGCACAAAAAAGCCCCCCAGAACCGCCACGTTCCCCGAAAGAAGTCCATCAAGACCGTCCGTAAGATTGAGTGCGTTGACAAAACCGGTAAGGAAGATTAGGGCCAACGGATAATAAAAGAATCCGAGCTCGAGCTCCCGATCCCAAAATGGTATATGGATGGCGGTGTTGATCACTTCCAAATACCGCGCCAAAAACAAAAAGACCGATGAGGCAAGGAGCTGCAAGAAAAATTTTTGTGCGGCAGCCAGCCCCTCATTTTGTTTTTTCGTAAGCTTCAAATAATCATCCCAAAAACCGATAAAGCCGCAAAGGGACGCAAGCAAGACCACCAAAAGCAATGGCGAAAGGGTCTTCTGCCTCCCCTGCCAAAGCACCACAGCGGCATAGCCGACAAATACCAGCAAAAAAGCCGACATAAAGGCAAGTCCCCCCATGGTCGGCGTACCCTCCTTGGCCATATGCCAGACGGGACCGATCTTCAAGATCGGTTGGCCTGCACGCAAGCGGCGGAGCAAGGGCAGCAGGATCGCCACAAATATAACGGTGGCCAAAAGCACCGCCACAAGAAGCACACTATAGATCAACAGTTCTTCGGTTTTCATAGTTCCCTCCCAAGGAGCCGCATCACACGCTCCAACGCCGTTTTACGGCTGGCCTTGCACAGTAAGGTGGTGCCGCGCGGCAACGTCTTCAAGATCTTATTCGCCAACATACGCTCCTGCCCAAACGCATATGCAAAAACACAATGCGGCGTCATTCCGCCTTGAATTGCGCCCTCGGCCATATCCTTCGCAAAATCTCCGTACAAAAAAAGATGCGAAATATGGCTTTTGGCCGCGCACTCGCCGACGGCGTTGTGAAGACAAGAAGCAAAGCTTCCGAGCTCTCCCATATCCCCAAGAAGAGCCGCCGTATTCTCCCCTCCAAGATAACGAAGTGCCTCAAGGGAGGCGGCCATCGCTTCGGGCGAGGCATTGTAGCTGTCATCAATCACGCGGATGGGGCCGATGTCACGCATCCGCATCCTTGGGGTAACACGTGCCGCGCGGGCAAATCCGTTTTTGATCTGCTCCGAGGAGAGCCCCAGCAAAGCGGAAACCGCACCGCCCAGCGCGACCAATGAAGCCCCGATGCTCCCCGGTACCGGCCAAGAAAGGCCCTTTTGAGTACGCATGCCGACGGTAAGATCCGCGATAATGCCAAAGGATCCGTTTTCTTGATTTTGCAATTTAAAATCCGCATCCTCACGCATCCCGGCGGTCAAAACCCGTTGAGGCAGGCTCGCCAAGGAGCTTGTTTCGATCCCATCGCCCAACAGCAAGATGCCGTCTTCACTTAAGCCCGATACGATCTTTAATTTTTCCTTTAAAAGCACGTCCCGGCTTTCAAAATTTCCAATGTGTGCGGTGCCGACGTTTGTGAGCACTGCAAGGTCGGGCTTAAGCATCACGGAAAGCGGCTCCATTTCGCCCACATGATTGATGCCGATCTCTAAAACGAAAAAATCAGCCTCTTGCATCCCAAGCAAGGAAAGCGGTAATCCGATGTTACTGTTAAAATTTCCCTCGCTTTTTTGTACGCTACCGATCTCCGAAAGCAACGATGCGATCAGCTCCTTAAGCGTAGTTTTTCCCGTACTGCCACTGATCGCTACCACAGTGGCCGATGAAAGACGGCGGCGCGCCGCCGCCAAGGAAAGCAAGGCCTTTTCCGTGCTTTTGACCTGAAAATGCCAATAATTTTCACCGGGAAACGCCGCGCCCTCGCTCAAAACGGCGACTGCGCCCTTTTGAAGCGCATCACCGACAAAATCGCACCCGTTACGGTACTTTCCGCGCAATGCGAGAAACATATCTCCCGGCTTGATTTCTCGATGATCGGTTGCAATGCCCTCGATTTTATCTTGAACCTCACCCACCCTTTGGGGCGTAATACCAAGCGCCGAGGAGATCACATCAACATCCTGAATCGGTGAAGACAGCGCGACCCTCATACCGAATACCCTTGTTCCTTTTTCTCCATGAACGCAGCTACGATCTCGCGTTCCGAAAAGGGCAAGCGTTCACGCCCTTTGATCTCATATTCCTCGTGTCCCTTGCCTGCAAGTATAAGAATATCACCGGGCCTCGCCGCCTCTACGGAATAGGCGATCGCTTCCTTTCGATCCAAAACTATTTTATACGCTTTTTCCTTGTCTATACCCTTTAAAATATCCGCAATTATTGCATTCGGATCCTCGCCGCGTGCATTGTCCGAGGTGATGACGGTCAGATCGGCCAAGCGCGTGGCGATACGCCCCATTTTGCGACGCTTGCTGCGGTCGCGATCGCCACCGCACCCAAATACAAGAATGATCCGCTGTTGGTCTTGGCGAAACCGACGCACCGTAAGAAGCAATTTTTCAAGCGCATCGGGAGTGTGTGCATAATCCAAAAAAACGCTGATACCAAGGCAATTTTCACACACGCGCTCCATACGTCCCTTCACCCCTCTAAACGTCGATAAGGATTCTTTTATAACGTCAGCCGAAACGCCGAGGGAAAGCGCACACATTGCAGCAAGCGCGGCATTTTCGACGCTAAAATCCCCCGGAACGGGTATTGAAATATCCATTTTTTCCGCAGCGTGCAAGGTGAACGAAACCCCACGATCCCCGTTTACGGAGATCCGACGCACGTTCCCCCTCCCCACCGTCAAAAAGGGCACATCAATGCTATCAGCCAGCTGTTGGCCGTACGGGCCAAACAAAGAAATGATGCCCTTTTTACATTGCAAAAAAAGACGCCGCTTTTGTGCATAATACGTTTCCATATCCCCGTGAAGATCGAGATGATCGGGAGTAAGGTTTGTAAAAATGGCCCGCTCGAAATAAAGCGGTGCTGTTTTCTCAAAGAAAAGTGCATGCGAGGTAACCTCCATAATGACAAAGGAGGCCCCCATATCGCGCATTTCGGCAAGCAAGCGGTAGAGCTCAGCGGGGTCGGGCGTAGTGAGATTGGCCAAGCGGTCCGCGCTTTGATATACCAAAACCTTTCCCCCACAAGTAGCATTCACCGTTCCGATCACACCACAACACGCCCCCGACGCCTCAAGAATGGCCGCTAGCATTGCGGCTGTTGAGGTCTTTCCGTTCGTCCCCGTAATGCCCACCAGCGTCATATCCCTTGCAGGATGGCCATACCACGCGTCAAACAACCGTGCCAAAGCCTCTCTTGCATTTTTTACAACAAGGGACATCACTCCCAGAGCGCGACGCTCCGACACCACAAATACGGCGCCGCGTGAAAGAGCTTCTCCAATATGAGAAAATCCATCCTCGGAAAGGCCCTTTATCGCAACAAACAAATCTCCCTTTTTGACACGCCGAGAGTCCGAGGTAATACCGAAAATCTCGATATCTCCTATTTTTTCATCCGCTTCATACCCGGCTGATATCAACAAATTCTTCAGTAACATAGCCGCCCCCTATTCATCATTCTCATCGTACGCAAAATATATCGTAACAGCATCACCAAGAGATACAACCGTGCCTGCGGCAGGAAACTGAGCCGAAACCGTCTTATTCCCCTTAAAATAGTCTTTTGCACCCGACACGATGATATTAAATCCGCTGTTTTGCAGTAAAAAATTCGCTTCTCCGGCCGTAAGCCCCACAACGTTTGGGATCTCTCCCTCGCGCCGATCCGATGCCGTACCGAGCGAGAGCGTGAGCGCTGCCCCCTTTTGAAGAATCCTGCTGCCTTTAGCGGGTAGTTGTGCCGTCACTGCATCACCCTCACCCGTAAATTTGCAGGAAATGCCCAATTCACTCAGGACCTTTTCAGCATCCGAAGCCGTATAGCCGATAAGATCGGGAACCGTAACAGTCAAATTTTCCCTTTCCTCTTCAGTATATTTTGCCTCTACCCCCAAATATGGCAGCACCGCCTCAAAGACGTTCCCGACGTAAGGTGCCGCCACTACACTACCATATTTAACGGCACAAGTCGGCTCATCGACCACGATGATGACCGCAATTTCAGGATCATCTGCCGGTGCAAACCCTACGCAGGAGCCAATACGGGCACTACGGTCGTCGCCGATCTTTTCGGACGTGCCCGTCTTGGCCGCTACGCGATACCCTGCAACATACGCATTCTTGGCACCGCCGTCCCCCGAAACTCCGCCCTCAAGGATCTCACAAATGGTCCGCGAGGTCTCTTCACCGATCACACGTCTTTTTACCACAATCTCGTGACTGTAAACCTCGTTCCCCTTAGCGTCGGTGATCCGTTCTACCACATAAGGCTCGAGCAATTATCCGCCATTGGCAATTGCCGAGATCGCCGTGATCATTTGCAACACCGACACCTTAAAGTTTTGCCCAAACGATGCGGTAGCAAGGTCAAGTGCTGTGAAATTCGACTCCGCGTGGAATATGGAATTCCCCTCACCCGGCAGATCGATACCGGTTTTTTCAAGCATACCAAAGGATTTGACGTAATTGTAAAAGCAGGTCGTACCAATGCGTGCCGATATCGTCATCATCACAGGATTGCAAGAATTTTGAAGGCCCTCGGTAAAGGTTAGGCTCCCGTGCCCTCCAACCTTATGACAATGGATCAGTCGATCCGCCACCGCCAGAGCCCCACTGCAAAAAAATTGCTCCTCCAGATTGGTGACTGCCCCCTCCTCCAGCACCGCCGAGCAGGTGAGTGCCTTAAACGTCGAGCCCGGCATATAGATCTCGGTAACTGCCTTGTTGGACCAGCTTTCAAGAAGCAATGCATTTTTACTTTTGGTGTATTCATCCGTCCCGGGCCGAACACCCAGGGCTTGCAGCTCCTTTTCGGCGTATTCATTGAGAGAAAAAGGATCGTTTAAATCAAAGGTCGGTGCCGTGGCCATAGCCAGCACAGCGCCACTCTTCACGTTCATCACAATGCCGCAAACGCGGTTCTTGGCACCGCTTTCAATCATGGTCTTTTCAAGCTCGGATTCCAAAACCGCCTGCACATAAGCATCGATCGTCGTATGAAGCGTGCCACCGTCAACCGCAGGAACGTAGGCCTCATAGCTGTTTGGAAGCTTATTTCCCGTAGAATCTCTTGCAGTAATATAAGATCCCGGAATCCCGGAGAGTTCCTTATTGTATTGAAGCTCCAATCCGTAAAGACCCTGACCCTCGCTCCCTGTGAAGCCAAGCACTTGCGCGGCAAGGGATTCGTATGGGTAGTAACGATCGTTAATGGCCTCAACCGCGATCATTTCCGCAAAACCATTGTCACCGATAAACTGTAGGGTCGCACGCGCGTGCTCGGTATCGGTTTCCTTGACTACCGTGCGGATCAGCTCACGGTGATGCGACAGGTGCTCTCTCATTTTTTCTTCCGTCAAGCCTTCATAAAGTGAGGATAATCCCGAAGCGATGCGATCCGCCACCGCTTCATCGGCGCCTGCGATCACGCTTGGGAATACCGACACGCGATAAACCGTACGATTGGTGGCAAGAACGCGCCCCTCGGAATCCAAAATCTCGCCGCGAGCCGCCGCAACAGGTGATTCGGTGGTGAGTTGATCGACTACCTTTTTTTGATAACGCTCAAAATCAAGAAATTGAATGAGAAATATACGAACCGTTAAAAACAAAAAGACAAGCGCCAAAAAGAGTGCCACCACCGAGGAGCGTTTCAAGGTTTTGACGGAAAGGCCCGTTTTTTTCATGTCCATCTCCTTTACATAAAATAAAGGGCGGCGAGTTCAAAACTCGCCGCCCAAGATGGCGACTGTTGCCGCGCATCTTTATTCTATTCGGAGTATTAAATTTTTAGACCTCTTGCCAAAGATACGACAAGACACGAAGAAATGCCTCAAAGCCGCTTTTCGTAGCAGGCTTTTCGTATACCTCTGTAATATTCTCACTCGGAAGTGACATATATTCAGCCGAAACAGTTGCTTCGCCCCCGTCAAAAAGTGTGATGGTTTCAACATTTTCGGTTTTGGTAGCTTGCTGCTCCACTGCAGCGAGCTCAGCGGTGCTACGCTCCGGAATAACACCCGATGCACCGAGCAGAACCATAGAAACGGCCAGCATAAGGGCGAAGAACATATTGACAAGCACCATGTGGCCGCGTGAAAAGCGCATACGGCAACGAAGGGCGTTGTCCGCGTGCATAGTTTTTTCGCTTCTCTGCTTTTTGGTAGCCTCACGGCTCTTTTCCACCTTTTTGGTAGCGTTTTGGATCGCCTGACGTGCCGCACCAATGCGGTCGGTGCCACCGTAACGTTGGTTAAAATAATCAACAAGATCGCCGGCGGTAAGGCTTACGCCACCATCGGGCTCATTGTTCAAATAATAAAATTCGGCAATGTTAGAAGTCGGATTTTGATCTACCGTTCTTCCGTTCAGCGCTCGCTGCGTACGGTCATGGTAACGGCTGCGAAGTGCTTGAAACTGTTTGCTATAATCGTCGTTAAAATATACCTTATCATATACTTGTGCTTGGTACATTTTGCAGCCCTCCTGTTAAAATTCCTTCTAAATTTAAATTTTTTCCACCACACGAAGCTTTGCACTGCGAGATCTTGGATTTTCAAGAAGCTCTTCTTCACTCGGTAAAATCGGTTTTTTGGTGATGATCTTTACCTTCGGCTTATTACCGCACACACATATCGGCAAGCTCTTGGGGCATTTGCAGCCCTCGGCGAGCTCCGCAAAGGTTTGCTTCACAATGCGATCTTCAAGCGAATGGAAGGTGATAACTGCCAATCGGCCGCCCTTGTTCATGTGCGCGATAGCACTTTTCAAGGCGGGAGCAATGGCGTCAAGCTCTCCGTTAACCTCAATGCGTATAGCCTGGAAGGAACGCTTGGCCGGATGATGTCCACCCTCACGTGCTGCCGCCGGTATGGCACTTTTTATGAGATCAGAAAGCTCTTTTGTGGTGGCAATAGGCGCTTTGGCCCGCTGCTCCACGATCTTCTTGGCGATCCGAGCGGAAAACCGTTCCTCGCCATAGGTGAAAAGAATTCGTTTTAATTCTTCTTCGGTATAGGTGTTTACCACCGTATACGCAGTTTTTTCCGAACGGCGATCCATTCTCATATCAAGCGGTGCATCTGCTTGGTAGGAAAAGCCGCGCTCGGCCGTGTCAAGCTGGTAAGAGGATACGCCAAGATCAAGGAGCATACCATCGATCTTGTCGATGCCAAGAGCATCGAGTACACTCTCCACCTCGGAAAAATTACTGCGATATACGGTTGCGCGCTCTGAAAAGGGGGAAAGTCGCGCAGTTGCGGCGGCAATGGCCGCCTCGTCACGGTCAATCGCAATCAGTCTGCCTGTTGTAAGGCGACTTGCAATGTGAAAGGAATGTCCGCCACCGCCGGCAGTACCGTCAACGTAAATGCCGTTTCCGCGAATGGCCAATCCCTCAATGCATTCATCAAGAAGTACTGAGCGATGAGAAAAGGCTTCGCTCATATCAAAGCCCACTCTCTTCCAGTGCACGGCGGATCGCATCTACGTCGATGCCGGACACGCGTGCCTCGTAATTCTCTTCGGACCAGATCTCACCGAAATCGCCGCAGCCGACGATCATCAAGGTGCGATTGGCGCCCTCCTCCGCCTTCGGCGTAATGCCTGCAAACTCAAGCAAGCCGTTGGGGATCAGCACACGCCCAAGAGAATCGGGCGTCACCTGTGCCGCATCACGGTAAAGGAACCAGAAGGTATCCTCCGCGACCTTGCGGGGAAGCTTTTTCAAGGGCTCAATGTATTCTTGCCACGCCGAGGCCGAGTAAAAGCGAAGACAGTTGCCGCGCACGCTGCGCACAATCATAAAATCCTCGCCGAGTTCCTCGCGAAGCTTTGCGGGAACGGAAACGCGATTTTTAGCATCAAGTGAATGACGATATTCGCCGGATAACATATCAGCGCTCCTCCTTCCCTTTTAGTGGTCCGGGCTTAACATTTTATAACATTTTGCCCCATTTCTTACCACTTGTCTTTATTATAAGATGTTTTTCGCCCTTTTGTCAACCCCTAAAAACAATTTTTTTATTATTTTTTTCACTTTTTTTCGCAAATAACCGTTTCCCGTTAAAAAAGCAAGAAAAAATAACAAAAAAGCCGTGGCGGTCGGTCCCTCCACGGCTTTTTTGCATCTTTTTATTCTTCAAAAAATTTCCCCTGCCAGGTGTTTTTTGATTGAAGCATTTTATCAATGTCATTTAAAATCGAGATCTTATTTGAGCTCCAAATCGGTGCCAAAAGTGTCCTTCGCGGTGCATCACCCGTCAGGCGTCCCACCACGGTCTTGGGAGAAATACGTTCGAGTGAACGTACGACCAGTGAAATAAAATCATCTCGCTTGATCGGTTGATATTCCCCATTTTGATACTGCTCGGCTAAGACCGTATTTTCTATCACGTAAAGCAAATGCAGCTTGATCTCGTCGGGCGCGAGTGCCGCCACGCGGCGTACGGTCTCGAGCATCATCTCCTCACTCTCACCCGGCAGCCCGAGAATAAGATGCACCCCCATGCGTATCCTTGGCGCTTTTTCACGTATGCGTCGATAGGTCGCAAGAAAATCCTCAAAGGTGTGCCCGCGATTGATACGCTCAGCGGTTTCATCGTGCACGGTTTGAAGACCGAGCTCAAGGGTAAGGACGGTGCGCTCCGAAAGTGCCTTTAAATAGTCGAGTAGATCGGGCGCAAGACAATCGGCACGCGTGGCGATATTCAGCCCCACTGCATCGGGAAAACAGAGCGCTTCTTCAAAAAGCGCCTGCAAGCGCGGCAGAGGCGCGTAGGTGTTGGTGTGCGCCTGAAAGTACGGGATAAAGCGCTCCACCTGCCATTTGCCCTGCATCACGGCTCGCTGGGCGCGATACTGCTCGGATATGGAAAGTGCGCGTGATGAGGTAAAATGTCCACTGCCGTTTCCACCGCAGTAAATACACCCACCCGTGCCGCACGTACCGTCAATGTTGGGGCAAGTAAACCCACCGTCAAGCGTGAGCTTGGCTACTTTTGTGCCAAACCTGCGGCGCAAATAATAATCGTAGGTATGATAACGCTTGTTGCTATCCGAAAACACAAAGGGATTTTGCTCTTTTTGCGTTTGCTTTCTTGTCATTACTCTTCTTTCCTTAAAACGGCTGAAAACCGCTCAATTGCTTGAACGGTTTTCAGTATGCTAAGCCCGTATAGTATAATTATCTCTTTGCCTTGGGCTTTTTGATCCTGTTGAGCTGTCGGTTCATCTTGAGGAGCTCCTCCTTGGTAAAGGAGATGTTCGCCATTGCCACCATCGTCGTCAGACGCAGCACGGTAAAGCCGCCCATCATCTCCATAATGCCGCCCGACTTGAAGTCGATGTCAAAGCCACCGGACTTTTTGCCATCCTTGGTGTCCTTTTTGCTCTTGCGCATTTTTTTATAGAGCTTAAGCCCGAGCGCGTAGAACCACATCTTGCCGCGCTTCGATTTCATAATATCGGAAAGCTTATCGTTGAGCGAGAAGCGTCCCTCGGGGGCATTCACGTCAAACCAGTTGAGCACGGCGCCCTTTTCAACGAGGACGTAATCCATATTCATCTCATCGACCTTGCGGATCACGCTTTCATCGGTGCATTCGCCCGCCTTGGCAACGATCTTTGTTTCACCCTCGTTCTTTACGTCAAAGTAGAAGAAGTGGTCGGGGGCTTCCTTCACGCCAATGCTCTCACCGTTGACAAAAAGCTCAACGACGGGGAGGTTGGAGTAAACGGTCACCTTCGTTACGTCCTCGACCCTATCAACGTATCTCTTGCCGCATACGTGCACGAAGGGTGCCTCCTCGGGGGAGCGCAGCCATGCCTTGTAAGCATAAAACGCATCCTTCTTGTACTTGCGATCCATCGTGACAAGACCCTTGTGGTTCTGACCGTTCTCACCGCCCTCAGCTCTCGCATCAGCGCCGAAATCAAACATGTTCCACACGTGGGTCGCCCACATATATTTTCTCGTGAAGAGCTGCTTGATCAGCTCCTCGTGATAATATGCCTGATATTCCTCGGTGTAGTCACCCTGACGAGGATCCGACGTGTGCCAGTTGAGTGCCTCGCATCCATACTCCGAGCAGCCAATCGGAATGGTGGGATGCATGGCGTGGAACTTATCAAACCACGGGCCGTTCATCGTGGTATCGCCGCCGTACCAACCGAAATAGTAATTGTAGGATACGACGTCCGGGATCTGAAGATACGGGTCGTCCATCTTGCACATGGAAACCGCCGCAATGGTCGTCTTACGGGTCTTATCCATCTCGTGAACAAGATCGTTGAGAATGCGGTGATTTTCAAGAAGGTCGTCATCGGAGCCCGCAATCGAGATCTCGTTGGAAAGGCCCCAAACAACGATCGAGGGATGGTTGTAATTTTGGGTGATCAGCTCCTTCATTTGCGAGATCGTATTCTCGCGCCCGCCGGGCATATGTCTTGAAATATAAGGAATCTCCGCCCAAATGACAAGACCACGCTCATCGCAAAGATCGTAAAAATACTGATCGTGCTGATAGTGTGCAAGACGAATGGTGGTAGCACCGACCTCGCAAATAAGGTCGATATCCTCCACGTGGTGCTCCGGGAGCAGTGCGTTGCCGACACCAAGGCGATCCTGGTGGCGTGATACACCGCGCAAGGGATACTCTTCGCCGTTTAAGATAAAGCCGTTTTCGGGATCGATCTTGAAGGTGCGGCAGCCAAAGCGCGTGCAAACGCTGTCAATAACGGCTTCGCCGTCCTTGAGCTCCACCTCACAGCAGTACAGGTACGGATCCTTACGGCCGTGCCACAAATGAACATTCGAAATGTCAAGCACCGCCTTGGTCTGGGCAGTCGAAGCTGTTGCTACAACATTTTCTTCCTTGTCATAAAGAGTATATGTCAGGACTTGCCCTTCCTTAGCATTGGTGAGATACACCTCAACCTCGACCTTGGCATCCTTACCCACTACCTCGGGCGTGACCTTAATGCCGGGGCCGCCGTAATACTCAAGATCAAAATGAGACTCCGCCACGCAAATGAGATTTACGTCGCGGTAGATACCGCCGTAAAAGGTAAAGTCGGCCATTTGGGGATAAACCGTCTCATTAGGAGTATTATCCACGGAGATCACAAGCGCATTTTCCTCAAGAAGTGCGTCCGTAAGATCCACGCGCCAGGTCGAATAGCCTCCGTCATGATGGGCAAGCTTTGCGCCGTTCAAATAAACATCCGCGGAGGAATTTGCACCGCGAATTTCAAGAAAATACTTTGCCGCCTCCGGCAGGTCAGCCTTTTTCAGCGTTTTTTTGTAAAGGCAGGTCCCGCGAAAATAATCGTTACCTCCGTCTTGACCGTCGATGGCGTTCCATGAGTGGGGAAGGTTGATCGCTTCTCCGCCCTGCGCGTTTACATCCGACGTGTCCTTAAAAAACAGCCAATCCTTATTTAAATTTAAGACGTTTCTCATGTTGCTTCTCCTTATTTTTATGGAATAAATTCTCAAAAAGACGTCTGACCGCTTTGGGTCAGACGTCTAACAGTGTCAAAATCAGTCGTTTGTGGATGCCGTTGCCTTTCTTTCGGCAAGCTCCTCGTTCATTTGATCAAGTGTCTTTTTGTCAAGGTTATAAATGACGGCCAAACCGATAAATTGGAGGACGGCACTAAACAGGTAGAGCGCGGCAACCAGCCAGCACATATTGTGAGCGGTCTCAAAGGACTGACCGATGGTACCGTACTTGGCCTGATAACCGAGCACGCCCATAAGCACAAGCACCACGGAGGGGCCAACGCCCTGTGCAAGCTTACGGAAGAAGGAGTGGAGCGAATAAACGGTGCCCTCCTCACGGGTGCCGAACTTCCACTCGTTGTAGTCGATCGCATCACCCATCATCGCCCAGGATACGCAGGTGTAAACACCCATACCGACACCGTAAACAACAAGGCCGAGCAAGTAAACGACAAGCGCAAGCTTGATGTTGCTGATCAAGGGGAAGATCAGCATAACACCGCCGCCCACAAGCGACACAACGGTGCCGAATACCGATGCTTCCTTTTTACCGTATTTCTTCACGATCTTGGTAATAAAGGGCATAAACAGGAACATCGGCAGGAAGCCGATCATTTGCACAAGACCGGACATCGAGGCCATGTTAAAGTAGGTGGCAAACATAATGGTGTTGGCCGTTACGGCAGCATTCATACCAAGGAACATACCCATAGCGGCAAGCGTTGCACCGACAGCGGGGCGATTTCTCATAAATTTGCCAAATGCCGACAATATATTGAACTTTTCTTTCTTTTCAGTGGTTTTAACGGTGCTCTCGTCAACACGAACGGTGATGTTCTTAATCATAAAGACGAAAGCCAGGAACCCGAGCAAGCCCATAATAAGTGCGGCAAAGAACACGCGCTCTCCAAGCAAGACCTCCACCTGATTACCCGTAGCGGGGCTCAAAACCTTATCACCGATCTGATACGGCAAGCCGGTCTTCGGATTGGTCAGGAACTGCTCCTTTGTAAAGCCCTCGGGAATCTCAATACGATCAAGGAAATCCGTCGTGCCATCGTAAGTCACCTTTTTCCAAATAAGCATCGGAAGCAGGACCGTGGGCAAAATATTACCGATCATCGAGCCGATCGAGCGCCAAGTCGAGAGCTGTGCGCGTTCACCGACGTCATCCGTCACAACGGAGAGCATCGAGCCGTAAGGCACGTTTGCAATCGTGTAAAAGGCATCCCAAATAATATAACCGATAATAAAGAGCATTGCTTTTACCACCTTGGGTGCACCGGGGAACGGGAGGAACACCGCGGCGCCGCCAATAAGAAGGCCACACGCGCCGACGAAAATATAGGTCTTAAATTTACCGTTGCGATAGTTTCTCTTATCGTTGTCGATAAAGGTGCCGATCAGCGGATCGTTAATTGCATCCCAAATCTGAACAATAAGCAAAAGTGCCGATAGCAAGCCGGTTTCAAGCATCATGAAAACAAGCCAAAAGGTTTGTACTGTACCCTTCAGAGAAAAGCTCATGTTGCAGCCGAGGTCGCCTGCGGCATAAGCCACCTTGTCCCTTATCCCGAACAAGGGCTTGCCGTTTTGATCAAGTTGTCTTTCCTTTTTCATACGTTTTCCTCTTTCTTAATTTTTATTTTTGGATTTACATATTAGGTTTTCGAGAATTGCGAAAATCATTCGGCAAATGCAAAATCACGCAAAGTAAAGACGTAAAAAACCGTTTTACATAAAAATAATATAATTTTGTACGTTTTTACAATAAAAAATAGAAATAAGATATTGAAAAAATTTAAAAATATGGTAAAATAGAATGCAGTTGCCACAGGGCACACAGCATCTATATTTACTATAAAGTATTTTGCAAAAGTTTGTGAGTATTTTTTTAATGTTTTTTTGTATTTTCTTCACCTTTTTGCGTTTTACACTGTTGTAATTGTACAAATTATATGGTATAGTAATAATAGCGGTTGGAGAAAGTGCAACATTTTCCAAACATTTTTCGGTGAGGTGCCCTATGGTTGACAAAAACGAATTGCATTTGCTGACCGACACGCTAAAAAAATGCCACGTCAAATCGAAGCTCATCAGTCCCGAAGCATTGGGCAGTTCTCTTGCGGACAGTGATCTGCTTTCGTTGCTGGGCCACCAAAGCGCACCCAAAAAGGATGTGCAGGCTCCGTTGCCTCACACGATGTACAAGCATACCGACGCATTTGGCCTTTGCTACATTTACTTTTTATTGCCCTCGAACGAGGCTCATACCGTATTACTCATCGGTCCCTATCTCAACGAAAAGCCCTCACAGAGCGCACTGCTTGAGCTCGGTGAAAAAAACGGTGCAACCCCCAAAATTCAACGCTATCTCGAGGAATATTATGGGTCCTTGGCGGTGCTGGAAACAAGCAATCCCCTGCTTTTTATGATCGGCACCTTTTGCGAGCGGGCCTTTAAGATTCCCTCCTTTTCCATCATAGATACGGCCGATAAGGGTGGTGCTCCCGCCTCGCCCATCAGTGAACCCATGCACAGCGACAATCTTGACGATGTATTGGTCAGTATGAAGACTATGGAAACGCGTTACAACTTTGAAAACGAGCTGATCGAGGCTGTCACTCTTGGCCAGATCCACAAGGAAAGCATGCTCCAAGCCGCTATGACGGATGCTATGTTTGAAAAGCGCGTGCAGGATCCCTTGCGCAATGCCAAAAACTATTGCATCATTATGAATACCCTTCTCCGAAAGGCTGCGGAAGCGGGTGGCGTGCATCCCGTATATCTTGACAGCGTATCCGCCGACTTCGCACTTAAGATCGAGCAGCTTCCTGCCCTTTCGCAAACATCGCACATCATGCGTGATATGTTTCGCACCTATTGCCGCTTGGTGCGCAAGCATGCCACCAACAAATATTCTCGCGTTGTTGAAAAAACGATCCTTTTGATCGACTCCGACCTTTCCGCTCCCCTTTCCTTGCACGCACTTTCCGCAGCGCAAGGGGTAAGCTCACCTTATCTTTCCACCATTTTCAAAAAAGAAACAGGGAAAACGGTTTCGGCTTACATCCGAGACCGACGGATAAAGCACGCGACCCACCTACTTGCCACCACACATTTGCAAATACAAACAGTGGCACTGCACTGCGGCATTATGGACGTGCAGTATTTTTCAAAGATCTTCAAGCACCAAACGGGAAAGACCCCGAAGGAATACCGCGAAGATATCAAACAGTCACAAAAATAATGTGAATATATTTTGGAGGACACTTATGAACATGAAACTCTCTTTCCGCTGGTACGGCAAGGATGATCCGATCTCGTTGCAGTACATTTCGCAGATCCCCGGCATGCGCTCGATCGTATCCGCGGTCTATGACGTAAAGCCCGGCGAGGTGTGGCCTGAGGAAAGCCTGCAAAAAATGAAGGAAGAGTGCGAGGCAAACGGTCTTGTGTTTGACGTTGTCGAGTCTATTCCCGTACACGAGGACATCAAGCTCGGTCGCGGCGACGTGGACCATCTGCTTGAGGTTTACTGCGAAAACGTACGCCGCTGTGCAAAATACGGTGTAAAGTGCGTGACCTACAACTTTATGCCCGTATTCGATTGGACCCGCACACAGCTTGATAAGGAAGCAAAGGACGGCTCTACCAGCCTTGTTATGTACTGGGATCAAATGCGCGGCCTTGACCCCCTAAAGGACGACATTCACCTGCCCGGCTGGGATGCAAGCTACACCCAAGAGGAGGTACGCGAGCTGATCACGGCTTACGGCGAGCTTGGTGAGGAGGGTCTTTGGAAGAACATCGAAAAGTTCCTCAAGAAGGTTATTCCCGTCGCTGAGGAGTGCGGCGTTAAAATGGCGATCCACCCCGATGACCCGCCATACCCGATCTTTGGTCTTCCCCGCATTATCACAAATGAAGAAAATCTTGACCGCTTCCTTT
>JAFVYZ010000046.1 GCA_017508425.1 Clostridia bacterium | reverse complement strand
CCAAATTCATCTAAAAATCACACGCCGTCGGGTGCTTTGCAGTTTTGACGGGATAGATTTTTTCGAGATCAAGGAGATTGATGGAAATCATATGTGGATATATTTTCATCAATCGACACTGATATTCGGAAAAAGATACCCGCCAAAACCGTACGGGTTCAACTCCCTTCGGCTATAGCCGAAGGGAGTTGAACACATAAGATTTTAAAAAATATATTTTCCGTGGTACTGCGCCAAATTTTTCTTAAATATCTGTATATTTCTCAAAAAATTCGGCTCGTCCCGCAAAAAATCTATTCCTTTAAAACCGCCAAGCGCCCTTCGGCTTATAAATTTTTGATGGATTTTTTTGTGGCAGGGTGCAGACAAGTTTTACTTTTCAAGCCCTGACACGGGAAAAGGCGCAAGAATTTATCGCCGCAGGGCTTATGGGTTCGGCTCCATTCGGCTATTCCTACAAAAATGGAATAAAAGTGATATTGCTCCCCGATCCCACATAGGATATAGCGGTAAAAAGTATAGGGGGATACGAGAATGAAGCTTTTGAAACTCTGTGGAAAAAGAAAGGTATTGGCGCTTTCGCTGTGTGGGGTGCTTTGCGCGGGGGCGTTGGTGGGTGCATTCGCGCTGTGGGGGAAACGTGAGCCTGAAAGCAGGGTGGTGAGCGCAGGTCTCCAGCATGTGGCCGACGGTGCCTTGGTGGCGGCCTCGGCGGTCTCGGGGCAGCCTGTGACCTTTACGGCCGAATGGTTTGACGGGGCATTGCGCGGAGGTACGGTAGAGCGTGTGACGGTCACCGCGCTTCCGCCCGTGACCGAGGGTGTGTTAAAGCTGGGATACGGGGAGGTGTCGCTCGGGCAGTGCATTCCACGCGAAACGCTTTCTTATTTATCCTTTACCCCGAATGACGGGGTGAAAAAAAGCAGCTTTTCCTTTGTGCCTGAAACAAAGGACGGTGCCGCGGGCTATGCCTTGACGTGTCAAATGAGTCTTACCGATACGGTAAATTGTTGCCCTACGGGCACCAAGAGCGCCACGGCCGTATCCACGCACGAGACGCTTGCCTTGTCGGGCGTGCTGACTGCCAAGGATCCCGAGGGGGATGCGCTTTGCTTTGAAATTTGTGATTACCCCGAAAACGGGTCGGTTTTACTCGATAGTGCTACGGGTGCATTTACCTATATGCCCAACAATGGATATTGCGGGGAGGACCGATTTACCTGGCGCGTGCAGGATGAAAACGGTGCCTTCGCTCCCGAAGCGGTGGTCCACGTGACCGTCAGGGAACTGAAAACCGAGTACGTCTTTACCGATATGGTCGAAAACGGCAATCATACCCACGCGCTGCGCGTGAGTGAGGCGGGGCTGCTTGGCGGTGAGCAGATCGGCGGCAAGCATTATTTTCATCCCGAAAGAGCCTTGACACGCGCCGCGTTTGTTACAGTGCTGCTCCGTGCCGCCGAGGTGAAGGTTCCCGATGCCGAGAGCACGGGGTATGCCGACGACGCCGAGATCCCCGCGCCGATGAAGGGGGCGATCAAGTACGCCAAGGAAAAGGGGTGGCTTGGTGAAGGGGAGAGCTTCCGCCCGAACGATGCCATCACTCGCGCGGAGGCCGCCGAGATCGCCGCGAAGGTCTTGTCGCTTTCGGCACCGCAATACCGCGAAACGGTAGAGGATTTTGACGCCATTCCCGTGAGCCTTGCCGATGCGCTTTATGCCATTTTTGAGGGTGGATACATCAGCACGATGAGCGATGGGACGCTTGCCCCAATGGGCGTGCTGACGCGTGGCGATGCCGCACGTTTTTTTGCCAAGATCCTCGACGGGAAGGAAGCTCATTGAAGCCGTGTAAAAAGCCTACCTTTTGTAAATCGATAAATATATAAAAAATATCTCTTGCTTTTTTCTCTCAGTTGGAGTATAATCAATGTCAGTTGCTTTTCAAAAGGAGCCTGAAAATGAGAGATACAATGGATATGACAAAAAAGGAGCTGGCAGTTTTTGCACTGATGGCGGTGCTCTCCGGCTTTATGATCGGCATTGGCGGCACGGCGTCGCTCTTGGCCAACGCTCTGCTCGGTGTGTGGGGGCGTCTTGTTGGCGCTATGCTCTTTTCGCTGGGTATTTATGCGATCGTGACCTACGGCATGAAGCTGTTTACGGGTATGGTCGCGGATATTCCCAAAATGGGTATGAAAAATATGTGGCGTTTGCCCCTTTGCTTTTTCGGTAATATTATCGGTGTGGCGATCGTGGCGGTGCTTGTTTACAATTCCTCGCTGGCATCCCTTGTGGTTGCGCAGGGTAAGGCCACCATTGCGGTACGCTTGGCCGTTGATCATTGGGCGGTCAAGTCCTTTTGCTCGGCCATTCTTTGCGGCTGGCTCATTACTCTTTCGGTGTGGGCCTCGAAATACGCCCCCAAAAAGAACCTGAGTGCCTCGATCGAGGTGCTTTTCCCCGTAGTGGTGTTCGCTTTTTGCGGTTTTGATCACTCGGTGGCAAATATGCTGTATTTCTACTTCCTCGGTGAGGTGTCCTGGCGTGTGGTCGGCTATATCGTCATGAGCGTGCTCGGCAATATCGTTGGCGGCGTGATGCTGCCCTTGGTGATTCTCCTGAAGGAGCGTGCAAAGGCGGAGCGTTTGGCGCAGGCAGAAACACAAAAGGATCATGTGGCGTAACATAATATAAAGTAAAAAAGCCCCCGTGCGGCAATGCCGCACGGGGGCTTTTTGCAGGGGCGATTCACGAATCGCCCGAAGGTTTTGGGAGAATAGGCAGGATTCGCCCCGTTTGCGAGGAGCTTTGCTCGCAAAGCATCGGAGCTGAACCGGTCCGGCCGGCAAAGGAAATCAAGGCGCAAGCCTTGTATATCATCCGCAACTTGTTGCGGTATATCATCAGCCCGTCAGGGTTGGATATCATCAAGCCGCAGGAAAATGCACGCTGGCGCGTGATGAGATGCAAGGGCGGTGCTCCGCCCTTGATGATATGCCGCCTTACGGCGGATGATATGCCAAGCCTGCGGCTTGGATAAACAAAAAAGGAACTTTTGTCTATCAAAAGTTCCTTTTTTGTTGTGACGTGTGTCCGATTTAGATGCAAAACCGTGTGT
>JAFVYZ010000002.1 GCA_017508425.1 Clostridia bacterium | reverse complement strand
TTGAAATAACTGCACTTTGCACGCGCGGAGTTCGATTCGACGAGGACACCAAAAGCAAAGGACCACCCCGATCGGGGTGGTCCTTTGCTTTTGGTGTCCTCGTCGAATCGAACTCCGCGCGTGCAAAGTGCAGTTATTTCAAAGCCGGTGCTAACATCAGGCACGCGCAGGAGGGCGAAACATTGACGCGCCGCTTCCGTGTCGGAAGCCTTGCCGGGCGCGGCAAATTCTCCTACGGGATTCGCGGTGCGAATCGACGAGGTGTGTTGCCTTGCAACACACAGGAGTTCGCATACCCCGCCCGAAGATCGGGGTGCTCGCACACCGGGCGCAGGGCCTGGGTATATTCGCCCCATCGAGGCGAAATTCTCCTAAAGTGCCGTCATCGAACTCCGCAGCGTCTTTCTCCCCGTTTTGACTTCCCTATTGACAAGGAAGGGACAATATGCTATAATACATTTAACAATTAGGTTAAATGTATGCAAATTACGGAAAATGACTATTGCTTTTCGGCATTTCCTATGCTACACTAATGGTATTATAATACCCGAAAGGAGCGACCCTATGGAATACGTTTTAAGAACCGAGGGGCTGACCAAAAGCTACCGCGGCAACCGCGTATTAAACGGCGTAACCATGAACATCCGCCGTGGTGACATTTACGGCTTTGTGGGCGAAAACGGCTCGGGCAAGACCACGGTGATCCGCCTGATCACGGGCCTGATCTATGCCGATAGCGGCGAATTCACCTTGTTTGATACCAAGAGCAGTGACCCTGCCATTCTCGCGGCACGCGCGCGAGTCGGTGCGATCGTCGAAGCCCCCTCCATTTATCTCAATATGTCCGCAAAGGAAAATCTCCTGATGCAAAGCGGCATTCTGGGCCTTCACGGCAATGAGGAGCGCTGCTATCTGACCCTGGCAACCGTTGGGCTCGGCGACCTGTGGGGGAGCAAAAAGCACGCCGGCGATTTCTCGCTTGGCATGCGCCAACGCCTCGGCATTGCCATGGCATTGCTTGGCAACCCCGAATTTATCATTTTGGACGAACCGATGAACGGTCTTGACCCTGCCGGCATTGTAGAGATCCGAGAATTGATCCTGCATCTCAACCGCAATATGGGCATCACCTTCCTCATTTCCTCGCACATTTTGACCGAGCTGGCACTGGTTGCCACCCGTTACGGCATTATTTCACACGGTCGGCTCCTGCAAGAGATCTCGGCCGAGGAGCTTGAACGCGTGTGCCACCACACCACCGACATCAAAACGACCGACCGCGATGCACTGATTGCCCTGCTTTCCTCCGATTTCGATCATACCAAAATGTTCCTGATCGAAAACGGCGTGCACATTGAAAGCGACATAGATCTCAACGATGTGCTCGGCCGAGTGATCGCCGCAGGGATCCCGATCACCGACGTCAACACACGCCGTTCCAGCATTGAGGATTATTATCTTTCTATGATAGGAGGTGGACGCCGTGCGTGATTTATACGTTACCGACCTCAAGCGCATTCTCAAAGACAAGCTTTTCATGGTCACCTGCATCCTTGCCGGTGTGTTTGCCCTCATCACCCCTCTTTTAAACAAGGTCCTGTTTGAGGCACTGGATATGGGCGAGCTGTTGGGCGGCATGATCAACGCCAAATCCATGCTTTTCACCTCGCTTTTACCCGGAGACAACCTGGGGCTTATCATGCCGATCCTCATTGCGATCGTTGTTTGCAAGGATTTTAGCCAAGGAACGGTGCGCAATAAGATCATCAGCGGCAAATCCAGAGCCGCCATCTTCCTCTCGCATCTTCTTTCTGCCGCGACCGTCATTTGCACGCTGATGCTTTTGCACGCCCTCCTTACCCTCGGGGTATCGCTTTGCTTCTTCTCGTATCAAACGACCACCTTCACCCTCTCCGACTTTGGCTACCTTATGGTGTCGCTGGTCTTTGAAATGCTGGTTTATTTTGCGATCGCTACGATCGTGACCTTTATTGCGACCTTGGCCAAAAATATGGGCATTTGCATTTTGCTCTACCTTGCCGTGACCTTGGGGCTTTCCATTATCGGCGCCGTATTTCAGGTTGCGGGCGCCTTCCTTGACCCCTCCGCTGCCGGCTATGGCATCGTGGAGTTCTTGAACGCGCTCAATATTTTCACCTCGAGCCTCATCGGCGCAGGCACGACCTATACGGCAAAGCAGGTTCTTTACATCCTCGTATCCCCTCTCGCGATCACCGTGGGTGGCACCCTCCTTGGCATTCGCCTGTTTGCACACAAAAATTTGAAATAAGCCCACAAACGGGCACAAAAACACCCCGACAGGTTTGGCGTGATACTCTTAACGGAGCATCGCATCCGACCCGTCGGGGCTCTTTCTTTATACCACTCTGTTTTGACGTTCTCCTGCAAAAAAGGCCTTCATATTCTCAGCGCAGGTGCCAAGGCAACGGGCACGCGCCTCGGAGGCCCCCCACGCCATATGCGGTGTGAGGCATACGTTTTCGCGGTGCATGATGTACGAAAACGGATGCTCGGCCGAAAAGGGCTCCGTCGCAAAAACATCCACACCAAGACCGCCAAGCTCACCCCTCTCAATGGCCTCGGCGAGGGCCGCCTCATCACAAACGGCACCGCGCGCCACGTTGATCAGGATCGCGTTTCGTTTCATCATGCCGATACGCTCTTTGGTGATCATCCCCTTGGTTTCAGGCGTCAGGGGCACGTGGAGCGAGATGATATCCGCCTCGCGGCAAAGGGTATCAAGATCGGCATTTTCAAATACCGTTTCAACACTTTTACGGCAAACAAGAACGCGACATCCCAGGGCCTTGGCGATCTCGGCCACGCGACGGCCAATGTTACCGCCCCCGACCACGCCCCAGGTCATCGACGAGATCTCATGATAAACAGGGGAAAGGCGATTTGCCACACCCTCTTTGGTATAGGCACCGCTGTTTACGTGATCGCGATACGCAAAAAGATGCGTCGTGAGTGCCAACGCCATGGAGAGCGTGACCTGTGCAACACTATCGGTCGAATAGGCGGGGACATTGCAAACGGCAATGCCGCGCATGGCGCAATAAGCCGTATCGATGTTATCGTATCCCGTCGCCGTTTCCAGGATCAGCTTTAAATTTTTCGCCCCGTGAAGGGTCCTTTCATTCATTTTGAGCTTATTGACCAATATCACGTCGGCATTTTCAACACGCTCGGGGATCTCCTCCTCAACGCTCACATCATAAGCAACAAGGTCCCCCAGCACTCGAATGGGGGAAAGGTCTATATCCGCACCCAAGGTAGCGGCATCCAAAGCAACGATCTTCACGGCAGTCTCCTTAAAATTGAACTATCATACGGTATTTGTGTAAAATATCGATCGGGTTGTAGGAAAGCTTTGCTTGTCTTAACCCCTCATCCCCCGAGTCATCCTCACGGTTGACAAGCGTAAAGCGGCGTTTGGCAAGCTGCTCACGCACAAAACGGCAGTTGATATACTGATACGCCCCCTTAAAGCGGCGATCGGCCTTTTCGACGTGCACAAGAAGCGTGTCGTCAATGTGCTCGGCCAAGGTGAAGGCGGCCACCTCCCCACCGACACGCACCAAACCACCGATGACGGGCAAGCGATCGTATTCCGAAAGGAGCGCCAAAACGCGCTCGTTTTCAAAGCGCTTGTCCTCACTCATCTCTCCCTGTGCCATAAAGCGGTGCATAAAATCCACGACCTCGGCAAGATTCTCACCCGTGATATCCTCGTAGGCACGGTCCTCGTAAAGACGTTCAAACTGATGCACCAAATTGCGCTTTTTGTGATAGCGATTGCCTCCAAGGGTCGCAAGGTCGGCGGCATTATAAATATAATCCGCCCAACGCCGAGAGGTGCTTTTTTCTACCACATGAAGGCATTTTTCAATTTCCTCCACGGCATGAGCCGGCACTGCGGACAGCGCGACACGCTCCTCACCCAGGCAGGACAGGGCCTTTACGGCATCGCAAAGCTTACCCTTCCCCTTAACGAGCGGCGGATAATAGCTGACGCCATGTTTGTTATTGCGACGCAAAAAAAGCACGTCATCGGATATCGCGTATTCGGTACCGAGAAATCCCCCCCACATATGGAGATAAAGAGCACTGTGATCGGCGATCACGGTGTTTTTGTCCTCGAAATAAGGAGCGATCACGGCAAGGTCCTCGGTTTTGACCTCACAAAAGCGTAAAAGACAGGCGGTTTTCATAAAACTCCTTTGCTTTCAAATGCGTTAAAATACAGTTTAGTATACCACACTTTTACCCCAAAATCAACAAAAACCGTGTGGTATGCCCGCAATTTTTTTGGGTATTGAAATTATATTATATATGTGCTATAATATTTTATATATTTTCCGCGATTGGCGCAAATACGAAGAAAAGAAGGTTTACACCATGAACATTATTATTGTGGGAGGCGGCACGGTCGGCTCGGCCATTTGCACGCAGCTCGCCCGCGAGGATCACGACATCACCGTCGTTGATGAAAACGCCGAGGCTTTGGCCATTTTGGCGGACAGCTGCGACGTATTTGGCGTGGCCGGTAACGGTGCCGAGGTCGAGGTCCTGCGCAAGGCACACGCCGAAAAGGCCGATCTTTTGATCGCGGTCTCGGCCAAGGATGAGACCAACCTACTTTGCTGTGCCGTGGCAAGAAAGCTTGGCACCAAGCACACCGTTGCCCGCGTGCGCAATCCCGAATATTCGGAGCTGACACAGCTGCTTCAAAGTGATATGAACCTTTCCTTTACGATCAACCCCGAGCTTGCCGTTGCCAACGAGATCTACCGCTTACTGCGCTTTCCCTCGGCGGCCAAGATCAACACATTTTGCCGCGGCAAGGTGGAGCTGGCCGAGATCGTTATTGACGAAAGCTCCCCTTTTTGCGGTGTCACGCTCAATGACCTGCGCCGCAAGCTCAACATTAAATTTCTTGTGTGCGGCGTGTTGCGTGCAGGTGTCGCGCACATCCCCTCGGGCCATTTCTCGATCGAGGCCGGCGATACCGTTTGCGTGACCGCGCCCGAAAAGGAGATCACCAATCTTTTCAAGGCCATGGGTGTTTATAAGACCCCCATCAAAAACGTGCTGATCGCCGGAGGCGGTCGCACCACCTATTATCTGCTCTCGCTCCTCAAAAATGCCAAGATCGATGCAAGTGTCATTGACAAAGATGAGGACGTATGCCACGATCTGGCGGCCAAATACAGCTGCACCGTTATTTGCGATGACAGCTCAAGACAAGAGGCCCTGCTTGAGGCCGGCATCAAAAAAGCCGATGCGTTTCTCGCTTTATCGGGCATTGATGAGGAAAACGCCATTATTTCGATGTACGCCAAGGCCATTGATCTTGACAAGGTCATTACAATGATCAGCCGTATGTCCTATATGGATTTCTTCAAAAAAGCGGGGCTCGAAAGCATTGTTTCACCGAGATCCGCTACCGTTTCCGACATTGTGCGCTACGTGCGCTCGATGGCAAGCGGCGGTGCATCCTCGGGGATCGAATCGCTCCACAAGATCCTCGGTGACGGCGTTGAGGCGCTGGAATTTTCGATCAAAAACACCATTGAGGGCGTAACGGACATTCCCTTAAAGCAGCTAAAGCCTCGCGCGGGCGTGCTGATCGCCTGCATCGTGCGCGGCAATGAGGTCATTATCCCGTCAGGTGATGATGTGATCTCCAAAAGCGATACCGTTATCGTAGTAACGACCGGTAATCGCACCGAAAGCATCAAAGATATTATCGCATGACGTAAGGAAACAGTATGAATTATCGTATGCTTGGATACCTTTTCGGTATCATAATGCTCATCGAGGCAGCGCTGATGACGCTCCCCTCGATCGTTTCCCTCATCTTTGGCGAGTCCCCTGTTCCCTTTTTGATCACCATTGCCATACTCGTTGCACTTTCGTTGCCGCTGGCATGGAGAAAGCCCGGGGACATGCGCATCTACGCCAAGGAGGGATTTGTCGCCTCGGCGGGCGCGTGGATCCTGCTCTCGCTGTTCGGGGCGCTGCCGTTTGTGTTTAGCGGCGCGATACCAAATTACATCGACGCTATTTTTGAAACCGTCTCAGGCTTTACCACCACGGGCGCTTCGATCCTTCAGGAGATTGAGAGCTTACCGAAGGGGATTTTATTTTGGCGCAGCTTCACCCACTGGGTGGGCGGTATGGGTGTGCTTGTGTTTATGCTGGCGATCCTACCTGCAGACAACGGGCAGGCAATGCACCTGCTTCGCGCAGAGGTGCCCGGGCCCACCAAGGATAAGATCGTGCCGAAAATGCGCCAGACCGCGCTGATCCTCTACGGCATTTATATGTGCCTGACGCTGATCCTCATCTTTTTGCTGCTCCTGACGAAAATGCCGCTTTACGATTCTATCGTCAATGCCTTTGCAACGGCAGGCACCGGTGGCTTTTCGGTGAGAAACGCCTCGATCGGGGCTTATAACAATCCTGCCGCTGAGTGGATCATCGGTATCTTCATGCTCGTGTTTGGCATCAACTTTAACATCTACTTTTTGCTTTTGGTCAAACGCTTCAAAGACGTTTTCAAAAACGAGGAGCTGCGCGTTTTTTTGATCATCTGCCTGCTTGCAACTGCCGCCATCACCCTCAACACGATCGATTATTTTTCAAGCACAGGCGACGCTGTGCGCACTGCGTTCTTCCAGGTTTCCACCATCGTTTCAACCACCGGCTTTGCCACAGTGAATTTTGACCTCTGGCCCTCGTTTTCCAAAACGATAATGCTTTTCTTGATGATCCTTGGAAGCTGTGCGGGATCAACTGCGGGCGGGCTTAAGATCTCGCGCGTGATCATTGCTGTGAAAAACATGTTCCGAAGCATCAAAAAGACGGTGCGCCCGCGCTCCGTAAACGTGGTAAGGCTTGACGGCGAAGCACTCCCCGAAGCAACGCTGCACGTCACGGCCAACTACCTCTCGATCTATTTTGCGCTGATCGTTGCTGTCACGCTTTTCCTGTCGATCGACGGCTTTGATCTTGAAACCAATCTTTCCGCTACCCTTGCCTGCATCAACAACATCGGTCCCGGCTTCAGCGTGGTTGGACCTACCGGCAATTTCTCGGGATTTTCCTATTTTTCAAAGCTGCTTCTCTCCTTTAGCATGCTCGCGGGCAGGCTTGAATTTATGCCCCTTCTCATTTTGTTTTCCCCCAACACGTGGAAACGCAATTAAGCCGTTTGGAGTGGTATGATGGATATTATTGACGCACATGCACACATCTACGAGCGCCTCACGGGCTTTGGCCCGCGCGGCGAGGCGCGCGCCATCGGCGGTGGTATGGTCGAATGGGCAACGGGCGATCGCGAGCGCTTTATACGCGAATGCGACGGCGATACGGGCTTCTCGCCCGAGCGATTGCTGACGCTCATGGACGAGGGTGGCATCGCGCACGCGGTCCTTTTGCAGGGCTCGAATTACGGCTTTCAAAACAGCTTCACCGCCGAGGCGGTGAGAAAATACCCCATACGCTTTACGGGGGCGGGATCGTTTGACCCCTGCTGTGCCGCCGCCCCTGCCATTTTCAAGCATTTGACAGGGGACCTTGGATTTCGCATCTTAAAATTCGAGATCAGTGAGCGATACGGGCTTTGCGGCTATCACCCCACACTGCAAATTGACGGCGAGGAGTTTGCTCCTTATCTTGCAAAAGCTGAGGAAATGGGGCTGACCGTCACGATCGACACAGGTACCATTGATACCAAAAGCTTTCAGATCGACGGCATTTGCCGCGTGCTCGACCGCCACCCCCGCCTCACGCTTGTGGTAGCACACACCCTATTCCCCTCCGCCACGGACGGGAGAAACGACGAGCGCTTTGCGCTTGTGCGGAAAATGGTGCGAGAAAATCTTTATTTTGATATTACTCTGAAAAACCTGAACGCAGCACCCGTGAGGAGCTACCTGCGCGCCGTCATGGATCTGGTGGGCGCGGATCACATGCTTTGGGGCACCGATTGCCCGGGGGCGTTTATGAAAAAAAGCTACAAAGAGATCCTCGCAGAGCTTTTTGACGCCGACTGCTTTTCAAAGGATGAGCTCGCCGCCCTGCTTGGCGGCACGGCAAGAAGGGTGTATCACTGCTAAAAAAAACGCCCTTGCTCTTGGAGCAAGGGCGTTTTTTGTTACATCATCGCGCTGCATAAAAGGTACCTGATTTGTTCTGCATATGCGTTTGACAAATTGGAATTTGTCGTCAATTATTCAAACTTAATATTTCCTGTATTTGTTTTTATTTCGCATCTCCCACCGATAGCTTCTCCGATAGGAGTTCTTGGTATCTCAATTTTACCCGTGTTAGTGCGAGCTATAAACACCATATTAGACGACAGTCTGCCACAAACACTTCCTGTGTTAGTTTTCACAAAAATTTCAGGGGCAGAGCAATCGTTTAATAAAACCTTTCCGGTGCCGCGTTGGACCCAAATGCTTTCTGTCGCAGTCAATTTGTTTAACGAAATGCACCCTGTGTTTCCTTTTGAATGGAAAGTCTGACAGGAAACATCTTCTAAATTTATATTTCCCGTGTTTATTTGGACATCTATCGCTCCGTTACAAACTATCGAGGATATATCAACACTTCCTGTATTGGAGCTTATCGAGATTGTTTCAAGCATTGATTTGGGAACATATAGCCTAATTTTTGAATGATCAGTACCAACCCTTAAAAGATTGTACCATTTCGTTTTTATCAATTTGATTGTAAGTGTATCGTCTTCAATGAAAAATGTATATGGATGTTTTTTTCTTTCGAAAAAAACTAATTTTGTGCCATCGTCATTTGACGGTTCTATCTTCACTTTGGCATTTTGGGCACTAAGTAGTATTTTTTTATACGTAGCTGTTATTTCATGTGTATTTGTAACGTATCTTTTGATCATTTTACGAGTCCCCTTCAAATTCAAGTTTACCTATTAGTTGTATTATACCATAAAAACGGTGAAAAGTAAATAGGACGGCAGAGAAAGTTGTGAATTGACGGCAAGCCGTCATGAATTGAATTGCCCGTTCTCTCAATGCCGCAGGCAATTCATTGTTCTCCATGAGATAACAAAAAGCACTCCGCATGTGCGAAGTGCTTTTTGAAATTCGACCAAATGTTGAAATTATCTCTTGGAGTTTTAGCAATACCGTTTGATATCGTGAATATCGTGTAATATCGTTTGATATCGTAGCTTTATCGTGTGATTTCGTGCGATATCGTGAATATCGTGAGTATCGCCCGATAAAGTGTTGCACCAAATTTGCACCAAAATTACACCAACATTCAACGCCTATTCAACTCGACAAATTGGAATTTGTCGATTAATTATAATGCAATTTATTTTCTATATAATCAGATTTCAAAATAGAATAGCAAACCGCATCAAAAACTTTGCCATCGAATCTTTTACTGCCTTGTTCTATTGTAATTTCATATTCAAAACCACATTTTTCAAGAACTTTTTTTGACTTAATATTATCGGGATAATGGAAAGCAGACAATAGATCTATGTCCAACTCTTCAAACAAATATTTAATAATCCGTTTCATTGCTTCTGTTATGTAGCCATTTCCCCAATAATCTTCAGATAAAACATAGTTTATAGATTTAGCATAAAAATTACCGCGATTATTATCAGGATAAACCCTTACACATCCAATTACCTTTTTGCTATCTTTTAGAGAAACTGCCCATCGGTCATCACTTTCAATATACTCGTTCAAAACATCGCCGGTAATATTTATATTGGAATGAGGTTCCCACCCTCCCATAATGACCGAAGAATTTTTCATAATATCAAATAAATCACTAACATCAGTTTTTCGCCATTCTCTTAAAATAAGCCGTTGTGTTTCCAATGTCATCATATAGGATAGTTTTTTTCTCCTGTAAATTCAAGTTTATCGATTAGTTAGAT
>JAFVYZ010000045.1 GCA_017508425.1 Clostridia bacterium | reverse complement strand
AGGTCGTGCTCGTCAACTCCAACCCTGCCACCATTATGACCGATACCACCATTGCAGATAAGGTCTATATGGAGCCCTTGACTCTCGAATATATTGCCAAAATCCTCCGTTACGAACGCCCCGACGCCATTTTGCCCGGCATCGGTGGACAAACCGGCCTCAATCTTGCCATGCAGCTGGAAAAGAAGGGCATTTTGAAGGAATGCCGCGTCGAGCTGCTCGGTACGAGCAGTGAATCGATTGAGCGCGCCGAGGACCGCGAGCTCTTCAAGGAGCTTTGCCAGTCGATCGGTGAGCCCACGATCCCCTCGGAGATCACCTATGACCTTGACGAGGCCAAGGCCGCGGCTGAGCACATCGGCTATCCCGTGGTGCTTCGCCCTGCCTTTACGCTGGGCGGCACAGGCGGCGGCTTTGCCAACAACGAGCAAGAGCTTATTGAGATCGGTACCAATGCCTTCAAGCTTTCGCCCGTGCATCAGGTTCTCGTTGAGAAGAGCGTAAAGGGCTACAAAGAGATCGAGTTTGAGGTGATGCGTGACAGCAACGACCACGCCATTACCATTTGCGGTATGGAGAACATCGACCCCGTCGGCGTTCACACCGGTGACTCGTTGGTGGTAGCCCCCATCATGACCCTCTCGGAGCACGATCAGAAGATGCTCAACGACAGCGCCATCAAGATCATCCGCGAGCTGAAGATCGAGGGTGGCTGTAACGTGCAGTTCGCACTCGACCCCCACAGCAGCCGGTATTATCTCATCGAGGTCAACCCCCGCGTCTCGCGCTCCTCGGCGCTTGCCTCCAAGGCATCGGGCTACCCCATTGCCCGCGTCACGGCCAAGATCGCCGTCGGTATGTCGCTTGAGGATATTAAGATCGCCAACACCAACGCAGCCTTTGAACCGAGGCTTGACTATGTGATCGCCAAGCTTCCTCGCTTCCCGTTTGATAAATTCACCACGGCCTCCAACACCCTCGGCACGCAGATGAAGGCCACGGGCGAGGTCATGGGCATCGGCTCGAACCTCGAGGAGTGCCTCTTGAAGGGAATGCGCTCGCTGGAGGTGGGTGTGAACCACATCTACCACCACAAGTTTGACAATATGACCGACGCGGAGATCCTTGCTTACATCCACGAGTTCCGCGACGACAACATTTTTGCCATTGCCGAGCTGTTGGCACGCGGTATTACGGTTTCTGAGATCCACGAGATCACCAAGATCACCCCCTTCTTCCTTGAGGCTGTCAAGCACATCGTGGATATGGAGGAGACCCTGAAGGCGCACGCCTTTGAGCTTGAAACGCTGACCGCCGCCAAGAAGATGGGCTTCAGCGACAAGTACGTGGCGAGAATGTGGAAGTGCACCGAGCTTGACGTCTTTAAGTTCCGCAAGCAGCACAATCTTTTCCCCGTGTTCCGTATGGTCGATACCTGCCACACGGGCGCGTATATCACGTATTTCTACTCGACCTACACAGGCGTGAACGCCTCGATTTTGACCGACAAGAAGAAGATCGTGGTACTCGGCGCCGGTCCCATCCGTATCGGCCAGGGCGTAGAGTTTGACTACTCGACCGTGCATGCCGTTACCACCATTAAGAATTCGGGCTATGAGGCTATTATCATCAACAACAACCCCGAGACCGTTTCGACCGACTACACCACGGCCGATAAACTCTACTTCGAGCCCCTGACGCCCGAAGATGTGATGAACATCATCGAGTTCGAGAAGCCCGAGGGCGTGATCGCTTCGCTCGGTGGCCAGACCGCCATCAACCTGGCACAGCCCTTGCACGATCTCGGCGTAAAAATCATCGGCACCGATTGTGCCGCGATCGATAAGGCAGAGAACCGCGATGCCTTTGAGAAGCTTTTGAAGGAACTTGGTATTCCTCAGCCCGAGGGTCGCGCCGTAACCAAGATCGAGGACGGCGTTGCCGCCGCCTCGAAGGTCGGCTATCCCGTGCTTGTTCGCCCCTCCTTCGTGCTGGGCGGTCGCGCCATGCAGATCGTGGCCAACGAGGAGCAGCTCCGCCATTACCTGAAGACCGCCGTTGAAATTGATGAGGACAAGCCCGTGCTTGTGGACAAGTATATCAGCGGTAAGGAGGTCGAGGTGGACGCCATTTGCGACGGACACGATGTATTCGTGCCCGGTATTATGGAGCTTGTTGAGAGAACCGGCGTTCACTCCGGTGACTCGATCAGCGTGTATCCTGCCTTCAGCATCTCCGATAAGGTCAAGGGCACTATCCTTCAATATGCAAAGAAGCTGGGCCTTGGCATCGGCATCGTAGGTCTTTATAACATTCAGTTCATCGTAGATAAGAACGATGAGGTGTTTATCATTGAGGTCAATCCGCGCTCCTCTCGCACCGTACCGTTCCTCTCGAAGGCGACGGGCTTCAGCCTTGCTGATATTGCGACCAACTGCATTCTCGGTCAGAGCCTGAAGGAGCAGGGCATCTTTTGTCTGTACCCCGAGGAGAAGAATCGTTGGTACGTAAAGGTGCCCGTATTCTCCTTCAATAAGCTTCGCGGACTCGACGCGTACCTGTCGCCCGAGATGAAATCAACGGGTGAGGCGATCGGCTACGACGATAAGTTCTATCGCGCACTTTATAAGGCACTTCAAGCCTCGGGCATGCACCTGCAGAACTACGGCACGGTGCTGGCTACCATCGCCGATTGCGACAAGGAGGAGGCACTGCCGCTCATCCGCCGCTTCTACAACCTCGGCTTCAACATTGAGGCCACCGACGGAACGGCAAATTTCCTCAAGGAGAACGGCATTCGCACCCACGTGCTCAAAAAGCTTTCCGACGGCTCCGAGGAGATCGCCGATTCGCTCCGTCAGGGACACATCGCTTACGTGATCAATACCAGCGACCCGTCCTCCTCCGGCGTGATGCGCGACGGCTTTGAGATCCGCAAGTACGCGACCGAGAATAACGTCACCATGTTTACCTCTCTGGATACGGTAAGAGTTCTCCTTGACGTTCTTGAGGAGACCACGCTGACCATTTCCACCATTGATGCGTAAGAGGTTGGTATGAAGCAATCGTTTTTTGAAATCAAAGAGAATACACCCCTGACTGCCAGCGTCTATAAAATGGTGCTGGCAGGGGATACCTCGGCCATCACCGCTCCGGGTCAGTTTGTCAACGTGAAGCTTGACGGGCTGTTTTTGCGCCGCCCCATTTCGGTGTGCGACGCGGGAGAGGGCGAGCTCACCCTGCTTTATAAGGTGGTGGGCCGCGGCACCGAGCAAATGAGTCAAATGACAAGCGGCAAGCTCGATGTGCTCACGGGCCTTGGCAACGGCTACGATCTTTCTCTCGCGGGGGATCATCCCGTCTTCATCGGTGGCGGCGTTGGCGTGCCCCCGATGTATATGCCCGTTAAAATGCTTTGCGCCCGGGGTAAAGAGGTATCGGTTATTTTGGGCTTTAACACCAAGGATGAAGTCTTTTACGAGGAGGAATTCCGCGCGCTCGGTGCCCACGTGACGGTGACCACGGTCGACGGCAGCTACGGCACCAAGGGCTTTGTGACCGATGCTCTGAAGGACGTCGATTATACCTATTTTTATACCTGCGGTCCCGAGCCGATGCTGAAGGCCGTTTATCGCGCATCCCAAACGAGCGGTCAGTTCAGCTTTGAGGAGCGCATGGGCTGTGGCTTTGGCGCTTGTATGGGTTGCTCGTGCAAGACCGTGACGGGCAACAAACGCATTTGCAAGGAGGGCCCTGTGCTCACAAAGGAGGACATCATATGGGAGAAGTAAATACCAAGGTCACGCTTTGCGGCATTGAACTCGATAATCCCGTGATCCCCGCATCGGGCACCTTTGGCTACGGCTATGAATTTGCCGAGCTTTACGACATCAATTGCCTTGGCACGTTTTCCTTTAAGGGGACGACCAAGGATGCACGCTTTGGCAACCCCACACCCCGCATTGCGGAGTGCACGGCGGGTATGATCAACGCCGTGGGGCTCCAAAACCCGGGTGTGGATAAGGTAATCAGCGAGGAGCTGCCAAAGCTGGCACAATGCTTTCATAAGCCCGTGATGGCCAACGTCAGCGGCTTTTCGGTGGAGGATTATGCCTATACCTGTGAGCGCCTTGATAAAGAGCCCCAGGTCGGCTGGCTTGAGGTCAACGTCAGCTGCCCGAACGTTCACGGTGGCGGTATGAGCTTTGGCACGAGCCCCGAGGCGGCGGCCGAGGTCACGGCGGCGGTGAAAAAGGTAACCACCAAGCCCGTCATTATCAAGCTTTCGCCGAACGTCACCGACGTCGTGTCGATCGCCAAGGCCTGCGAGGCGGCAGGTGCTGACGGCATCAGTCTGATCAACACCCTGCTCGGCATGCGCATTGATCTTCGCACGAAAAAGCCTGTGATTGCAAATACGATGGGCGGCTTTTCGGGCGCGGCGATCTTTCCGGTAGCCCTTCGTATGGTCTATCAGGTCGCGCACGCCGTAAAAATTCCCGTAGTGGGTATGGGCGGTGTTTCTACGGCCGAGGACGTGATCGAAATGATGCTTGCGGGCGCTACCGCCGTTGAGGTGGGTGCGGCAAATCTCATAGACCCCTTTGCTTCGAAAAAAATCATTGAGGATCTGCCTCGTGTGATGAAAAAATACGGCATAGGCTCTTTGAAGGAAATTATTGGGATTGTTTAGGAGTATTGCGATATGATTGTTGAAAGAATAAAGCTGACCGAGGAGGAGAACGGCGCATTTATAGATGCTTATATCGCCGACCCCTTTCGTGAATTTACAAGGAAGGCACTGTTGGTCATCCCGGGCGGAGGCTACAAGAACATTTCAAGGCACGAGGGCGAGCCTGTTGCACAAGCCTTTATACCTTATGGGTATAACACCTTTGTCCTCCGCTATACGGTTGGTAAGGATAGCGGAAAGGCGTTTCCCGCACAGCTCATCGAAGCCACGCTTGCCATCAAGCACATCAAGGACAATGCCGAAAAATACGGGATCGATCCCGCTGAGCTTTACGTGGTGGGCTTTTCCGCAGGCGGACATCTTGCCGCATCGGTCGCCACGATGTGGAAGCACGAGGCGGTGCTTGAAGCCGTCGAGATGCCCTACGGCTATAACCGCCCCAAGGGCGTGATGCTGGTGTACCCGATGATATCACCCGAGTATTCCAATTGCGAGGGATATACCAAAGCTTGGGGGACTCTTTTGGGCTGCGAGGAGCCTACAAGGGAGCAATTGAACGAGGCGGCCATCGAGCGTCACGTGGATGCCGATACCGCTCCGGCCTTTATTGTGCATACCTTTAACGATCGTATCGTGGACGTTCGAAATGCGATGATCCTCGGCAAAGCATACGCCGAGGCGGGCGTCCCCTTTGAAATGCACGTGTACCCGGACGGCCCCCACGGCTTTTCCATTGCCAATGAAATCATTGCCAGGGGCCGAGTCAGCCATATAAAGCCAAGAATTGCCGAATGGGTGCGTCTTGCTGCTGAGTGGGCACAAACATTATAACTATTTGATACAAAAGGAGATAAAAAATGGGAAAAGACGTTATTATTGCTTGTGATTTTGACAGCGCTGAGAAAACATTTGCGTTTCTTGACCGCTTTACGGGCAAAAAGCCTTTTGTGAAGATCGGCATGGAGCTTTTTTATGCAGAAGGCCCCTCTATCGTGCGCGAGATCAAAAAAAGAGGGCATAAGATCTTTCTTGATTTGAAGCTTCACGATATTCCCAATACCGTAAAAAAATCAATGGCAGTGCTTTCCCGCCTTGACGTGGATATGACCAACCTGCACGCAAGTGGTACGGTACGGATGATGGAGGGGGCACTCGAGGGACTTACGCGCCCCGACGGCACGCGCCCCATTCTTATCGCCGTCACCCAGCTGACCTCCACCGATCAGGAGAGCATGGAAAAGGATCTTCTTATCAAAGAGGATATTGCCGAGGTCGTGATGCACTACGCGCACAACGCCAAGATCGCAGGTCTTGACGGCGTGGTCTGCTCGCCGCTTGAGGCCGGCAAGGTCCACGAGCGTTGCGGTAAGGATTTTGTGACCGTGACCCCCGGTGTGCGCTTTGCCGACGGTGATATCGGCGATCAAAAGCGCGTGATGACCCCGGCCGAGGCTAAGCGCATCGGCTCGGATTATATTGTGGTAGGCCGCCCCATTACGGCCGCCGCCGATCCCGTTGCCGCGTACGAGCGCTGCCTTGCGGAATTTGTAGATTAAGGAGAGCTATCATGGAAGCATATAAGAGAGAATTTATTCAATTCCTTGAAAGAGCCGGTGTGCTTAAATTCGGTGATTTTACTGCCAAATCCGGCCGTAAGATCCCGTACTTCATCAACGCCGGTATGATCAAAACGGGCAGTGATATTGCAACACTCGGCGAATTTTACGCCCGCGCTTATTTTGAGAAGCTGGGCAAGAAGCAGGCTGTGCTTTACGGTCCCGCCTACAAGGGCATTTCGCTCTCGGTCTCGGCCGCCGTTGCGCTTTCCAAGAACGGCCTCAACGTCCCGTTCTTCTTCAACCGCAAGGAGGTCAAGGACCACGGTGAGGGCGGCGTGTTCGTCGGGTACGTGCCCGAGGCCGGCGAGGAGATCGTTATCATTGAGGATGTGATCACTGCAGGCACCGCCATTCGCGAGTCGATGGAGATTCTCTCGCACCTTGAGGGCACGAAGGTTGCCGCTACCTTTATTATGGTAGATCGCAAGGAAAAGGGGCAGGGCGATAAGGGCGCAATGCAGGAGATTGAGGAGCAGTTTGGCTTCCCCGTATATTCTATCGTTGACGTGTACGATATCATTGAATATCTTGAGGAAGATCCCGCAAACAAAGAGAACGTCATGCGTATTAAAAACTATCTCGCCGTTAACGGCGCAAAGGCATAAGACGGGGAGCTTGCAGTATGAAAAGTGTAGTGGATATTCTCGACCTTTCTGTTGAGGAAATTGACGGATTGCTTAATACCGCGCTGGATATCATTGCCAATCCCACAAAATATGCCGAGGCTTGCCGCGGCAAAAAGCTGGCAACTCTCTTTTTTGAGCCCTCGACCCGCACGCGCCTGTCCTTTGAGGCGGCAATGTACGAGCTTGGCGGCAACGTCATTGGCTTCTCCTCGGCCAGCAGCACGTCCGCGAGCAAGGGTGAGAGCGTGGCGGATACAGCAAAGGTGATCAGCTGTTATGCCGATATCATTGCGATGCGCCATCCCAAGGAGGGTGCACCCTTTGTTGCCGCAAAAAATGCGAGCATTCCCGTAATCAACGCGGGTGACGGCGGACACCATCACCCTACCCAGACGCTGGCCGATCTTCTCACGATCAAGCGTGAAAAGGGCGATTTTTCGGGTCTGACCGTTGGCTTTTGCGGTGATCTGAAGTTCGGGCGTACCGTGCATTCTCTCATTACCGCACTTTGTCGCTATGAGAATATCAATTTTGTGATGATCTCGCCCGATGAGCTGAAGCTTCCGGGGTACGTGAAAAACGAGATCCCCGCGGATCGCGGCTTCACCTATACCGAAACCACCGACCTTGAGGCTGTGATGCCCGAGCTTGATATTCTTTATATGACGCGTGTACAGCAGGAACGTTTTACCGACATTGACGAGTATCTGCGCCTGCGCGATGCGTATATCTTGAATCCCGAAAAGCTCACCGCCGCCAAAAAGGATATGATCATTCTCCATCCGCTGCCGCGCGTGAATGAGATCAGCGTGGCGGTGGATGCCGATCCCCGTGCTTGTTACTTTAAGCAGGTGCAAAACGGTAAGTATATGCGCATGGCGCTGATCCTGAAGCTTCTTGGTGATGCCGCGTGCGGCAAGACCGACGATAAGGAGCAGGGCGGTACGTATCTTTATGACTTTAAGTGCGATAACCCCCGTTGTATCACCACCACCGAGCAGGAGCTCCGCCAGATCTTCCGCGTAGTCAGCCCCGAAAACCGCATTTGCCGCTGTGTTTATTGTGATACCAAAAAAAGATATTAATAAAAAAGGCCTTGGCAATTGCCAAGGCCTTTTTGCGTCAATGACATGTCGATTGGTGCCACCTCGGGTGCCATTGAGGGCGTGACCGAGAAGCTGCTGCCCGGTGCCGGTGACCTTTACGGCAAGGCACTTGCTAAGGTGCTGACCGATGATGCGGATCTGCACGACCTTGCCATCACCGACGTGCTGGAGCGCGGATATTTGAAGGAGCATTTTGGTAAGAACGGTAAAAAAGCCGACCTTGACACCGTGAAAAAGGGCGTTGAGAAGCTGATTGAGAGGGAGAACGCAGGCGAGGTGCTGACCACAGAGGAGCAGGCGGCGCTTGACGAGTACCGCAGTGAGGTGGCGGCCTTTGCCAACCAACGACTGCTTGGTAATAAGTCCTTTATCAAAAAGCTGATCACCACCAAGCCGACAACGGCTGAAAAGCTGATCGGAAAGATCCGCGAGATACAGGAGAACCTGAAGGCACGCAAGGACCCTGCCGCAAAGAAGCAGCTGGAGCTGGTACGCAAGGCCGAAAAGCTCTTTATGCAGGGCCTTTCCGAGGCGGGCGGTGTTATTGACGCAAACGGTAAAATTCATATTGCTAACCGCGAGGATGATGAGCTAACGCGCGAAAATTCCGAAAAGATGCACGTTAGCGATGTTGAAGGGAGCAAAAATACTGCGGAAGCCGCTTCGGGTGAAAATAAAAGGGTAAGACGACTTGCAAGAGCGCGGATAAGCCAAGCTGTGGATGATGCGATTGCAAATAAAGGAAAAATAGACGATAAATACGATCAAGTCAAAATTTCTGAAGTCCCCTCGGAAGTGGCAAACTCGGTTAGGATAGCTTCTGCTGGATTGATTGATGTTAGCAACAAAACAATCGCCATTAACGGTAACGACGTGTGGCACGAGTATGATCGTCATTCCAAAATTGATGCCGAGCAATCCAGACAGCAGATAGCGTTTACTCCGGAAACGATGAAGGAAGCGATTGAGGCAATCTATGAACCTGATGTCGTGGAAAGTGTATTTGCAGATCCCAACAATCCGACGCAACGCCAAAGTTTTGCTTATGCAAAAAAATCCCCCGACGGGCACTACGTTGTAGTGGAAGCCGTTGGAGGAAAAAGGAATCCCAATATTGTTCCTGTTATGATTTTGCAATTCAGCGAAGCCAAGTGGAATAGAATGCTGGCTGATGGGAAAACGCTTGGAGAATTGTTTTTTGAAAACGATCTTGTTAAGTTAGACGCTCTTGATATTGATTTCAACAAAAAGAACCGAGTTACCGCGGCGCAATTTGCTTCAAGTGAAGCCATTGCAAATACTCCGCGTTCTCCTCGGTCTAATAATAGTATAACCGAAAACGAGCCGATTGTCAAGGAAAATGAAAAAAATATTTTGGAAAATCGTGTTTCCGGTGATGATTTGCTGAACGCGCAAGATCTGATCTCCGACGTTAGGGATCTTGGTGCCGAGGTTGACGAGCGCGGATATATCACGTTGTATCATCGCACGTCTGCAAGCAGTGCTGCTGCTATTCGTTCCACGGGTATGATGGTGGCAAAAGAGGATGGCTTGTTCTTCTCGACAAAAGAGAACGGGCAGAACGTCGGTTACGGTGATACTGTTGTGACCTTCAAGATCCCTGCCGAAAAGCTGGTGCTTGATGACGTGTTTGACGATGAAGCGCATTTGCGCTATCCGTTGGACAAGCCCGGCCGCGTTTCCATGAAGGAATATCTTGCGGAAACCACCGGTAATATAGTCCGCCGCTCCCGCACCGCAAGTGGCGACGTGGTGACGCTCTCCAAGGGTGAGCTTGCCAAGTTGCACGCGAATTATGCCGGTGAGAAGGTGTTTGCCAAGGGTGCGGTTATTGAGGCGATGAAGGGCGTGGAGGCGTGGAAGCGCCTGCCAGTTGCAAGTCGAAACGACTTTGTGGCGCGCCTGTGGAGTGGCTACAACGCACGCCTGCACCAGCAGGGCTTTGATTTCTTTACTGAAATCATGTGGCACCAGCTCCACGCCGAGATCTTGCAGGAAACGGGCTTTGAAATGGATGCCGACGAGATCCGCGTGATGGATGAGCAGATCGTGGCGGCGCTCCGTGAGATTATTGCCTCGGGCAAGCCCTCGATCAAGGCGAAGCTTGAGAGTGCCACCTCGACAGAAGGGTACCGCAAGCAGGCGGAATTTTGGCGCGAGGAGCACGGCCGTGCGGTGGAGAGGCACAAGCAGTTGGGTTCCCTCAAATACGAGCTGAAGAAGCTTGCCAACCAAAAGAAGGGCCGCTATGTCAATGCGGCGAACTTCCGTGGCGATAGCTTTAAGATTGCCATTGACGAGCTTGCCAAGATGAATTGGCGTGGGGGCTTGGTGAGTGATACCAAGATCCGCGAGCACTTTGCCGCCCTTGCGGCGTTTTATACCAAAAAGAACCCGCTTTATGCCGGTGACGGCAACGGTAACGAGCTGTTCCGCCAGGAGATCGCCGATGCGCTTGCGGACCTTGGCAACAGTCAAAACGGGGCACTGACGGTGGAGGATCTGCAAGCCGCCGAGACGGTGGTGAAATACTTTGCCCACGAGATCGAGGCGCACAATACCGTTTATAAGGACGGTAAGCGTGTGGACGAATACTGCCGCCTCGCGTGGCTCAGAAACAACGATGACGCGGCGGCGATGGCGCACAACAAAGGATTACTATTAACAAATTTACGAAAGCGCCCCGTAAAGGGCGCTTTTTACTTTTTCGGTTTCTTCCTTTGGGAGCACCAAATAGCAAAGGTAGCGTCCGCTTTGCAGGACAGTGGCGTTTTTGTAAAGGTTTAGCTTTTCTTCAAGCTTCTCGTCGGGATAAAGATCGAGGAGTGTTGAGGTGGCGTTTGCTTCACTTTGCAGGTAGTCGCGTACCGTACCCTCAATTGTAGAGGCGCCAACGCCCTCCTTTAAGCGAAAAATACCGATTTCCTTATTTTCCCCAAGGTAGATTCGCGCCGCCTCCACGCCATCGCCGGGTGCAAAATTGGTGCTCGTAAAGTCGGCATCGGCCGGGGTAAGTGTATTGCTTTCATTGATCGCACCCAAAACCGCGCTCGAAACAGTTTCAATATCGGCATCTCTCATTTCACGCCCGCAGGCGCAAAGCAGCATACAAAGGGACAGGAAAATAATACAATATCGTTTCATTATGCTTTTACGACCTCGCCTTCGTATTTTTTAAGATTTTCCAAAATGGCCTTGTACGCCGAGGAGGTAAGGTGGATGCCATCCTCACTGTAGCAAAACTCCTCCCTCAAATACCCCTCGCTGTCGGTAAGCACCTGTGTTGCATCCACAAATGTGAGTCCGCGCTTAGCGGCAATCTCGGCAATTGTTCGGTTGGCTTTTAAAACCATTTCATTGGTGATGGCGGTACTGCCTCTGCCAACCGGGAAGATCGCTTGAAGGATGAGAGTGGTTTCAGGGGATGCCGTTCCAATCGCGTCAAGCAGCTTTTCGTAGTAAAGCGCAAAGGTTTGCGGATCTTCTCGGTAATAATAGACCCCGTAATCAATGCCAAGCGTGATCACAAGCTGTCGAGGCTTAATGGCCTTTGCAACCTCGGCAATGGTCATTTCTTCTCCGTTTGTCGGGCATACGATCTTTTCGTAGGTGATGCGCGAGCTTAAATTTAAATAACGGCTTTTGCTGGCCCAAATTTGACTCGGCAGCACGTCGGCTCGGCTTGCCATATGCGCGGTGGTGGAGTCCCCCAAAAAGGTAAGAGTCGAGATAAAATCGGCATTGCCCACGGCTTTGATCGGCTCCTTGGCGGTTGGGTCCTCAAGAGCGGTGCTTTGGCATGCGCAAAGTATGAGAAAAAAACAAAAAAAGCATAAAAAAATACGGTTGAAGTGCATGAGATGACCTCCTAAAAAGCTTCAACCGTAGTATTTGATATTTTATTTTTTATATACGCTCTTGTATTCGGTTTTTTCGCTCGAGAGCTTTGCCGCGCGCGCTTCGTAAAAGAGGACCGTGCCCATAATGGCGGCGTAGATCAACGTCAGGATAAAGAGCAGTAAAAAGGCACTGCCGGCCGGTTGGCCTTTGGCTTTGTTCGGCAAAAACAAAAAGAGAAACAAACCGATCATTGTGAGCGCGTAGTGCGAAAGCACGCGTTGCCAACGCGCAAGCCTTTTGGATGTAAAGATTTTGTTAGCTGTGGCAAAAAAGATCGAAAATGGGAAGATCAGCATCAATGCCACAGGGTGCATAGCACGTGTGATGTCGTTACTGATGAGCCAAAAGAGAAAAATCAGCAAAAAGGTCGTTACCGTGTAATAGATGCACGCCTTTTGCAGGATCTGCTTGAAAATATCTTTTTTTTGCATAAAGCAACCTCGCTTTCACATTTACGATGTTATTTTACCATACCGTGGCATAAAAGACAAGTCTTTTATGAAAAAATGTGTCAAGTCACTTTCCATTTCGTTGACACACGTCCCCAAAAGTAGTATAATAAAATTAATCTATTTACGGAGGACAGTGACCGTATGAAAAAGCTGCTGGCTGTTGACGGCAACAGTATTATCAATCGCGCGTTTTACGGCGTGCGTCCGCTTTCCAATAAAGAGGGATTTCCAACCAATGCACTTTTTGGTATGGTGGGTATTTTGGAGCGCAATATCGAGGCGGTAAAGCCCGATTTTTGTGCCATGGCCTTTGATCTAAAGGCTCCGACCTTCCGTCACAAGATGTTTGATGAATATAAGGCGGGTCGCCGACCGATGCCCGAGGATCTCTGCGCGCAAATGCCCGTGGCAAAGGACCTTGCCTCGGCACTTGGCTTTACCTGCCTTGAAAAGGAAGGGTACGAGGCGGATGATATTTTAGGCACGCTTGCCGCCCTCGCTGACGGAAGTGACGATATCGAGGCCTATATTTTAACGGGTGACCGCGATGCACTGCAGCTGATTTCCCCCCGCGTACACGTGCTGCTCCTGACCAATACTGAAACCGTAGATTTTACAAGTGAACACTTTTTTGAAAAATACGGCGTGGCATCCACACAGTTTGTGGATGTCAAGGCCTTGATGGGGGATAGCTCCGATAACATCCCCGGTGTTCCCGGCATCGGTGAGAAGACCGCGCTGAAGCTGATTGCCGAGCACGGCTCGCTTGACGGTGTGTATGAGCATTTGCCCACCGCCGTTCTTACCCCCTCGGTGCGCCGCAAGCTCGAGGAGGGCAAGGATAGCGCCTATCTTTCGCAAAAGCTCGCTACCATTTATAAGCAAGTGCCGATCGATACCGATACGGCCGCGTATGCCTACAATGGCTTTGACCGCGCCGAGCTTTTAAGGCTCTTTACAAGGTTTGAATTCAACGCATTGATCAAGCGCTTTGGCTTGCTCGATGTCCCAACGCCCGTCTTTGCTCCGGCGACGCCCGATACCCCCGAAAATCCGTCGGCAGAGCCGATAGAGCTGACGGCTGAGGCTCTTGGTGACCTTCTCGATCCGCTGGCGCTTGATGTGGTGGATGGCAAGGTCTATGTCTCCGATGGAAAAATAACTTTTGTGGTCAAGGACCTCGCGCTCCTTGCCTCTATTTTGAAAAACGGTGAGCGCCTGATCGTTTGCCACGATGCCAAAGCGGTTTATAAGGCTCTTGAACAGCAGGGGATCACCTGGCGCGGCTGTGCGTTTGACACGATGCTTGCGGCGTACGTGTTAAATCCTGCCGAAAACGGCTTTGACCTGCCGCGACTTGCTCTTACCTATTTGGGGGAGGGGTCCTTGGGTGCGCCTTTGCATCTTCAAACGATATTGGCTCTTAAAAAGGAGCTTGAAGCGCGCATCAAGAAGCTTTCGCTTGAAAAGCTGCTTTACGAGATCGAAATGCCGCTTTGCCGCGTGCTGACCGATATGGAGCTTTGCGGCTTTGCCGTGGATGGCGCAGGACTTTCCGCGTACGGCAATCAGCTCAGTGAGGTTTCCAAGGGTCTTGCCGAGCGCATCTATTTTTCGGCAGGGCAGGAATTTAACATCAATTCTCCCAAGCAGCTCGGCGAGATTTTGTTTGAAAAGTTAGGCCTCCCGCACGGTAAAAAGACCAAGACGGGATACTCCACCAACGCGGAGGTTCTTGAAGGCTTGCGGCACGTACATCCGATCGTAGAGGACATTTTGGATTACCGACAGGTAACGAAATTAAACAGCACCTATTGCGAGGGACTGTACAAGCAAATTGAGGATGATGGGCGCATCCACACCACATTTAAGCAAACGGGTACTGCTACGGGGCGTCTTTCTTCGGCTGAGCCCAATCTTCAAAACGTGCCGATTCGAACCGATCTCGGTCGCGAATTAAGGCGTTATTTTACCGCAAAAAACAACAATTATTTGCTTATTGATGCAGACTACTCGCAAATTGAGCTTCGTTTGCTCGCCGCAATGGCAAATGACGCCGCGATGATCTCGGCGTTTGCCGGCGGCGAGGATATCCACACCGCTACCGCTGCAAGAGTCTTTGGCGTGCCCGCCGATGCCGTCACGCCCGATCTCCGCAAGCGTGCAAAGGCGGTCAACTTCGGCATCCTTTACGGGATGGGTGCGCATAGCCTTTCCGAGGATCTGCACATTACAATGGCCGAGGCGCGTGAGTATATTGCGAGCTATTTCGCGGCATACGCCGGGATCGATGCGTATCTGAAGGACGTGGTCAGCGAGGCGAAGGAAAAGGGGTTTGTCACCACGCTTTTCGGTCGCCGCCGTTATATCCCCGAGCTTAAAATGCAAAATAAAAATATGCAGCACTTTGGTGAGCGCGTGGCGATGAACAGCCCGATTCAGGGCACTGCCGCCGATATCATCAAAATTGCCATGATCCGTGTGGCAAAGCGTCTCGCGGAAGAAGGGCTTGACGCACGCCTTGTTTTGCAGGTGCATGACGAGCTGATCGTCGAGGCACACAAGGATATTGCCGTCAAGGCACGAGAGATCCTTGTCGAGGAGATGGAGCAAGCGGTGACACTCTCGGTCGCCCTCAAGGTCGGTGTCGGGGAGGGTGAGAATTGGTATGACAGCCATTAAGAGATCAAGCGGTGTTTTACTGCACGTATCCTCGCTTCACGGCGAGTATTCGATCGGCTCCTTGGGCAAGGCGGCGTTTGAATTTGTTGATTTTTTAAAGGATAGCGGTTTTTCCTACTGGCAGGTTTTGCCGTTTTGCATTCCCGATGCTTGCGGCTCGCCCTATAAATCCGAGGCTTCCTTTGCCTGTAACCCCTATTTTATTGATCTTGCACTGCTTGCCGCCGAGGGGCTGCTTAGCCAAAGTGAGCTCGAGGCCGCCAAGCAAAAAACGCCGTTTTTGGTTGAAAGCGAAAGACTTGCCGATGAGCGCGAGGCACTGCTTCGCCTTGCCGCCGAAAGAGCAACCAACCGCGAGGAGATCCTTGCCTTTGTAACGGGAAGGCGCGAGATCGATGAGGCGTGTAAATTCCTTGCCCTCAAGTGCGCCAATGGTGGTGTCGCTTGGCAGGATTTCAGGGTTTTTGACTATTCTTTCGACGATTACTTTTATTTTGCCTTCACGCAATTCCATTTTTGGCGGCAATGGCTGGCGGTAAAGTCCTATGCAAATGCACGTGGGATCTCCATCATCGGTGATATCCCGATCTACGTGGCAAGCGACAGCGCGGACGTCTTTTACAGCAAGGCGCAGTTTTTGCTCGACGAAAACGGACACCCCAGGGCTGTTGCGGGTGTGCCGCCCGATTATTTTGCAAAGGAAGGGCAGCTTTGGGGCAATCCGCTTTATAACTGGCGGCAAATGAAGATGGACGGCTTTGCCTGGTGGCGCGCGCGGCTTTCCTTGACGCTGGAGCTCTTTGACGGTGTGCGCATCGACCATTTCCGTGCTTTTGCGGGATTTTGGAGCGTGCCTGCCACCGCTTCAAGTGCTAAGGAAGGCAAATGGGTGAAGGGCCCCGGTATGGCACTTGTGAAGGCACTCAAGGAGGTAGCAGGGGATAAGCTCATCATTGCCGAGGATCTCGGTGACATCACCGATGACGTGCGGCTTTTGGTTGCAAAAAGCGGCTTTCCCGGCATGCGCGTGTTGCAGTTTGCTTTTCTTGGTGATCCCCAAACGCCGCACCTGCCCCATAATTATGATGAAAATTGTGTAGCCTACACGGGCACGCACGATAACAACACCTTGCTTGGCTACGTGTGGGAGCTTGATGAGGGTACGCGCACAAAAATGCTTGAATATTGCGGCTACACCGATCCCGATTGGAACGGGGGATACGGCGCCGTGCTTCGCACGATGCTGGCAAGCCACGCGGGGCTGGTGATCTTGCCCGTGCAGGATCTGCTTTTGTTTGGCGCGGATACGCGCATGAATACTCCCGGCAAGTCAGACGGAAACTGGCGTTACCGTATTACAAAAGAGCAGTTACTCGCACTTGACAGAAATAAATACCGCCATCTGAATGAGCTATACGGCAGAAATAGGAGTTAATTATGGCAGAAAAAAGATTTGAAAAGGTTTATAAGCAAGGTGCAATGGATGTGATCGAGATCTGGGTGGATACAAGGACGGGCGTCAATTACGTATTTCGGCAATCGGGGTATGCAGGCGGCATCACGCCACTGCTTGACCGTGAGGGCAAGCCTGTGATCACACCGATCGTTAAATAAACAAAGGCGCGATAGCATTTGCTATCGCGCCTTTGTTTTAGATCTCGCTGAGGTCTTTCATATCAAGCGTTACAGTCTTGCCGTGATGATAATGGCGGTCAAAGTGTTCCATCAGCCAACAGCTCGGCTCAAACTGGCGTGCCACGGCTTTTTTCTCGCCTGCGGCGTTGAGGTATGGCTCCTCGGATACAAAGCGGATCTCGGGCGTAGGCCAAAGCAAGAGCTCGGGGGCCACTGCTTTGTAAAAATCAATGTTACCGCCCGACAAGCCGTGATGCACGACCTGCAGCACGTCGCTTTTCAGGTAATCGCCCCAAATCGCGAGGGCTTGGGCGGTCGTGGGCTTCCACGCGTCGGCAGGGACCAGCACGGTCTTGCCCGTGGCAAATTTCAGACGTATGATAAAGGAGGAGTGGTTGGCGCTGGGCATTTCCTGGGGCCAAAAATCCTCCCAAGTGGTGAGGATCTCAACCTCACAGCCGGGGAGCAGCAGGCTTTGCCCCGTGTGCATGGTATAGCGCGTGGTATTGGGGAATCGCTCGTCAAGCAAATCCTTGGTGGTCGTTTGCCAGTACAGCTCCTTGCCCTCTGACTTCGTGATAATGCCGGTTTCAAAATCGGGGAAGTTATAGCCAAAAAGAGATAGCTCCACGCGGTTGCCGTATTCCTTTAAAAACTCTTGGCAAAGGTTGATGTGGTCGGTGTGCGAGTGAGAAATGAGCCACGCGGCAATTTTCGGCTTTTCGTGATGCTTGGGCTTGTGCTCCCACAAGAATTCAAAGAGATGTTTGCGGTCTTGGTGCTCATCGTTTGCCTCCTTGCCGCCGTCGATCAATAAAAAGCTACCGTCGGCAAGCGTGACAACAAGAGATAAGCCGCTGTTGATGATAAGTCCCATTTGCGTGAGGGTAAGAGGGAGGCTTTCGTTGCATACAGGTGCCTCTTTCGAGGGCAACCAGCAGCGTATGCCGTAAATGACGCGCATCTCGGAAATTGCTTGGTAAAAGCAAATGTGCAGCTCGTGCGTGTCGGTAACGAGCGTGGCAAAATGGTTACCGACCACTGTTTTTTCATTGTAAAGTGTAAAATCGCGCAAAAGGGTGTTGTAATATTCTTCAAACCGTGCCTCGCTCACATCGGTGTAGCGAAGCACAACGTTTTGGTTTTTGGCATTTTCGTAGGTGTTAGCGAGGGTCAACCCCTCTCCTTTTGCGGTGATAAAGTCAAGCATAAAAAATCCTCACTTTTGCTTCAAGGTTGCTTTTATTATAGCACAAGGCGGCACGCAAGGGTAGTGAATATTGATAAATTATTTGTAATAAATGAAAAAAGTGCGGCGGTAATACCGCCGCACAAAATATTAAATCTCTTCAAGGGTTTTGGTGTCAACCGTTACAGTCCTGCCGCAATGATAGTGTCGATCTACGTGCTCGAGCAGCCAACGGCTGGGCTCGTAGTCGCGCACCACAGGGGTTATTTTACCGGTTTCTGGATTTACGATAGATCCGGGTTCTGCCGCAAAGCGAATTTCCGAACTCGGCCAGAATACGATCTCGGGCAATACCTTTTCATAAAAGGCAATGTTGCCGCCTGCAAGCCCGTGGTGAATGATCTGCAAAACGTCGCTCTTGAGGTAATCCCCCCAAACTGCAACGGCAAGGTTGGTTTGCCCGTACCACGCATCACACGGAAGCAAGAAGGCATGTCCGTTTTCAAAAGTAAGCTTAACGATAAAAGATGTTTCATTGACTGTCTTCATAAATGCGGGCCAATGGTCCTCCCACGTGCCAAGAAACTCCGCCTCACAACCCGGCAAAAGGAGCTTTTGCCCGGTGTGCATCGTCCAGCGTGTTACATTGGGGAAACGCTCATCAAGCATCTCCTTTATACAATTTTGCCAATGTGCCGCATGCTCGGTTTCAACCGCGCGTGTGCTTTTGATAATATCGGTTTCAAAGTCGGGGAAGTTGTAGCCAAAGAGCGAAAGCTCTACCTTATCACCGTAAGTCAAAAGGAAATCAAGGCAAAGATGGAGATGGTCGTGGTGTGCGTGGGAAATGAGCCACGCAGTAATTTTCGGTTTTTCGTGATGTGCGGGCTTTTTCTCATACAAGAATTTTAAAAGCAGATCGCGGTCCTCGTCATTCTTTTTGCCGCTGTCAATGATCATAAAGGTACCGTCGGAGAGCTGTACCACGTAAAGCATACCGCCGATGCTAAGACCGATCTGGGTAAAGGCAGGGGTCATGATGTGCTCGGCTGAGGGAGTCGTTTTTTCGGGCAGCCAAACGCGCCCGCCGTAAATGACGCGCATCTCGGCAATCGAGGGATAAAAGCATAAATGCAGCTCGTGCGTTTCATTTATAAGCGTGGCAAAACGGTTGCCGACTATGCATTTTTCATCATAAACGGTAAATTCGGGCAAAAGGGACTTGTAATAGTCCTCATACTGCGCCTCACTCACCTCGGTGTACTGTAGTACTACGCTGTTGTTTTTGGCATTCTCGTAGGTTTCACCGAGTGAAAGCCCCAGTCCTTTTGCTTTGATAAATTCAAGCATAAAATATCCTCGCTTTTGTTTAAATATCCTTTTTCTCAGTAGGAGAAAGAAGCTTTAAGATGTCAAAGATGCTCTTGATGGGCAAGAGCTCGATCTCCGCCTTGATCCCTCGTTTTTCAAGGTTTCGGCAGGGAACGATCGCGCGCCTAAAGCCGAGGCGTGCCGCCTCCTTCACGCGGTACTCAAGCCCCGAAACGGCGCGGCACTCGCCCGAAAGCCCCAGCTCGCCGATGGCAATGAGATCGTCGGGCACGGCGCGGTCGGTCAGGGACGAGATGAGTGCCATGGCGACCGCAAGGTCGGAGGCAGGCTCGTCAAGGCGCATACCGCCGATGACGTTAATATACACGTCGTTTGCCGAAAAACGGAGCCCCAGGCGCTTTTCAAGCACGGCTAAAATCAGGCAAAGACGGTTGTAATCAATGCCGTTTGAGGTGCGGCGCGGAGCAGGGAAGGCGGTGGCGCTGACAAGCGCCTGAATTTCGGCAATGAGGGGTCTTGTGCCCTCCATGGTGCATACGGCACAGTTGCCGGAGGTGTTTTGCGGTCTGCCCGCCAGTAGCATTTCCGAGGGGTTTTGCACCTCACACAGCCCCTCATCGGTCATTTCAAACACGCCGATCTCATTGGTTGAGCCATAGCGGTTTTTGATCGCACGGATGATGCGATAGGTTTGCTGACGCTCGCCCTCAAAATAAAGCACGGCATCGACCATGTGCTCAAGAATCTTGGGGCCTGCGATGCTGCCCTCCTTATTCACGTGACCTACGAGGATCACGGAAATATTGTCGGCCTTGGCCTTGTTAATGAGCGCAAGCGCACTTTCGCGCACCTGCGTCACGGCCCCCGCGGTGGAGGCGATATTTTCACTGTAAATGGTTTGGATCGAATCCACGATCGCAACGTCGGGCTTGACGCGATCGATCTCGGCTAAAATTTTTTCGATATTGGTTTCGGTCAAAATCGAGAGATTTTCGCCCTTCACGCCAAGACGCTCGGCGCGCAGCTTCAATTGACCGCTCGATTCCTCGCCCGAAATGTAGAGCACGCGGCGATGTGAGCCGAGAATGTCAGAAATTTGCATCAAAAGTGTGGATTTGCCGATGCCCGGCTCGCCCGAGAGCAGCACCACCGATCCCAGTACAAGACCCCCACCCAGCACGCGGTCGAGCTCAAGAAGCCCCGTGGCCGTGCGAATGTAAGAGGGCATTTCGAGTTCGCGGTAGGGTGTGGCGCGTTGGTCACCCGTACGTGCTGTCAGGGCATGCTTTTGGGCGGCGGTACCCTTTTTCTCTTCGGCGATAACGTCCTCAACAAAGCTGTTCCACGCACCGCAAGAGGGGCATTTTCCCATCCATTTGGGGGAGCTGTATTCACATTCGGAGCAAACGTAAACCGTTTTAAGACCTTTCATTGGCGCCTCCACATCGTTATTGCTTCCATTATACCACGCTTTTCCTTGGGTATCAAGTATTACAACGCATTTTTTGGTGTAAAGAAGCAAAAATTGCAAGCGCCAACGCCTTTTGGTATTCTTCGTTTTTTAGCTTTTCACACTCCTCCTCGTTGGAGAGAAAGCCGCACTCAATAAGAATGGCGGGATTGATGGCCTTTTTAAGCAAATAAATGGAGGAGGTTGCCGCCTTGATCTTTCGGTGATTGTCCTGCTGGAGGTAGGCTTTTACCCCCGACTGAACAGTCAAGGCATATTCTGCCGAGGCCTCGTTATTTTGAGAATACCAAACTTGAAGCCCCCGGCAGGGCGTACCTTGATAGGCGTTCATGTGAATGCTCAAAAAAAGGGAATTCGGATGCTTGGTCAATACCTCAAGGCGTGCATCCAGATCGGATTGCTTCACGTGACCCTTGGGGGCATCGGGAGCGGCAAGGGATCGGTCATCCTCGCGCGTTTGTATCACCGTATAGCCCGACACCGTAAAGAGTGCGGCTAATTTTTTGGCAATTGCAAGGTTAAGCTCCTTTTCCGGCGTGCCGTCGGAGCCGCTTGTGCCCCCGTCAATGCCGCCGTGCCCGGCGTCGATGACGATCACGCGTTGCTCCTTGGGCTCGTTTCCCGTCAATATGACGGCTCCTTGTTGAAAAAGCCTTGAAAAGAGGGCTGATGAGAGCAATGATACCGCCAAAAATGCGCAAAGAAAAGAGAGTACATGTATTTTCTTTATCATAATTTCACCTCACAAAATTATAGAGAGTGTGTGAAGAAAATATGATAAAAGCGCCCGTTTGCATTGCAAGAGCGAAGCAAACGGGCGCTTATTTTGTGGAATTAAAGCTTTTCAAGATAGTTTACAACGTCGCCGACGGTGATGAATTCGTTGGCGTCGTCCTCAGTGATTTCGATGCCAAATTCTTCTTCACACATCATGATAAGATCGGCAAGTTCAATCGAGTTGATGCCAAGATCCTTCGAGAGCTCTGCCTCAAGTGTGATCTCACTCTCGTTAAGCTGCAGCTCATCAATCAGAATTTGCTTTACTTTATCAAACATATCAAGTCCTCCAAAAGTTATTACCCCTTCATTATATAAAGGAAAAGTGTATTTGTCAAGCATTTTCTTGAAAATGCCCTTCAAAGGGGGGAATTGCTTGACATTTGATCGTGGGAAACGTATAATATAGAATAAAATAATGAAGGGAAGTGACAAATCGTGGCGATTTTCAAAAATCGGCCCTTGGCGTGTGCCTTGGTGTTCTTTTTGCTGTGTATTGTGCTGTGCTGCGCCTTTTTGTCCTTTGCGGTTGCACTTGTTGTGGCTGTTTCAGCCGCCTTCCTCTTCATTGTGCTTGTTGCCCTTATGGTGGGGCAAGGGTATTCTTATTCAAGACTTTGCTTGACGCTTATTTCACTTGGTATTTTGCTTGGAGCCGCAAGGAGCGCCCATCATCTCTATCAAACGGCGGCCTTGACCTCAAAGATCGGAGAAAAAGTCACAGTTCTTTTCGAGGTAGAGGAGGTGGAGTACACCAATACCTACTCATCACAGCTTACTGTGAAGGTGAAAGAGATCAACGGTACCCCTTGCCGCGGAAGGGCCCTGATCCTCGCCGACTTTTCCTCCCCCTTCTACCGCGGCGACGTGGCATCGGGCACCGTTGCAGTAAAAGACCTTACTTATGATAATTACTATAAAAATCAGCATTATCAGCATCGCGCAAAGGGGTGCTCGGTGATCTTCTTGCTCGAAACCACCGAGGGGCTTTTGCTGCAGGAGCATCGAAGCAGCAAGATCATAGATGCAATTGAAGCCTTGAGATTTCGCCTCAGCGATCGCCTTACCTTTTCGGTGGAGGGGGAGGTCGGAAGCCTGCTTTCGGCAATGCTCCTGGGTGAGCGTGATGATATATCGCCCACTACCACACGTAATTTCAGGCGTGCCGGGGTTTCGCATCTTTTGGCGATCAGCGGTCTTCATATCGGTATTTTGGCCGCAATTCTCGAGCGTATTCTTTATTTGCTCGGCGCGCATAAAAAGAGCCGCATTGCCCTGACGCTTCTTTTTATGTTCGGATATTTGATCTTGACGGGTGCAACACCCTCCACACTCCGTGCGGTCTTCATGCTTTCCTTGGTATTGCTTGGCTTTTTCTTTAAAAGTCGTGCCGATGCACTGAGTTCCTTGTTGGTGGCCGCATCCGTGATTTTGCTTTGGCAGCCGTATGCCTTTTACAGCACCTCCTATCAACTGACGATCCTTGCTACCTTTGGAATTCTTTCCTTTGAGGAGGTCGAGTGCGCGCTCCTGTCCCTTTTGCCGAAACGAAAGGGCATCGTCGGCGTGCACTTGGCCATCCTGCGCTTTGTGATGACCTCACTTTTGATCTCGCTTTTTGCCGGCTTTGCCATTTTACCCATACAATGGCTGACCTTTGGTGAGATTGCTTTGCTCACCCCGCTCTCCAATTTGGTTATGATCCCGCTCGCCGCTCCGTTTTTGCTTTTCGGGATCCTTTTGCTGGTGTGCGATTGGTGTTTACCTATAGCTTTTCTTTGCCGCGGGATCGGCACCTTGATCCTTGATCTTGCGCAACGGTTCTCGACCCCCGATGCCGTGTTGTCTCTTTCGTACGATTTTGCGCCTTACGTCATCATTCCTTGCGTGATCGCGGCTATCGTGCTTTTACTCCTTCCGCTCGGACGGCGGCGGTGGTTGACCCTTACACCGATCGCATCTCTTGTCGTGTTGTTTGCACTTTGCTTGACGCTGACAAGGGCAAACGGGGAGGGGGAGCTTACGGCGCTTTACCGTATGAGCGGTAAAAATGAAAGCATCGGTCTTATTGGGAATGAGGGTGCCGTGCTGGTGGATCTTTCAAGCGGCAGCTCCACGCAGCTGTCCGAGGGCTGGCGATTGCTGCAGGATGCCGGTGCCACCGAGCTTGATGTGATGGTGTTTACGCATTACCACAAGGCGCAGGTCGTTTCCTTTTCACGGTTTAGTGAGCGTAACGTGGTACATGCGTTATGGCTCCCCGAGCCGAGAAATGAAGCGGAGCTTGCGATTTTTGAATCGCTCTTTTCCTTGGCGAGCGAGGAAAACGTATCGGTGGTGCTCTATCCCTATGGAGGTGAGGTCAAGATTTTTGAAACAGGCACAATGTTGATCGGTGAGCCGATCTTTATGTCGCGATCGACCGAGCCCGCACTCTTCCTTTCGGTATCCTATGGGGACTCGCTTCTATATTATGAGAGCACCGCCTTGTCCGAATACCGCTCCCTGACAAAAAAAGAAGCACCGCCCGTGAATGCCGATCTATACATTTTGGGCGCGCACGGTCCCGTGCCGCACAAGGCGGTTGTACCGGTCGAGGGGGATCACGGCACACTCTTGATCCCAAACGAGCAAGCTCTTGTGCTTTTTGAGGTTCTTGAAGGGTGCGAATACTTCGTGTATCTTGAAAAATATCGCTTTCTTTTACAATAAATTGTCAAATTCGACACACTCCTCATAGGATAATAGGGAAGAGCAGTATTGCTCTTGAATCTTTTGGAGGAGGAACCATTTTCCTATGGGAGATAACAGATTTTCCTGTTTGGGCGGGGCAGGCGAACGCTTTGGGATCGAGGCGTCGCGCATCCTTGATGCTTGCCGCGACAGGGATTGTTTTGAGGACGTTCGCGTGTTCCTTACCTGTGGGGGCGAAGAACTCATCGCTCGCACGGGAAATGTTCGTGTGAAGTGTGCCAAGCTTGTGGCTTCGAATATCTCGGTAGATCCCGTGCAGTTCAATAGTGGCTTTTATACGGTTTTGGTGAGATTTTACGTGCGGTGCGAGTTTGAGGTCTGCGTACCCGTGGGGCAATCCCAGACCATCGAGGGCGTGGCGGTGCTTGAAAAGCGCGTGGTGCTTTTTGGCGGCGAGAGCAACGTGAGCATCTTCCGCAGTAAGGCGTGCGATAATTTCTGCGCGGCGCCTGAGCCTGTCACCTGCGGTCATAACACCCCTGAGGCGGTCATCGAGGTCGTGGAGCCCGTGGTGCTGGGTGCACGTATCGTAGAGGCGTGTCACTGCCATTGCTGCTGCCGTTGCTGTGACATTCCTTCGGCCGTGACCGATACGCTTTGTGGTGCGCTTTCGGGCGATGATAACGGTGTTGACCGCTATCTTGCCATTTCCTTGGGGCTTTTTTCGGTTATTCGCCTGGTGCGCGAGGGTCAACTGCTTGTTGAAGCCACTGAGTTTTGCTTGCCCGATAAGGAATGCACCGACGTGGCCGATGAGGATCCCTGCTGCATGTTCCGCCAGCTGCCTTTCCCGACTTCTGCTTTTTGTCCCAGCACGGTTGCGCCTACTTCTGCGGCGAACGGAAACGGTCGTGGTCGCTGCTGCGGCAATTCGTAAGTTTTTAATAAAAAAAGCCACGCCGTCGGCGTGGCTTTTTTTATCATTCTTGAATTTCGCCTTGCTGCCTACGCCATTTGAAGGGAGAGCAGTGATAGCGTGCGCGGAATTGATTGTGGAAGAAGCTCGTGTTTTCATAGCCAACGGCGATAATAATGTCGCCAACGGGCAAATCGGTCGTTTCAAGCAAACGAAGCGACTCTCTGAAGCGTGCCTCCTGTAGGAGCTTGCTAAAGGTGGTGCCGCAAAGCTCGCGCACACGCTTGGAAAGATAGGGGACACTGAGCCCCAGCTTATCCGCAAGCTCGGTGAGAGTGGCGGTTCGGAATTCGGTACGCAAATACTCCTCAATGCGAGCCTGCAAGAGCTCCGCACCCGAGCGGTGGCGCGCGGCGGTGATCATACAGTCGGGCATCTCGGCAAAATGACGCAAGATGAGTGCCACGGTGGTTTTTAAAATGTCGGGGCTTAAAATATCGTTGCCGACCATGGCATAGCAAAGATTTTCAAAAAGGTTTTCAAGGGGCGGTACACCCTCGGTCGAGAAAAGCATGTACTCGGCCTCACCGTTGGAGCGGATGTTTTCCGCCATAAATGAGGAAAGGGGAGAGTCGGCGGGCAGGATCGAGGCAAAGGAATGGAAGCAATCGGTCGCGAGCAGGACGTTGATGGCAATATCGTCCTCGCCCGTTTTGCGCACACTGTGCTGAGTGTGGCGGTTGAGAAGCAGCACGTCCCCCGCGTGCATCTTGACCTCGCGATGCTTGATGACGTGTGTGACCTCGCCCGAGCAAACGTATGTCATTTCTACATAGTTGTGCCCATGGGAGGGAAAATCGGTAAATCTTGTGTGGCGGCGGAGTGCAATTTGCTCGCCCTCCTGCATCAATCGGTGATGATTGATGATAAATTCCTTGGCGAACGCGGAATAGAGCTTTTTATTGATTTTTTGCTCGCCCTCGATGATGCGCTTTTCCTCATCGTTAATATAAGCAAGACGGGATAAGATCTCAGATTTCACGGTACGCCTCCTTCATAAAGCTTCAATATAAAAACAGTATAACACAGAAGCGCACGGCTTTCAAGGGCTTTTCGTAAAAAAAGGTCCTTTTTTGTCAAATGGCAGGTGTAATACGGTATTATCTCCATAAAAAAACACACTTTCTTGTAAAATCAAAGACCTTTTTTGATGGTTCATAATGTGTTAAAATTTATAATGTATCATTACGATTTAGGAGGTTGTTATGTCCTATTCCGAGGCCAAAAAGAAATATGCGGCACTGGGTATTGATACCGATGCCGCAATTGAAAAATTAAGAAAAGTGCCGGTCGCGCTCCACTGCTGGCAAGGCGATGATGTGGGCGGCTTTGATCAAAAAGAAAAGAGCCTTTCGGGCGGTATTCAGATCACGGGCAATTACCTTGGCAAGGCAACCACTCCCGCGGAGCTGATGCAGGATATTGATAAGGTCGTCGCGCTCGTGCCCGGCACGGTAAAGCTCAATCTTCACGCCTGCTATGCCATTTTCGATGAGGAAAACGGCGGTTGGGTCGATCGCGACAAGCTCGAACCCAAGCATTTTTCCAAATGGGTGGAGTTTTGCAAGGCGCGCGGTATGGGATGTGACTTTAATCCTACGTTTTTCGGCCATCCGATGTGCGATCCCTTGACGCTCTCCTCCCCGAATGAGGACACGCGTAAATTTTGGGTGGAGCACGGCAAGGCCTCGGTGCGCATCTCGCAGTATCTTGCCGACGAGCTGGGGCAGCCCTGCGTGATGAATATTTGGACGGGTGACGGCTACAAGGATATCCCCGCCGACCGCCTCGGTCCGCGCGTGCGCTATAAAGAGTCTTTTGATGAGATCCTCTCCGAGCCCTTTGATAAAACAAAGGTGTTTCCTTGTGCTGAGAGTAAGGTGTTTGGTATTGGTGTTGAAAGCTACACCGTCGGCTCCGCCGAGTGGTGCCTCAAGTATGCCGCAGGGCGTGACGACTGTATTTCTTTGATGGATAACGGTCATTATCACCCCACCGAGGTCGTCAGCGATAAGATCTCCGCAATACTTGCTTACGACAAGCATATGGCGCTCCACATCACACGCGGCGTGCGTTGGGATTCCGATCACGTGGTGCTCTTTGATGATGAAACCAAGGAGATCTGCAAGGAGATCGTGCGTTGCGACGCGCTGGATCGCGTATTTATCGCGCTTGATTATTTTGATGCCTCCATCAACCGTATCAGCGCATGGGTCACGGGCTTCCGTAACGTGCAAAAAGCGTTGCTGTTCGCGCTTCTCCAACCAAACGACAAGCTGAAAGCCCTGCAGGACGAGGGTAGATTCGGTGAGCTGATGGCGCTACAGGAGGAGCTTAAAATCTATCCCTTCGGTGATGTTTGGGGGGAATACTGCCGTGCGTGCGGAAAACCCGAGGACGGCGAGTGGTATCCCGAGATCTTGAAATACGAAAATGACGTGCTTTCAAAGAGAGGACACTGAAATGAGCATTTTAGATATTAAAATCGTAAAGGATTATATTAGAGCCTGCAACGACGGCTGGGAGCAGGGCTGGCACGAGAGAAACGGCGGCAACCTCACCTATCGCATGACCGAGGAGGATGTAGCCCTTTGCCGCCCCTACTTTAACGAGCCCCGCGAGTGGAACGAAATGGGCGTGTCGGCGGCGCATCTCGGTGGGGAGTATTTCCTCACCACGGGCAGCGGTAAGTTTTTCCGCAACGTGATGCTTGACCCCGCGCATTCCATTGGCATTGTGGAGATCAACAAAGAGGGAAGCGCCTGGCGCATCGTTTGGGGGCTTGAAGACGGTGCGCGCCCCACGAGCGAGTTCCCGAGCCACTTTATGAACCACGCCGTGCGCGTCAAGGCAACGAACGGCGCTTGCCGTGTCATTTACCACGCACACCCCGCCAATATCATTGCCATGACCTATACCACCCCCCTGACCGCCAAGGCATTTACCCGCGCACTTTGGCAGTCGGCGACCGAATGTCCTGTTGTTTTCCCGGGTGGTGTCGGTATGGTAGAGTGGATGGTGCCGGGGGGCGCCGAGATCGCACTTGCCACCTCCAAGCAAATGGAGGAGTTTGAAGCGGTTGTATGGGCGCATCACGGACTCTTTTGCTCGGGACCCGACCTTGATATCACCTTTGGTTTGATGCACACCATCGAAAAGGCGGCAGAGATCTACAATCTCGCCATGTCTGCAGGCGGCGGCAAAATCCTGCAAACGATCACGGATGCAAACCTTCGCGCCATCGCACGTGACTTTGGCGTCACACTCCGCGAGGAGTTTCTTGACGATTGATAACACAATATACAGTAAAATCCCTGCGCTAAAGCGCAGGGATTTTTTGCTATAAAAAACTCTTTACAAACACGCGCGTGTGTGCTACAATAAAAATTGCCAAACAATTACGAATATTTTTCACGACAAGTGTGCATTTTTATTATGGTAAAAATGCATGCTCTTTTCTGCATACTTGTTGTGAGTGTCAGTAATTGTTTGGCGACAATCGGAGCTGCATTTTTCGGTGCGTAGCTTCGGTTGCGCACTTTTTTTATTTTAGGAGGGAAAAAGACATGACAGCAAAAAGAATGTTAACAGTCCTTTTGCTGGTACTGCTTTCCATGGCAATAACGGTAGGCTTTACCGCATGCATGGAAGAAGAGAATTACCACACCAAAACGGATACCGAAGCACTGTTACAAACACTGGAAACGGCACTCAGTGAAAAAATTGCCGCCAACGAGGCAGCAATCAAGGCACTAAACGATGCCTATACCGCCAAAATTGCCGAGCTGGAAGCGGCAAACGTGGCGCACAAGGTGGAATATGATGCACTGACCGCCGCCCATGCCGAGGCTGTGGCAGCTTTAACTGCTGCAAACACGGCAACGCAGGCAGACTTGGATTTGCTTGAAGCACAGTATGCCACCGACCTTGCAGCCCTGCAAGCGGCTGACACGGCAAACGATGCGGCGATCAAAGCACTGGGCGACAAGCACAAAGAGGAGCTTGATGCACTCACCGCAAAGGCAGATGCTACCCAAGCAGACTTAGATGCGCTTGAAGCACAGTACGCCACCGACCTTGCCGCCCTGCAAGCCGCCGACACGGCAAACGATGCCGCGATCAAAGCACTGGGCGATAAGCACCAACAGGAGCTTGATGCACTGACCGCAAAGGCAGATGCCACCCAAGCAGAGCTCGATGCACTTGAAACGAAATACGCAACCGACCTTGAAGCACTGCAAAAGGCGGATAAGGATAACGAAGCCGCGATCAAGGCACTGGGCGATAAGCACAAAGAGGAGCTTGATGCACTCACCGTAAAGGCAGATGCCACCCAAGCAGACTTGGATGCGCTTGAGGCAAAATATGCGACTGACCTTGAAGCACTGAAAACTGCCGATACGGCAAACGAAGCGGCGATCAATGCACTGGGTGACAAGCACAAAGAGGAGCTTGCCGCACTGACCGAAAAGGCAGATGCAACTAAGGCAGAGCTTGACGAATTAACCGCTACATACAATACCGCCGTAGCGGAGATCAACAGCAAGATCGCCGCCAACGAAAAGGCAATCAGTGATGCCAAAACCGAACTGCAAAATAAGCTCGATATCCTTGCCTCTGACCACGACAGTGAAATTGCAACGATCAACGGCATGATTACCGATCTGCAAACTGCAAGCGAGGCAAGATTTGCTGAGCTGGAAAGACAGGTAGCCGCACTGCTTTCCGCACACAAGCATACCTTCGGCACCGACTGGGTGGATTACAGCGGCAACGCAAACGTCTATTGTGAAAATAGGCTCTTTTACCGCATCTGCCTTACCTGCAACGTGCTCGAATGGAAGCAGGGCAGTGCCGCTGACCATGATTTTGAAACGGTAACCACACCCCCTACCTGTCATGCGGTCGGCTATGATACCAACACCTGTACCACTTGTGGCAAGGTGGAGATCACCAATCTTACCGAAAAGGTCTCCCACATCTATAAAACCACCTATTCGCACGACGGCTCCTACCATTGGTACGATTGTCAACATTGCGATGCAACCGAGGGGAGGGTAGAGCATACCGTTGATACAAAAACCGGCTATTGCACTATTTGCAATCGCGCCATTACGGGGGGAGAGGGCATTATGTATGATCTTTCTGCCGACGGTACCACTGCTGCTGTTATTGGCTATGAGGGCACAACTAGCCAAATTATAATTGCCGATACCTACGCAGGCAAGCCCGTGATAGCCATTTGTAAGGAGGCGTTTTGTGATAACGATACCATCGTTTCGGTCTTCGTCCCTGCAAGCATCGTAGAAATCGGCTATTGTGCGTTTGAACGTTGTAGCAACCTCGCGTCTGTGACGTTTGGTGAGAACAGCCAGCTGACGAGCATCGGCTCTTCTGCGTTCGAGGGTTGCGGCAGCCTCACGTCGATAACGATCCCCGCGAGCGTCACCCGCATCGGCGGAAGTGCGTTCCGGGATTGCACGGGGCTCACATCCATCGTGATTCCCAATAAGGTCACCCATATCTATGAGCAGACGTTCGAGGGTTGCACTGGCCTCAAGTCCATCGTGATTCCTAATAGCGTCACCAGCATCGGCTCTTATGCGTTCGGTAATTGCAAAGGGCTCACATCCATCGTGATTCCCGATAGCGTCACCAGCATCGCCGAATTTGTGTTCTATGATTGCACGGGTATTCTTCAAAAAGAGAACGGTGTATCTTACGTGGATAAATGGGCAGTTGATTCTGATCAGAATGTAACATCGGTTCATTTGCGCGCTAATACCGTAGGCATCGCTGCTTGTGCGTTTGCTTGGAAAGACCATCTTGTATCCTTCACGATCCCAGATAGCGTCATTAGCATCGGCGCACAGGCTTTCGATGATTGCAATAGCCTTAAGTCGATCACGATTCCCGCGAGCGTCACGAGCATCGGCGAGTATGCGTTCTATGATTGCAGCAATCTCGGAAGTGTATATTACAAGGGGACGGCAAATGAATGGTCCGGTATAGATTTGGGTTACAACAACGGTTCCTTAACCTCTGCCACCCGCTATTACTATTCCGCCGAGCAGCCTACCGCCACGGGCAACTATTGGCGCTGGGTTGACGGTGTGCCTACTCCTTGGTAAATTTCAGTTAAAGTTACAAATAAATATCCCCCCTCACCAAACGGTAAGGGGGGATAATTTATTCTGTTACTTAAAACATCTGCACGTAGGCCTCGCGCTCAGCGCCGACCGATACGTACTTGATCTTGCAATCAACCAGCTCCTCGATCTTCTTAACGTAAGCGATGAGCTCCTTCGGCATATCCTCAATGGTGCGGCAACCCGAAATATCGCAGTTCCAGCCGTCAACATACTCGTAAATAGGCTTTGCGATATTAAGAGCCTCGCCGGTGGGGAACTCGGTCACGCGCTTGCCGTTTACGTCGTAGGCAACGCAGATCGGGATTTTCTTCATATAAGAAAGAATATCGGTCTTGGTCAGAGCAATGTAGTCCGCACCCTGTACGCGGCAGCCGTAGCGGGAAGCAACCACATCAAACGGACCCACGCGACGGGGACGGCCCGTAGCGGCACCGTACTCACCGCCGGCGGCGCGAAGCTCCTCAGCTTCCTCACCGAACCACTCGCAGGTGAAGGGGCCCTCACCCACGCAGGTGGAATAAGCCTTCATTACACCGTAAACCTCATCAAGCTTCACACCGGGAATGCCCGCGCCAATGGGCGCGTAAGCCGCAATGGTGGAGGAAGAGGAGGTGTAGGGGTAAATGCCGAAATCAATGTCACGAAGGGCGCCGAGCTGCGCCTCAAACATGATGCGCTTGCCGGCCTTCACGGCCTCAGTGAGGTAAATGCCGGTGTCAATGATGTAATCCTTGTACATATCGGCGTATTTCTTCAGCCAAGCAAAGAGCTCGTCATAGTTAAGGGGCTCTGCCTTGTAAACGCCCTCGATCATGAGAGACTTGTAGGCGACAACGCCCTTCAGGCGCTTTGCCAGGTAGTCAAGATCGAGCAGGTCGCCTGCGCGAATGGCCTTTTTCATATATTTGTCGCCGTAAACGGGCGCGATGCCGCGACGGGTAGAGCCGTACTTTTCACCGGCCAAACGCTCCTCTTCAAGGCAGTCGAGCTGCACGTGATAGGGAAGTGTGAGGATCGCACGGTCACTGATCTTCAGGTTGCGGGGGGAAACCTCAACGCCCGCCTCGATGAGCTTTGCACTCTCTTTTTCAAGGTGTGCGAGGTCGATCGCCATACCGTTGCCCATCACGCAAACCACGTCGGGACGAAGAATGCCCGAGGGCAGAAGGTTGAGAATAAACTTGCCGCGCTCGTTGATGACGGTGTGGCCTGCGTTGTTGCCACCCTGATAACGAACGACGATGTCCTGCTGCTCGGAAAGAAGGTCAACCATGCGGCCCTTGCCTTCGTCACCCCAGTTAATACCAACAATAGATGTAAGCATAAAGCTACCTCCCTAATTTTTTACCAACCAATATTATATCAAAAACAAGCGATGGTTGCAACAGTAAAATGAAATTTTCTATGCCTAAAATAAGAAATAATGGTCTATTTTGTTGTAAATTTAGTCTTATTCTTGGTTTTTCTTCAAAATTTCAAATCCGAGCACGGCCACCGCTGCAGCGGTGGAAAGTGAGCCGCGGAAGCTTCTGCCGTAGTCAATACGCACGACCTCGTCACAAAGCGCCAACACCCCGGCCGATACGCCGCGCTTTTCGCCGCCCACCACCAACAGCAAGGGCTTACGGAGCGCGGAGTCGGTATAGGAAACTGAATTTCGGATGCCCGCACAAATGACGGTATAGCCAAGCGCTTTGGCAATTTTTACGGTTTCTTCGGGATTGCCACTGAAAACGGGTAGGAGCTCCGAGGTGCCGGCTGAGGCGCGTGCTACAACACCCGCCGCGTTCATCCAATTTCGCTCTCCAACCAAAACGGCATCGCACCCGGCGGCGTAAAGAGAACGCACCGCATACCCGAAATTATAAGGGTCTTCAATGCCCTCAAGCAAGCAAAGAAAACCGTTTTTTGGGAGAAGCTCGGCCGTGGGCAAGGGAAGCGTGCGCGCACCGCAAACGGCAATAATGCCACCGTGAGTCTTGCCGACGCAAAGTCCGTCAAGCTCCTCAGCCGTGGTTTCACAAAGCGGAACACCCAGCTCCTTGCATTTGGCCGTTAAAAATGCGATCTCACGTGCTTTTTTTGCCTTTTTTTGGCGATCATAACGAATTTCAAGGATCGGGCGATCGTTTGTCCCTGCCTCACGTGCCGAAAGCAGTGCCGAAATTGAAGTCATCCCCTCGAAAATCGTAGAATTTTCAAATTTTATATCTTCTTTTATCATCTTGCAGTCCTTTGTTCTTTCGTCAATACTTCGTGCATAAGATAGTATAGCAAAAATCCGACAAAATTTCAACAGAGAAGAGAAGAATTATGCAAAATTTTGATCCGCTTTTCGGTACTCGATGTGAAATGCTGGGTAAATATATTTTGAAGCATCACGCGACGGTACGTAGTGCCGCTGCACACTTTGGCATCAGCAAAAGCACGGTACATAAGGATGTTACAAAGGATCTGCGTATTCAAAACGCCGGCTTGTATTATGAAGTTGGTAAGATTTTGCAGGAAAACAAGGACGAACGCCATTTGCGCGGCGGAGAAGCGACACGAAGGAAATATCAAAAAGCAATCCCAAACGAATAATTTTCCGAAAAGCCAAAAGGATAAGGTGCTTGTGTTGGTAAGCAAGAAGCGGTATCCTTTTGGTTTTTTATTAAAATGCCGTATGCACCCGGGCCAGGGAAACACTAAGTTTAAAAGCAAGGCTCCTATTTCGTAACACTTATTTTTATACAAAAGTCAAGTTTTGTATAAAAAAGGGAATGAAAAAGGCCTTGATATAGGGTTTTTCTCAATTTCTTGGGCTTTGGGACTTTTGTGAATCCTGTGCGGTTTTAGGTTCCATGATATTGGGATCTTGTGTTTATGCCTTTGTTTTTTTACAATGCTTTGATTACTTGGTAAATTGAAATCTATTTTTTGTTCATTTTCTTTTATTGCTTTTTTGGGCGTTAATTCCGGAACCTCCGCTGTTAACACATCTACCGTGCTCTAAAAATTTTTAACGTCAACGACCTACACCCCTATGGCGGATATTTTTTTGAGTGCTCTTTTTTAAATTTTGCAATTTTTTGACTTTTGCTTTAAAACCCGCGTTAAAAATTTTTACGGCGGTTATACCCTACGTCGTTTTTGACAAAAATTTTTAACGCCTGTTTTTTAAGAATACGCTACTTCATAAAAAGCGGTATCTTGCGGTTGCGATTGAAATTTTTAGCGCAAGCGGACAAGTTGCTGATTGGTGAAAAACGAAATATAACAGGCCACGCTTGACAAATGCTTGCTCACGACTTTTTTAATCATAAATAAATTGTTGAGTGCTCAACAATTTACCTTACGCACCTTTGTGTTTCAAAAACTCGTAATTATCACCAAAAAAGCAAGCGGCAAACTGTAAAAATAAACGATTTTTGGGGCTTTTTCGTAAAAACATTTGCCATTTTGGCCCTGATATGTTATACTATTTTAAAGCAAAATTTACATTATTTTTGTTATTTTTGGAGGTTATTATGGCGATCAAAATGCGTGTACTTTACGCATCTAATAAGCAAAAAATTGCCGACATGGCAAATCTGATCAAAGCAGAATATGATCTTGCGATCAACGCGGTTGACAAGATCCCCCCTGCTTATTCCTGCAACAACGAGCGTTTGGTTATTCTGATGCTCTCTCTCAAGGGCGAGCCCGAGGATCAGCTGCGTCTGTTCTGCCGTGAGCTGACCAAGGCACGTGCACAAAACGTAGCATTGGTGATCGACGGTAACGAGGCTGCCGCCAACCGCATGAAGGCCATTCTTGCCGAGGCCGGCACCAACGTGGCTGAGGAGGTACATTACGTAAAATGCGGCTTCCTTTCCTTCCTTGATAAGATCAAGCCCGAAGAAAAGGACGCGCTTCTGGCCTACACCCATAGAATTGTGGATAATTTGCAATAATTTTTACAAAAAACGCCGCTTCAGCGGCGTTTTTTTCAGCTTTTTTGAAAATTCTGCGTTTCGGTGTTGCCCTTCCCTACATTTTATGCTATAATATGTTATTATAAATATTTAAACGCGCCCATGGGCGCGTTATCCAGAGGTAAAAAATGAAATATCTTGTTTTAATTCCCGACGGCATGGCCGATGAGCCCATCGCCGCTCTTGACAACAAAACCCCCATGCAAAAGGCCGTCAAGCCCGTAATGGATGGGCTTGCCCAAAAGGCCCTTGTCGGCACGGTTTCAAACGTCCCCGAAGGGATGGTACCTGAAAGCGATACAGCCAATCTTGCCATTCTTTCGTACGATCCTAAAATTTATTCCAAGGGCCGCTCCCCTCTTGAGGCGGTCAGCATGGGCATTGAGATGCAGCCCGACGAAACGGCGTACCGTTGCAACGTCGTGACCTTGTCCGATGAGGGCGAGGCCTACGAGGATAAGATCATCCTCGATCACAGTGCGGACGAGATCACTACCGCCGAGGCCGATGAGCTCATCAAGGCCCTGCAAGCTCATTTTGGCAACGATGAGCGCCACTTTTACACGGGCGTCAGCTATCGCCATTGCCTGATCCGCAAAAACGGAGATGACAAATATCAGTTTATGCGTCCGCACGATATTCTCGGCCGCCGCATTGGCGAGTATTTGCCCCGTGAGGACAACGGCGGCGCCGAATTTTATCAAATGATGAAGGAGAGCTTCGAGATCCTCAATCATCACCCCGTCAACGAGGCGCGCCGCGCGCGCGGTTTGAAGCCTGCCAACTCCGCTTGGTTCTGGAGCCCCGGCAAAAAGCCCCAGCTTCCCTCTTTCAGCGATAAGTGGAACCTCTCTGGGGCTGTTATTTCGGCCGTGGACCTCATCAAAGGCATTGGCCTTTGTGCCGGCATGCGTTCGATCGATGTTGAGGGTGCTACGGGTAACGTACACACCAACTACAAGGGCAAGGCGGATGCGGCTATCGAGGCATTCCGTGAGGGGATTGAGCTGGTTTACGTACACGTTGAGGGTCCCGATGAATGCGGCCACCGTGCCGAGGTTGATAATAAAGTTATTTCGATCGAGCGTATTGACGCCGAGATCCTTGCTCCCGTGCTTTCCTATCTTGAGGAATGCGGCGAGCCCTTTAAGGTTATGGTATTGCCCGATCATCCTACCCCGACGCGCCTTCGCACGCACACCATTTCCCCGGTTCCCTTTTTCATTTATGATTCGGAGGCGGTGCTCCCCGGTGTAGATACCTTCACCGAGGAAACGGCAGCGGCAAAAAACAATTATCTTGCCAACGGCTATCGTTTGATGGAGATCATGACCGCAAATTGATTTTCAAGGAAAGGAGTTTTATATGGCGAACAAGAAGCCGCAAAAAGCAAATACCACATCGAGCTTTGCAGCCAATCTCATCGAATACGTTGAGGTTTTTGTGTTTGCGTTGGTGTTTGTGATCCTTTTGATGACGTTTTTCCTGCGTCTTTGCTCGGTGGACGGCCCTTCCATGAACCGTACACTTACGCACGGCGAAAAGCTCCTTATTTCTGATTTCTTCTATCGGCCCGAAACGGGTGATATTGTGGTTTTTCACCTGTCGGATTCCGACGTGGAATACTATAACAAGCCCATTGTCAAGCGCGTGATCGCGACCGAGGGGCAGTTTGTGAAGATCGACTATTTAAACAAAGCGGTTTACGTTTCAAACGACGATGCATTCGAGGCCAATGAGATGCTTGATGAAAGCGCATACGCCTATTATGATACCGGTGCCTTTGACGAGGTGGCCGAGGGTAAGACCGTTGAGATCTTTGCGGTACCTGAGCATCACTTGTTTGTTTTGGGCGATAATCGAAACAATTCCGCCGACAGTCGCAATGAGCATATCGGTATGGTCCATGAGAATTGCGTGCTCGGCCGTGCCGTATTGCGCCTTTCTCCCTTTCATGTATTTAAATGAGGTGACAAATGCCAACCGATATTATTCAATGGTTTCCGGGGCATATGGCGAAAACGCGCCGCCTGATCGGAGAAAACCTGAAAAACGTTGATATAGTGATCGAGCTTTTGGATGCGCGCATTCCCCAAAGCTCAAGAAATCCCGAAATCATGCGCCTGGTCGAGGGCAAGCCGCTCGTAACGCTTCTCAACAAATCCATGCTGGCTGACCCCGTTTCCACCGAAAAATGGGTACGTCACTATACGGGCGAGGGTCAAATTTGCATTCCCTTTGATTGTATCAGTAAAAAAGGCATGGATCGCCTGCTTCCGGCCATTCGTACCGTTCTTGCCGATAAGATCAAGCGATATGAGGATAAAGGTATGCACGGCCGAAAGCTCAAGGCTATGGTCGTCGGGATTCCGAACGTCGGGAAATCATCCCTCATCAACCTGCTTGGCGGTACCAAAAAAGCCAAGGTGGAGAACCGTCCCGGTGTCACGGTGGCACCGCAGTGGGTCACGACCAAGGAGGGGCTTGATCTTATGGACATGCCCGGCGTGCTTTGGCCGCGCTTTGATGACCGGGCCACGGGCGAAAATCTTGCCATTACGGGTGCGATCAAGGATGATGTTGTAGAGATCGAGACCTTGGCGGTGGCTTTGGTTTCCAAGCTTCGCCGTAGATATCCTTCACTCCTTGCCGCACGCTATAAGCTCGATGCAACGATTCTTGAAGGTGAAATGAGCGATTATGATCTTTTTGAGGCGATCGGCCGTCGCCGCGGATTTTTGGTGGGAGGCGGCGAGGTAAACACCGAGCGCACCGCCAACACCCTTTTGGATGAATTCCGCGCGGCCAAGATCGGTCGCATCACACTTGATGCCTTTCCGAAGGGGGTGCAATAATGTTGACCTATGATCTTGAGCTCGCCCTTGAAAATGAAGGATATTCCGCCGTTTGCGGTGTAGATGAGGCCGGCCGCGGACCGCTTTGCGGTCCGGTTGCTGCGGCCGCCTGCATTTTACCCACCGGTCTTGTGATCGAGGGATTAAATGACTCCAAAAAGCTTTCCGAAAAGAAGCGAGAGCAGCTCTATGATGAGATCTGCGAAAAAGCCATTGCTTACTGTGTGGTACTCGGAAGCGTTGAGGAGATCAACGAGACCGATATCCTTTCCACGACTCTGCACGCCATGCGCCGTGCGATTGACGGACTTTCCGTCAAGGCGGATTTTGCCCTCATTGACGGCAATCAGACCAGAGGCTTTACCATTCCATGTCGTGCCGTGGTACACGGCGATGCCGTATCGCCAAGCATTGCCGCAGCCTCAATCCTTGCGAAGGTGACGCGTGACCGACTTTGCCTGGAGCTTGATGCGGCTCATCCCGAATACGGGATCGCCAAGCACAAGGGCTATGGTACCAAGGCACATATGGATGCTTTGCGAACATACGGTCCTTGTGAGATCTACCGCAAAAAATTCATCCGTTTTTTAGATAACGATTGATATGCGAGAGTATACAAAGCAAGAGATCGGGCGACGTGGTGAGCGCACAGCGGCACGATTTTTGCGGCGCTCCGGCTTCCGCTTAGTGGCGCGTAATTGCCATTTTGGCAAGCAGGAGCTGGACCTTGTGGTAAAGGATAAGCAGCATATTGTATTCGTGGAGGTTAAGACCAGGACCTTTTTGGGAGAAAAGCTTCCTCTTTCACGCCCTGCAGATGCGGTAGATCGCGCAAAGCGTGTACATACTGTCATGGCTGCTATGGCTTTTTTAAAGGAATATAAAACATCTCTTGCCCCGCGCTTTGATGTGGTGGAGGTCTATCTTGACCGTGAAAAGCGACTGCGCCCTGTTAAAATCAATCATATCCCCGATGCCTTTGGGGCAAATGCCAATATAAGAAGATAATAATTAGCACATACAAAAGGAGCTCAATATGAAATTTCAAAGTACACGAGATCAAAGCGCCGCCAAGCTGTCTGCGGCCCAGGTTATCAAGCAAGGTCTTGCCGCTGACGGTGGCCTTTTTGTGCCCGAAACGATCCCCCAACTGACCCGTGCCGATGTGGAGGCCCTGTGCGCAATGGATTACCCTGCTCGCGCCGCGACCATTCTCGGCAAATTTTTGACAGATTATACCGCCGAGGAGCTGCTCGCTGATTGTAAGGCGGCTTACGCACCCAAATCCTTTGTCGGAGGCGCCGCACCCTTACATAAGTTAAACGATTCCCTGCACGTGATGGAGCTTTGGCACGGCCCGACGGCGGCCTTTAAGGATATGGCGCTTCAGATCATGCCCCGCCTTTTGTCGCGCGCTTTGGTAAAAACGGGTGAGGATCGCACGGCGCTGATTTTAGTGGCAACCTCGGGCGATACCGGCAAGGCCGCACTGGAGGGCTACAAGGATATTGAACGTATCAAAATGATGGTATTTTACCCTGTTGACGGTGTGAGCACCGTACAAAAGCTGCAAATGCAGACTCAAACGGGGGCCAATGTCAACGTAACGGCCATCAAGGGCAACTTCGACGACGCGCAAACCGGCGTGAAGAAGATCTTCTCGGATTCGGAGATCGCCAAGGATCTTGACAAGAAGGGATATTTCCTTTCCTCGGCAAATTCCATCAACTGGGGGCGCCTTGCTCCTCAGATCGTGTATTATGTGTCGGCCTACTGCGATCTTTTAAACTCAGGCGAGATCAAATACGGCGATCTCATTAACGTAACCGTACCCACGGGCAACTTCGGCAACATTTTTGCTGCATATCTTGCCAAACGGATGGGCTTGCCGATCGACCGTTTGGTTTGTGCCTCGAACAAAAACAATATTTTGACCGATTTCCTGGAAACCGGCACCTACGATCGAAATCGCGATTTCTATCTCACGATGTCTCCTTCTATGGACATCCTGATTTCAAGCAATCTTGAGCGTTTGCTTTACTTTGCCGCAGGCGCGGAAAAGACGGCGGCTTATATGAGATCGCTCAATGAAACGGGTGCTTACACCGTTGATGCGGCCACCAAGAGCGTGATCGACGCGCATTTCGCAGGTTATTACGCCGACGAGCAGGCAACCGCCAAGACCATTCGCGATACGATGGATGAGTATGGATATTTGATTGATACGCACACCGCTGTGGCGGTATCGGCCGCTAAGGATTATCAAACCAAAACGGGCGATAAAAAGCCGATGGTGGTGGCCTCGACCGCAAGCCCCTACAAGTTTGCCGCCGATGTTTATACGGCACTTACCGATCGTACTCCCACCTCACCGCTTGGGGCACTTGATGAGCTCTCGATGAGAACCGGCGTTGAGATCACGTATCCCCTTCGCGGCATTGCCGAGCGCCAAGTACGCTTTACCGATGTCATCGAAAGTCGGGATATGCCTGCTACCATGTTCGCTTATCTCGGAAAATAAAAAAGTTGCCCGAAAAACGGGCAACTTCCTTGATTTAAATAAAATTAGTCCTTTTTGGGCTTAAACGTAGCGCATACGGTGTCAGTGCTCGAGGCAGCAAAGCTAGGGCCTACGGCAATCTTTTTTGCCGTGCAATGGCAGTCGCCCTCGTGGTATTGGCAGTTCTTCACATCACAGGTAATGCCCTGATTGATGTTTTCGCAGCATCCATTCATTTTTTCCATTTTTCTATACTCTCCTTTCAAGGGGATAGTATCAGTATGCGCTTTTTCTTCCCTTTTATACGTTCAAAAAGAAAGGAGGGTGAGTATGGCACTCTTTACCATAGCCGATTTGCATTTGTCCGGTGCTCAGGATCACCCTATGGACGTGTTTGGTGCAAGATGGCAGGATTATATGAAAAAAATTGCCGATCGCTGGCGCCGCGTGGTGCGTGAGAATGATACCGTGGTGATACCGGGCGATATTTCCTGGGCAATGAATCTCGAGGGGGCACGCCTTGACTTTGCATTTCTTGATGCTTTGCCCGGCAAAAAGCTCCTTGGCAAGGGCAATCATGATTTTTGGTGGGATACTGCCACCAAATGCAACCGTTTTTTTGAGGAATGCGGCTTTCATACGTTATCCTTGCTCTACAACAATGCCTACGTGGTAGAGGATTTTATCGTGTGTGGCACGCGCGGCTGGTTTCTCGAAAAAACACAGCAGATCACGGTTGGAGAGGTCGATTATGAAAAGATCTCAAACCGCGAGCGCGAGCGACTTAAGCTGAGCCTTGATGCAGCCAAGCGTCTTCAGGTGGGCGAGCACGAAAACAAAGAGATCGTGGTCTTTTTGCACTTCCCGCCCCTGTTTGGCGAATTTATTTCACAAGAAATGCTCGATCTAATGAACGAATACGGCGTGAAGCGTTGTTATTTCGGACACATTCACGGCAAATATAACGTGCCTCAAATGCAAAAGGCGGGCGACCTCGAGCTCTCCCTGATCTCGTCGGATTATTTGGATTTTTATCCCCGTCGCATCTTACCCTCGGAAAATGCGTAATATAATATATTATTTTGTAGAAAACACTTGACAAATTCAAGTAAAATCGTTACAATATACTTTGTGTGAATTTTTCAATCTTTGGAGGAAGAAAAAATGAAATTGTTGAAGGCTGAAAAAATCGAGAACAGCAAATACGAGCTTGAGATCTCGGTTGACCAGGCGACTTTTGAGGCTGCCGTAACCAAGGCATATCAAAAGGAAGGCAAAAAGATCAGCGTGCCCGGTTTCCGCAAGGGTAAGGCTCCCCGCTCGATCATTGAGAAGATGTACGGCAAGGGCGTGTTCTATGAAACCGCAATTAACGATATTATTCCCGGTGCTTACACCGAGGCCGTAGAAGAGGCCGGCATCACTCCCGTGGCACAGCCCGATTTTGACGTTGTTTCGATCGATGACAACGGCCTTGTGCTCTCTGCGAAGGTCTTTGTTAAGCCCGACGTTCAGATTACTGATTATCTCGGTCTTGCCGCTACCCGTAACGTAGCACCTGTAACCGATGAAGAGGTGGATGCTGAGATCAACACCGTGCGCGAGCGCAACTCTCGCGAGGCTGAGGTTATGGGCCGCGCCGCAGAGATGGGCGATACGGCTGTGATTGATTACGAGGGCTTTTGCGACGGTAAGGCATTCGATGGCGGCAAGGGTGAGGATTATGCCCTGAAGCTTGGCTCGAACACCTTTATCCCCGGTTTTGAAGAGCAGATCGTTGGCCACAAGGTTGACGATGAGTTCGATGTAAACGTGACCTTCCCCACCGAGTACCATTCCGCTGACCTTGCCGGTAAGGAGGCTACCTTCAAGTGCAAGATCCACGCGCTCACTCGTGTCGAGCTTCCCGAGCTTGACGATGATTTTGCCAAGGACGTTTCGGAATTTGATACGTTTGCCGAATACAAGGCAGACATCAAGGCAAAAATCGAGAAGAGACACGCGGATGCTTCTGAGGCTGCCATCGGAGAGCAGCTCGTTGAAACGCTCATTGAAAAGATGGAAGCAGATATCCCCGCTCCCATGTTTGAGGCTGAGACCGAGAACTTTCTGCGCGATTACGACAACCGCCTGCGTATGTCCGGTCTTGATCTCAACACCTATATGAAATATACCGGTATGACCCTTGAAAAGATGCGTGAGGAGTTCCGCCCTCAGGCTGAGCGTCAGGTAAAGGCACGTCTTGCACTTGAGAAGATCGCCGAGCTTGAAAAGGTCGAGGCGACCGAAGAGGATATCAACGCTGAATACGATCGCATCGCCGCGGCATATAATATGCCTGTCGACCAGGTGAAGGCAAGCCTTCCCACCGACGCGATCAGCGACGATATGAGAGTGAAGAAGGCTATGGATCTCGTACGCGAGAACGCCGTTGTGACCGATGAGAAGCCCAAGAAGGCTCCTGCGAAGAAATCGACCGGCACCAAGAAGGCTGCTCCCAAAAAGGCCGCTGCACCGGCTGAAGAAATCGAAGAAAAGACCGAGGCGTAATTCCTCGATAAGCTTATAGCCGCGGCAAATGCCGCGGCTATAAGGCTCTATACTCAAAATATCAAAAAACGGAGGTTTTGAAAGAATTATGATGGATTTTTTCCGTAACAACGCCCTTGTTCCCATGGTTGTGGAGCAAACCGGACGCGGCGAGCGTTCTTATGACATTTTTTCGCGACTTCTCAACGACCGCATCATTTTCCTGTCCGATGAGGTGAACGATACCACCGCTTCTCTTGTGGTAGCACAAATGCTCTTTCTCGAGGCGCAGGATCCCGACAAGGATATTTGCTTTTACATCAACAGTCCCGGCGGATCGGTGACGGCAGGCATGGCCATTTACGATACGATGAATTACATCAAATGCGACGTATCGACCATCTGCATCGGTATGGCGGCATCCATGGGCGCATTCCTTTTGTCCGCAGGCACCAAGGGTAAGCGACTTGCACTTCCCAACAGCGAGATCATGATCCACCAGCCTCTTGGCGGCGCACGCGGTCAGGCCTCGGATATTAAGATCCAAGCCGACTTGATTCTTCGCACACGCGACACACTCAATCGCATCCTTGCCGAGAATACCGGTAAGACCATTGAGGAGATCGCACGCGATACCGACCGTGATAACTTTATGACGGCCGAGCAGGCGCTCGCTTACGGTCTTGTTGATAAGGTATTGGCAAAAAGAAATTAAGTGAGGTAATTATGGCAAACACAACCTCCGGTAAGGGGAGCGGACGCGGTATGGGCTACTGCTCGTTTTGCGGTAGAAATGAAAACCAGGCGATTCTCATTCCCTCCACCACAGGGCTTTATATTTGCAATTATTGCGTAGATACTTGCGCGGATTTTCTCGATGAGATCGAGGCTCCCAAGGAAAGCGAGCAGGGCTTTTCGCTTGACACGCTTCCCCGTCCCACTCAAATCAAAGCGGCACTTGATGCTTACGTAATCGGGCAGGATGACGCCAAGATTGCGCTGTCGGTAGCGGTTTACAATCACTACAAGCGTATTTTGCACGCCGAGAAAACCGGCGGTGCGAAAAAGCGCCGTCAAAAGCAGGAAGTCACCGCCGGGACCGATGAGATCGAGCTGCAAAAGAGCAACGTTCTTTTGCTGGGTCCCACGGGCGTCGGAAAAACTTATCTTGCCCAAACGCTTGCCAAAACATTGCACGTGCCCTTTGCCATTGCCGATGCCACGACCTTGACCGAGGCCGGTTATGTGGGCGAGGATGTTGAGAATATTCTTCTGCGCTTGATTCAAGCTGCGGATTTCGACATTTCCCTGGCCGAGCGCGGTATCATTTATATTGATGAGATCGACAAGATCGCCAGAAAAAGCGAAAATCGCTCTATCACTCGTGACGTGTCGGGCGAGGGCGTGCAGCAAGCACTGCTTAAAATATTGGAGGGTACGGTTGCAAATGTTCCCCCTCAGGGTGGGCGTAAACATCCGAACCAAGAATTCATTCAAATCAATACCAAAAACATTTTATTTATCTGCGGCGGCGCCTTTGAGGGGCTTGAAGCGTTGATCGAAAAGCGCAAGGGCAATCAAACGGTGGGCTTTGGCGGCGAGATCTTGAAGAAGTCCGAAAAGAAAAAGGCGGGTCTTTACCGCGACGTATTACCGCAGGATATCGTCAAATACGGCTTGATTCCCGAATTGGTTGGTCGTGTACCCGTGATCGTATCCTTGACTGAGCTGGACCGTGAGGCGTTGGTGCGAATCATCCGCGAACCGAAAAATTCGCTTGTTCGCCAATACGAGAAGCTTTTTGAAATGGACGGCGTGAAGCTCTCCTTCGAAGAAGGCGCACTTGAAGCAATTGCGGAGCTAGCCTTGGAGCGCAATACCGGCGCACGCGGCCTTCGCGCCATTATGGAGAACTTGATGCTTTCAACCATGTATGAGATCCCTGCCCGTAAAGACGTTGGCGAGGTTCGTATCACTCCCAAATCGGTTAAGGGCCTTGAAAAGCCGCAATACGTGTTATTGCGCGATTCTTTGCCTGAGGCAAAATAAGAAAAAGGAGTCCTTCTTTCATTTGAAGGGCTCTTTTCTTTTATTATTCGCCGTTGGAGGTTGATTTTTTCTTTTTAGTATGTTAAAATATATTGTAAGTGAAAAATAGCATAGCTCGCCTTCGCTTCCCATATAGTGCTTTTAGGGGGTGATGGTGTGCATAAGCTTGTACCAACCGATGGCGTCAACATCAACGCGCGCCTTTTTTGGCGTTATGCGCTTCTTTACATCTGCGCAGTAGTGGTCGGCATTTTGATGGCGACCCAAAGCACCAAGGCTCTTCCCTTTTTAGACTGCGTGGCTTCCGTTTCGGTAATGCTTGTGGTCTTAGCCGCCCTTGCGGCCTTATCAACGGTAAGCAACGCCTATTTGTGCTTAATTTCGATCGGCAAGGGGCTTTATGATGCTTATTTTATGCATCGCATCACGTGCTTTGCCAAGGTGGGACTGGCTTCGTTTTGGGTATGGAATGCTTGTTTTTTCTTGGTTGCGGCCGCAGGGCTGCTTTTTCTCTTGACGGCCTCGAGTGCCGCCCGTTTTTCTTACGAGGATCACGGACGTGATTTTACCCTTTTGTTTTCAAGGCCGTTTGGGAGATATTTTCTTGAAACAATTCTTTTGCTGCTCTTTACAGCAATAATCTATTTTTTGTGGCCAAGGCTCCTGTTGCACTTGCCCACGGTTTGAATCGTAAAGAAAGGATAATTTATGGGAAGTCAAAAAAAATTGTGGTCTTTTTTACAAAGAGAACGTCCGGATGCCGAGGCGGAGGATACCACGCCAACACTAAAATTTTTCTTTAAGCTGCTTTGGCGCAAGGCCGGAAAGCTTTTAACCTTGAATTTGATGATGGTGCTCCAAGTCATTCCCCTTGTGGTCGCGCTGCTGGTCTATTTCTTCGGTGCAACGACCCCGACGGTAGAGCACGCTGTATATGCCCCCTTGCTCGGCACGTATATTGCAGGAGGATCACCGGCGGCCGCCACACTGATCGGTGCTTTTGGCGGACAGCTCAACGTTCCTGTTTTGACCACCGGCAGATTGGTCGTTATCGCGATCATGATCGGCTTTACCGTGATTACGTGGGGATGGCAAAACGTAGGGGCTGCATACAATTTACGCAGTCTTGTGCGCGGTGACTCGGCCTTCTTGTGGTCGGATTACTTTTATGCCATTCGCCGAAATTTAAAGCAGGGGCTTCTTTTCGGCATTTTGGACCTTACTCTGATCGTCGTGCTTGCCGCCGATATTTTCTTCTTCTATCCCCTGTCTCAAGGCTTTGGTTACGGGCTGATGTACGGCCTGGTGCTGGCTCTTGGCATTCTTTATCTCACAATGCGTTTTTACATTTATCCGATGATGATTACTTTTGATCTTTCGATCTACAAGCTTCTCAAAAACGCATTGCTCTTTACAATGCTTGGCATCAAGCGCAACGTTCTTGCCGTACTCGGTATTTTCTTCGTAGTGATTTTGAATGCTGTGGCGATCCTTTGGGGCCTCTCGGTTGGCTTTACCGTGCCCTTGATCCTTCCGTTCTTCTATTTGCTTGCACTCCTTGGCTTTATTTCAATGTATGCCGCTTACCCCGCGATCAAGCGTTATATGATCGACCCTTATGAGGTAAGCGATGAGGATGAGGACATCACCCCTCAAGCAAACGACTGACTGTAACAAATTCAAACCCCGACTCCTGCAGCATCGGTATGATACGCCGAAGTGCTGCAGGAGTCGGACTGTTTTTGCCGATAAAATCATGCATTAAGATGATGGAACCGTCCCGTACGTTTTCGCGTACGTTTTTGCAAATATCTTCAATGGCAGGATGCGCCCAATCCCTGGTATCGACGCTCCACATTACGATAATATATCCCTGCTCCTCGCAAAGCTGCTTAATCTCCTCATTAAATACACCTTCGGGCGGCCGAAATAGGTGCGGCACCTGTCCCGTATGCTTTTTGAGTATGTGGCCGCATTCCAAAATATCCTTGGTCAACACCTCACCCTTTACGTTGGTGGTGTGGTAATGGTGATACGTGTGATTGCCAACCTCGTGTCCCTCGGCAAGCACTCTTTCAATGATTTTGGGATAAGCCTCTACGTTCGAGCCCACCGTAAAAAAGGTTGCTTCGACGCCGTATTCGGCCAAAATATCAAGAATTTGCGGCGTGTATCGCGGATGGGGGCCATCATCAAAGGTAAGTGCAACCCTTTTCTTCTCGCTGCTGCCGGTATGGCGATAAATGATCTTCGGCGAGGCAAATACCGGCATCGTCAATGCGCAAATGGTAAGAAGCGAGAGGGCGAGAGCGAGAAATCTTTTTTTCAGCGTGCCACGCATAATTCATCCAGCCTCCCGAAGCGGTATCCCTCTTTCCTGAGTGCATCGATCAGATCCCCCAAAATTTCGGCATTGGTTGCGGAGGTTGGGTGCAATAAAATCACCGCACCGTTGTGCGCATGACAAAGGATCTTTTCAAGTGCTTTTTGAGGATCCGGTTGCTTTTGGTTGTCCCAATCAGCATAAGCAAAGCTCCAAAATACCGTTTTATAGCCAAGCGCGCAAACGTGTTCGAGCATTTCGATGGAGAAGGTACCCTCAGGTGGCCTGAAATACGCCTTGGTCCCTTCGCCTGTCACCGATTCCACAGCCCGTTCAAGCTCCTCGATCTCGGCTTTTATCTCTTCCCCGGTGGCGCGTGCTAAATTTTTGTGACTGGCCGTATGATTGCAAATATCGTGTCCTTCGGCCTTCATACGCAACAAAAGATCACTGCGCTCGGTCACAAAATGCTTTAAAACAAAAAAGGCCCCCGGCGCGTTTTTTTCTTTGAGTGTATTGAGTGTTTTTTCAACGTTTCCGTTTTCATAGCCCACATCAAAGGTAAGATAAATGATCTTGTCGGGATTGTCATCCCCATGACGGTGATCGATATACACTCCTCCGTGCTTCTCTACCTCTGCAAGCTCGCCCGGTACCAACGCTTGCTTGTGCTCCTTGTTTTTTACGGTGTACCAATGAATTTCGCGTGTAGCGGCGCCGATCCTTATGGTATTTAAAGACAACATAAGGAGGCACGTGAAAAATAATAAAATTCGTTTCATATCGAATACTCCTTTCATCACCATCCTTATTTTTAGCATCTTCTATTTCTTTACGCGGCACAAATTTTGGCGCAAAAAAAACGCCTGCAACCGAGTTGCAGGCGTTTTTTATTGTTTTATTTTTTGGCCGTGTCAAATTCATCAATATGATTTTTCACGTAATGATAGAGCCTACCTTCAAAAATTCGTTTGTTTTTCTTGAAAAACGGTACGATGCGCGTAGATAAGCGCTCGGGATCACACTTCATTTCAAAGATGATATCCGCCATTTCCTTATCTCCGCCGGCTTTGATCGCGCGGCAAAGCGCAGCTACCGTGCGCTTCTCGGCAGCAAGAAAGAGCGGTACAATATCCTTTTCCTCCTGCAAAGACATATCGTGGAGCATGCGAAAGGCCACGGGGGTGCGATAAGCGGGCGTTGCCTCAAAAGCCATTTCCAGGTTTTTGGGGATCTCCTCCCACAAGTCCAGTGACTTATCCACATAGGCGGAAAGGAAATATGTAAGATTGTCATTGATAAAAGGAAACGTGAGCGTTTCGGGAGTCAGGGTAATACCGCGCCTGCGATCAAACAAGAAAAAATTGGTGTGCTTGGTGGTAATACGGTGCGCGAGATAAAGGCACACGCAGCCGGTAAAAAGTGAAGCTGCAGCCATAACTCCAAAGAAGATCGCGGTTCCATCGTTGGTTGCACAAGCTAAAACGAAGAAGACCAGAGCCAGGGCGGACAGGGCAAAGGCAAAGAGCCTTAATTGCCTAAATGAAAACTTATTTTCTTTCATAATGCGACCTCATTTCATATTTTCTTCAACTTCGCGTATTTTCCCATCAGCTTCTTGGTACCTTTGGTATCAAATGCAATCTCGTAAAGGCAGTCTGTTCCCATCTTTTGCGCCGAGAGAATATCGCCATCTCCAAAAAGCACGTGACGCACACGATCGCCCACTGCAAAGACGGGCACACTTGCCGTATCAGCCGAGCGCGTGGGGCCGACTGTGATGCGGTCGGCGCTTGCCGTGCGCAGTCCACCGTAAGAACGCTGTGCCGCATTTTGTCGGGCGGCACCTTGCGCGTAAGCGGCAGTGCCGGGAGCGGGCTTTGGCAGCTCCAGCAATTCCTCGGGGATCTCAGCCAAAAAGCGTGAAGGAGGATTCGGGCTGGTGCGGCCGTAAAGCATACGTGATTTGGTGTGCAGAATGTAAAGCTCATCCTTAGCACGCGTGACGGCAACATATGCAAGGCGGCGCTCTTCCTCAATTTCAGCTTGTCCGCCAAGCACGGTTTGAAGTCCCGGGAAAATTCCCTCCTCAAATCCCGGCAAGAAGACTTGGGGAAACTCAAGGCCCTTGGCGCTATGGATGGTCATCAGGACCACAGCGTCGGCCGACTCATCGTAACGGTCAACGTCGGCAATAAGAGCGGTTTCTTCCAAAAATTCAACCAGGGTTGGGGTATCGGTCTCATTTTGATATTCTACTACGTTAGAAATAAATTCATCAAGGTTGTCAAGGCGATCGGCCTCTTCGGGCCCCATATCCTTGATCATTTGACGGTAACCCGTGCGCTCCAAAACCTCTTTGACGAAATCATCCAGTGCCATCACGCCCGAGAGATCGGTAAGATCGTTGATCAGCTTGGTAAAGCCGATAAGCGTGGAGGCCGAGCGCGCAAGTGCAACGTAAGCATCAGCACGTGACATAACGTCAAACATACAGACGCCCTCAAAGGCTGCGATCTCGGCAACTGCAGCAAGCGTTTTGTCACCGATCTTGCGACGAGGCTCGTTTACGATACGCAGGAGGCGATCCTGGTCCTCATGATTGTTGATGAGCTGGAGGTAGGCCACCAGGTCACGGATCTCTTTTCGGTCGGTGAAACGTACACCGCCCAGCATACGATAAGGGATGCCGCTTCTTGTAAATGCCATTTCCAGTGCGTTGGATTGGGCATTGGTACGGTAAAGAACGGCAAAATCACGGTAGTGCATTCCCTCCTTCGACACCTTACGAATGACGGTATCGATGATGGTGCGGGCCTCGGTGTTTTGATTGTCGGGATTGAGCAAATGGATCTTGCTTCCCTTGCCGCGATCGGTCCAAAGGGTTTTTCCTTTTCGCCCCTCGTTGTGCGAAATAATGGCGTTTGCGGCATCAAGGATCGATTGTGTGGATCGATAATTTTGCTCCAAGCGAATTACACCGGCATCGCTGAACACGCGGTCAAAGCCGAGAATGTTGGCAATGGTCGCACCGCGGAACTTATAAATGCTTTGGTCATCATCGCCCACTACCATCAAATTGCGCCAGCCACCCGAAAGGAGAGCGGTTAGGCGGAACTGCGCTTCGTTGGTATCCTGATACTCGTCAACCGACACGTAACGGAACTGGCTTTGATAGCTTTGCAGGATCTCCTTGTTTTCTTCAAGCAGCTTGACCGTGCGGCAAATAATGTCATCAAAGTCGAGCGCATTGGATGCGGCAAGGCGTTTTTGATAAGCATCATAAACGGCGGCCACCGTTTTTTGCCTTGCATCGTTGCCGAATTCCAGCATATATTCTTCGGGTGTGATCATACGGTCCTTGGCGCGACTGATGTAGTTTTGCGCCGATTTTGCCGAAAGCACGGCGTCGCCAATATCCATCTCTTTTAAGATCGCTTGGATCGCTTTTTTGCTGTCATCCGCATCATATACCGAAAATCCGGGACGCAGGCCTGCAAGCTCGGTGTAACGGCGCAGGATCCTCATACAGATCGAGTGGAAGGTACCGGCCCAAATATTGCCTGTAATGTCCGGATCATCAGGAAAAGCGCCGGCAAGACGCGCTTTGATCTCCCCTGCGGCCTTGTTGGTAAAGGTAATTGCCAAAATACGCCAAGGGGGGCAAGGACTGTTGGTGAATTCTGAGAGGATCGCCTCCAGCTCCTCGCGATCGATGCTCGATCGGGCCGTTTTTTCAAGTGCGTCCACATGGGCAGCATCCAGGTCAAAGGGAACGTAATCGCTATGATATGCATTTCCAAAGCGAAGTATGTAGGCAATGCGGTGGACCAACACGGTAGTCTTGCCGCTTCCCGCACCCGCCAATATCAAAAGCGGTCCGTTGATATGATATACGGCACGGCGTTGCTCTTCGTTTAACGCATTGTAGTAGCGGTCAAAAAGAGCGCGCTTGACCGAAAGATAGCGGTTTTCAAGTTCAGTCATAATTATCCTCACTTATAAAAGCAGGGGCGAACAAGCGCCCCTGCCCCTCGGGAAAATCCCGAATTAACGGTTTTGGTTCTTGTTTTGATTGTTATTTTGATTGTTGCTTTGGTTGTTCTTGTTTTGGTTTTGGTTCTGGTTCTTATTTTGGTTGTTGCTTTGATTGCTCTTGTTTTGATTGTTATTTTGGTTGTTGTTTTGATTGTAGTTTTGCATCACACAAATCTCCCTTTGATTTCGAACACGAAGTGTTCCTTGGTAGTTTGTGTGTGCGAGTGCACGGTTATTCATTCATATTGAAAACGCTCGCCGATTTTAGCAAATACCAGGGTCAGTAAATACGAGAAATAAACGGCAAAGAAAAGCGCCATGATAAAATCGGGGATCCAAAGAGCCTCCATGAGGCGTGCAAAGTAACGCAATTTCTCGGTATCAGGCCATGTTTTAATGTAATCAAACAAAAATGACAGGAGCGCGCTGATAAATCCGAAAATATAGCACTTGATAAAATACCAGTCAAATTCATCGCGGATCCGACGCTCGTGGCGCTCTTCAAAGTCGGCGTCGGTGTGCTCGGGGCGATATCCGCCCCACTTGATAAGAATCGCACGTAGAGTAAGGAGCAAAAATGCCAAAAAAGCAAGGAATACGAGCAACTCAAAAAGTGCAAAAAGCCACATTTCGGTGTACTGCGCCGCCACCTCCTCACTGCGTGTGATGTCGGCACCAATGTGTGATGAGACAAAATTGTAGGATTTTGCACCGGATATCGCAGCGATTACGGTATAGAGCATAGCCGAAACGGCCGCAGGAAGCCATACCTTTTTTTTTGCGCCCAAGAGCAACACACCTGCAAGCAAAAGGCAACCGCCTACTGTATCCGAGATTATGTTTTTGAAATCAAGATAAAAGTCAGTCAGAAAAAAGGCACCAAAAGCCAAAAGCAGGAGTGCCAAAAAATACCTTGCCATAATGCGAACGCCGGGATGTGATGAAAGGTAAGAGGTGTATTGTTGCTGAAGGTCGAGCATAAAGTCACGGTCGCGGAGCAGGCGTATGAAATAAGAGATCACCGCGCAAAGCCACGCAATGCCAAGGCCGAGCACGGGGAAAATGACCAAGGCACGCATCAGACCAATGTAATCGTAAAGATTTACGAAATTGGAATATACATAAGTGCTGTTCAAAAGTGCCGCAAATTCAGGCAACAGCAAAAGTGCTTCCTTGAGAATAATAAAAATGACGGTAAAGCGCGCCAAACGTTCGGTCCTTGAACGGCTACCGACCGGAGCGGTTACAAGATCTTTTCGTCCGAAAGAATCAAGCATCCAAGCAAGACCGCCAAAGAGCGTGTGCATGGCAAGTACGGCAAACAAGGTCTCCACCGTTGCGCTGAGGAAAGCCACGATCAGCAAAAGCACCTCTTGCTCACCGAGCGCCGTGTTACTGAAAATAAAAACAAGCATCAGCTGTTTGACGGCATCGAGCGCGGCTAGAATCAAAAAGCGGCGACGTGCATCCTTCAATCCCCAAAAGACACGCGAGCTCGGCACAAGACCGAGTGCGATCAAAAGACATCCGATAAAGTCGGGCAGGACGTCGATCGCGGCCATATAGGGATTAAAGAAAAAGCAAAGGCCGATCAAAATGAGCACAAATCCCATGGGTCTTGCTTTCATTGTTTTTTGCCCTCCTCTTTTCTTCTTTCTTTGGGGGGCTCGGCATCACTGCCCTCGGGCAAAATAACCTGCCAAGTGCGGAAAAAGAGCCACAAGTTCAAGAAAATACAAAGATAACGTAAAATAACCAGCGGAATCACAAAGGGTCTGGCGTAGGCCTCAAAAAACGGTAGCCTTACGAATAAAAAGAGCACGTAGTAAATGCTTGAAAAGGTCAGGTTTCTTATGGCGTTGCTTTGAAAGCCATAAAGCCCAAGCTCGCCCGAGAGCCTACTGACACCAAGGAGCACCAGGATATGAAACGCCAAGCTCCAAATAAGATAGGTCCATTGAACCACGGCAAAAAGCGTCCCACCAAGGGCAGCAAATGCCGGCACTACCCCCAATTTGCCAAACGCGTAAAGCGTATAATAAAGGGCAAACGGGATACCTGTATAGGTAAAAAAATAGGAGAAATAAAAGGTTTTATGATACGGCGAAAGTCGGTAAAGGCCCACAAGGATCAACGGGAGCCCCAATAGCATGGCCGATGAAAAGACCGATATCACGGGCAGCACGTTCATCAAAAAATATCCGATCAAAAGCAGTCCGAATCCCATATTACTTCTCCTTTCTTTGCGTCTTATTCTTTTCCGCCGGCGCCGCAGCACTTCTTGTATTTTTTGCCGCTGCCGCACGGGCAAAGATCGTTTCTTCCGATCTTTTCAGCCTTGCGCACCACAATGGTTTTCTTTTTGTCGGTTGCGCCGTCCGTAAGATTTTCCTTTAAGGGCTTTGCGATTTGAACGCGTGCGATCGGTTGAGGCCTCGGGATCACCGTAAGCACTCGACGTACCGTTTCGTCACGGATTTCGGCAATCATCGTATCAAACATATCCGCGCCCTGCAAACGGTATTCGGTGACGGGGTCGCGCTGTGCGTAGGCCTGAAGTCCGATGCTACCCTTCAGGTCGTCCATGGTATCAATGTGCTCCATCCAGTGCATATCGACCGACTGGAGCAAAATCGAGCGCTCGACCTCGCGGAACACTTCAGTGCCGAAAAGCTTTTCCTTTTCAGCATACAGTGCCTCGGCGCGCGATACGAGGAAATCGGTCAAATCGCTCGGCTTTTTCATATCCTCGAAGATTTTTTCAAAACTTTCGCCCGGCTTCAAAAGATAGGATTTATATACAGCCTCAAGTCCCTCAAAATTAAGAGCCTCTTCACTGCCGTCGCCCAGGAAATGATCGACGTTTTCTTCGATCGTTGATCGAATCATGGAAAGGATCGTTTCGGAAATATCCTCTCCGTTCAAGACCTCAAGACGTTGCTTGTAGATCAAATTGCGCTGTTGATTCATCACATCATCGTAAGTGAGCACGTTTTTGCGGCGCTTAAAGTTTTGGTCTTCGATGCGCTTTTGTGCATTTTCGATCGAGCTCGACAGGATCCCTGCATTGATGGGCTGATCGTCGGGCAGACCAAGACGCTCTACAATACCCGCAATGCGGTCCGCACCAAACAAGCGCATCAAATCATCCTCAAGCGAGAGGAAGAAGCGAGATTCACCGGGATCGCCCTGACGGCCCGAACGGCCGCGCAGCTGATTGTCGATACGGCGGCTCTCATGACGCTCAGTGCCAAGAATATAAAGGCCTCCCGCCTCACGCACCTGCTCCGCCTCCGGCTCGATCTGTGCCTTGAATTTTGCATTGAGCGCGTGGAAAATCTCGCGTGCGGCACGCACCTCCTCATCCTCAATATCGGTGGTGCCGGTTGCCATGGCGATCAGCTCTTCACCAAAGCCCTGCTTTCTCATTTCATTTTTGGCAAGGAATTCGGAATTTCCTCCAAGCATAATGTCGGTACCGCGTCCTGCCATATTGGTGGAAATGGTGACCGCCCCGAATTTGCCGGCTTGGGCAATGATCTCCGCTTCACGCTCGTGGTGCTTGGCATTGAGAACGTTGTGCTTAATGCCCTCGCGTTTTAAACGCGCGGAAAGCTCTTCGGATTTATCAACGCTCACGGTACCGACAAGCACAGGTTGTCCCTTTTCGTGACAAGCCTTGATCTGCTGAACGATCGCATCGGTCTTGCCCTTAATGTTTTTATAGACCGCATCATTTTGGTCGATGCGGATCATCGGCTTGTTGGTAGGGACCTCGACTACATCGAGTGCATAGATCTCACGGAATTCCATTTCCTCGGTCAAGGCGGTACCCGTCATGCCAGAGAGCTTATCGTACATGCGGAAGTAATTTTGGAAGGTAATGGTCGCAAGCGTCCTGTTCTCACGCTGAACCTCCACCCCTTCTTTGGCCTCGATGGCCTGATGCAACCCGTTGGAGTAGCGGCGGCCGGGCATAATGCGGCCTGTAAAGGCATCGACGATCATTACGCCGTTTTCGTTGACCACGTAATCCACGTCACGGCGCATGACGCCCCAGGCGTGAATCGCTTGATTAACGTGATGGGCGATCTCGGTATTGGCAGGATCGCCAAAGTTTTCAAGACCGAAAAACTCCTCGGCAAGCTTGGCGCCGCGTGGCGTAAGAATGGCGTTTCTTCCCTTTTCATCCACCAAATAATCGGCCTCGATGTCATCGGTGGCCTCCTTGTTATCCACTTCCTTGCGCACGAGCTTTGTCATTTTACGTACCAGCGTGTTGGCGCGCTCGTAAAGATCGGTGGATTTTTGACCGGCACCCGAAATAATAAGAGGGGTGCGTGCCTCATCAATGAGGATCGAGTCCACCTCATCGACGATGGCAAAGGCGTGGCCGCGCTGGACCATATCCTTTTTGTAAACCACCATGTTGTCGCGCAGGTAATCAAAACCAAACTCGTTGTTGGTGCCGTACGTAATGTCCGCCTCATAAGCGGCTTTTTTCTCATCAGGCGAAATGCCGTGAACCACAAGACCGGTAGAAAGGCCCATGAACGCATACACACGGCCCATTTCCTCACTGTCGCGGCGCGCAAGATAATCGTTGACCGTCACCACGTGAACGCCGCGGCCCGAGAGGGCGTTCAGGTATGCGGGCATCGTGGCGACCAAGGTCTTACCCTCACCCGTCTTCATTTCGGCAATTCGGCCTTGATGTAAAATGATACCGCCAAGCAACTGTACATAAAAGGGGCGCTTGCCAAGAACTCTTGCATCGGCCTCACGCACAGCCGCAAAGGCATCGGGGAGAATATCGTCAAGCGTTTCTCCTGCCGCGAGGCGCGCCTTGAGCGTCGGCGTTACGTTTGCCAGCTCCTCGTTGGTCATTGCTTTGTATTTATCGGAAAGCGACTCGATCAGGTCTGCAATATGACGCAGCTTTTTGATTTGTCGGTCGCTGTATGAACCGAAGATCTTTCGAAAAAGTCCCATAGTTTCCTCCCTGGATATAAAACTATAATTATTATACTACATATTAAGTCGAATTTCCATAGCAAAAACAAAAAAATTGCAAATTATTTTTGAGTGCTTGCAAGACGGCGAAAAATCAGTTATAATAGGAGCAGTACATGGGCAAAGGAGTTTTTTATGCCACACGTTCATATCGTTTTATTTGAACCCGAGATCCCGCAAAATACAGGCAACGTGGCACGGACCTGCGCGGCCACAGGGGCATCCTTGCACCTGATAAAGCCCCTCGGATTTGCCATTGATGATAAAAAATTAAAGCGTGCCGGGCTTGATTACTGGGACAAGCTTGATATCACCTATTATGACGGTCTTGCCGATTTTTTGAGCAAGCACGGCGATAAGCCCATTTACTTTTTTACCACCAAGGCACAAAATACCTATGCCGACGTTTTCTATCCTGATGAGGTCTTTTTGATGTTTGGCAAGGAGAGCGCGGGCTTGCCCGAGGATCTGCTCTTTGCACATCCCGAAACGGCGGTACGTATCCCCATGCGCGACAAGCTGCGCAGTCTTAATCTTTCCAATTCGGTGGCGATCGCGGTTTATGAGATCTTCCGTCAACGAGACTTTGAGGGTCTTTGCGAAATCGGCCACCTCACCAAATACGATTGGAATGCAAAATGATGAATGAAAAAATAATGATCGCTATGAGCGGGGGCGTTGACAGTGCCGTTTCGGCCTTACTGGCCGGAAGAGGACGTGAGGCTGCGGGCGTTACCATGCAGCTTTCCTTTACCCCCGGCAAGCACGCCGAGGCCGCGATAAAAGATATTGAGGATGCCAAAAAAACCTGTGGTATGCTGGGGATCCCCCATTTTGTTGCCAATTTGAGCGACTCGTTCAAGGAAAAGGTTGTAAAAGCATTTATAAAAGCCTATTTGGACGGAAAAACGCCGAATCCTTGCATCGACTGCAATAAAGAGATCAAATTCGGGGCCCTTTTGCATTTTGCCAAGGAGCACGGTTACGACCGCATTGCCACAGGACACTACGCCCAAGTTGAAAGGGATGCTAACGGGCGTTTTTTGCTGCGCCGCGCCAAGGATACCGCCAAAGACCAATCTTACGTGCTTTATACGCTCACGCAGGAAATGCTTTCTTCGGTAGAATTCCCCTTAGGAACCATGAGCAAGTGTGAGGTAAGGGAGCTTGCGGCAAAAAACGGATTTGAGGCGGCAAGCCGACGCGAAAGTCAGGACATTTGCTTTATCCCCGATGGTGATTATGCCAAGTTCATTGAGGATTTTGGCGCAGTTGTGCCGAAGCCGGGTGCATTTCTTTCTCCGGACGGTCGAGTGTTGGGAGAGCACCGCGGCATTATCCATTACACCATAGGCCAGCGCAAGGGTCTTGGCATTGCACTGGGCAAGCCTGCATTTGTGGTATCCAAATCCGCACACGACAACACCGTGACCCTTGGTGAAAATGAGAATCTTTTCACAAGACGGTTAACCATTACCAATCTCAACTTTATTCCCTTCGACAGCGTAACGTCACCCCTGAAATTGCTTGCAAAGGCACGTTACCGTCAAGAGGCGGCACCGGCACGTGTAGAGCAAACGGGTAAGGATGAAATGATCGTAGAATTTGACGAGCCGCAGCGCGCCGTGTCACCCGGGCAATCTCTTGTCCTTTACGATGGGGATATCGTCGTCGGTGGCGGAAAAATCCAATAAAAAAAGAGGGATCGCTTTACCGCGATCCCTCTTTTTTGGGACTCAATTTTTCATCCTGCGCGCCGTCGCCAAAAATCATCTCCCCCATGAATATTGCATGCGTGATTGTACGGTATTACGCCCATTCCGATGCCGAAATTTTGCTTTGTTTCGTATTTATTCGCATAATACGGCTCATTATTTGATAATTCCCGTCCCTTTTTGACAAATATTCCTCCATAAGAATACGGTGCATCGAGCACCTTGATCTGGCGCGGAAAGGTTCTCAAGACTCGTAAAAGTGCGATTTTATGAGTTCCTTCTTCGGGGCACACGTCGGTTGCGACACCACCTTGGTCACAGTAGTCGATCAGCACGTGGCAGCGGCATTCTCCCCGGGGCTCCGTCCCCTTTTTGAAATAACCGATCTCGGAGCGATCGCCTCGCGGATCAAAGGAGCAAGCCTCACCGAGCGGCTGCCCCGAGTCTTTGCAGTACCGTACCGCAACGACGTTTTCGGGCGTATGAAAGCTCTCATTTTGCATAGCGCCTTTCTCGGCAGCACACGTCATAATGTCATCAAAAATCTTCAATGCGTGATTTCCGGAAACGTCCGCCACCGACTTCGGGTATTCATAACCGTACCAGACACCGCAAAGGAGCGTGGGAGTATAGCCGATAAACCATTTGTCGCAATTGTTGCTGCTTGTTCCCGTTTTGCCCGCCACATCGACCCTTTCTTTGAGAGTGATCGCTTTACCGGTCCCCTCCCGCACGGCACGGCGTAGCATCATGGTGGTAATATATGCCGTATCGGCCGAAAGAACACGCCGCTCCTCACTTTCCTTTGAAAGAAGCAATTCCCCCTTACTGTCAAGGACCTTATAATAGCTTCTTGTTCCCTCAAACACACCCTCGTTGGCCAAGGCCGTGTAACCGCCCAGCAATTCTCGAAGTGAAACACCCTGATGCTGCTGTCCGAGTGCTAAGGCCGCCGCACCAAGATCTTTTTCTCCCGAAAGGCTTGTAAATCCTAATCTTTCCTTTAAAAATCGGTACGATTCCTTCGCCCCGAGACGTCGCAATATTGAAACCGAAACGGTATTAACAGAATGCGTTAAGGCCGTGCTTACGGTCGTCAGCCCTCGATAGATGTCCGGAGAATTTTTAGGCCAAGGCGCACCGTTTTGCCGAAAAAGAAGCGGAACATCATCAAAGACCGTGCCATACGTGATGATATTTTTTTCAATTGCCGGCGCATAGACCGACAGCGGCTTGATCACTGAGCCCGACGGGCGCTTGGTATCGGTGGCAAAATTTTGAACGCGATTGAAGGCCTTTTTGCCAACAGCACCTGCAATGGCCAAAATATCTCCGTTTTTGGGGTCTATGATCATCAGCGAGCTTTGTGCCTGCTCCCCTCCTTGATGAACGGGAAAATGACTTGTATTCTCGTAATATTCACTCACGATTTTTTGCAGCTCCTCATTCATCGCCACGTAGATCTTAAGACCGCCGCAATAAACAAGCCGCCCGGCAGCCGCCTCGGTATATCCCTTTTCCTTCACAAGATCCTTTATCACGTCGGAAATGGCAAGATCGGCATACCAGGAATTTACACGTCCCGTCATGGCATCCTTATTCACCTTCAATTCAATGCCGGTCGAAATCGCCTCTCGGTATTCCTCCTCACTAATCATTTTTTGAGCGAGCATTTCCAAAAGGATCACGTCGCGGCGCTTTTTGTTTTGCTCGGGATGACGGATGGGATTGTATTTTGTGGGATTGTTGGTAATGGCCGCAATGGTGGCCGATTCCGCCAGGGATAATTCGCTCGGCTCCTTTGAAAAATAAGCATTGGCGGCGGTTTTAACACCGTAACAGTTTTCGGCCAAATTTACCACGTTCAAATATTGCTCAAGGATGGCGTTTTTGGATAATTTTCGCTCCACCTTGGCCGCACGGATCAGCTCACTCACCTTTCGGGAGAGCGTTTTCTCACTTTCGCCCGTAAGATTTTTAATCAGCTGTTGCGTAATTGTAGAACCGCCAAAGGCTCCGTCATTTTGCCCCGAAACATAGCCCTTTGCGGCCGCCAACGTCCTTGCCCAATCAATGCCGCCGTGATCATAAAATCGCTTGTCCTCAATGGCAATAAAAGCGTTTTTTAGGTAGGGAGACATATTATTTACCGAACAGTAAAGTGAATTTTCAAAGCCGCTGACGCGGTCTCCCGCAAGCTCCTTCTCATTGCCGCTTGCATCGTACACGAAAAGTCGCGTGGTGCGATCGGCAACGCCGATGGCGAACAATTCCTCCTTCAGCTCACCGTCGGGAACCGTACAAGCCCATATTCCAAAGCCGGCTACCAAGACCGAAAGCGAAGCAAGAATTGCAAGGGTCAAAGACAAAAAGACGCTTGCCGCTTTATTTCCTATTTTTTTGTAATGCAAAAAATCACCCCCACTCGCCGATAGTGTGCGGCAAAATGGGGGTGATCCATACTGAATCAATATGGTAACAAACGCGAATTTTGTTATTTTGGCACCACGTTTTCACTTCCAAGCAAGGCACAAAGCGCGTCAAACGCCTTTTCACTCGGCAAAATACCGGTTTGTTGCTTGTGGTAGGTTTTGGTCGAGGCGTCAAAAACAGATACGGGAAGCGTGCCCGAAAAACGCGAAAGCAGGTCTCGCACCTTTTGGCAAAGAGGGTCCGCCAAGGACGGCACGCGCAAATAAAGGATCCTTGCGCTTGACAGCCTGCCGCCCGTCGCATCGGCACCCTTCGCGCCATTCGCGGGAAGCTCGGTCATACGTGACACAATGATCTTGGGATTTTCATCCTCACGAAGCGAGATTTGCCCGTCAATCGCGACAACGTTATCCGACAGGATCACATCGATGAATTTTTCGCGGATCTTCGGGAAAGCGATACACTCGATCTCGCCCATACGGTCCTCCACCGTAAAGAAGGCCATTGGATCGCCCGTTTTGGTCGATTTGGTGGTGAGGGCGGTAATGATACCCGCTACCGTTACGTTTTGACGATCAACAAGCGTATCTCCCTCTTCATTTTCCTCCAAAAGCGTTTCAATCGACTGATACCGCGGATCGGAAAGTGCCTCGGAAAATCCATCCAACACGTGTCCTGAAAAATACATACCGGCGGCCTCCTTTTCGGCGGCCAACAGCTGTCGCAGCTCAAGCTCGGGCAGGTCGGGGTAAGAAACGGTCGGTGCCATGCCGAGATCGGTAGAAAACATATCGATCTGTCCTGTGAGGTTGGTACGGTTCTTACTTTGGAATTGATCGATCATTTGCTCATAAACCGCAAGCAAGCGGCTTCGGTATATGCCGAGCGAATCAAACGCCCCTGATTTTATAAGGGCTTCGATTTGGCGCTTGTTCAGGTCATGTGCGGCCATTCGGTCAAGAAAATCGTCAAAGGAACGGTAAGGACCGGCGAGCTTTCGCTCCTCCACGACCATTTCAAGGAATTGCTTGCCGACGTTTTTCAAAGCCAAAAGCCCAAATCGAATATGCTCGCCCGAAACGCTGAAATCGATCTCCGAAGCATTGATGTCGGGCGGCAGGACGCGCACACCGCGGCGGCCAACCTCGGCAATATACGCAGCGATTTTGGGCATATTCCCCAGCTCCGAGGTAAGCAACGCCGCAAAATAAGCTTTGGGCGCGTGCTCCTTCAAATATGCGGTTTGATAGGAGATCATAGCGTATGCCGCCGCGTGGCTTTTGTTGAAGGCGTAATTGGCGAAATCCGAGAGCTTGTCAAAGAGCTCGCCGGCCAACACCTTGGAGATGCCGTTTTTCGCACATCCCTCGAGAAAAGAACCGCGCTCCGCCTCCATCACCGAGGCCTTTTTCTTAGACATTGCACGGCGTACAATATCAGCGTGACCAAAGCTGTACCCGGCCAGCTCGCGGAAAATTTGCATGACCTGCTCTTGGTACACCACGCATCCATAAGTGGAGCGTAAAATGGGTTCAAGCTGAGGAATGCTGTACGTGACCCGTTCGGGATCGTGATGATTTTTAATGAATTCGGGAATCGAATCCATGGGGCCGGGGCGATAAAGTGCGATCGCCGCCACAATATCCTCGAAGCAGTTTGGAGCGAGGTTGGCCAGCATTTGCCGCATACCGCCCGACTCCAATTGAAAGATCCCCGACGTTGCACCGCGCGAGATCAGTCGATAGGTAGCAGCATCGTCAAGTGGGATGCTCTTGATGTCAAAATCGGGATCCTCTCGGCGTATGGATCTTACGGCATCCTCAATGATCGTTAAATAACGAAGACCCAAAAAGTCAAATTTAAGAAGTCCCAGAGCCGCTACGGTATCCATATCGTACTGGGTTACCAACGCACCCGTAGGAGTTGCCAATGGCAAATACGTGGAGATCGGCTTTTCGGTGATCACAATGCCGGCCGCGTGGATCGAGGCGTTTCGAGGCATCCCCTCCAAGGCCATTGCAAGGTCGATCAGCTTTTTGATTTCTCGCTTGCTCTCATAAAGCGCGGCAAGCGGTTGTTTTTTGAGCGCGTCGGCAATGGTAATGCCGAGCTCGCGCGGAATGGCCTTGGCCACAGCATCAACGTCGGCATACGGGAGCCCCAACGCCCTGCCGACGTCGCGCACAGCCGCGCGTGCGGCAAGAGTACCAAAGGTAATGATTTGAGAAACGTGCTCTCGCCCGTATCGTCTTGTCACATAATCGATGACCTCATCGCGTCGATTGTAGCAAAAATCAACGTCAATATCGGGCATGCTGACACGCTCGGGATTGAGAAAACGCTCGAAAAGCAAATCAAAGCGCAGCGGATCCACGTCGGTAATACCAAGACAATAGGCCACCAAGCTTCCGGCTCCGGAGCCACGTCCGGGACCAACGGGAATGGATCTTGATTTGGCAAAATTCACGTAATCCTGTACAATAAGGAAATAATCGGCATAGCCCATTTTTTCAATCACCGAAAGCTCGTACGCCATGCGCTCGCGGTAAGCGGAAGAGCCGTAGCGATCGAGCGCAACGCCGCCCGATGCCATAAGACGGGAAAGGCCCTTTTCACTGAGATCGCGAAGATGCGAAACGGCATTCGTCCCCGCGGGGCACGGAAATTTCGGCAGATGATTTTTTGAAAAATCAAAGGAAAAATTACACTGCTCGGCAATTTTCACCGTGTTTTCGATCGCGCCCTCATAAGCACCGAGCAGCATTTTCATCTCGTCGGTATCTTTGTAATAAAATTCATCGGTCTCAAAGCCGAGAGGGCGACCGTCATCAAGGCGACTGTTGGTTTGAATGCACATCAATACCGCCTGCGTTTCCGCATCCGAGCGTAACAAATAATGGCAGTCATTGGTGGCAACCAGCGGCAAGGAGCATTTTTGAGCAAGAGATGCAAGCATCGGCAAAACTTGCTTTTGCTCGGCAAGCCCGTGATCTTGAATTTCAATATAAAAATTATCTTTTCCGAAAATATCGGCATATTCAAATGCCGTTTTTTCGGCCCCCTCCACATCACCGCCGAGCAGCAGCTGAGGGATACGGCCGGCAAGGCAGCCCGAAAGCGCGATCAGTCCCTCGGCGTGTTCCCTTAAAAGCTCGGTATCCACGCGAGGCTTGGAATAAAAGCCCTCGGTGAATCCGCGCGAAACCAGCGCGATCAGGTTTTGGTAACCAATCTCGTTTTTGCAAAGTAAAACAAGGTGATTGGGGTGCGCATCCTGTACGCTCTTTGAAAAGCGAGAGCGCGGTGCTACGTAAACCTCACAACCGATGATCGGCTTGATGCCTTCGGCCATACAGGCGCGCCAAAATGCGACCGCACCGTACATCACGCCGTGGTCGGTAAGGGCTACCGCGCTGTGACCGCATTCCTTGGCGCGTTTTGCAATATCGCGCACACGGCAGGCCCCGTCAAGCAGGCTATATTCACTGTGTAAATGCAAATGTACAAACGAGGACACGCACTCACCTCCCTTGATTTTTACGTCATATTTTGAGAAAATTGAACGATCTTTTGAAGTCTGTGATTTAATCCCGACTTTGTAAGCGGCGGATTATGAAGCTTGGCCAAATCCGACAGCGATGCGTCGGGATTTTTCTCACGAAGCTGTGCGGTCTCGCAAAGCTCCTGCGGCATGGCCTCAAAGCGTGCCGCCTCGCGGATCCGAAGAATGGCATCAATCACCTTCGTCGATGCCTCGATCGATTTTCCAATGTTTTTGGCCACACAATTCGTCGCACGGTTTTCTTCGTTTCGAATGCCGCGCTCGATCTTGGCATTCATCAAGGCAAAAAGTGCCGTATTGGCACCCAGCGCTGAGAGGATCTCCTCGATCGTAGCGCTTTTTTTGAAATAAATACCAACGCCGTCGCGGTGTGAGCGCTCGCTCCCACGCCACCCATGCTCTTGAAACAGCGAATTCAGGAGCGATTGTCCCTCCTCATCAAAAACCTTAAATTCAAGATGATAGGATTTATCAGGATCGGTCATAGACCCTGCCGACACAAAAGCGCCACGCAAAAAATGCATTTTACAACGCGGACAATCAAAGGACGGCATGCTTTCGGTGAGCTCGCGATACAAACGGCTTGAAGAAAACAGCATCTTTCTCGAGTCGATCAACGCCTCCGCGCGATAGATCTCGCGATAAACGCGCGCGCACTCGTGACGCGCGGAAAGCGCAGTCAACGAGAGAACGATAGAATTACTTTTAGTCCTCGCGGCATTGATAAAAAGACCGCGCATATACGATTTTTTACAACACGCTTTTCGCGGCGCGTATGCGATCAATTCATCCTTTAGTTGCAACGAGTAGTTCATCCTTTTTCCTCACTTACAGTATTTTAATTTCCACGTCGGGCTCAAAGCCTTTTTTTCGTTTGACGATCCCCTTTATGATCGCGATCAATGTTTTGACGTCCTCAGCCTTGGCATCCCCCAAATTCACAATAAATCCGGCGTGCTTTTCGGATACGACAGCACCGCCGCAGCGGATGCCCTTCAGACCCAAATCATCAATAATACGACCAAGAGGCTCCCCCTCGCTTCGGCGCCGAAAAACGCTGCCGGCCGAGGGGAAAGAAAGCGGCTGAGTGGCGGATCTTTGCAAAAGATTGGCCTTGATCTTGGCTGCGACCGCATCGGGATCCTGAGCTTCAAAAAGCGATAGACAAACCTGCAAAATAATATGGTTATTTTGTTGAAATGCGCTATTTCGATAAGAAAAACTCAATTCTTCATTAAAAATAGTCTTTATTTTGCCCGTCTCGGGACACAATACTTTTACCCATTTCACAAGCTCTCCAAGAGATTTCCCGTGTGCACCGGCATTCATAAAGACACCGCCGCCAACCGTGCCGGGAATTCCGCATGCAAAGGCAAGATCGGAAAATCCGAGCGAGGCCGCAAGGCGTGAAAGGCGTGGCAGGCTTACGCCGCAATCGACGATAAAAGCACTCCCCTCGCGACGCACTCCGGTAAGTCGCGAGGTGCGGATCAGCACCCGCTCAAGATGCCCGTCGGGAAAGAGTATGTTGCTTCCGCGGCCAATGACCGTATAGGGGACCCCCACGCGTTCGCAAATCATAACGGCGGTAATCAGCTCATTAAGACAGCAGGGCTCCACCAAAATATCGCACGTACCGCCGATGCGGAAGGTGGAAAGCATGTCGGTTTTTGCGTTTAAAATAAAATTTATACGTTGTTCCTTTAAAACTTCCTCAATGCGCGGCCGCATCAAGCAAGGAGCAGGGGGATAAGATCCCCCAAAGCCCTGATCTGATAGGTAATGGGCAATTTTTGCTTGTTTTCGACGCCGTTCGGGTTATACCAGCAAGTGTCAATGCCGTAATTGACACCGCCCCTCATATCCGAGGTCAGGGAGTCACCCACGATCAACGCATGTTCGGGCGAAAAATCCGAAATGCGCGCGGCAACGGCGTCAAAGTAACTGCGATGCGGCTTTTCAAAGCCGAGCTCTTCCGAAATAAACAGGTCCTCAAAAAAGGGCTTTAGCTCACATGCGGAAAAGCGTCTCTCCTGTACGGTCTTAATGCCGTTGGTTACGATGTATAAGCGGTATTTTTCGGCAAGAGAACGGCAAATTTCCTCCGCTCCCTCAAGCAGATATGCTTTGCGCGATAAAAATTCTACGTAATCCCCTGCCAATTTGGAGACGCTTGCCGAAAAGCTGAATACCTCGCAAAGCTCGCGAAAGCGCTCCTCACGCAGGGCGTCTTTTTCGATCTCTCCGCGCTCAAGGCGCTTCCACAAGCGATCGTTTATTGCAATATAGGCTTCAATTCGCTCCTCGGTCGGCTCAATTCCGGAGGCCCTGAGAGTATCCGAAAGTGCCTCACGCTCGGCACGGGAAAAATCAAACAGCGTATTGTCCGCATCAAAAAGAATGATTTTATACTTGCTCAAATCCATCACCCCCACAAAGGAAATCTTACTCCAGCATTCATTATAACCTAAAACCTCAAAAATTTCAAGTCAAAAACACACTATGTTGTGATTTTCTCTTGCATTTTAATACTAAATGTAGTATAATACTATTTAATAATAATCTTTTGGGGGTGCTTTTATGCAAGTGATTGGTCTTACAGGCAGCAGCGGTGCCGGCAAAAGCGCCGCCGCAGACATCTTTCGCACCTTCGGCATCCCGATCCTTGATGCCGATGCGATCTATCATGCACTTCTTTTGAAGCATGGTGATTGCACCAATGAGTTGACCGCTACCTTCGGCAATGACATTCTTGATGAAAAGGGTCTAGTATCGCGCGAGCGCTTGGCCGCAACCGTTTTCGGCAAGCCCAACACCCCCGCGCTTTTGCATACTTTGAACAAAGTCACTCATAAATATGTTATGAGCGAGTTGAAGAAAGGTTTAGCGGACTTCAAGGCGCGCGGCGTTGTTGCCGCAGTGATCGATGCGCCCCTGCTTTTCGAGGCAAACGCTCATCTTGAATGTGATTTTGTCATCGGTATTATCGCAAACAAGAACCTGAGAGAGGCGCGGATCATGGCACGCGATTCCCTATCTAAAGAGGCGGCCGAGAAACGGTTAAATGCCCAAAAAAGCGATGATTTTTACCGTGAGCGGTGCGATTACATTCTTGAAAACAATGCCGACAAGGCCGACCTTCAAAAAGCACTGACAGATCTGCTTTTAAAAACGGGGGTTTTAAAAGAATGCGTAAACAAGGAGCGTCCAAGCATCCATTAACGATCGTTTCCCTTTTCCTGCTTCTTGCCATTTTGTCCATTTTTTTGGCCGATCTTGGCACCGGTCTTATGCGCCAACGGCGTGAGGATGCGATTTATGATTCCGTGCTTTTATCGGCGCGCGCCTATCACGTGTCCCCCGCCATGGTGATGGCGGTCATTCGTGTCGAAAGCGATTTTAAGGCCGATGCTCACTCCTCCGTGGGCGCACAGGGCCTGATGCAAATCTTACCCGATACGTTTCGCTATTTAAAAAAAGAGCATTTGCACGAGGACCTTTCGGACAAGGATCTTTGGGACCCGACCGTCAACGTACGCTACGGCACCTATTACCTTTCTTACCTTTTCGAGCGGTTTGGCCATTGGCAGGCTGCCCTTGCCGCTTACAATGCAGGCGAGGGTCGTGTTGCCGCTTGGCTTGCAGATCCCACCCTTTCGGACGGTACGGTCCTGTTTACCATTCCGTTTGAAGAAACCGAAAATTACGTGGCAAGGGTCCTTGATGCCTACCACGAATATCTTAAAAAATACCAGTTGAAGGAGTAAATATGAACGCAAAGGAACTGAGCGAAAAGCTCTTATACAAAAAGAAAAGCGTTTATGATCGCAACGATGCTGCTGTTGTTGATACGGCATTTGAATACGCTAAGGGCTATAAGGCCTTTTTGGATGCCGCCAAAACCGAGCGTGAGGCGGTTGCTACCGCGGTGAAGATGGCTGAGGAAAAAGGCTTTCGCCCCTACTCACTGGGTATGCCCCTTGCGGCAGGTGATAAATTTTACTTTAACAATCGTGACAAAAGCCTTTATCTTTTCGTGATCGGCACCGAGCCGATCGAAAAGGGTGTGCGCATCAACGCCGCACACATTGACTCCCCCCGCCTGGATCTGAAGCAATGCCCTCTTTTTGAGGACGGCGGGATGAGCTTTTTCAAAACGCATTACTACGGCGGCATTCGCAAGTATCAATGGGTCGCAACGCCGCTTTCGCTTCACGGTGTGATCGTCAAAAAGGACGGGGCACGCGTTACAGTAAGTATTGGCGAGGATGAAAACGACCCCGTGTTTTATATCAACGATCTACTCCCCAATCTCGGCCACGAGACCGACAAAAAGCCCTTGGGTGAGGCCATCCCCGGCGAAAAGCTGAATGTCCTTGTCGGCAGCCGCCCGTTCGTGGGTGCCGAGGGCGAGGCGATCAAGCTGAATACGATGATTCTTTTAAACGAAAAATACGGCATTACCGAGGATGATTTTCTCTCAGCCGAGCTTTCACTTGTGCCCGCCTTCAAGGCCCGCGATATTGGATTTGACCGTTCCTTGGTCGGCGCGTACGGGCACGATGACCGCGTATGCGCATACCCGGCTCTTACCGCTATTTTAGAGGAAACCGCCCCCAAGCACACCCTGCTTTGCGTGCTTGCCGATAAAGAGGAAACGGGTAGCGACGGCAATACGGGTATGAAGAGTGCTCTTTTGCCTGACCTGTTGAACGAAATGGCAACCGCCCTTGGTGGAAACCCTGCCGTGGTTCGTCTTCATTCGAAATGCCTTTCGGCTGACGTTTCCTGTGCCTTTGACCCCAACTTCTCCGATGTTTTTGAAAAACGAAACACCCCCTTGCTTTCGGCAGGTGTTGTACTGACCAAATACACCGGCTCACGCGGCAAATCCTCCACGAATGACGCCAGCGCCGAATACGTGGGATGGCTGCGCAAGGTGATGGAGGATGCAGGGATCGTATGGCAAGCCGGTGAGCTCGGCAAGGTCGATATCGGCGGTGGCGGCACGGTTGCCAAGTATATTGCCGAGCACAATATTGAAACCGTGGATCTCGGCGTTCCTGTCATTTCGATGCACGCCCCTTACGAGGTGATCTCCAAGGTAGATCTTTATGAGGCCTACCGTGCCTTTGTCGCCTTCTCGCGCGCCTGATGTTTGACAAGCTGATCGTCGCGGAAACACGCTTCCGCGAGCTGGAAGAACGCAGTGCCGACCCGGCCGTTGTCACCGACAACGCTGCGTACACCGCACTCATTAAGGAATACCGCCGACTTGAGCCCCTGGCAACCGCTTACCGCACGTATCAAAAAACAAGCGAAGAGCTAATGGATGCCAAAGATCTTCTTCTTTCAACGGAGGACCGCGAGATCAAGGCTCTTGCCGCTGAGGAAATAAGAGCACTCGAAGCCCGGCTTACAGCACTGGAACAGGAGCTGAAGATCTTGCTCTTGCCGCGCGACGAGAATGACGATAAAAACGTCATTGTAGAGATCCGCGCCGGGGCCGGCGGTGAGGAAGCGGCGTTATTTGCCGCCGTTTTATACCGTATGTATGCGATGTACGCCGAAACCGCCGGATTCAAAACCTCGCGTATGAGTCAAAATGAGACCGAGCTCGGCGGCTTTCGCGAGATCGTGTTTATGGTAGAGGGCGACGGCGCTTATTCAAGATTCAAATTTGAATCGGGCGTACACCGTGTTCAGCGCGTCCCCGTAACCGAATCGCAAGGACGCATTCAAACCTCTACTGTAACGGTAGCCGTCCTCCCCGAGGCCGAAGCCGTTGACGTTGAGATCAACCCCGCCGACATTATTATGGAATCCTGCAAAAGCAGCGGCGCCGGTGGTCAGCACATCAACAAAACCGAATCCGCAGTCCGCCTGACGCATAAGCCAACCGGTATTGTGGTCGAATGTCAGGAGGAGCGCAGTCAGTTTAAAAACCGTGACAAAGCCCTCAAAATGCTCTATGCAAAATTGCTTGACATCAAGCAAACAGCAAGAAACAACGAGATCGCAAGCACAAGACGCACCCAAGTGGGGACAGGTGATCGCAGTGAGCGTATCAGAACCTATAATTATCCTCAAGGGCGCCTGACCGATCATCGCATCGGGCTGACACTGTATTCACTTGAAAAAATTTTAAACGGCAACATCGGTGACGTCATTGATGCGCTGATCGCGGCCGATACCGCCCTTAAATTGCAACAAGAAACCTAAGGAGTTTTTGGCTTGAAAACCGAATTACTGACCGTTTTAGACACAACCGATAAAAACGCGGAGATCGCGCACGCTGCCGATGTGATCTGCCACGGCGGTCTTGTGGTATTCCCCACCGAGACCGTCTATGGGATTGGAGGTAACGGAACCGACCCTTTGGCTGCTGAAGCCATTTATCGCGCCAAGGGACGTCCATCGGACAACCCCCTCATTCTACACATTTCCGAGCCCAAAGAGGCCGAAAAATATGCCTATACAAACGATCTTTACGATCGGCTTGCGGCACAGTTTATGCCGGGACCGCTTACCGTCATTTTGCCAAAAAAGGACATCGTGCCCAAAACCGTAACCGGTGGGCTTGATACCGTAGCACTTCGCTGCCCGGCACATCCTGTGGCTCATGCGCTTATCAAAGCGGCAGGCGTCCCCATCGCCGCCCCCTCCGCCAATCTTTCGGGCAAGCCCTCCCCCACGCTTGCCTCACACGTCGTTAACGATCTTTTGGGGAAGGTCGATATTATCATTGACGGCGGTGCCGCAGAGGTAGGGCTTGAATCCACCATTGTTTCTCTTGCCGGCGAAAAGCCGACACTCCTGCGCCCCGGGGCCATTACATACGATGCACTTTGCCTTGCCCTTGGCGAGGTTGAAATCGCCCCCGCGGTCGTTGAAGGACTGCGCGAAAATGAAAAGCCGCTTTCCCCCGGTATGAAATACCGTCATTACGCACCGGGTGCCCCCTTAACACTGCTTGATGGCGAAGATGAGGCGGTCACCGCCTTTATGTGTGAGGCGGCCAAGAATGCAAACACCGGTATTCTTTGCTACGATGAAGAAATACCGAAAATGCCTCAGGGTGCCGTCCTTTTTTCCGTGGGTGCCAAGGATGATCTCTCAACGCAAGCGCACCGCTTATTTGCCGTGCTGCGCGAGGCGGATACAAACCCTAATATTACGGCTCTTTTTGCCCATTTGCCGCCTCAAAAAGGCCTTGGGCTTGCACTCTATAACCGTCTCATTCGTGCCGCTGCACACACCGTAAAGAAAGTTTAACGCAACAGAAAGGTTATCACGATATGGCAAAGAAAAAATCCTCGCCTGTCACCGCACTCTCACAGATCGTCCACGCGCCGGCTACCCCCCAGCCGATTACCGAAACGATTGAAAAAAACTATATGCCCTACGTTATGAGCGTGATCATTTCGCGTGCGATCCCCGAGATCGACGGCTTTAAGCCCTCGCACCGTAAGCTCCTTTATACAATGTATAAAATGGGACTTTTAACGGGCGCACGCACGAAAAGCGCCAATATTGTAGGTCAAACCATGAAGCTGAACCCCCACGGTGATGCCGCCATTTACGAAACGATGGTACGTCTCACGCGTGGCAACGCGACGCTCCTGCACCCCTTTGTCGATTCTAAGGGCAGCTTCGGAAAGCAATATTCAAGCGACATGAAATATGCGGCCTCCCGTTACACCGAGGCCAAGCTCGATACCATTTGTCACGAGCTTTTCGAGGGTATTGACAAGGACGCTGTGGATCTTATTGACAACTACGATGGCACAATGAAGGAGCCCGTGCTCCTGCCGACCACCTTCCCGAATGTCTTGGTGACCCCGAACGTCGGTATCGCCGTCGGTATGGCCTCGAACATTTGCTCCTTTAACCTCGGCGAGGTCTGCGACGGTGCCATTGCACTCCTCAAAAACCCCAAGGCCTCGATCGACCGTATTCTTGACCTCATCAAGGCTCCCGATTTTTCGGGTGGCGGCCTTATCGTTTACGATCGCGAGCAAATGCGTAATATTTACGAAACCGGTCAGGGCTCCTTCCGCATCCGTTCTCGCTATACGTATGACAAGACGGCCCGATGCATTGAGATCTTACAAATTCCCTATTCCACCACGATCGAGGCGATCCGTGACAGCATTACCACGCTGGTCAAGGAAGGCAAGGTCAAGGATATTGTGGATTTCCGCGACGAGATCGGTATTGACGGCTTTAAACTCACCCTTGAGGTAAAAAAAGACACCGACCCCGACAAGCTGATGAATCAGCTCTTCAAGCTCACCCCTCTTGAGGATAGCTTCAAATGTAATTTTAACGTTTTGATCAATTCGGTTCCGCGCCAGCTCGGTGTGATCGATATTTTAAAGGAATGGATCCTTTTCCGACTTGAGTGTGTGCGCCGCGAGCTTCGCTTTGACCTCAAAAAGAAACGCGACCGCCGTCATCTCGTAACGGGCCTTGGTAAGATCCTACTTGATATTGACAAGGCCGTGCGCATCATTCGCGGCGCCGAAAGCGATGACCAAGTGGTGCCCGATTTGATGAACGGCTTTGGAATCGATCGCCTGCAGGCTGAGTATGTTGCCAATATCAAGCTCCGCAATTTAAACAAAAAATACATTTTGAATTGCTTGGCGGAAATGGATGCCTTGAAGCAAGCCATTGCCGAAATCGAAGAAACCTTGGCTGATGAATTGAAGCTGCGTGCCAAGATTGCTTCACAGCTCCTTGATATCAAGAAAAAATACGGACAGCCTCGCCGCTCACAGCTTATTTTCGCCTCGGATATTCCTGAGGTAGAGGATATTGATCCCGTTGAAAACTATCCTGTGCGTTTGGTCCTGACCAAGGAAGGCTACTTTAAAAAGATTACCTTCCAATCTCTTCGCGGAAATGATGAGCAAAAACTCAAGGATGGCGATGAAATCGTCCAGCTTTTTGATGCCGAAAATAAGGATAATCTTTTGATCTTCACCGATAAAGCACAGGTATATCGCGTTGCCGTCAATGACTTTATCACCACCAAGGCCTCGGCCATGGGCGACTTCCTGAGTGCCAAGCTCTCGATGGACAAGGAGGAGCGCCCGATCTTCATGCGCGTGCAAAACACCTATCCCGAGGGCGAAAATATGGTCTTTGTCTTTGAAAACGGCAAGGGTGTGCGCGTACCCATCACCGCTTACATTGCCAAGGGCAACCGTCGCAAGCTCACAGGCGCTTATTCCGACGCGTCGCCCATCGCAGGCATCTTCTACGAGGTCGAGAAAAACCCCTTCGAGCTGATGCTTTTGACCGATGGCGACCGCGCAATCGTTGTCAAGTCCTCGCTCATTCCCGTGATGACCACACGCAGCTCCAAGGGCAATAGCATCATTACTCTTGGAAAAAAAGAAAAACGCGTACGTGAGGTTTTGACCAACTTTACCGAGCGCTACGGTGATGCCAAGGGATACCGCAAATACAAGATTCCCGCGACCGGTGTGCTCCTTAGCGAAAAGAATATTGACGCGATGCAAATCAGCATCGACGACACTTTATAAAATGAAAGAAGGAAAACAATTATGAGCAACAAAAAAACCAAAATTTACGCACGCATCCTCGCCATTGTCCTTTCCGTTCTTATGGTGGTAAGTATGGCTTATTTCACGATCTTTATGATCGTAGAAAACATCAAAGAATCCAAAAAAGAAAAGGAAAAGACCGAGGCTACGGTCGATTTTCCCTTTTACAGTGACGCAATCTAAACATAAAAAGAACGGTGCGCTCCGGCGCACCGTTCTTTTTTATTTTCTTCGAAGCCTCGCTAAAATACGGCGCGGTAAAAGCCACAGCCAACGAAGGGGCAATATGCCGTAAAGCAAGGTGTAAAGCCGATAGCGAAAGGCCGTTACAGGCACACGCTTTTCGCCGCGATAAACGGCCACAGCACGCGCAAGAATATCTTCCACTTTTACACCGACTTCCAATTTCGTTTGATTGTCGCCGCAAAACACGGGATTCCCGTCCTTGTCAAATTTCATCAATCGATGGAGTACAAACGCCCCGTCCGCGCGGCGATAAAGGCAAATATCGCGTTTCCTGCATCCCCGAGGAGATACCAAGGCCACACTGTCGCGTCCCTCACGCAAAAGAGGACGCATACTGGTGCCGCGCGGCCACAGGCGAAATTCGCCACCGCTTTCGATCACCTCGCAAAGCAAGGGGTGAAGCTCCTCCATGGAATAAGATTTATTCAACAATCGCACCGACTCCCTTCAAGGTATTCACAAAGTCGGTGGCGTGAGCACGTGCCGTTTCGGCATCGATCTCATAATTTTCAGTGATTTTTTCAACCAATTCATCCATGGAAATGTCGGATTCAAGCGCATCCCAAATAAAGCTTCCGGTTTCGTTAACGGATACCATACCGTTAAATTTTTTGGTCGCCTGCCCCAGTGCCACGATCACGTACTGTGTGGCGATCTTTCGTTTGATAAAGTCCTTGCTGCGGATCATTTCAGTTCTCCTTTGACATCGCTTGATAGGAAACAACAGCCGCCTCGGGCAGCATATTGCAACGGAGTAAATAGGTTGGCGTGCTCGAGATCAAATGATCGAGCAGCGAGAGTTGCTTTTCGGCCATATCGGCCTCTCGAGGTAAAAGCACTTGAGAAAACAAGCGAGAAACCGCCTCAGCGTCACCGAGAGGTGCGATCTCATTATTCTTGCCGCGCTCCAAAAAGCAAATTGCGCGAAGTGGTGCCGACGTGCTGTCACCAAGCCCCTCTTTACCGCGCCAAGGCGTGCCAAAGGCGTGCCACTTACCGTCGATCAACCGAAAAATGGGCTTGTCACCGTTTACGATCTTTGCGCGCTCCCCAAATACACGGAGCCAAAGATCAGTGTGGGTCGATTTTCCCGTACCGCTGTGCGCGGCAAAGGCGTAGGCCATACCATCCACAGACACCACCGAAGCGTGGAAGACCATAGCATCAAACCTCGGCAGCTCCAAGGCAATTTTGCGATAGATGCAAATGCACTCAAGATAGCCGTCCGTGGAATTGTAAGGATCCAGCAAGCGTTCTGCCTCGAGCTCCTCGTCACTCACACAAACCTCTATATCGGGCACGGTACACTCACAAAAAAACTCGCGGCAAAACCTTTCGGCATAGGGGTAACGGTTATTTACTTTAACATTCAATTCAGCGATCCGTATCGTAAACAAAACGTCCCCCCCTTTTTTACTTAATAGGACAATTAAAATGCAATCTTCTTTTCAATATATGCGCGAAGCTCGGAAATCGGAACACGAACCTGCTCCATGGTATCACGGTCGCGAACCGTTACACAGTTGTCAGCCGCCTTTTCGGCATCACCCACGGTCTCAAAGTCGATGGTAACGCAAAGAGGGGTACCGATCTCGTCCTCACGGCGGTAACGCTTGCCGATCGAGCCGGCCTCATCATAATCTACCGCAAAGTACTTTGCCAGCTCATCACGAACCTCAAGCGCCTTCTCGGAGAGCTTCTTCGAAAGCGGGAGCACAGCTACCTTATAAGGTGCAAGAGCCGGGTGCAGGTGAAGAACGACACGGGTGTCATTCTTAGCCTCGTCGATCACTTCCTCATCGTACGCGTCAACAAGGAAGGCAAGAGCCACACGGTCAGCACCAAGAGAGGGCTCTACCACGTAGGGCACGTAGTGCTCATTCGTTTCGGGATCGAAATAGGTAAGGTCCTTGCCGCTGTGCTTTGCGTGCTGAGAAAGGTCATAATCCGTACGGTCAGCAATGCCCCAAAGCTCACCCCAACCAAACGGGAACAGGAACTCAAAATCCGTGGTGCCCTTCGAATAGAAGGCAAGCTCCTCGGGATCGTGATCACGAAGGCGCAGGTTCTCCTCTCTCATGCCGAGATCAAGGAGCCACTTCTTGCAAAAGTCCTTCCAATAAGCGAACCACTCAAGGTCCGTGCCGGGCTTGCAAAAGAACTCAAGCTCCATTTGCTCAAACTCACGGGTACGGAAAACAAAGTTGCCGGGCGTGATCTCGTTACGGAAGGATTTACCGATCTGACAAACACCGAAGGGGAGCTTGCGACGGGTGGAGCGTGCGATCGCGGGGAAGTTTACAAAGATGCCCTGTGCCGTTTCGGGACGAAGATATACAGTATTGGCAGTATCCTCATTTACGCCCACAAAGGTCTTAAACATCAGGTTAAACTTCTTGATCGCGGTGAAATCACGCTTGCCGCACACGGGGCAAACGATTCCCTTTTCCTCAATATAGGCCGACATTTGCTCAAAGCTCCAACCGGCAGGATTGTCCTCAAGGCCATTTTCAAAAGCATACTCTTCAATCAGCTTATCAGCGCGATGACGGGCCTTGCAGGACTTGCAGTCCATCAAGGGATCCGAAAATCCGCCCACGTGGCCGGAGGCTACCCATGCTTCGGGATTCATGATGATCGCACTGTCAAGTCCGACGTTAAAACGGCTCTCCTGCACGAATTTTTTCCACCAGGCGCGTTTTACATTATTTTTAAACTCTACGCCAAGAGGGCCGTAGTCCCAAGAATTGGCAAGACCGCCGTAAATTTCGGAACCGGGAAAAATAAATCCGCGGTTCTTACAAAGGGCTACGATTTTTTCCATTGTTTTTTCGCTGTTGTTCATAGTTCGCTCCTATAAATATAAATAAGTAAATACTATTTTAATACGATTTTTAAGGATTGTCAAGTAAAATCGTAATATCCGCACATTTTGCTCCCACAAAATGGACAAGCGCATCCTTGTTAAGCAATAATTGAATGCCACGCACACCGGCACTGACGGTAATTTCCTCTTGCTCGGTGACAAAGTGACTGATGAAGGTGGGAAATTTCTTTTTCATCCCGATCGGCGAGCATCCGCCGCGGATATACCCCGTTAAAACCAACAGATCCTTGACGGGAATCATTTCAATGCGTTTGTTCCCCGTTTCTTTGGCTGCTTTTTTAAGGTCTATTTCAAGGTGACAAGGGATCACAAATACCACAGGCCCCGTTTTGTCGCCGCGGGCCACAAGAGTCTTATACACCTTCTCATACGGCAAGCCGATCTCCTCGGCAATGTGCGTGCCGGCAAGGTTGTTTTCATCGACCTCGTATTCGCAGGCACGGTAAGCAATCTTTGCCGCATCAAGCATACGCATTACGTTAGTCTTCCCTTTCATTTTTCACCCTCTTCGATCATTTCGATCGCGGCACGGCGCTGCGTATCGGTGACCTTGATTCCGCCAAGGATTCGTGCCACCTCCGCAATGCGTCCCTCACGGTCAAGCGGAATTACAGTAGAAACGGTACGGCCGTTTTCCTCGTGCTTGGCGATCTTGTAATGTGCCGTTGCAAGCGACGCGACCTGAGCCGAGTGCGTAACCGAAAGCACCTGCATCGTTTGGGCAATTTCAAGAAGCTTAATGCCGATCTTTCGTGCGGTCTTGCCCGAAATACCGGTATCCACCTCATCAAAAATAGCCGTCGCCACACCTTCGCGATCGTTTAAAACACTGCGAAGAGCCAGCGTCACACGGGACAATTCACCACCCGATGCCACGCGGGAAAGCGGTTTCATCGCCTCCCCTTTGTTGGTAGAGATCATATAAACGACCTCATCGGTACCCTCCGGCAAAAACCGCCCGGTATCGTTCACGGCAATTTCAAAGCGAACCGAGGGCATATCCAAAAAGGCAAGCTCACTCATGATCCTATCGTTTAAGGATGCCGCCGCTTCAAGTCGCGCGGCGTGGCATTCACAGGCCAAGGCCTTCATTTCCCGCTCAAGAGCCGTGATCTCCTTTTGGATGCGCTCACCCTCTTCCTCACCGAATTCAAGCAAGCGAAGCTTGTTTACGGCATTCTCGCGAAACGCCAGGATCTCGGGGATATCCTTGCCGTACTTGCGCTCCAATCTACTGATCAGATCCAAGCGCGATTCCACTGCGTTCAAGGCCTCGGTGGGGTTCCCCTCCACGTCATCGGCGAAATCCCTTGCCGCGCTCGCAATATCCTCGATCTCATAGCGCATCGCCGATAGCCTTTCGGCCATATCGGCCGCCTCGGGTACCACGCCCGAAATGCCCTTCATTGCCGCTGCGGCTCGGTCAAGGATCAAGGAAGCTGAGGCCTTTTCACTACCGAGCAGCACGTGGTAGGTAAAGCTTGACTGCTTGGTGATCTTTTCCGCATATTGCAGCTTTTGACGGCGCAAAAGCAAGGCCTCCTCCTCACCGTTATGCAGGCCAGCCTCATTGATCTCGGCAATTTGAAAGCGCAAAATGTCCGACAAGCGCGCCTTTTCGGCGGTGTCCTTCATAATGCCGTTCAGCTGTGTTTCCAGCTCAGCGCGTTTTTGATAACACGCGCGATAACGCGAAAGTGCACTGCCAAAATCAGTCACACCGTCCAGCATCGATTGCTGTACCGAGGGTTGCATTAACAGTTGATTGTCATTTTGCCCTTGGATGCTGACAAGAAAGGCGGATAATTCACGGAGTATGGCTTGCGGGATCATACGGCCGTTCAGACGTGCCGCGGTTTTGCCGTTTTTATCCACGGTTCTCGACAGTAAAAGCTCGGTATCGGGCGAGGGCTCCTGCAGGAATCCTACGCTGTTAAGATAATCAAGCGCCGCTGTCCCGATGTCCGAGAAAATGGCACTCACCATTCCCGTTTCAGCCCCCTGACGCAACAAATCGCGCGCAGGCTTTGCCCCAAGCAAAAAGGTGAGCGCGTCGATCATCACCGATTTTCCGGCACCCGTTTCACCCGTGATAGCGGTAAATCCGCGGTCAAAATCCACATCAAGGGAGGCCATGATCGCCATATTTTCAATATGGAGTGATCGTAGCATAGCTTACCCGTCTTTCATAATAATATGGATGCGCTCACTGATGCTCTTGGCTGCGCTCTCGTTTTTGGTGGCGACAAGAATGGTGTCGTCGCCCGCAACGCATCCCAGCACCTCAGCGATTGCAAGGTTGTCAACCCCTGCCGCCACAGCCTGTGCCAAGCCGGGATAGGTCTTAATGACGATGATGTTGAGAGCGTATTCGACGCTGGTGATCGAATCGACCAATGCTGCATTGAATTTAAGCCCCGACACCATATCCTCGCGCTTGGGCGCAATGTAACGATAGGTCCCGTGTGTGGTCAATACCTTCGTGAGCTGCAGCTCGCGAATGTCGCGCGAAATGGTCGCTTGCGTCACCGAATATCCTTCGGTCTCAAGATAAGCGATCAGGTCATCCTGGGTCTCCACGTGATGACGGTTCACGATCTCAAGTATTTTCTTTTGTCTATTGCTTTTCATATTGCACTCCTTCACGTTAATCGTAGGCGTTCATTTTGCTTTGCAAACGGTTGTAAAAGCCGCTTTTCTTGAAGCGGATCAACGAGGTTTTCATATCCGATCGCGTGACGACCACGGAATCGCCGCGGTAAATTTCAAAATTGATCTTACCGTCCACCGTCAAATACAGCATCTTTTCACGCTGGCAGGTATTCTTGATCTCAAGTACGGCATTGTCACGGAACATAATGGGACGTGCCGTTAAGGAATGCGAGCAAATGGGTGTGACGCAAAGGCAAGGGAGGCCTGGATCCGCGATCGGTCCGCCGGCAGACATTGAATAAGCGGTCGAGCCCGTCGGTGTCGCCACGATCACACCGTCGGCGCGGTACGTGGTAACAAGCTCCCCACCCTCGTGAAGCTCAAGATCAACGATGCGCGCCACCGAGCCGTTTGAAATAACGGCGTCATTAAGCGCAAAGGATTCCGCTCTCGTGCCGCCTCCCGAGGTCTTGACGGTGACATGGAGCATTGCGCGATCATCCAAATCGAACTCACCCGTAAAAAGCTTTTCAAGCAAGGAAAGCTCGGTCATTTCAAGCTCCGTCATAAAGCCGAGACGCCCCATGTTGACGCCGAGCAAGGGCTTGCCGTTCGGTGCCGCTCGACGTGCAGCATCCAGTAACGAGCCATCACCGCCGAGCACGATCACGGCATCCGCCTCGCGATAGAGCTCATCAAGAGGCAAATAGATATATTCCTTTTTGTTCTTGTGCATACGGAAAATGCGATCCTTGTTGATCGAGGCCAAAAGCACGTTGGCACCGTACTTCACAAGCTCCTCCGCCACGATGAGGGCCGCATTCGCCTTATCATAAATGTTAAAGTTTGTGATAAGTGCTATGTTTTTCATCATAAAAGTATCACCGCCTTATCCATTACAGTTTTTTCAATATCGATCGGCATCTCCTTTGCCCCAAGGCAAAAGAGTGCTAAAAATTCCTCATTTCCATCGCCGCCGAGGATGGGCGAGGGCATAAGTCCCCTGAGAATGAGTCCTACGGCACGCGCCGCCTCAAGCACACGCGAAACGGCAAACAGTCGATCCTTGGGATGGCGAACCACGCCCTGCTTATTGAGGGCGCCGCGCCCCGCCTCAAATTGCGGCTTGATCAGCGAAATGAGCTTGCCACCCTCACCGAGAACGGCAGGAATTTGCGGCAAGATCAGGGTTTGTGAGATAAACGATACGTCAAGCACCGCTACATCTACGATCCCCGTATCATTCACGTTCAAATAACGAGCGTTGTATTTTTCAATATTCTTTACTCGACCGTCTTTTCTTAAGGTGGGATGTAGCTGTCCGATCCCCGCATCCAATGCTACGACCTCACGCGCTCCGTGCTGTAAAAGGCAATCGGTAAACCCACCTGTGGAAGCACCGATATCAAGGGCACGAAGACCCGTAACGTCTTGACCAAAGGCTTGCAATGCCGCCTCCAGCTTTTCGCCGCCGCGCCCTACGTAGCGCGGCAAAACGATGTTGACGACCGGTTCACCCTCCACGTGGCTTGCCGGCTTTGTGATAACCTTGCCATCAAGTGTAACCAGACCCGATTCGATCAAGCGCTTGGCACTTTCTCGGCTGGGTGCATGCCCTGCCTCGACCAAAAATACGTCAAGCCTCATACCAACGGTCCGAAAAGCGCAGGAAAGAGTAAAAGCTGGCAGCAGTATGCCATCACAATGCCGAGAACACCGCCAAAGAACACCTGCAAGGGCGTGTGACCGAGAAGCTCAGTCAAAAGATCAAAGTCGGTCGATTTGTGCTTTTTATTGAGCTCTCTTGACATTTGATTGATCGCCGCCGCTTGCTTGCCCGATTCACGGCGCACTCCCGCGGCGTCGCGCATAACCACAACCGCCAGCACGGCCGAAATGGCAAACAACGGTGAACCAAAGCCGTATAAAATACCGCAAGAAAATGCCGCACCCGTTACGACCGCCGAGTGTGAGCTCGGCATACCGCCGCTGCCTGCCAGCAGGCGCAGGACCGAAAATTCCTCACGATGCGCAGGGGATGTGAAAATCTTTAAAATTTGAGCCACTATCCAGGAAAGAACCGCACACATCAAAACGCGATTGGTAAAAAATGCAATGAAATTTTCCTTTAAAACTCCCATTTGTAAACTCCGTTCAATCAAAATTTACGCTTTATCAAATAATCAGCAAGCTCGAGCAAAAACTCATTTCCCTCAAAGGATGCAATACTCATTTTCGCTTCTTCACTCACGCGGTGAGCATACGCTAAGGCCTCTTGTGCCGTGTAATACGAGAGAAAGGTGGTCTTGTGCTGCTTTTGATCCGATCCCACGCTCTTGCCGGCTGTTTCAACGGTCGCGGTAGCATCAATAACGTCATCAACGATTTGGAACGCAAGACCAATGCCTTCGGCATATCGCTTTGCGGCCTTAGTACGCTCATCCGAAAGCGTAAGACCCGCAGAAAGGCAGCCGAGCAAGGCGGATGCAACGATCAATGCTCCCGTTTTGTTTTCATGTAACTTAAGAAGCCGCAGTAAGGGCAAGATCTCTTTTTCACCGGCGAGGTCAATGACCTGACCACCGATCATTCCAAAAGCACCGGCCGCACGGGCAAGCACCTGTACTGCATCGCGCACGGTGCGATCGGACATTGCCGTATTTTCCCCCAGCACCTCAAACGCACGGGTCAACAGTGCGTCGCCCGAAAGCAGGGCCGTTGCCTCACCGTATGCGACGTGGCAGGTGGGACGGCCGCGTCGCAGCTCATCATTATCCATACAAGGCAGATCATCGTGGATCAGCGAATAGGTGTGCACCATTTCAAGTGCCACCGCGCACGGCAGTGCCGCCGCCAAATCACCGCCAAACAAACGGCAAAAGGCCAATGTCAGGACGGGACGGATGCGCTTGGCACGCGGGGCCAGCAAGCTGTATGCCATCGCATCGAGAACGGGAGCAAAATCGGGATCCTTACGTTGGCAAAGTGCCTCGATCTCATCATTGATCACCTGAACGTCCTTTGCAAGATGTTGTTCAATATTCATCATTATTCCTTATCAAACGGTGCGATCGAAGCACCTTCCTCAGTCATTCGAACGGCATCCACACGAAGCTCGGCAGCATCCAGCTTCTCATTGCAAAAACGAACCAACGAAATCCCCTCTTCGTAACCGGCCAAGGCCTCATCCAGCGACACGTTGCCGGCTTCAAGCTTCTTTACAACCGCCTCAAGCCTTTGAAGCGCTTGTTCAAATTCCAATTCCTTTTGTGCCATATTCATTCACCTTTCTTTATCACGGTCGCCTCAAAGGTGCCGTCTGACAGCCGAACAAAAACGTTGCTGCCGCATTCAATTTGTCCTATGCCGGAAAGTGCGCTCCCTTGCTCATCAAAGACTACCGCATAGCCGCGTAAAAGGACACCCAATGGATTGAGGGCCTCAAGCTTACTGCAAAGAGACGAAAAACGATTTTTTTGCTTTAAAAGCGCAAGCCGAACGCCTCCGTCAAGCTTTTCCGAAAGATAGGTCAGTGCCATACGCTTATCATCAATATAGGCCACGGGCGAACGCAAGGAGCGTGCCGCCGCAAGCGCATTGACAGCGCCTCTTGCCGCCTCGATACGCGAGGAAAGCATCCTCACAAGGTAGCTTGCACGCACGCCAAGCAATCGCTTGAGCTCCACAAGATCGGGGACCGCAAGCTCCGCCGCCGCTGACGGCGTGGGGGCGCGCAGATCCGCCACAAAATCACAAAGTGTTACGTCGGTCTCGTGTCCGACGGCCGAGATAACAGGAATGCTCGAGGCCGCAACGGCTCTGGCAAGAACCTCCTCGTTAAAGGCCCAAAGATCCTCGATCGAGCCGCCGCCACGTCCGACGATCATCACGTCAACGGGCATTTTCTCGTTAAAAAAACGAATGCCCGAGGCCACGCTTGCGGCCGCTCCCTGCCCTTGTACCAGGGCGGGATAAAGGATCACGCGCACCAAGGGAAAGCGTCGGCCGAGAATATCGATCATATCACGCACTGCGGCCCCGGTAGGCGAGGTCACAATGCCAATGGTTTTCGGGAATTTGGGAATCGGCTTTTTCTTGGATGGATCAAAAAGTCCCTCCGCCTCCAATTTCCGCCGAAGCTGCTCGTACGCAATATAAAGCGCACCGATACCGTCAGGCTGCATATCGCCGACGTAAATTTGATACTGCCCGTCACGGGGAAACACCGATACGCGACCGCGCAGGATCACACGCATTCCGTTTTCGGGCTTAAAAAGCACGTTTTGCGCCGCCGAGCGGAACATTACGGCACGCAATGCGCCCGTTTCATCCTTGACGGAAAAATAAAAATGCCCCGTTTTATAATGATGAGTGAAATTCGAGATCTCACCGCGCACAAAAACGTCCGCAAGAAAGGGGTTGCTGTCCATCATCATTTTTAAATATTCATTTAACTGCGTTACCGTTAAAAGACGGTCGGACATGCACTCCCCTCCTTTCGATTATTCTAAAAATTTTTTTCGGCACAAAAGAGCCACACCGGCAGCATTATCGGCCGAAAACTGAGGGGCCGAAAAATAAACGTCCTTGCCAAGCCGTGCCGTCAAATCCTGCGCAATCATACGGTTGCTCATCACACCGCCCCCGAAAAGAAGCGGCATGCCGGGATGCTCCCGACGTATTTCTTGCGCCATAGCATAAAGCGTATCCGCAATAAAGCGAAGTACAAAAGCCGCCACCAAGGGCTTATCCCCCGTGTCACTGAGCAATTTCAAGGCCAGGTTTTCAAGCCCCGACAAATGGCAGGTCAGCCCCGACACCGAAATGCGCGGCTTCGGGATCTTTTTCGTATTTTCTTTAGCCAGCAGCTCAAGATGAGGACCGCACGGGAAGGCAAGTCCCATTTTTACGCCAATACGGTCCACCGCCTGCCCTGCGTGAAGATCGGCACTGCCACCAAGCAGCCGGATCCCGAAGCCGTCCTCATAAGGTGTTACCAAAAGGGCCTCGGTCGTACCACCCGACACGTGAAAAGCGCCAAACGGTCTCCCCGAAAGGGCAGACGTGGCACCCGCTCCGTAAAGAGCCGCCATCACGTGCCCCGCTTGATGGGAGCAGGTCTCGATCGGGATATCGAGCGCAGCCGCCACGGCGTGTGCGGCCACAGCACCCGTTAAAAAGCAAGGCATGTAAGAATCCTCGGCATCGCGCGGGCGGCAGGAATATGCGACCCCGGCAGGCCGATAGCCCTTGAGGACCTCAGCAAGACGATCAAGAAGCCCCGGCAGGTTTTTTGTGTGGGCGAACACAGCATCGCTTTGACGCAGTCCGCGCCCCCCTTCCTTTACGGGCAACGGAGACTTCAAATTCGCAATGATCTCCCCCGCCTCGTTGGCCACTGCCACCGACGTGGTATAATTGCTGGTATCAATACCGATATAGCAACTTTCAAGCATGTTGTGTTCCTGAAAGCTCTTCCTTCACGCTGTGAAGAATGCCGTTTACGAAGGGACGTGCGCTTTCCTCGTCAAAGGTCTTGCAAAGCTCGACCGCTTCGTTGATTGACACGCTAGCCGGAACGTCATCCGACAAGTAAAGCATTTCAAAAATGGACAAGCGCAGGATCGAGCGAGAGACGCGCGAAATACGCGCGGTCTTCCATCCCTTTGCGTGCTTGCCAATGAGAGCATCGATCTCTTCCAGGTGCTCCGCAACGCCGAAATAAACGGACTTGATATACGGATTCGCCTCAATCTCGCGTACCTCCAGTGAAAGGTCAAAAATATCCTCTCTTGCCTCGGTGGATTTAAATTCAGTTTCAAACAATAATTCAAATGCGGCGCGACGCGCTTCTCTTCGATTCATAGCCATAATGTAGAGACCTCAAATTATAAATATATTTTACAATATTATAACTCTTTATGTTTTTGAAGTCAATAGAAAATGCATACTTTTGTGAATTTATACACTCTGAATAACAAAAAATCGGAAACACCGCGGTGTTTCCGATTTTTATCATTTTGTGTTAAGTTGGGATACAGTCGTATCTTTATTCCGCGGGGACAACCTCAAAATCCTCTTTCGGTGCGCCGCAAAGTGGGCAGGTATAATCATCGGGCAGATCCTCAAAATCCGTGCCTTCTACAATACCGTTTTCGGGTTCTCCTACCTGCGGATCGTATTCGTAGCCGCAAAGTGTGCAAACATAAATTGCCATAATACAAAACCTCCTCAATGACACATTTGCAATATCTATCATAATCACGCGCCGTTAAGTTGTCAAGTGGAAATCGACTAATTTTTTTGCTTTTGTCATTATTGCCAAAAATCATCACGTATTTCCACAGTGAACCGCCTTATTTTTAGGCGGTATAAATATCCCGCCTAAAATAAGTATGAACAAGACCTTTCTTGAATAAATTTTTGGAGAGACCTCCAAAAGAAAGGAGACATACGGTGAAAACCAAACAACAATATTTTTACAATGCTTTGCTATTGACCGCCGTCTCGCTTTTAATGCGAACAGTTTCGGTCGCCTTTAACGTGTACGTGTCAAGCAAGGTGGGCGCGGAAGCGATGGGGCTGCTCTCATTGGTATCGGGAGTTTACGGATTTTCGGTAACGCTTGCCACCTCGGGCATTCATCTTGCCACCGTGCGAACCGTTGCCGAGCGACTCAAGCTGACCGAAGGCCGCGAAAACAAAAAATGCTTGCTTGCCTGTCTTTCCTATGCCACCTTCTTTGGCGCGATAGCCGGCGTATTGCTTTTTCTTCTCGCAAGGCCGATCGGGGTTTACGTTTTAAAAGACACTCGCACCGTCAAAGCTCTTACCCTGCTCGCCTTTACTCTTTTGCCGATTGCGATCAGCACCGTGTTCAACGGGTACTTTAATGCAGTGCGAAGAGCCTACAAAAACGCGATCGCGCAAATCACTGAGCAAGCGATAAAAATCACGTTTACCGGTTATCTTTTGGTGCTCGTGGCGCCGAAAACCGTTGAGGGCAGCATCCTCGCGATCCTGCTCGGCGGAGCCACGGCCGAAACGTTAACGCTGTTGTTAAACCTCATTCTTTACCTTGCTGATAAACGGCATTTTAAGCACATAAAGCAGCAAAAAATCGGTATCAAGATCAACGTAGCTTCCGTTGCACTCCCCGTGGCGATCAGTGCATATATGCGCTCAGGTTTACTAACAATAGAACATATTTTAATTCCAAGAGGACTTCAAAGCTACGGTTCGGGCAATTCGGCCGCCCTTGCAGCATACGGCTCATTGCAAGGAATGGCCCTGCCCGTCATCCTATATCCTGCAGCGATCTTAGCCTCTTTTTCAGCCCTTTTGATCCCTGAGGTCACCGAGCAGCATGCCACAGGAAACACCAAAGAGATCCGCTACATTGCAGGGCGCGCCTACCAAACCTCTTTGCTTTTTTCCATCGGCACAGCGGCCGTCATGCTGTTCCTGTCAAGCGAGCTCGGAGAGGTACTCTACGGCAGTACCGAGGTCGCTCGTTTCATCAAGCTTTTGGCACCACTTATCCCAATTATGTACATCGATACTGCCACCGATTCCCTCTTAAAAGGACTTGGCGAGCAGGTTTATTCTATGAACGTCAATATCATTGATGCCTTCATTTCGGTAATCTTAGTGTGGTTCTTAGTACCGCTGATCGGCATCAACGGTTATCTCGTCACGATTTACGTGACCGAGATCTTTAATGCTGCTTTGAGCATTAGCCGGCTTTTGAAGGTCAGTGGCTATCGCCCTAAGCTTTCACTTCTTGTTCTTCGGCCGTTGTGCTCCGCGATCGGCGCGACCGTTTTTGCCAACCTCATTCTCGGATGCCTTCCATTGGCTGTAGCGTCCGCCATCACGCTGATTTGGCACATTCTTTTGGTAAGCCTTCTTTACATTGCGCTTCTCATTTTGACAGGCACATTACCCAAAAAAGACCTCCGCTGGCTGGTAGATACCTTATTGCCACAAAAAGGCGCGCCGGTGTTCAAACAGCATTGATCTTATTTTTGCAAGTTGAAGCCGTCAAACTTGCAAAATTATTCCCTTAAAAACAGTATTTAACTATTAAATAAAATATAAATTGTTAACATTTTGTAACTACCGGAAGTTTTAGTTGCAAATTGTACAAAAATATAGTAAAATGGATATCGTAGATTTGACTGCTACAGTCTTAAATTTTAAAGGAGAATGTAAACATGACCAACAACAAGTACGTTTTGTCTTGGATCGACGAAATGGCCGCTATGACGCAGCCCGACAAGATCGTTTGGATCGACGGCACCGAGGAGCAGGCAGAGGCTCTTCGCGCTGAGGCTTGCTCTACCGGCGAGATGATCAAGCTCAACCAGGATCTGCTTCCCAACTGCTACCTGCACCGCACGGCTGTAAACGACGTTGCACGCGTTGAGGACAGAACCTTCATCTGCACCACCAAGAAAGAGGATGCAGGTAATATCAACAACTGGATGGCACCCGCTGAAATGAAGGAAAAGCTCTTCAAGCTTTACCGCGGCTCGATGAAGGGTCGTACCATGTACGTGATCCCCTACTCGATGGGCGTTGTCGGCTCTGACTTCGCTAAATACGGCATTGAGCTCACCGACTCCATCTACGTCGTACTGAACATGCTCATCATGACCCGCGTTGGCACGAACGTCCTTGAGGCGCTCGGCGACAGCCCCGACTATATCAAGGGCCTGCACGCACGCGCTGATATTGATGCTGAGAACCGCTATATCACCCACTTCCCCGAAACCAACGAGATCATGTCCGTGAACTCCGGCTACGGCGGAAACGTTTTGCTTGGCAAGAAGTGCTTCGCTCTGCGTATTGCTTCCTACCTCGGTCGCAAAGAGGGCTGGATGGCTGAGCACATGCTCATTCTCGGCGTAAAATACCCGAACGGTGAGAAGAAGTACCTCACCGCTGCATTCCCCTCTGCTTGCGGTAAGACCAACCTTGCAATGCTCATTCCCCCCATGGCTCTCAAGGCTGAGGGCTATGAGGTTGAGTGTGTCGGTGACGACATT
>JAFVYZ010000044.1 GCA_017508425.1 Clostridia bacterium | reverse complement strand
TCCCGTCAAAACTGCAAAGCACCCGACGGCGTGTGATTTTTAGATGAATTTGGGTGCTTGTCGGTGCAGTAAAGTATAACTTTACAAGACGGCAAGCGCCAAAAGGCACTAAAAAGTGCCGCCGTCGGGCGCACGAGTTCGGCTCCCTTCGGCTATACCAAACGCATACACGGTGGTGTAATCGTACACCTCGCCCGGGCGCAGCACTACGTTGTTAAAATGCGGCTGATTGATGCTATCGGGCATTTTTTCGGTTTCAAGACAAACGAAGCAATGGCGGTTTTGCGGATATCCGCCCTTCAAAGGGCAATCCACATTGTTCATTGCACCCGCAGAATACAGGTGAACCGCGGGCTTGTTGGTAAACGTTTTCATCTCGATACCCGTTTTCGGGGAGTAAAGCGTTGCGCGATGCACAGGGTCTTTTGTTTCGCCACCGACGAAATTGAAGCAATGGTCGTAACCACCGCCGATACGGATATCCTCGTTGGAAAAATCATAATCGCGTCCCACCGTCTTTGGCACAGTAAAATCAAAGGGTGTGCCCGAAACCGAGCGGATCTCACCCGTCGGTACCTTTCCTTCATCGGTCGGCAAATACGTGTCCGCATCCATCCAAAGCTCATGGTCAAGCACCGTGCCCGAGGCTAAGCCGCCGAGATTAAAATAGGCGTGATTTGTCATATTGACGATCGTTGCCTTATCGGTTGTGGCAACGTACCGGATCGAGAGCGCATTTTCGTTGGTCAACGTATAGGTAACGGTCACGTCAAGCGCGCCGGGATAGCCTTGGTCGCCGTCGGGCGAGAAATAATGCAGGCGAAGCGCAGGCTCCTCTCCGTCAACAGGGGTTACCTCCCAAAACTGACGGGAATAGCCCTCAACACCGCCGTGAAGGTGATTTGCGCCGTTATTTTTTGCAAGCGTGTAGGTCACGCCGTCCAGCGTGAACACCCCATCCTTAATGCGGTTGCCAAATCGCCCGATGAGCGACCCCTGGTGCCCGTTGCCGTAATAATACTGCGAGGCACTCTCAAACCCGCCGACAACATCAACAAAGCCGCCCTTTCTGTCCGGCACACGAAGCTCTTGAATGGCACCCGCCCAGTCAAGGATCGCCGCTGTCATACCGTTTTCATTTTGTAAAATATAGCGCGTAACAGCCCGCCCGTCGGGCATTTTGCCAAAATATTGCTTTTGAATGCTCATGTTTTATCTCCTTCATTATTGTGCTTTTTTAAAAAGCTTTTGCTGTCTTATCGCGCTTCAAGCCATAGTCCGTTGATATTACAAAAATTTATCGTTTGAAATGCTCTTTTTGCGAATGTTGATCAAGCGAACGATTACAGGAGAAAGGACAATATTCATCGCAACTTCAATCAAAAAGTTAATGCCGACAAGACCGAGGATCATATAGGAAAGCGCATTATCAAAGCCATTCGCAAGTCCCCAGGACTTGATGGTTTCAAAGAAAAACAAACGACAACCGATAAGGAATACACCCGTGTTCACCACAGGCGCCACCACTGCGGCAAGGGCAATGGCAAAATAATGATTTTTCTTTTCAAAAGCACGGTAAGAAAGTCCCGCAAAAATGCCCGCAAGGGTGCCTTTGACAAGCACCACCAGCACGGTAGCAGGAACATTGATGGCAAGAAACGCACCTGCATCGGTAACAAGCACAACAATACCGAAAACAAAGCCAAGCCAGCCCGCTATGCGCGTATCGCAAAGCGCCGCTCCAAGCACGATGGGCACAAGCACGAGCGTAATGGTAAAGGGTGCCAAAGGAAACAACGCGCGGTAGGCCAGCGCCACAAACTGCAACACCACCACAAGTGCGGTAAGGATTGCACCCATAACCATTTTTTCAGTTGACATTTTTCTCTTATTTACCATAAAAATTCCCCTTTCATGCAAATTCTTGTTCAACCAAAAACTTACAAAATCAACAAAAATTGTTTTCTATCAAATTATAACATTAAAGCCTTTGATTTTCAAGAGTTTTTATAAAATTTCATTTGATAATCACCTCAAAAGAAAATCTCACCAAGGCTTGATCTTTATTTATCAAAAAAGCAGCGGCTCAACATTGAGCCGCTGCTTTTTTGTTATGTAATCTTATTCAAGACTACCCGAAGCAACGAGTGCAACACCCGTGCCAAGGAAGTTCTCGACGATCACGTCACCGGGGACAAGCTTGCCCTTGACGGTGAGCTTCTTGATCTCCTCCATACCCTGCATCTGCAGCTCCTTCGGAATGGGAGCTGCGGTTCTCACAGCCACCAGCGGAACACTTGCGCCCACGGTTTTAACCGAAGAGGTAAGAATGCGAAGGGGGTGAACAAACTCATTTTCGGCGTAAGCCTTGCCGCGCTTGCACTTGAAGCCCTCGCAGCTGACGATCTCACCCTTTTCGGGATCGCCCGAAACCTTAATGATACAGCCCTGGGGGCAAGTAATACAAATAATATCCTTGGTTACCATAACACCAAACTCCTTTCTTAGACCACTTCGATCTTGATGGCAGAAACGCCCTTCATATCCTCGGGGCTCACCTCAACGTGCTCCATCTCACCGGGGTTGATCTTGATGAGCTTCTTCGAGAAGATCTCCTTGTCGTCGGCATATACCTTCATCGTCACACCGAGCTTGGGAGCCGCCGCACGGAAGAAGAGCTTAGCGGGTGCCTCGGGGCAGATTCTCTGCGGGCAGATGTAACGAACGTTGTTGCCCGTCACGGACGGGATCTCAGCAGCCTTCGGCAGCGTGCCTGCGGCGTACTGTGCAGCATAGCTACCTGCACGAAGCGACTCGTCGGTTACGTTATCTACAAGATCGTTTACGTGTACGACATTGCCGCAAGCAAACACGTACTCGAAATTAGTCTGCATAAACTGGTTGACCTCGGGGCCGTTGGTGATGGGGTTGATCTTGATACCCGCCTCCTTGGTCAGCTCGTTTTCGGGGATCAGGCCGCAGGAAAGCAGCAGGGTGTCGCATTCGTAGAGCACCTCGGTACCCTTGATGGGCTTCTTGGTTGCGGGATCCACCTCGGCGATCACAACGCCCTCAACGCGCTTGTTGCCCTTGATCTCAACGATGGTGTGAGAAAGGAGGAGCGGGATGCCGAAGTCGTCAAGGCACTGTACACGGTTACGGGTAAGGCCTGCGGTGTAGTCCATCAACTCTGCCACGGCGAGCACCTTTGCACCCTCAAGGGTCATACGGCGTGCCATGATCATACCGATGTCACCCGAGCCAAGGATCACGACCTTCTTACCGACCATCATATTTTGACGGTTGACAAGGCGCTGTGCCGCACCTGCGGTGTAAACGCCTGCAGGACGCGTGCCGGGGGTCATGATCGCGCCACGGGTACGCTCACGGCAGCCCATCGCAAGCACGATCGACTTGCCCTTGGCAACGAACAGGCCGTCCTTAGGATTGATACCGACCACACAGTGGTCGCCAACCTCAAGCACCATGGTGTCGAGCTTCACCTCAATGTCGGTAGCCTTTACCTTCTCGATAAAGCGGTATGCATACTCGGGACCCGAAAGCTCTGCGTTAAAGTGCTTCAGACCAAAGCCGGGGTGAATGCACTGCTGCAAAATACCGCCAAGGCTTACGTCACGCTCAACGATGAGTACGTCCTTTGCGCCGGCTTCCTTGGCGCCAACAGCAGCGGCAAGGCCTGCAGGGCCACCGCCGACAACGATTACGTCATAAATCTTTTCAGCCATTTCGATTTACTCCTTTCTTATCTTACGAAGCCGGTGAGCATTTCGGAGCCCTTGTCGTTCTTGCAAACCTCATCGGGCGAAATGCCAAGCTCACGGGCGATGATCTCGATCACGCGAGGACCGCAGAAGCCGCCCTGGCAACGACCCATACCTGCACGTACGCGACGCTTTACACCGTCAACGGTGCGCGCACCGAGCGTGCGGTTAATGGCATCGCAGATCTGACCCTCGGTAATGGTCTCGCAGCGGCAAATGACATTACCGTAGCGCGCGTCCTTGGCGATCAGCTCAGCCTTCTCCTCGGCGGAAAACTCCACGAAGTGAGGCGTGCCCTTGCGGGTCTTGATAAAGTCGGTCTTGGGCTCGGCCTTCATGCCGGACTCGATAAGGAGGTCGGCAACGTACTTGGCAACGGCCACGGAGTTGGTAAGACCCGTGGAGCGCACGCCCGAAATGTTGACGTAGCCCTTGAGGTCATCGTACATATCGATGTTAAGACCCTCGGGGTTACGCTGTGCACGAAGACCCGAGTACTGGGTAATGGAGTCGCGAAGATTTACACGGGGGATCATCTTGCGTACGTCAGCGGCGATGCTCTCAAGCCCCTCGGTGTTGGTGCTCTTGTCGGCCTTGTCAAGCATATCCTCGGCGGTGGGACCAACGAGCATATTACCGTGCATGGTGGGGCACATCAGCTTGCCCTTGGTCACCTTGGTGGGAATGGGCAGAACGATGTAGTTGACCTTGCAGGAGGTCTTTTTATCAAGAATGTAGAACTGACCCTTACGAGGCGTGACGTAATAATCGTTCTTGCCTACAAAGGAAGCGATCTCGTCGCAGTAAAGACCCGCGGCGTTGATGACGTACTTACATTCGATGTCGCCCTTGTCGGTCTTAACCGTGGTAACGGCACCGTCCTTGGTGTCAATACCGATCACCTTGGTTGCAAGCTCGAAATGTACACCGTTGTCGGCTGCGTTCTCGGCAAGCGCGATGCAGAAAAGGAACGGGTCGATGATGCTCTCACGCGGAATGAACAGACCGCCCTTTACCTCGGGGTTGAGCTCGGGCTCCATCTCAAGCAGCTCTGCCGCGGTCTTGTATTCCACATCATACACGCGGTTGAGCATGGCCTTGTGCTTGATGGCAGGCAGCTGCTCCATTTGCTCGTCGCTGAAGGCGGGCAGGATCGCACCGATGCGCTTGAAAGGAATGTCAAGATCCTTGCAAATCTCATCGTACATGGGGTTTGCGGCAACCACCAGCTCGCTCTCGAGCGTACCGGGCTTTGCATCGTAGCCGGTGTGGATGATCGCACTG
>JAFVYZ010000043.1 GCA_017508425.1 Clostridia bacterium | reverse complement strand
TGCGGGATTTGTGAAATGCACTGCGTGCGTGAAATACGCTCCGCGTGTGAAATGCGCTGCGGCGCGTTAGGGGATTTATTTCATTTCACATTGCGACCGATGGGCGCAATATTTCACAATTCACAAAGTGAATTATTTCACATTCGGCGTAAGCCGAATATTTCACTTGAAACATTATCGCTTTTATGTAATATACTCAAAGAAATGGCTGGAGGTGACCGCTATTGTTTTATTTTTTTATGATTGTAATAGCACTTTATAATCTTTTGCTATATGCAATTTTTCGTAGCGGTATATATTCTTACCTTCGCTTGTCAAAAATGAGCAAAACTTATATCAAGAAAAACAGAAAAGGATTTATCAACTATTGGTTGTATCATTCAATCAATAAGCAGAACTCACTTGGAATTTTATACAGTTTAAACCTTATTTTCCTAATAGCCACATTCACTTTTATGGTTTTCGCTATTACATTAGGATTTATTGAGGCTTTGCAATCGATACTGATTGTCTTTTCTATCGTGCTTTGTATAATAGAAATACCGTGTGTTATTATTGCCTCAATTCATAGCAACATCGAAGATTATGGTAAGCCGTTTATTTTTCTTGCAAAAAGAAAGCATCTGAGAGGATACACCAGCTCTTTGATTGATTGGCTATCTTGGTTAATGACTGCATTCCTTGTCTATTTATCCTTTCAACAGTTATAATTACGCACCTTTTTTGCGTTTTTACCTAACTTCTCGCACCGTTTGCCCGAAGATCGGCAAGCTCGCTTGGTAGCCGCAGGGCCAGCAAATCTTCAAGCCGCTATGCGGCTTGAATGACTCTCTTGGACAATTTTTAAAAAGATAAGGCGCCGAAGCGAACCAAACGGTTCGCTTCGGCGCCCTTTTTGTTTTGCTTGTCAGCCGATCTGCTTGTTATATTTTACATAACGAGCCGCAAATGCGGAGCTGTTTTTAATGGTCTGCCATTCCGCCTGCGTTCCTTCAAAATTGACGTTTTGCAAAACGCCGCGATTGTTTACAACGTAATAGGGACGCTCGCCGAATTCAACGACACCCTTGTGGATGTTGATGGTTTTCAAGCCCGAGCAAGAAAGGAACACGTCGGTGCCAAGATAACGCAGCGTCTTGGGAAGCGTGACGGTCACCAGCTGCGAATAGTCTTCAAACGCCTTATCTGCGATAACCACAATACCTTCAGGAACGGTATATTCCGTCTGATCCTGTTTCAAGTAACCTTTCATAAGATAGCGGCCATTCATGATAAGCGGCCTCACCACGTATTCAAATCTACCGTTTACCTCATAGCAAGCATTCTTATAATACTTTGTGCCAAGGAAAGGATTGGAGCCGATATATTTCAACGTGTTAGGAAGCGTGATGCTTGAGAGATTCGCGCACCAGCTAAATGCACCATCGCCGAGCTCAATGTACGTATCCGGAATTTCCAGGGACATCAGGCGCTCGATATCGTTCAAAGCGAGATCGCCGACAGCCATCACGGGCATTCCGTCATAAACGGCAGGGAGCTTCAGCGTATTGGGAACCGTGCCCTCAATCCCCGCGATCTTATAGCCAACGAACTCATTGTTGATGAAGTATCTTTCAAAATCATACTCAAATCCCGAAGGTGCAGTCCAGCTATAGTTGGTCTGGCAGGTGGTACAGCCGCAAGAGCTGTTGGTTGCGTTTGCAACGTCCCACGCGTGACCAAGCATCTGTACGATCGTATCCTTGTAGCTGTTCGTGCAATTCTTGCACGTATGTGTGGTATAGCCGTCCGTGTCGCAGGTGGGTGCCGTCACGGTGTCGATGTACGTATGGCCATTAGCTGCAACCTCGGTATCCTTCTTCACGTCACCGCACTTTGAGCAAGTGTGCGTAGTATAACCTGCAGCGGTACAGGTAGGAGCGGTCACCACGTCGGTGTACTCGTGGGTACAGCCGGTAGGATCGCCGTCGCCGCTGCCACCATTCTCTCCACCATCGCCGTTCGCCCCCTGGCTACATGCCGCCAGACAACAAACCAATGCCAAAAGAAGGCAAAGGAGAGTCAAAAATTTAAAGTGCTTCATAACATCCTCCTTATAATGGTATATTGTGTTCTACTTTAGAACAATTTCATTTTACATCCGCAAACAAGCATTGTCAATACTTTTGTTCTTTTTCACACAAAAAGCTCTTGAGAAATTCAATATGAAAAAGGCAGGGCAAAGCCCTGCCTTTTTTTTATCTTTTCATCTGCCGATCCTTAAGATCTCCGTACACGGGGGTGGCAAGCCCAAATCCGCCCGAAACGGTCAGGATCTGCCCTGTGGTGTAGGCGGAATCGTCGCTTGCGAAATAGACCACCGCCGCGGCAATCTCCTCGGGCAGCCCCATTCGAGCCAGCGGAATATGCTTTAAAAAGAGTGCCCGGAAGTCATCGGACAGGTTTTCCTTGACTGCATCGGTTGCGGTCATGCCGGGGAGCACGGCGTTGCATCTGATTTTGTGCTTTGCCTCGTGTACGGCGATCAGCTTGGTCAAATAATTGATCGCCGCCTTGGAGGTTCCGTAAGCGATCTGCGAGATATCGGGCACGCTACCGCCTACCGAGGAGATGTTGATAATGCTGCCGCCGTTTTTCATGTGCCCAAGCACCGCCTTGCTTGCCAAAAAAACACTGCGCAAATTAAGCGTAACCGTATCTATGAACACATCGACATCGGTGTGTGCAAGATCAAGATCGCGCCCGGGGTTCGACGTGCCAAAGTTGTTCACAAGCACGTCGATACGTCCCGCCTCTTCTGCCACCGCTTGTACCATAGACAAATACGACGCGGGCACGCTCGCATCATGATATACACACCTCACCCTGCAGCCCTCGGCATTGAGGCGGCAGGCTTCCTTTTCTGCCCGCTCGAGATTTCTTGCCGCCATATACACGACAGCGCCCTCCTTGACACAGGCGTTGGTCACGGCAAGACCGATGCCTCTCGTGCTGGCTGTTACAATAACGACCTTATCCTTTAGCTTCATTTTCGTTTTCCTTTCTCCTGTGAATGTGAGGCAATAACAAAACCGCCGCAACACCAACGGCAACGCATATGATTTCTGTGATTGCAAGCAATTTGATCGCACTCAGCGCCGCGGAATTTTCACCCATTCCCATCCGTATGCTCGCCGTCACGTGATTGGTAAACAGGGGCACGAAAACCGCAACGCCAAAGGGTGCGGCAAGATCGCGAAAAAGCCCATAAGTCCCCGTGGCTGCGCCCGCTTTTTTTAAAGGGACGTCGGAAAGCACGACTCTCATAAAAATCGTAGCATTCGCACCGAGCCCGAAGCCGAGAATGCCTAGTGATGCTGCCAGCAGTAAGACCGAGGTGCGCGGAGAAAACAGCAGCATCAGCGCACAGCCGATTCCCGTGACGGCAAAGGATACACTCAAAATCCGCTTTGGCTCAAAGCGATCTGCAAGCGGACCGAGCAGAAGGGAGCCAAGGGACATGCCGATATACATAATGGATATCGCATATCCCGATATAACGGTGTTTTCGGGTTGCGTGTAGTTTACAAACACAATGACGTTTGTCATGTTTGCTTGCAGTAAGCCTTGCGTTAAAAAAAGTGCTACGATCGCAAGGATAAACGACCGCCGTTTCATAAAGCTGCCCTGCAGGATCGGCGTCGTTGCCTTTCTTTCCACCAAGATGAGTGCGATAAGTGATAACAGGGCGGCGATCAAGACAAGCAGAAAGGCGGGCGAGCGCCAACCGAAATTTTGAGCGAAGGAGGGGACGCAAAGCACCAAGCTGAAGAATATCAGCACAAATACGCTGCCAAGTGTGTCAAAGTCCGCAAGCGATTTTTTGGGGGTGTTCTTTTCCTTACTGCTTAAAAGGCAAGCAAGGAAGACGATGCCGGAGATCAAAACGCACAGCCACATCATCGCACGCCAGCCTGCGTGTTCTATGATAAGACCGCCCAGTGTGGGGCCGAAAATGACGGCGGCGCTTGAGATCAGCATATAAAGGGAGAAGCCGCTCGAAGCCCTGTCAGGGGGAAATTCGCTGATGATATACGCGATCACGACGGGGGCGATCGCCGCGCTGCCAACGCCTACGGCAAAGCGCGCCGCAAGCATAAATGCAAGGGAGGGTGCGAGCGCCGTCAGTATATTTCCGAAAATAAAAATCAAGATCCCGAGCAGCAATGTCGCGCGCCTGCCGATCACATCACCAAGCCTGCCGAGGATCGGCGCAAACGCGGCAGTGGAGATCGACATGGCAAGTGCTGTCCACGTCGTATTGTTATACGCAAGCCCAAGATCCTTGACGAACGCAGGCCCGAGCACTGCCGTGAATCCGCCGATAATGCCGACGAGAAAGGCTGCAAGCGCGTAGGGCACGAAGCCTATCAGATAGGATTTTGCATGCGTTCTTTCCATAATCTCTCCTTCATTATCATACTGGTTCGTAGTATGCCCGTTTTTTTGCTGAATTATTTGCACGCAAGCAGGAGCAGGTGAACGTCGGCGTTTGGCTTGACTTTGCTGTAAAAAGAGGGGACGTTTCGGCAAAATGCCGAAACGTCCCCTCTTTTTTGTGTTGGCTTTTGGTTTGGTGCTGCGAGGCGCGAGAATGGCTTTACTCACAAAACCGCAGTGCCTCTTGGGCAAACAAATGCCCGAGCTTGATCTCACTTAACGCATCGCAATGCGCTTGGTCAGGGGCATTCTCCGGCTCGTTTTGGGCGGTTAGGCCCTCGGCGTTGGTGTCAATAAGCACGTTGAATGGCGACTCGCTCGCAACCTGTACCTTGGAGGCGTTGAGCATGTCGTAATGGACCCAAAAAACGGGGGTGGCGGCGATCAAAATGATTCATATTTTTCTTTGTCATAAAGGTGCCCTATTCAACAGTTTCTGCCTTTTTGATATTAAAAAGCCGTATTTTTGTCAAGTTTGGCTTGAAAAAGCGAAAAAACACTTGACAATTCTAATACTTCGTGATACGATGTATTACGCGAGGGGAGGCATAGCATGGATATTCAGTTAAAAAGGGGACTCCTTGACGTATGTGTGCTGTCTGCCATAAAAGGCGAGGCATCGTACGGCTACAAGATCATTAAGGATCTTGGGCACTGCATTGAGTTGTCCGAATCAACGCTCTATACAATCCTAAAGCGCCTTGAGCTTGCGGGACTTTTGACCGTTGAGGCGGTAGAGCACGGCGGTAGGCTGCGCAAGTATTATCGCATTACGGCGGAGGGGACGGCGCGCATAGCGGAATTTAAGCGCGAGTGGCGCGAGGTGATGTCAATTTATCAATTTATCATGAAGGGAGATGAGGCGCTTTGAATAAGCAAGAGTTTATCACAAGCTTAAGACGAAGGCTTGTGGGCTTATCCGAGGTTGAGCTCGACGCGCGCGCGGATTTTTACAGTGAGATGATCGACGACCGCGTAGAGGAGGGTGCTACCGAGGAGGAGGCGGTTGCCGCCATAGGCCCTCTTGACGATGTGGTGCGCGAGATCTTGTCACAAATACCGCTCAGTCACCTTGTTAAGGAAAAGGTAAAGCCCAAAAGAAGGCTTAGCGGCGTAGAGATCCTGTTGCTGGTGCTGGGTGCACCGCTTTGGATCTCGCTCCTCGCCGCCGGATTTGCGGTGGCGGTTGCCATTGTCGCAAGCATTTTTTCTGTGATCGTGTCCTTGTGGGCGGCGGGGGCATCGCTTGTCGCTTGCGGTGTCGGCGGCCTTTTGGCAGGTCTTTTGATGGTCGTGCTTGGCAACGGGTATGCCGGCGTGGGACTGGTTGGCGCCGCTTTGGTGTGCGCCGGGGGTGCGATATATGTGCTTTATCTCGGCAAAGCCGTTACCAAAGGTGCGGCTTGGGTGATCAAAAAAGGAATTCTCGCAATCAAATGCTGCTTTTTGAAGGGAGGGCGTGACCATGCGTAAGAAAACAATCATTTGGCTGTCGGTTGCCACCCTGCTTGTGGTTTTGGGAGGCGCGATTTTCACCGGCACCCTGGTTGCCATCGACTTTGATTTCCAACGGCTTTCTACCGTGAAGCTGGAGCGTGCGACGCACGAGATCACGGAACCCTTCCATAATATTTCCGTTATAACCAATACGGCCGATGTGGTGTTGGTGCCGAGTAAGGGAATAACCACCAGGGTGGAGTGTGTGGAGGAAGAAAATCTAAGGCACACCGTTTCACTCAAGGATGGGACTCTAATAGTTGAGGTGCAGGACACGCGTAAGTGGTATGAGCATATTGGCATCGGACTCTTTGGAGATGCAAGCGTTACAATATATTTGCCCGCGGCCGAGTACGCTACTCTTACGTTAAGGACCTCTACCGGTGACGTGAGGATTCAAGAGGATCTATCGCTCGGGAGCATTGATGTGCAGACCGATACCGGCGATGTGATGTGCAATGCCTCGCCTACGTCGAGCTTGAAGGTGAATGCCGATACGGGGGATATTGAGATCGCGTCCTTGACCACGGGCACGATCGACCTTTCGGTCGATACGGGTGATATCGAGATTTGTGATGTGAATGCCTTAGGTGCGGTTGCGATCGACGTGGGCAGCGGTGATACCGAGATCAAAAATCTAACGTGCTCCGCGCTCGTCACAACGGGTGATACGGGTGACTTCTTTATGAACGGCGTTACCGTGGGCGGATTGCTTTCGATCCGACGCGACACGGGGGATGTTCAGTTTTACGGGTGCGATGCCGCCGAGGCCGTGATCCAAACGACCACGGGTGACGTCGAGGGCTCGTTCGTGACCGATAAGACCTTCGTGGTAAAGAGCAGCACGGGCGACAAACGCGTGCCGCAGGGCACGACCGGTGGTCGGTGCGAAATCACCACATCAACCGGCGATATTGAGATCGAAATTCGCAAATAAAACGAAATTTTAAAAAGGAAAACGATTTCAAGGGCAAAAAATAGAAATAATTTATTTAAAATTGGAAAATTTAAAATAAAATTTAGAAAATCAAAAATCACGGCGAGGGGCATTGAGCCCGATCGCCGTGATTTGTTTTTAGGATAAATATTGCTTGGCGCGCTCAATATCGCATCGGATCTGTGCTTCAAGCTCATCTAAGCCTTCAAATTTTTGCTCCTCGCGCAGGAAGTGCAAAAAGCAAATTTTGATTTCGCGCCCGTAAAGCTCGCCCTTGAAATCAAAAATGAAGGTCTCGCAGTTGACGTCGCGCCCGTGATTGACGGTGGGGCGGGTACCGACGTTGGAAATGCCCTGATAGGTGCGTGTGCCGATTTTGACGGTGACCGCGTAAACGCCGTGGAGGGGGACAAGAGCCCCGTCGGGGAAGGTGAGATTCGCGGTGGGCAGTCCCATTGTGCGTCCAAGACGCCTACCGTCGGTAACGGTTCCGGTGAGGGTGTAAGGGCGCGCCATCAGGCGTGCCGCATCGTCGGGGTGCCCGCCGAGGAGCAGGGCACGCACCAGGCTTGAGCTGACCGTGAGGGGGCCGTCCGTGACGGGAGGCATGACCGATAGTGCTCGGTCGTCCTGTGTGCAAAAGAGCCGCTCAAGGTCTGTCGGGGTGCCGGCACCGTGTGCGCCGAAGGAGTAGTTAAAGCCGCATACTAGCATTTTGGCGTTGCACTCTCCGACTAGGATCTCCGACACAAATTGCTCCGGCGGCATATCCTTGATGGAGGGGAAATCGTAAAGCACCGCAAAGTCAAGGCCTGCTGCTGCGATCAATGCCAGCTTTTCCTCCAACGTGGTGAGTTGGGGGGTGGGCTGCTTATTTAAGGTTGCCGTGGGGGGCGTGGTAAAGCAAAGCACGCCAAGGGGCAGCTTTTGTGCCCTTGCGGCATTTCGTCGCTTCAGCTCCTCAAACAATGCCTTATGGCCAACGTGAACGCCGTCAAAGTGTCCAAGGCAAAGCCCCGTGCCGCAAGAAAATGACAAGGGCAACGTCTTTTTAAATGATATGATGCGCACCGTGTCACCTCCCGCATCCCGTTTTATGTCATTATACCCCATATCCCTTGTGAATGCAAGTGCAAATTTTATTTTTATTTGTCAAATTAGGGCGCAAACGGGTGTATTTTTTTGCTTTTCCTCTTTACAAAATGCGGTGTATATGTTATAATATGTATAATTACTATTAAGAAAGGTGCGCTTTCGCGCGAAAACAAGAAATGAAGTGCCCGAACTGTGGTTTCCAAGATAGTAAAGTTATTGATTCACGCCCGATCGAGGAGGGTAACAGCATCCGTCGCCGCCGCGAGTGCCTGGCTTGTCAAAAGCGCTTTACCACCTTTGAAATGATCGAATCGATGCAAATTCTCGTGGTAAAAAAAGACGGTACCAAGGAGCTTTTCGATCGTTCCAAAATGCTTTCCGGTATCCTGAAGGCCTGTCAAAAACGCCCCATCAACGGTGAGGAGATCGTCGCCCAAATCGAGGCGGAGCTTCAAAATTCGTTGGTTCAGGAGATCGCCTCGCACCAGCTTGGCGAAATGATCATGCGTAAGCTCAAGGAGCGTGACGACGTGGCTTATGTTCGTTTTGCGTCGGTTTACCGTGAATTTAAGGATCTTGACACCTTCCTTGCCGAATTGCGCGAGCTGAAGGAGCAAAAATAAATACCTAGCAAAAAAAGCGGCGTGCATTGGCACGCCGCTTTTTTGCTAAAAAACATACCCGTTATAGAATTTTGGTGAAATTTAAGCCCGCATAGCAGTCCCCGCCGAGTGCACCCTCAATACGGAGCAATCGGTTGTATTTTGCCACGCGCTCCGAGCGCGCCGGGGCTCCCGATTTGATAAACGGGGCGTTGGTGGCTACGGCAATATCGGCGATCGTGGTGTCCTCGGTCTCCCCGGAACGGTGGGAGAGGATATGGCGGTACCCGGCAGCTCTGCCCGTGCGGATGACCTTTAGGGTCTCGGTCAGGGTCCCGATTTGATTGGGCTTGATGAGAATGCTGTTTGCGGCGCGCATTTGGATGCCCTTTTTCAGGCGCTTTTCGTTGGTCACGAACAGATCATCGCCCACCAGCATCACTCGCTCTCCGAGGCGGCGTGTGAGCTCCGCAGTTCCCTCGAAATCCTCCTCATCAAGACCGTCTTCGATCGAAATAATGGGGTAACGGTCACAAAATTCACACCATTGCCCGATCAATTCATCGGTCGTGAGGCATTTTTCGCGCTTGGGCATATGGTAAACGCCTCCTTCTCCCTTCCATTCACTGGCCGCCGCATCCAAAGCAATTTTGATCCTTTTGTCATCGTATCCCGCAGCAAAAATGGCTTCGGTGAGCAGCGTGAGTGCCGCCTCGTCGCTTTCAAGGTCGGGGGCGAAGCCGCCTTCGTCGCCCACGGCGATGGAGCGACCGCTCTTTTTCAAAAGAGAACCGAGCTTGTGATAGACCTCGCTGCCCCAACGTATCGCTTCGGCAAAGGTCGGTGCCCCCACGGGCAGGATCATAAATTCTTGAATGTCCACGTTGTTTGAGGCGTGCGCTCCACCGTTTAAAATGTTCATCATCGGAACGGGCAGGGTGCGCGCATTGGCACCACCGAGATAACGGTAAAGGGGTGTACGGTATGAGATCGAGGCGGCACGCGCCACGGCAAGTGAGACGGCAAGCGTGGCGTTGGCCCCAAGACGGTGCTTGTTTTCGGTACCGTCAAGGGCGATAAGGGTGCGGTCGATCTCGCATTGCTCGGCGGCGTTGCGCCCCTGGAGTGCTGCGTGTATTTGCTTGTTGACGGCACAAACGGCACCACTGACTCCCTTGCCGTTGAAGCGCGCCGCATCTCCGTCGCGACGCTCGTGGGCCTCAAAAGCCCCCGTCGAGGCCCCTGAGGGGGCACTGGCCACACCTACGGTATCGTCGGCAAGCACTACGGTGGCCTCGACTGTTGGATTCCCGCGCGAGTCAAGAATCTCTCTTGCCGTGATTTTTTTAATGATCGGTTTGTTCACTCTTTTCACTCTCCTTTTTTGTAGTTTGTGCGGCTCTTGTTTTTTTCATACGGAAGGAAAATCTTTAAAAGTACTGTACAAATTCGCTTTTTTATGTTAAAATAAAATATCAAATGTTAATCTGTGCTTTGCGCGTGTGAGGAGTTTTTATGCAGCAAAAGGAATTTAACCGCCAAAAAAGAGGGAACGGCGCCCCTGTAGGCGCGCGTCGCGATGACCGTACGTTTCGTGACCGTGCGCCGCGTGATCGCACGCCGGTGGGCGAGGAGGTTGGCAACGGTGCCGTTATCGGACGCAATGCCGTGCGTGAGCTTTTAAAGTCGGGCCGTGCCATCGATAAGCTTCTGGTCCAAAGCGGTGAGCGCGAGGGGGCTCTTGTCCCCTTGGTCGGCGAGGCGATCGCACGGGGGATCCCCGTGGTTGAGACCGAGCGTCGAAAAATGGATCAAATTGCCGGATTCGTACCCCATCAGGGTATTATTGCCATGGCGGCGGAAAAGGAATACTCTACCGTGGAGGATATTTTGGCCATTGCTGCCGAGCGCGGCGAAAAGCCGTTGGTCGTGATTGCCGACGGCATTGCCGATCCGTACAATCTCGGTGCCGTGATCCGTTGTGCCGAAGGGTGCGGTGCCCATGGGCTTATTATCCCCAAACGCCACGCCGCAGGTCTTACGCCCGTGGTTACAAAGGCCTCGGCCGGGGCCATTGAGCATTTGGCTGTGGCGAAGGTGACCAACGTGGCCGCTACCGTGGAAATGCTGAAAAAAGAGGGACTTTGGGTCTTTGCCGCCGAGGCCGGCGGACAGGATTTCCGTGAGGTCGATATGAACGTCCCCGCCGCGATCGTTCTTGGCAGTGAGGGCTCGGGTGTTTCGGAATTGGTTCGAAAGCGCAGTGATTTTGTGGTGTCGATCCCCATGTACGGTAAGGTCAATTCTTTTAACGTATCGACCGCCGCGGCCGTTCTTCTTTGCGAGGCCGCATATCAGCAACGCGGTGGTAAAAAGTAAGATTTCAGTGCGATTTGTGTGGGAGGAGGTGTTTTGCCGATGACCGATTTTGAAAAATACGATTCGGCGGAGGCCGACCGTGTGATGGAGCTGTTGCGTTTGCAGCTTGCGGAACAGGAAAAGGTGGAGGAAAAGGCGGAGGCACCCTCCGTCGAGCCTCAGGCCGATGATGTCTCCGAGGCCGCAGTGACAGCATCCGAGGAAAAGAATGAGGATGCTTTGGTTGAAGAGGAAAATACGGCACCCGATGAGGATGCCCCCGTTGTTGCGCCCGAGATCCCGATTGAAGAAGGGGCGGCACCTGCCGAAGCAGGGGAGAAGACCCGGTCCGATGCCGCCGAATCGGCCGAGGAAAGGGCGGCAGAGCCCTTTGCTTCCGAAGTCCCCGAGGGCATCCCTCAAAAATCATCGCGACCGCGTAAAAAGCGCCGTCGCGTCCCCAAGCTTGAGGACATTGAAAAGCAGGTTGAAACGCCGCTTGACAATGCCGCACGCGAGGCCGCAAGACAGCGTGCCGCCGCGTTCCTACATGAGCAGGAGAGCGATCTTTTTTGGCGTCGCACGGCGGAGGGTAAGACCCCTTTGTCCTCCCCAAAAAATGACCCGATGCCGCGTGTCGCCGAGAAGCCGACGACGCCTTTGGCACCCGTCGCGCCTCGAACGACGTCGGAGGAGCCCTTTGAGCCTACCATCGTGTCGCGCCGTAAGGGCATTCGCGATGCAAAGCCCTCGGCCGCCGAAAGAGAGCTGATGGCGGACATAACGGTAGAGGGTATTTTAAATGATATATTCGGCGGTGTTGCCGGCCCCGGCGGTCGTGCGTGGCTTGCCGAGGAAAAAAAAGAAGCGGCAACGGATGAGTCCGCAGCAGGGCCCGCGCCGGAAGAAGCGGTGAGTGACCCGATGCCGCAAAGCGAGGCACAGGAGCCCGGCGTTGCCGATGGCAATGCACCGACGTTGGAGCTTGGCGGATATCGTATCCTACTCCCTGAGGAGGAGGGTGTGACGGTTGCCAAAAAAGAAAAGGGGGAGGGCGCGAAGCTCTTTTCCGCATTTTCGGTCAAGCGTCAACGTGAGGGGGCTTTGCCCAAGCCCTCGATCGCGCGCCCCTCGGCCGACCAAATTGCGTTTAAGCATAAAATGGAAGAGTCCGAAGAGGATTTCCGTTTGCTGATCGACCTGGATTATGAAAATGAGCTTGGTGAGACCATTGGCTTTGAAAAGATCCTCGATTATCACGAGCGACACATCAATGGCCGCGGCGTGACGTACCGCACGGGTAAAAAGCCGCGCCGTGACCGTCAAAGGCAGGAATATACCACCCACGGTCAGGATATCGGCCTTTCTAAATTTTATGCCAAGCAGCGTCGCCGCCACGTGACGCGCTTGGTCCTTACTTGCGTGTTGATGCTCGTTTTATTTGTGTATGAGCGCTCCGCGGCCTTGCGTTCGCTTTTCGGCGAGGCACCCATCGGCGCGCGGTACCCCACCCTTTACGTGGCGGTGGGCTTGCTTTTGTTCCTTGGTGGCGTGGCATTGGTAGGGCGTGATCTTCTTCGCGGCTTGGCAGGACTTTTCCGCATGGCGCCGACTGACTATTCGGTTTGCTCGGTGGGCGTGCTTGCAACTCTTGCTTACCACGTGGTCCTTTTTCTTGTGCCGGCAAAAAGCGGACTTTCACTTTACTTATCCCCCGCAACGGGCTCGCTTTGCCTGCTCGCACTCTCCGACCTCTTTCACTGGTATTGCGAGTTCAGCGCATTCCGTGTGATATCCTCCAAGCGTCAAAAGTATGCGCTTTTGCCGCGTGTGTCGGTGGGTAACCGCGAGGGAAATGCGCAGCTGCGCCTGTTCCAAAATGAGCAAAACGAGCGTGTGCTGTACGCTCGTCCTGTGGGCTTTGTCCGCAATTATTTCACCAATACCGAGAAGAAGATCGACCATCAAAGTGCGTATGGTGCAGGTCTTTTGCTGGTGACGGCTTTGTCGTGTGCGGTGGCCTTGTTTGTTTATGCGCTGGGCCGTGATGCCGGCAGGGCCCTTCACAGTGCCTTTGTGGCATTTTTGCTCTCGACTCCCGTCATTTCGGTGCTGGGCACCTCGTTGCCGATGTTCTTTGCCACCTGTCTTCGCTTGGGTAAGCATGCGGCGATCGTGGGTGAGGGGCCTGTTTACGATTGCAGTGCCAATACTACGGTGGTCATTCCGGATTCCGATTGCTTTAAGGAGATGCCGCACGAGCAGTTTGAATTGGTGAAAAACTGCGATGCTGAGCGTGCAACGGTGCTGATCCGCGCCCTGCTTGAGAGGATCGGTAGCCCGCTTGTGGATACCGTCCACGTGCCCAAGGATCTCAGACTCTCTCCCGATGCCGTGACCCTCACGGATATTGATGAGGGAGGTGTTGCCGCCGTGGTGTCGGGTGAGCGCAAAACACCGATCCTTTTCGGCAGCGTGGCCTATTTGCAAAAATACGGCATTCGCGTCAGCCCCAAAAAGGACGGCAGATACGAGGCGCTTTGCCGTAATATGCTTTGCGTGGCGATCCATAACCGTTTAACGGCCCTGTTTATTGCCCGTTACCGTGCCGAGGATGAGCTGCCTTCTTTAATAGAGGAGCTGGAATCCGAGGGGATCGGTGTCAAGATCCGCTCGAAGGATCCCGGTGTGAACGACGAGATGCTGGCCGACCTTTTCCCCAACAATACCACACCGCCCAAGGTGATGAAGCCCTTGGTGTCGGAGAGTGAGATCGCTACCGATCGTGTGGATGCCACTGTGGTGTCGCTCGGCTCGCCGCGCGAGTGCGCAAGGACCCTTGGTGTGTGTCGCTGCATACGCCGCGCGATCAAGCTCGGTACCATGTGGCAGTTTATTTCGATCTTTTGCGGCGCGATCATTGCGGGGGCATTGGTGTTTTTTGACCACATGGCCGCCTTGCCGCCCTATGCCGTGGCGCTTTACACCTTCCTGTTTAGCGGCGCTCACGCCCTCACCTCTTATTTTATTTTGTGTAACAAGGACGAAAATACATGAACGAAAAAATCAGCTCCATACTAAAAACCGTTGAAAAGCCGGGCCGCTATTCGGGCGGTGAATACGGCGCGATCCTCAAAGATAAAAATGCCGTAAAGGCGCGGTTTGCCTTTTGCTTTCCCGATACGTACGAGATCGGCATGTCCAACCTCGGTATGCGTATTCTTTACGGGTGCCTAAATAAGGAGCCCGACATTTGGTGCGAGCGCGTATTTGCCCCGTGGGTCGATATGCAGGAAAAAATGCGTACCTTTGACGTGCCGCTTTGGGCGCACGAGTCGGGCGACCCTGTGAAGGATTTTGACATCGTGGGTATCACGCTTCAGTACGAAATGTGCTATACCACGGTGCTGCGCGTGCTTCAGCTGTCGAAGATACCGCTTCTTGCTGCCGATCGCGGTGAGGAGGACCCCATTATTGTCGGTGGCGGCCCCTGTGCGTACAATCCTGAACCCGTAGCTGATTTTTTCGATTGCTTTTCGATCGGCGAGGGTGAGGATAACCTCGTTGAATTTACCAAGCTCTACATCCGTATGAAGGAGGAGGGCAGATATACGCGCGAGGCGTTTCTCCACGAGGCGGCGGCAACCATCAAGGGCATTTACGTGCCCTCGCTTTATGACGTCAGCTACAACGACGACGGCACGATCGCCGCGATCACGCCGAAATTCGATGACGTGCCAAAGCAGGTAGAGAAGTGCATTATTGCCGATATGGATCAGGCGTATTTCCCCGAAAACGTGGTGATGCCCTATATTGAGGCCGTGCACGACCGCATCATGCTTGAGGTCTATCGCGGCTGCATCAGAGGCTGCCGTTTTTGCCAGGCCGGTATGATCTATCGCCCCGTGCGCGAAAAATCGCACGAGGTCTTGAACAAGCAGGCGCGGTGTCTGTACGATAACACGGGGTATGAGGAGATCTCGCTGACCTCTCTTTCCATTAGCGATTATACCGAGCTCGAGCCCTTGACACGCGAGCTGCTTGAATGGACCGATCCCAATATGGTGAGCCTTTCCTTGCCCTCACTGCGTGTGGATAGCTTCAGCCGTGAGCTGATGGATCGCATCGCGTCGGTGCGCACATCCTCCTTGACCTTCGCCCCCGAGGCAGGTACACAGCGCCTGCGCGACGTCATCAACAAAAACGTGCGTGAGGAGGATCTCATGCGCGCCGTCAATGTGGCGTTTTCGGGCGGTAAAACCAACGTCAAGCTTTACTTTATGAACGGTCTGCCCACCGAGACCTCCGAGGATATTGAGGGCATTGCCACGCTCGCACAGCGCGTGGTGCACGAATATTATCAAAATAAGGAACGCCCCAAGGGGTGCTCACCGCAGGTCACGATCAGCGTTTCCTGCTTTATCCCCAAGCCCTTTACCCCCTTCCAATGGGAGGCGCAGGACACCATGGAAATGTTAAAAGAAAAGCAAGAGTACCTGCGCGAAAAGGTGACCGACCGTAAGGTGCGTTATACCCACCATGATGCGCGTGTCAGCCATATTGAGGCGGTGCTTGCGCGCGGCAACCGCAAGCTTGGCAAAGCACTGCTTTTGGCCGCTGAGGAGGGCTTTTGCTTTGATGCGTGGGATGAGTTCTTTGACTATGACAAGTGGCTCTCGGTGTTTGAGAGAACGGGCATCGATCCCGCATTTTTCGCCAACCGCCAAATGGGGCTTGACGAGGTGTTGCCTTGGGACGTTATCGACTGCGGTGTCAGCAAGGAGTTTTTCAAGCGTGAGCGTGCGCGTGCGTATGCCGAGGCAACCACGCCGAATTGCCGTGAAAAATGTGCAGGGTGCGGTGCCAATCGCCTTGGCGGTGTGCGGACCTGCTGTCCCTCGGGAGGTGCGGAGAAATGAAAAACAACGACGTAAAATTTACTCTGCCGATGCTCGCTGAGCCGCGCACGGTGCGCCTTCGTTTTCGAAAAGTGGACAATCTTCAATACATTTCTCACCTTGACCTGCAACGCACCTTTAACCGTGTTTTGGTGCGTGCGGGACTGCCGCTTTGGTACACCAAGGGCTTTAATCCCCACATTAAAATGGTGTTCGGCATGCCCCTGCCCGTCGGGTCGGAGAGTGAGTGCGAGATGCTCGATATCCGCATTGAGCGTGAAATGAGTGAAGCCGAGATTAAGGAGCGCCTGAATCGCGAGCTTACCGATGAGCTTTTGGTGCTTGATGTATATGTACCGAGCGAAAAATTCACCGCCATTGCCTATGCCGAATATGAATATACCATTGTGACGACCGGTGCTGATGCGGCACTTGCCGAGCAGGTGGAGAAGGCACTTGTCGGCGGCAATCTCACCGTTACCAAAAAATCCAAATCGGGAGAAAAGGAGATCAGCCTTTCGGAGTATATTCATTCCGCCGAGGTAACGTTTGATGCGGGCGTAATTGCTATTCGCGCCAAGCTTTCTGCCGCCGAGGGGAAGTATATTTCGCCCGAGGCACTGATCACGGCGCTGCGCCGCGAAACCGGTATTTTAACGGGTGATCCCACAAGCGAGCACTACCGCATTTTGCGTTGCCGCGCACTGCTTGCCGACGCACAAACCGAATTCAGATAAGGAGACACACGATGGAGAAGATCAAAGAGGCGCTGTTCGGCGATGGACTGAACGTGGAGAGCAACGACGAGATCCGTTCCTTTTTGCTGATCGGGCAGTCGAATATGGCGGGCAGGGGCGAATACGCCGACGTTGCCCCCATCCAAAACGAAAATTGCTTTATGCTCCGTATGGGGCGCTGGCAAAAGATGAGCGAGCCGATCAACGTTGACCGCGGTATTTTTGACGTCAAGCCGAAATCCGGCGTGGGTCCCGGGGCGAGCTTCGCCGATAGCGTTGCCAATGCCTACGGTTGGCGCGTGGGGCTTGTTTCCTGCGCTGACGGCGGCACTAAGCTCTCGCAGTGGATGCCGGGTGAGATCCTTTACGATCACGCCGTGATGATGACGAAGCTCGCCAAGCGCACCTCACGTCTTGCGGGGATCTTGTGGCATCAGGGCGAAAGCGATTGCGGGAGCGAGGAAATGCTCCTTACCTATAAGGAAAGGTTTATGGCAATGATCACCGCGATGCGAAAGGAGCTGGGGGCCGAGGACCTCCCGCTTCTCATCGGTGAGCTTTCGGAAAACCTGAAGGAAAAATATAACCAAGAACAGCGCCCGAAGCGCCTCAATGTGATCTTTCACGAGATTGCGAGGGAATTGCCAAACACCGCCGTGGTATCCGCAAAGGATCTCGCGCTGAAGCCCGATGGGATTCATTTTAGCGCTGTCGCACAGCGCGAGTTCGGCAAGCGCTATTTTGAGGCGCTTGATGGGATGATGCGCAAATAATTTTTTAAACACGTTGTCGGAAAATGACGGGAAAGGGGAGTGCCGTGGAGGTTTTATATAGCGACAAGGAGATCGTTGTGGCGGTAAAGCCGGTGGGTGTTCTCAGCGAGGATGGTGGCGATGGCTCGATGCCCGCGCTTCTTGCCCCGCAATTCGGAAAGGTCTTTGCCGTACATCGGCTTGACCGTGCCGTTGGCGGTGTGATGGTCTATGCCCGCACCAAGGCGGCGGCAGCCGCGCTTTCTTTGGCGGTAGCAAGCCGTGCGCTGAAAAAGGAATATATTGCTGTGCTCGAGGGCGCGCCCACAGCACCCGAGGGCGAGCTGCGCGATCTCTTGTTTAAGGACGCACGACAAAACAAAAGCTTTGTTGTCGATACCCCTCGGCGCGGCGCGCGCGAGGCGGTTTTGACCTACCGTACCACGGGCACGGCGATGTATGAGGGTAAGACCTATACGCGGGTATCCGTTTTGCTTGATACGGGGCGCAGTCACCAGATTCGCGTGCAGTTTGCCTCGCGCGGAACGCCCCTTGTGGGTGACGGAAAATACGGTGCGCGCACAAAGGCGAAAGCACCCGCGCTTTTTGCCGTGGGGCTTGGCTTCAAGCACCCCAAAACGGGCAAGCCGCTGTCCTTTGAGGCACCGATGCCCACCGACCTTCCTTGGTCGATCTTTGACGCGCCAAAATACGAGATCGAGCACAAATATCTCATCGCCATGCCCGATGTGCAAGCACTTGCCCGCCTGCCGGGGTGTCGCATTTTGTCGATCACGCAAACCTATTTACTGACCCAAAAGGGGGAGACTCATCGCGTACGCCGCATTCTTGAGGGAGAGCGCGAAACCTTTGTTGAAACACGAAAGCGGCGCGTGAACGCGCTTCGCGCCGTGGAGGATGAACGCGAGATCTCCGAGAGGGAATATCTTGCGCTCTTAGAGCTTGCCGACCCGAAGGCGACTTCCATTGAGAAAACGCGCTATCGTGTGCCGCTTGGCACCCGCATGCTTGAAATTGACGTTTATCCCTTTTGGAGTGATCGCGCGATCGCGGAGATCGAGGTGGAAACCGAGCAGGAGTGTGTGACCCTGCCCGACTACATGAAGGTCATTGCCGAGGTCACTGAGGACGTGAGGTATAAGAATGCGAATCTTGCACATTCCGTGCCCAACGACGATATTTCGCGCTTTTTATAAGGGAGAACAATGTCGGAAGCGCCAACTCCGACAAAAGAATACAAAACGGTAAAAAAAGGTCGAAAGCGGAAGGAACTTGTGGTTCCGACCGCTTCCGACCTTTTCCATTTTCGAAAAATAATCCAAAAACGGAAAAATATTTTGCAAAAGTACTTTACAAAACGGAAAAAGTATGCTAAAATGATACCAAAGACGGAAAAAAGAGGTGCTTTTTATGGATTATATCAAACGCATCAAGCAGTTAAAGAGTGAAAAAAAGATGACCAACGATGAGCTGGCCGAGAAAACAGGTATTGCCGTCGGCACGCTCTCCAAGATCCTTGCCGGCATCAGCGAGTCTCCGAAGCTTTCGAATTTCGTGGCGATCTGCGAGGCCCTGAATTGCTCGCTCGATTACATTATGTACGGCATTGAGGAAAACCCCAACAACTACACGCTCGAGGAGGGGGAGATTGCCCTCATTGAAAAATATCGTGCGCTCGATGCACGCGGTAAGGAAACTGTGGGTGCTTTGATTGAAAAGGAAATGGAGCTCTCTCCCACCAAGCCCGAGGCGAAGAGCACGGCGCGCTTCATGCGCCCCGAGCCGCTTGCGGCGCGCCTGACAGCGGCTTATGCCGATAACAAAAACGGCTTTGCACGCCGCACGCTGCCGCTTTACGATCTGCCCGTGTCGGCAGGGGTTGGAGTAATGCTGGATACTGATACCGCCGAGGAGATCACGGTGAGCGACAATTCTCGTACCCGCGAGGCGGATTTTGCCCTGCGTATCAGCGGCAATTCGATGGAGCCGCGTTATCGTGACGGGGACATTTTGCTTGTGCAGGAGGCCGATACCGTGGAGTTTGGGGAGCTCGGCATTTTTATCTTAGATGGCAACGGCTTTTTTAAGGTTTTTGGCGGTGACCGTCTTTACTCCCTTAATCCCGAATACGGCGATATTCTTTTGAAGGATTTTGACGACGTGCGCGTCGCGGGCCGTGTGATCGGTAAGCTGAAAAAGAGATAATATACAAAAAACGGCTGACCGCTTCGGTCAGCCGTTTTCGCGTAGGGGAGGGGCTTGCTCCTCCCGGGTTATGGGTCAATTTGCGGCGTATATTTTTCGGTATTCCGTCGGCGTGTAGCCCGTTCGTTTTTTAAACACGCGGGTAAAGTAGTTGCTATCCGAAAAACCCGTTTGCTTGGCGATCTCGGATAGGGAAAACGTGCCTTCAATGAGGAGCTTTTTCGCCTCGGCAATGCGCCTGCTGAGCAGATAATCGATGATCGACACGCCCATATCCTTTTTGAAAACGGTATCACAGTAAACGGGGGAGAAGAACGTCATCCTGCCAATGTCGGCGAGTGTGATGCGGCGCGCGAGATTTTTGTGCAGATATTGCACGATCTTGGCGCTTAAGGGCGTAACGGCCGCCTCCTTGAGATTTTCCTGAAAAGTACGCAGGATCGCCAGCAGCAAAGGGGTTGCGATCTCCTCGTAGCCAAGGGGGTGGCACTTGTAAACCGCGTCGCAGGCGGCGATCATCAGCTTGGCTTCGTTTTGCACGACGCCACGCATCACCAAGGGGAGTGGGGGCGGCGTTTCGGCGTGAAAGTTAAAGCTGATGTAGTCGATCTTATTCGAGGTTGCGTCGCGTGCGCGCAGCATATCCCTTGAGATCAGCAGGGCGTCGCCTGCCTCAAGGGTGATCGGTGTGCCGTCGATCCTGTATGCAAGGCTGCCCTCAAGCACGATCGTAAGATCATAATAACGGATCGGCCGCTCGGGTGTTGGGGGCATCGGCGTGTGGCGATTGTGCCGCATAAAAAACAAAGAAATCGTTTCCATATTAAGATAGTCCTGTTTTTGTTAAAAAATATAAAGATATTGCGGTTTAAGCTATAAAATGATGCTAAAATGAGAATAGCATACAAATTATTTTTTGTCAAGGGGATTCTATGATAAAAAGACAGCACCCGTGTGGGTGCTGTCTTTTTATGCTTCCAGCTCTTCGGCGATCAGGTCGGAAAGGGTGAGAAATTCGGCGGTCGAAAGCCGCTCGCCGCGAATGTCGGCGCGGTGTCCTGCCGCCTCCACGAGCCTCACGCACGCCTCCTTTGAAAGTTCGCCAAAGCCCGAGGCAAGGGCGTTGGGGAGTGTCTTGCGACGCTGCTCAAAGGCGGCCTTTATCGTGCGGAAGAAGATTTTTTCATTTTTGGGTACGTAGGGCTTTTGCGCGTGCAGCTTGATGCGCACCACGGCGGAGTTGACCTTCGGGGGCGGCATAAAGTGCCCGGCAGAAACGGTAAACAGACGCTCAGCCTCGCCGTAGTAATTCAGCACCGCCGTGATCGCGCCGTAAGCGCCACTGCCCGCCTTGGCCACCAAGCGGTCTGCTACCTCGGATTGTATCATAATGGTAATGTAGCGGAAGGGAAGGCCGCTTTCAAGGAGCTTCATTAAGATCGGCGTGGTGATGTAGTAGGGCAGGTTGGCGCACACTGAAACGGTGCCCTCGGCGAAATAGGGGGCAAGGATCTCACCAAGATCCGCCTTCATTACGTCCTCGTTGATGACGGTGACGTTGTGAAAGTCGTTTAAGGTGTAGCCGAGTGCCGGGATCAAGGCCTTGTCGATCTCAAGGGCGATGACGTTTTTGTGGCGCAGGCAAAGCTCACGCGTGAGGGTCCCGATGCCGGGGCCGATCTCGAGAATGGTGCCGTTGGTGGTGTCGGTGCACTGATCGGCAATGTCCTCTACCACCATTTTATTGGTGAGAAAGTTTTGACCGAACTCCTTTCTAAAGTGGAGCCCGTATGCCGTCATAATGTTTTTTACGGTTTTTGTGTCACATAGGTTCATTGTCAAGACCTCCGTTTTGAATATTATAACATATCGTAGCAAATAAATCAAGGCAAAGCTTTGTATATCATCAAGCTGCAGGAGGATGCACGCTGGCGCGTGATGAGATACACGGCGTTGCCGTGATGATATCCAGCCCCGCAGGGGCTGATG
>JAFVYZ010000042.1 GCA_017508425.1 Clostridia bacterium | reverse complement strand
TTCGTTGGCTACAACATGGGCGACTACTGGAAGCACTGGCTCGATATGGGCAAGGTTATTCCCAACGCTCCCAAGATCTTCCACGTAAACTGGTTCCGCACCGATGACGAAGGTCACTTCATTTGGCCCGGCTTCGGCGACAACCTCCGCGTGCTTCTCTGGATCCTTGCTCGTTGCGAGGATAAGGTTGATGCTGTTGAAACTGCAATCGGCTACGTTCCGAAGGCTGAGGACATCAACATTGAGGGCCTTGAGGACGTAACCATTGATACCATTCGCGATCTGCTTTCTGTTGACGTAGAGTCCTGGAAGGCTGACATCGCAAACATCAAGGAGTTCTACGCACAGGTTGGCGAGGCTGTTCCCGCAACTATGTACGAAGAGCTTGCAGCTCTTGAAGCTCGCCTTGGCTAATTAAAGTAAAAAACAGCGTGATGACAAGCATCACGCTGTTTTTTTATTTGAAATCATAATTTCCACGAATGCGAAGCGCGCTCGTGTAATAAACAAAAACACGTTCGTGCTTTTCCACGATCTTGAAAAAATCGGGAATTTGACGATAATTCACCACGCAAAAAACCACCTGCTTTTTTTCTCCGCTGTAAAGACCTTTTGCCTCAAATACTGTGGCCCCGTGATGCAACTCCTCTAAAATATCATGTTTTAAGGCCTCTGCATTGTCGGTGATCAATTCAAATTTAACAGCACTTCTGGTACTGTGCAAAATCAAAGAAGTCACGCGTTCGCACACAAAGATTTCCACCACGGAAAGCAACACACTTGAAAAATTACGATAAACCAAAAAAGATACCCCAACAATAACGGCGCTAACCATTGAAATGATCTTCTCGACATCCCGGTGAGGCATTTTTTGTTGGATCATGCTTCCCACAATATCCACGCCGCCCGAGGAAGCGCCCATGCGCAGCATAAAGCCCGTGCAGCCCTGAGAAATACCGCCAAAGACAGCAGCAAGCAATCGCTCCCCCTCAGCATCATATTGATAAAGCCCTACCCTTGCCCAAAGGGCAATAAAGAAAGACAAAAAAACCGTATAGAAAACCGTCAAGATCACATATCGCCGCCTAAGCAAAAACCACGCCGCTGTAAGAAGTGGCACGTTAAGCAAAAAAACAAATACGCCCGCGCTCACTCCGCTCATGCTTTGAAGCATCGTTGCAAGCCCGTCAAAGCCGCTGGGTGCAAAGCCCGACGGATATACGAAAACATGCATTCCAAGCGATACAACCAGCGCGATCAAGGCCGTTGCGATCACGGAAAGTGTGTTTTTAAAAGCTGTTTCTCCCATAAAAGCCCCCATAAATATCTCTATTATTTATGGACGCTTCTTTTTTTATTATGCGTTCAAGGTAAAAAAACGGGCGGTTGCTTCAGCAACCGCCCGTTTTTTGAGAGTTTAGATCTTTTCTTTAACCTTAGAAGCTTTGCCCATACGGTCACGCAGGTAGTAAAGCTTTGCACGACGAACTTTGCCGACGCGAATGATCTCTACCTTAGCAACGTTGGGGGAATGAAGCGGGAAGGTCTTCTCCACACCTACACCGTAAGAAACGCGTCTTACCGTGAAGGTCTCGGAAATGCCGCCGCCGTGCTTGGCGATAACGGTACCTTCGAAAAGCTGGATTCTCTCCTTGGTACCCTCAACGATCTTGTTGTGAATGCGAATGGTGTCACCAATGCGAATCACGGGTACCTCTGTCTTCAACTGCTCGTTTGTAAAAGCCTGAATCAAGTTCATTTTATGGCCTCCTTTAAAATCCGGATGTTCATGCAGAGCTTCGCAGCGGACCACCCTTAAATTCCGTGTAAACACACACGCGTGATATTATATCATAAAAAATTCAAAAAAGCAAGATATTTTTTGGATTTTTTTTTGATTTTTTTAGATTTCTTGAGTCGCTTTTTTGCTTTGGAAAAATTTGATGCCAAAGAGAGTGCCGATCATAAGAACAATACCAATGGGAAGAGATACCCACCAGTAGAGCCCCACGCTCTGCAAAAGACCTGCGATCACGTAGGAGATGAAGGATACCGCAGCAACGGTAAGCGCATAGGGCAGCTGCGTGGATACGTGCTCAACGTGGTTACACTGTGCGCCTGCCGATGCCATAATGGTGGTATCGGAAATGGGCGAGCAGTGATCACCGCAAACGGCACCGGCAAGGCATGCAGACATGCCGATTACGGCGATTTCCGAGCCAAGGCCACCAAATGCGGCGGAAACGATAGGAATCAGAATGCCAAACGTGCCCCAAGAGGTGCCCGTCGCAAATGCCAGGAAGCAAGCGATCACGAAAATGATCGCGGGCAGGAAGAGCTTAAGAGCGCCTGCGTTTTTAAGAAGATTTTCAACAAACACATCAGAGCCAAGAAGTCCGGTGGTGTTCTTAAGGGCGGTGGCAAGCGTGAGGATCAGAATCGCGGGAACCATGGCCATGAAGCCCTTCGGAATCGCTTCCATCGACTCCTTGAAGGAGATCAGACCGCGCGCCATCAGATAAATGATGGTAATGATGAGAGCCACGAGCGAGCCAAGGGGCAAGCCGACGGTAGCATCGGTGTTACCAAAGGCACCAATGAGCTGCCACTGATAGTCGCCCTCGGTAAAGAAGCCGCCAACGTACATCAGAGCTACGATGCAGGAAACGATGAGCACGGCGATGGGCACGATGAGGTCGTACACGCGTGCACGAAGCGTGCTTGCGGGTGCCTGCTCGTCCTCTTCGCCCTCAATGGCGCCAAGATCACCTGCAAGGGCCTTAAACTCCACACCCGACATCTTGCCGTAATCAAAACCCATGATAACGATTGTGATGACGAAGACGATGGTGAGAAGCGAATAGAAGTTATAAGGAATGGCCTTAATGAAATAAGTAAGTCCCTGCCCGTCTGCCACGTGCTCGGAAACAGCCGCTGCCCACGAAGAAACGGGGGCGATCATGCAGATCGGAGCGGCGGTCGCATCGATCACATAGGCAAGCTTCGCGCGCGAAATTTTATGAGTATCGCACACAGGACGCATCACGCTACCAACCGTGAGGCAGTTAAAGTAGTCGTCAACGAAGATAAGCACGCCAAGTGCGAAGGTGGCAAGAAGTGCCCCTACACGCGTTTTTACGTGGGTCTGAGCCCACTTACCAAACGCCTGCGAGCCGCCTGCCTTGTTGAGCAGGATAACGATAGCACCAAGAATTACGAGGAACGCAAAAATGCCTGCCGTACCCGCTACAGCCTCAATAATACCGGTATTTACCACGGTATCGATCGCTTTGACGGGCGAAAAATCAGCATAAAACAAGCCGCCTGCCAAAACACCCACGAACAAGGAGCTGAAAACCTCCTTCGTGACAAGCGCCAGGCCGATCGCGATGATCGGGGGCACCAAAGACATAAAGGTGGCATAGTAGGGCGTGTCTGCATCAGCAGGTGCAGTGCGCATCGTAATGGCCAGCACCACGATTGCGATGACAGCTACCGCCAGGATGATCAAATTTAAAAGCTGTTTCTTTTTCATACAAACTCCTTTATTTGTAATGATGCGTCAAAAGCTGCAAGAATCGTCACTTTCAACATTATAATTATAATAAAATGTACTCCAAATGTCAATATTTGTTCGTCATTTTCGGTCGCTTTTTCATAAAATGTGCCGCTTTTCCAAATAAAAGCTGAAAAATGTCGAATATTTCCATGCCAAACGGAACTACCGATAGGACAGCCGGTAGAAGCGAAACGCCGTATTCGCCGCACGTGACGGCCAACGCGGCCAAGGAAAGATAGCTCAATGAAAGTGTCAATTTCCCCCAATGACGCGAAAACGCCACGTAGTGCCCCGTATGCAAGGCACGCAGTAAAAAGATCGTAAAATACGACAAAAGCGTGGCCAAGGACGCGCCAATACCGCCGAGCGAAGGAATCAGCCAAGCGTTAAGCAACAAATTGAGCGCCGCGCCGATCAATGCAGTCCACAGCGACGAGCTTGACTTTAAGGTTACGGTATAAACGCTTGAAAAAAAGGAGGAAAATGCCGAAAACAATGCAGCCAGCGTTAAGAGCGGAATAAACTGAGTGACGGCCCCATATTCCGGGGCATATACCACCGTCTTCACGGGATACATCATACAAAGCATTGCAGCTGCACCTGCGATACCCACGGGCAAAAGCATGGAATAAATTTGTCCGTAGCGTACGCCTCGCGTGCCTTCCCCAACACCGATCGCCGTGTATTGCCATGCCTCAAGAAAGATGCCAACAAAAAAGGTCAATGCCGTTGGAATGCGCGAGGCGGCGGCATAAAGCCCCATCGCTTCACTGCCGTGATAATGAAGTAAAAAATAGCGGTCCGAAATTGAGGTGATCCACCAAAGCACCGCCGTCGGGATCAGGGGCAGCGCGTAAAAAAGCAAGACCCTCATACCGCCTCGGCCGATCCATGCAACCGAAATATACCGCCAAGGACGCAATACCAACAACAGCACAAAGAAAACCAAGCTATCCCCCAAAATAACGCCGAGCAAATAACCGCCCGCCCCCGGATAGGCTCCTGACAAAAGGAAAATTTGAAGCAAGACCGTGAGGAGTGCACAGGCAAACTGTTGCACGGCATACACAAAATATTTCCCTTCCGCGCGAAGCAAGTGAGCCAGAAAGCTTCGTGACAGCGAGGCGATCACGTAAAAAAGCAAATGATACCGATAACGGGAAAGCACCTCAGAAGACATCAAAAGCGGAAACAGGCACAAAAACATTCCCACGCCCAAAAGCAAAAGGGCCACCCCAACCGTGATAACCTCTTTTTTATCACGTTCTCCTCCTGCCACAAAACGAAATACGGCCTCGGGCATATTCAGTGAAACAAAGGGCAAGAGAAACAGTGCTGTACTGATCAAAAGATCTGCCTGTCCAAAATCGGCGGGCGAAAGCCTTGCGGTGTAAAACGGCATTAACAAAAAGGTCATCGCCTTTGAAAAAAAAGCCATGATGCCGAGAACAGCCGTATTTGAAAAAAGCGAGGCTTGTTTTTTCAAGAATATCACCTCCTCAACATCATTATTTTCCCCAACAAGCTCTAAAAAAAGCAAAAACCGCGCAATAATTTCAAGCGCGGTTTTGCTTTATTTTTTAACATTTAAAAAGACATTTTTTGTCTTTTTTCTTCATTTCGTTATGATTTCACCTTTAAATTTCTTTTCGCATTCGCTCCAGCGCACCTTTTTCAAGACGCGAGACCTGCGCTTGCGAAATGCCGATGCTTTCGGCAATTTCCATTTGCGTTTTATTTTTGTAAAAACGCATTTCTATGATCCTTCTTTCGCGGTCGCTAAGCTTTTTCATCGCGTCCCTCAGTGCAATATGCTCCAGCCAATGCTCGTCCTGCGCTGAGGTATCACTGATCTGATCCATAATATAAATGGCATCTCCGCTCTCGTTATAGACCGGCTCGTAAAGAGAGATCGGCTCGACGATCGCCTCCATTGCCCGAAGGATCGATTCACGCCCGACGCCAAGCTTGGCAGCGATCTCATCCGTACTTGGCTCGTACTCTCGCTCTCTTGTAAGCTCTTCCCTCGCCTGCAGCGCACGGTATGCAAGATCGCGCACCGAGCGACTGATGCGGATCGAATTATTGTCACGCAAATATCGGCGGATCTCACCGATGATCATCGGAACAGCATAAGTGGAAAATTTCACGTCAAGTGAAAGATTAAAATTATCAACCGCCTTGATAAGGCCAATGCACCCGACTTGAAAAAGATCATCCACATTTTCCTTGCGCCCTGAAAACCGCTGTATGATCGAGAGCACAAGCCGCAAATTACCAAGGATCAGCTCATCTCTTGCTTTTGCGTCCCCTTTTTGTGCTTTTTCAAGTAGTGTACGCTTTTCATCATCCGTTAAGGTCTTTAGCTCCGAGGTGTTAATGCCGCATATTTCAACCTTATTTTTATACATTTCACTCTCCTTTGCTGGAGTAATGAAAGTATTGCCGCGAGAGATTTTGGTTATGCAAAAAACGGATGTGCAAAAATTGGCATAAAAAAGGGGCATGCGCCCCTTTTTTATTGGATCAATGCTTTTACAACAGCGACGGAACGATTATAGATCTCCACATCTGCATTGTCACCGAGCATCGTTGGCTTCATCAAACAAATTACGGTGTCCTCGGGCAAATTCGCGCGTACGGCGCTGTTTTCACGCCAAAGAGCTGTCTCACACAGCTTAATGCCATAGCAGATCGTTTTGCCCCCTTCCGGCGTTGCAAACATGCCGTTTTGAGGATCCGTGCCAAACAATTCGGTAAAATTCATCAATAAACCGGTCGTAGTGGCATACTGATTGGCAAGCCAGGGCGACAAAAACAAGATCGCCGCATTCCCGTTTATGATGTATTGCGAAAAATTTTGGTATTCCTTCGTGTTTTGATTGCGGTCCACCTTAAGGCCTAACGGATCACCATTTTCATCCACACGCCCCTCGTATTCCTTGGCCTCATCCTCAGAAAAGATCGTGTAATTTTGAAGTGTGATATCCTTTACGCCATTTCCGTTATAATCCTCGGGAATATAGGTGGAAAGGCATTTTTTCAGGTCATTGAGCCCTGCTTCATTGTCGAAAAAGCCATAGGGTCCCGCAGTAAGAATGATAATATCACCCGGCTTCTCTCGTCCACACATTTGCAACGTGCAAACCGTCACCACGACGGCAAGGAAAATCGAAGCGATCGTTTTCCATTTGTGGTGATACCAAAAGTTATCAAACCAGCGGTAGATCTTACCGTGTTCCTTTTCTTTGCGTGGTTTGGGACTGCCGCCAAAACGGATCTCGCGCCCCTCGCGCTTTTCTTCTCGGTTATGTTCCATGATAGCTCCTTAAAAAGGGACTGTTACACCAAGAAAATATGTAACAGTCCCTTAAATATTTATGAATAATCAGTCCAGCGGCTTCATCGTCGGGAACAGCAATACGTCGCGGATCGACGGGCTGTCGGTGAGAAGCATGACTAAACGGTCAACACCAAAGCCAAGGCCGCCTGTGGGAGGCAAGCCATATTCAAGCGCCGTCACGTAATCGTAATCAACCTGAGCACGGCAATTGGGGTCAAGCGCCTTTCTCTCGGCAACCTGGCGTTCAAAACGCTCTTTTTGATCAATGGGGTCGTTAAGCTCGGAGAATGCATTTCCGAATTCGGTTGCATTAATGAAGTACTCAAAGCGCTCGGTGTAAGCGGGATCCTCAGGCTTGCGCTTCGCAAGCGGGCTGATCTCCACGGGATAATCGTAGATGAAGGTGGGCTGAATGAGATTTTCTTCCACAAATGCATCAAAGAATTCTGCAAGAATTGCACCCTTTGTGGGTACTTCAGGCAGCTCAACGTGCTTTTCCTTGGCAATGGCAATGGCCTCTTCATCGGATTTGATCTCGTTAAAGTCCACGCCGCTGTACTTTTTCACAGCTTCAAGCATCGTCATGCGCTCCCAGTGACCGAGATCGATCTGGTGACCGCAATAAGGAATGACAAGACTACCGCAAACCTTTTCGGCAACGGTACGCATCATCTCCTCAACGAGGTCCATGAGTGCGTGATAGTCGGTATATGCCTGATACAGCTCAATGCTGGTAAACTCAGGATTGTGCTTGGGGTCCATACCCTCGTTACGGAAGATACGACCGACCTCATACACGCGATCCATACCGCCAACGATAAGGCGCTTGAGGTACAACTCAGTCTCAATACGAAGAACCATATCCATATCCAAGGTATTGTGGTGCGTCATAAAGGGACGCGCAGAAGCACCGATCTCAAAGGGAGTAAGGATCGGCGTATCCACCTCAAGGAAGCCCTTGCTGTCAAGGAATGCGCGAAGCTCACGCATGATGAGACTGCGCTTCACAAAGGTACCCTTGACCTCGGGGTTGACGATAAGATCCACGTAGCGCTGACGGTAGCGAGTCTCCTGGTCCTTCAGGCCATGGAACTTCTCAGGCAGGGGGAGAAGACTCTTGGAAAGGAGTACGATCTCGGTAGCGCGCACGCTGATCTCGCCCATTTTAGTGCGGAAGACAGTGCCCTTCACGCCCACGATGTCACCGATGTCCATCTTTTTGAAGCCGGCATACGGCTCGTCGCCAATCACGTCGCGGCGCACGTAGATTTGAATATCACCCTTGTCGTCACGAAGATGTGCAAAGCTGGCCTTGCCCATCACACGCTTGGTCATCATACGGCCCGCAAGGCAAACCGCAACTTCGGTCTCCGCCTCTGGCTCAAGGTCGGCAAAACGCTCCTTGATATCGGCCGAATACGCATCCTGCGGATATTTGGTGATCTTAAAGGGGTCCGAACCTGCTTCACGAAGCGCCGCAAGCTTTTCGCGACGTACGCGCAGGATATCGCCGAGGTTGACCTCCTGCTCGGCTGCCCCTACTGCTTGGTTGTTCATTTCCTGTGCCATGGTGATTCCCCTTTTAGCGTCCTACTTCAATAATACGATAGGTGAAATTGTAGCCGGTCGTTTCAACAACGCCCGTTACCACATCACCGGCACGGTGACCGATGAGTGCCTGGCCGACGGGAGATTGATCGGAGATCTTGCCGCTGATCACGTCAGCCTCGTTGGAGCCGACAATGCGCCACGTGCACTCCTCCTTGAAATCCTCATCATATACCTTGATCACGGAACCGATGCCGATCACGCCCCGCACCGCCTTAGAGGCGTCGTAAACGTCGGCATTTTCAATGTCGTATTTCAGCTTGATAATGCGCGCCTCATTTTCCGCCTGCGCGTTGCGGGCAGCATCGTACTCCGCATTCTCGGAAAGGTCGCCGAAGCCGCGAGCCGTTACAATGTCATTTTTAATGCGTTCGCGCTCCTCGCCCTCACGCCACTCGAGTTCTTTGACAAGCTCATTGTAGCCCTCTTGCGTCATCGTAATTTTCTTTGCATTTGCCATAACCGATACTCCTCTTTATGATTGAAATATTTTTTACTGTGTGATTGCCGCAATTGCAGCGGCAATCTGATTGTCCTGCGCCTCGGACAAAAGCGCGGGATTTTTATCCTTCACGGCATCGTCAAGCGGCGTTTCGGCACCGTGCGGTGCCACGCCCTTGCCGTCGTAATTTTCGCCCGAGGGTGGATTGTAATACCCCGTTGTCAGCTTAAGACCTCCGGAGTAACCGAACACCGATAGATCAAAAATGTTTTGCAGCACGCCCTTGCCATAGGTGGTAGTTCCCACAAGCGTGGCCAGCTGATAGTCGCGAAGTACCGCCGAAAACAACTCCGCAGCACTTGCGGTATAACCGTTAATGAGCACCGCTTTGGCATAATTACGGTACTTACCGATGTCCTCCTTGGCTACGCTGCAATCCGCATACGTGCCCTCGTAAGTCACGGCCTTCACGTATTCACTCTCGGATGTGCCATCCTTTTGGACGATCGTTACGACAAGATCGTTCTCATTTAAGAAATACGACAACACCGCTACGATCGATTTTAAATCTCCGCCGGGATTGTTGCGTACGTCAAACACGAATTTGGTGCATCCAAGACCGATCAAGCGGTCCATTTCATTTTTAAACTGCACGGGTGTATTTGTTGCAAATTGCGAAATTGAAACAATGCCTATCGCGGCATTCGTTTCGCTGACCTTACCTGTCACAGACAAGGTCTCTACCTTCGCACGGGAAATCGAAAAATCAAGGCTCTCGGTCTCTCGTACGACCTTAAAATGGGCCACACTGCCCTCATCACCGCGCAAGGCGTTTAGCGAGGCCTCGTAACCGCGCTCGGCTACGGAAAAGGCGTTTTCACCGCTGCCGATCGAAACGATCACGTCACCGGGCTTAACGCCAGCCTGATCGGCCGGAGAATTCGGCACCACGCCGATGATCGCAATACCCTTTGGATCCACACTTTCGATGACGGTAATGCCGACGCCGACTAAGGAACCGCTGTTTTGCGTCATCAGCTCGGCAAATTCAGCCGCGGTATAATAAGCCGCATATTGATCTCCCGTCGCTTCGACGTAAGCCTTGAGCATACTGTCAAGCAAAAGGTCACCATTGGTATCATAAAGCGCGTAGTCCCTAAAGATCGTATCGATAAGACCGATTTTTTCACTGTAATCTTCAGTACCGTCAACGCCCAATGTATCACCGTGTCGAAAGCCAAACACGCCCGAGAGCGCGGATCCGAGAAGAACCCCCAACACCGATACTGCCAATGCCACCGAGATCAGCGTGATCAAAAAGGTAGAAAGACGAACGGTGCGCGGTTGCTTTTCTTGATAAAAGCTTCCAAAATTGGTAATGGGCGGAGCGGGAGGATCCTGCCTTGGCTCTTCCGTTACGGTATAGCCAAATGCCTTGATCCTGAAGGTTACGGCATCAAGGACCGCAAAACGGTCCGATTGAGAAGGCACCTCTAACGCCAGTCTCTTACCATCCTCACTGAAGCGTGCGGTACTGCCGGGGACGGTATCCGTCACCACAGCAAGGAGCGTTTCGCGATGATCCTCGGTGGGTACGGGAGAAACCGAAAAATAAAGCTTCATGAATTCCCTCTTTTCTTTATGGGAAGGTATGATCAAAATGAAGATCAACGATCAAAATCGCCGATTATGTATTTTAGATGAATTTGCCGGGCTTGGAGTCCAAGTATTTCTTGACCATAAGTGCCACCTTAAAGGTAATGGCATGCTCAAACTCACGAAGATCAAGACCGGTCAGCTTGCGGATCTTTTCAAGACGGTACACCAAGGTATTGCGGTGTACGAACAGCTTGCGCGAGGTCTCGGAAACGTTAAGATTGTTTTCAAAAAAGCTTTGAATGGTCATCAAGGTCTCACGGTCAAGGCTCTCAAGGCTCTCCTTTTTAAAGACCTCCTGCAAAAACATCTCGCAAAGCGTGGTCGGAAGCTGATAGATCAAGCGTCCGATGCCGAGATTTTCGTAATTGATGATGTTTTTCTCAGTCTCAAACACCTTGCCGACCTCAAGTGCGACCTGAGCCTCCTTGTATGCGCGGGCAAGATCCTTGATATTATCGACAACAGTCGAGATACCGATCGCAACCTTGGTATAGAATTCGGTCGAAAGCGTGTCGGCAATGTTAGTGGCGATTTTTTCGATCTCGCGGATCTCAGTGCCATGCTTTACGTCCTTTACAAGAACCACGTCATGCTCGCCAACGCTGATGACATAATCCTTGGACTTATCGGGGAACATATTTTGCAGCATCTCGAAGGGAAGCATATCGGTCTTACCGAAGAACTTGATAAGGAATACGATACGCGCTTCATCGGTATTGAAATGAAGCTCCTTGCTCTTGATGTAAATATCACTGGGAAGAATGTTGTCAAGGATGATATTTTTGATAAAGGAGCCCTTATCATATTTCTCATCATAGAGATTTTTGATATTGCTGAGTGCAACAGTAAGCATCTTGCACATTTTCTCAGCCATTTTATCCTCACCCTCGACGAACACTATGTGTTCGGCCCTGGAATTGGAAACGAGGGGGCGATAGGTGTATCCGCCGGAAACAACCTCTTCTGACGTGTACGCAAGCTCATCACGAATGCCCTGCTTGATCTCGCCGATCTTCACCAGTTCAGAGCAAGCGATTACTACACCGTTTTCATCAATTACGCCGATCACACGGTCAATGGCATCCTTCATTTGGTGAATCACGCCTTGAAACAATCTGTTAGACATACGAATACCTCATCCTTCATTCTTGTTTAAAATATGCAGAATAGATATATTCTACACGATTTTTTGTGAAATTGCAATAGCACATTGCCCGATTTTCACAAATTTTCTTGTTTGTTTTGTGAATTTTTACATTCACTGTAATTCCAGTGCCGCCGAGATACAGGCCAGTGCAAAAATAGGAGCCGTTTCGGTACGCAAAATGCGTTTTCCAAGGCCCGTCATCACAAAGCCCCGCTCCCTTGCCGCCTCGGCCTCCGCGAGCGAAAACCCACCCTCACTGCCTACGACAAGCGCAATTTCCTGCCCCTGCGCAGGGGACCTTTCGGCCAGGATCCTCGAAATGGGCACAGTGCCCTCCCCCTCAAAGCAAAAAAGCACAAGGTCCGCCTGACAAGCCAAAGCCAGCATTTCACGAAAGGAAACCGTAGAAAGGACCGCCGGGATCGCACCGCGGCCGCACTGCTTCGCAGCCTCAAGTGCAATTCGCTCGCGCCGTTCCCGTTTTTTTCCTTCCGCCTCAGGCTTCGCTCGCACAATACAGCGCTCGCTTTCAAAGGGCACAACCGTGGTAACACCGCATTCAACCGATTTTTGAATCACCGAATCCAATTTATCGCCCTTCGGCAACGCCTGATAAAGGGTAAGCCTACAAGGAGGCTCAGTTTGTTGCTTTTGGCTGCTCAGGACCACGGCTTTCACGCAATCGGGCAAAAATTCGGTCAGCTCACAGTCATATTCATTAGCACTACTGTCGCACACAGTGATATGCTCCCCTGTTGCCATGCGAAGTGCGCGGGAAATATGATGAGCATCATCTCCGGTAATGGTGACAAGCCCGTTTTCAATTTGATCACCGGTAACAAAGAAGCGCGGCACTTGTTCAACCTCCCCAAGAGCATTTTTCTTATAATAACACAAATTGAACAATTTGTCAATTGCCTTTTTGTGATTATTTACTACTTTTCGCACGAAAATGACAAAACGGGCACCATTAGATGCCCGTTTTATAAAAAAATTAACAATTAAGTGCGTTATGCTTTTTGAACAACCAAAGCACACCAACCATTATCGTCAAGCCGCTCAGCCACACGAAGGCCGTGCAATGCTAAGGCCTCGACGACCTCATCCGCGCGCTCGGTAATAATGCCGGAGGCCAGCAAAATGGCATCGTCCTTCATATACGCCCCAACGTCGGGAGCCATACGAATGATAATGTCCGCCACAATATTTGCGCACACGAGGTCGTATTTGCCGCCCGAAAGATCCACGTGCTTCAAGAGGTCGGATACGTCGCACGTGACGTTCTCCTCACCGCTATCCTTGATGTTTTCGCGCGCCACGCGTACCGCAACGGGGTCAATGTCGTAAGCCTTACATTCGGCAGCACCCAGCTTTTTCGCGCAAATGGCCAAAATGCCACTGCCACAGCCCACATCAAGCACACGCGCGCCGGGCTTGGTGTAGGTCTCAAGAAGCTCGATCACAAGCCTTGTGGTTTCGTGCGTGCCGGTGCCAAAGGCCATACCGGGATCCATGCGAACAATGATCTCACCGGGGGCTTCATCGTAACACTCCCAAGCGGGCACGATCACCATTTTTTTACCAATGTGAAGCGGCTTGTAATACGCCTTCCAGGAGTTGGCCCAATCCTCTTCGGATACGCCGATGATCTCAATTTTTCCCTCGAATCCGTTTTCAGCCATACGCTCACGCAAAAATGCGACGGCATCGGTAAAGGGACGCTCAGCCGGCAGGAATACCGACACGGCTGCCACGGTCTTATCGGCATTGAGAATACTTTCGTCAATAAGATCCCCATAGCAGGTCTTGAGATCGATATCGCTGAAATCCTCGATCATTAAATTGTTGTTGAGCATGCTCATGATCGCCACGAGCGTATCGAGATGCTCAAGCTTTACGGTCACCTTTAATTGGGACCAATCCTTACAATAGTCCATAATTTTCCTTATTTTCGATTGAATTTTTCAAAAATACGTGTGAAAAATCCCGATTTTTTACCGTAATTCCCCTCATTGCAATCGGCAGCAAAGGCGCGCACCTTTTCCTTTTGAGCATCGTTAAGCCCCTTTGGAATCTCAACATTCACTTGGAAAATAAGATCGCCGCGGCGACTCTTATTGTTAATAAAAGGAATACCCTGTCCCTTGATGGTAAAGGCAGTCCCCGGCTGAGTGCCCTCGGGAATGGTATATTTAACGTTGCCCTCCAACGTCGGGATCTCGATCTCGGCGCCAAGGATCGCATCGGTGACGGGCAACGGCACCTCGCAATAAATATTGTAGCCATCACGCTCAAAGATCGGGTGCGGCTTGACGGTCACCTGCAGGATCAAATCGCCGGCACTGCCGCCATTTCGCCCATCGTTTCCTTGACCGCGAAGTGCAATGCGCTCACCATCATCAATGCCCGCAGGAATGGAGACCTCCAGCTTTTTGCTGATGCGGATAAAGCCCGTTCCACGGCAGTTGTTACAGGGGGTCTTGATGATCTTACCCTTACCGCGACAGCTGTCACACGTGGTCGTGCTTTGGAACTGCATACCGCCAAGGCGTTGCATGACACGCATCTGCCCCGAGCCATGGCATTTACCGCAGGTCTCAGGTGATGTGCCCTTTGCGGCACCGCTGCCCGCACAGTCGGGGCAACGGCACACACGATTGTAATTGATATCCTTTTTGACACCAAAGGCGGCCTCCTCAAAGGTCACCGAAATGCGTGCGCCAATGTCGTCACCGCGCGTGGGGCCGTTGCGCTGTGCACTTCCACCCCCAAAACCGCCAAATCCACCGCCGAAGAAGCTGCTGAAAATATCCCCGAAGTCGCCAAAGCCGCCAAAGCCGCCGCCGGCACCGCCTGCGGCAGGATCAAAGGCCGCGTGGCCGTACTGATCGTACTTTGCCCGCTTATCGGCGTCCGAAAGAACGTCATAAGCCTCATTTACTTCCTTGAACTTTTGCTCCGCTTCTTTATCGCCGGGGTTCATATCGGGGTGATATTTCTTGGCAAGGGAGCGATACGCCTTCTTAATAGTGCTTTCATCCGCCCCCTTATCAACCCCTAAAACCTCATAATAGTCGCGTTTTTCTGCCATAATCCTCTGTTACATCCTAAAAATAGAATCAGTTTCCGCTCTTATCCTCAAAATCAGCATTATAGAAGCCGCCCTCAGCACCGGCACCTGCGTCAGCACCTGCCTCGGCACCCGCTGCGCCCTGCTGCTTGTAAAGCTTCTCGGAAAGGGCGTAGAAGGCCTTTTCAAGTGCCTCGGTATCTGCCTTGATCGCGGCAGTGTCGCCACCGGAAACGGTTGCGCGCAGCTTCTCAATGGCATTCTTCACGTCGGCCTTTTCCTCCTCGGAGATCTTATCGCCGATCTCGGTGAGGGTCTTTTCGCTTTGGAAGATCAAGGTTTCAGCGTGATTTTTGGTATCCACAGCCTCTTTTTGCTTTTTGTCCTCCTCGGCAAATTTCTCCGCATCCTTAATGGCACGGTCAATATCCTCCTGCGACATATTGGTCGAGGAAGTAATGGTAATATTGGTCTCCTTGCCCGTACCCTT
>JAFVYZ010000041.1 GCA_017508425.1 Clostridia bacterium | reverse complement strand
GTCTGTCTGTCTGTTAAGATTTTCGCAAATTTACGCATGCTTGTCAAGACCTAATTAAAATTTTTTTTGCATTTTATGCAAGCAATTACATTTTATCATATTCAGCATGGTTTTTCAAGTTATTTTGATTATTTTAATATCAAATTCCACTTGTCAACGTTGTTATTGTACAAAACAAATAATTATGGGCAATACCCTTTATTTGTTTTTGACAAATTTTGTTTAAGCAAGCAAAACACACACACAGGCATCTTGCAAGGTATCATAAAATATGGTAAAATATAGATGCGCTCACCTACACAAAAAGGAGTTATCATGTCTGTTTGAATACTTTGGTTACTTAGACTGATTACCCCCCATTACCCACAAAACGGAGATTGCCATGACAAAAAGAATTATCTGCCTTTTGTTTTCCCTTTGCTTGCTTTTCCCCTTTGCCGCGTGCAAAAAGATCGTACCGACAAGCCCCGAGGATCTCCCCCGCACCCGAAAAAGCACGGGGGCTGAAACCGCTTATTTTGCAGGGCGCGACAGCAATACCGCGCTTTCCATGCGCATGCCCATACAATGGGAATTTGACGGTGCAAATGGCTCCTACACCATCAAGGAGGACGGCGAGGACGTTGGCACAGTGGTGGTCGGCGAGGTAACCCAAAACGCCGAGGAAATGACCGAGGTGAAAAGTGAAACAAAAAACGAGGTTACCGTAAAAACCTTTATCGGCGTGCTTGAAAAGGACGGCGAAAAAGCGTCTTGGTATCGCATTTGCTACCTTTTTGACGACGATGAGGGCACAAGCCGCACAATAACCTTTGAGATTAAGGAAAGCGCGATGGATGCACAGCTTTACGATTGGCTCCTCGCTCCGAAGGCCATGCCCATCAAGGACTACCATAAGATCCCCTCGATCTCACTGGACGGCACAAACGGCAAAAAAACGATCGCCATTCTCGGCAACAGCTTCGTTTACGACCGCTACTCCGGCATTCGCATTATTTTGACGGATATGCTGCGAGAAAGCAACAAGGATTGGGGCGTGACCGTCAAGGGCATTGGCTATGCCACCGTCGCAAAGTATGCCGCTGCCGTGGACAGTGATTATAAAACCTATTTGAACAATATCAAAAACGGTGCTTATGGCATTGTTTTTATGTGCGGACTCTATAGCGATGCTGACGTTGCGGCGCTGCAAACGATCTATGACGCATGCAAAAGCTCCAAAACAAAGCTTGTCCTCTTCCCTGCACACAATGAAAACTCCCCTCAACTTGAAAACGCGATGCTGCAATATCCGGATGTAACGTGCCTGAACTGGCGAAATGAGATTGACGGTTTGATTGACGCGGGGGTGGATCGAAGCGATATGTGCGAGAAGGATGATCACAGTCACAGCAAAGCGCTTGCAGGCTATGTGGGGGCAAGGATGATCTACAAAAGCCTATTTGGCGAAGAGCCGCCCGCACTTTCCAAGAGCTGTAGCGTGCTGACAATGGAAACGGTTACGAAAAAGCTTGGCGGCATTTCCATCGCACCAACGGTTTTGATACCGCAAAAGAAAATTCGCTACTTAGCATAAAAAACACGCTCTCAGGCCTTTGGCCTGAGAGCGTTGTTTTTATTAAACCTGTTTGTTGGTGGATTTGAGAAGCACGTCGTGCGCGCCGCCCTCCACGATGCTGACGGACGAAACGAGTGTGAGCTTTGCCTTTTGCTGCAGCTCAGGGATAGAAAGTGCGCCACAGTTGCACATGGTGGAGCGCACCTTTGCGAGCGAAACACCCACGTTATCGGAAAGCTTACCTGCGTAGGGCACGTAGGAATCGACACCCTCCTCAAAGGAAAGCTTCTTGTTGCCGCCGAGGTCGTAGCGCTGCCAGTTACGGGCGCGGTTACTGCCCTCGCCCCAGTACTCCTTCATCAGGGTACCGTTGACGTTGACCTTAGCCGTGGGGCTCTCATCAAAACGAGCAAAGTAACGGCCGAGCATGATGAAATCGGCGCCCATGGCAAGTGCCAGGGTCATGTGATGATCGTGTACGATACCGCCATCCGAGCAAACGGGCACGTAAATGCCGGTTTCCTTAAAATATTCGTCACGCGCACGGCACACGTCAATGAGAGCCGTTGCCTGACCGCGGCCGATGCCCTTGGTCTCACGCGTGATGCAGATAGATCCGCCGCCGATTCCGACCTTAATGAAGTCTGCACCGCAGTCCGCGAGGAACCGGAAGCCCTCACCGTCAACCACGTTACCGGCACCCACCTTAACGCTTTCGCCGTACTTCTCACGAATCCAGGCGATCGTGCGCTTCTGCCACTCGGAATACCCCTCCGAGGAGTCGATGCACACCACGTCAACGCCTGCCTCAACCAGTGCGGGCACACGCTCGGCATAGTCGCGCGTATTGATGCCGGCACCCACGATGTAGCGCTTTTGGCTATCCAGGAGCTCCATGGGATTCTTCTTGTGCTGATCGTAATCCTTGCGGAACACGAAATAGCAGAGGTTGCCCTCCTTCGACACGATCGGCAAGGAGTTCAGCTTATTATCCCAGATAATGTCATTGGCTTCCTTGAGCGACGTACCCTCGGGTGCCGTGATCAGCTTTTCAAGGGGCGTCATAAAGGTTTCGATCTTATCGGTGGGATCCATACGGCTCACGCGATAATCTCTGCCCGTCACAATGCCAAGCAGCTTGCCGTTGGGGGTGCCCTCCTCGGTGATGGCCACGGTGGAGTGACCGTTTTCCTCCTTAAGAGCCAATACATCGGCCAGGGTCTGATCGGGGCGCAGGTTCGAGTCGCTACGCACAAAGCCCGCCTTGTAGCCCTTGACCTTGGCAACCATGGCGGCCTCCTCCTCAATCGTTTGCGAGCCGTAAATAAAGGACACGCCACCCTCCTGCGCGAGTGCCACGGCAAGGCGATCGCCCGACACTGACTGCATAATGGCGGAAACCAGCGGAATGTTCAGAGAAATAGCAGGCTCCTCACTGGCTTTATAACGAACCAAGGGGGTTTTCAGCGAAACATTTGACGGAATGCATTCCGCGGACGAGTAGCCGGGAACCAGCAAATATTCGTTAAAGGTGTGAGACGCTTCTTCATAAAAGAATGCCATGGCTATATCTCCTTTACGTAGTAATACTGCGCGCAGTATATAATTTTATTTATTATACTACAAAGTAGCCCTTTTTGCAAGGGCTCTTGCGGATTTTTCATATTTTTTGCGTTTTAAACAAGACCTTTGTCAAAAGCGAAGATTTTTTTAAGCAGAGTTTGTAAAATTAATTTTATTTTTCCCCCACGTACGCGGCGCCGAGCACGAGGCACGCACCGACGCCGCACAAAAGCGTCATGGGCTCCTTTAACACCAGGGCGGAAAGAAGCACGGCCAAGACGGGGTCGATGTAACTGAACAGTGCCACGGTACCTGCCCTGAGCTTTCCAACCGCGCCAAAATAAAGCAGGTAGGCAACGCCCGTGTGCACAATGCCTATCACCAGCAAGAGCAAGACGGACACAGGGGCAAGGGCGGCAAGGGTAACCTCCTCGGCCAGCAGCACATAGGGCAAAAGCACCAATGCCGACACGGCAAATTGTACCACGGTCTTATCAACGGCATCGATTTGGGTCATTTTTTTATTCATCAACACAATGGCGGCGTACAGCACGGCTGCAAAAAGCCCCATGGCGATGCCGCGAAGCTCGGCGGCACTCCTCACGCCCGTATCGAGCACGCCCGACACCAGCACCATACCAAGCAGTGCCACAGCGGCGCAGATGCCCTTTTTGAGGGTCAATTTTTCGCCCAAAAGCAAGGGGGCGGCGAGGATCAAAAGGATGGGCGCCATATAGTATGAAAGGGTGGCAACGGCCACCGAGGTGTATTTATACGCCTCAAACAGGAGCACCCAGTTAAAGCCGAGAAAGATGCCTGACACAAGCAACAACAACAGATTGCGGCGAATGGCCCGGGCACTTGGCTTTTGCCGCTTGACAAGCAAAAAAGCGAGCAAAAGAAGCGCGCCGACTACGGCACGCACGAGTGCGACTGCGCCCGACGGCAGCGGAATATAGCGGCGAAAAATACCGATCGTGCCGAAGATCGTCATAGCGACGATCAGAGCCAAGCGGTGCTTGTAGATCTTCATAAAAAATTTTCCTTTTTAAAATGTAAATATATGATAGCACGCAAGGGCAGAAAAGTCAACGGCAAGTTGCAATTCTCCCTTGAATGTGGTATAATATAGCTGTAGATCCAACCACAAAGCCCTGTAGGGCACACGCCGAAAGGGGGATATTGATGAAAATTCAATTTATCGGTGCGGCAGGAGAGGTCACCGGCAGCTGCACACTGCTTGAGCTCAGCGGCAGATACTATCTTGTGGATTGCGGCATGGAGCAAGGCATTGACGTGTTTCAAAACGTGGCGCTTCCCGTCCCTGCAAGAGAAATTGCGGCAGTGTTTTTGACGCACGCCCACATTGACCACTCGGGCATGCTTCCGCGCCTTTATAAGGAAGGCTTTCGCGGCATCATCTTCGCCACCGAGGCAACGGCACAGCTTTGCGACATCATGCTGCGTGACAGCGCACACATTCAAATGACCGAGGCAGAATGGAAAAACCGCCGCGCGGCACGCGCGGGTGAGGAAAGCTTCACACCGAGCTATACTTTAGAGGACGCACTTGGCGCACTCTCACTTTTTGAGAGTGTTCCCTATGGCAAAAGGATCACGACAGCGGGTGGGATCGAGGTGCGCTTTACCGACATAGGACACCTGCTCGGCTCTGCTGCGGTGGAGCTGTGGCTGCGCGAGGGTGAGGCTTCAAGAAAGATCGTTTTCAGCGGCGACGTTGGCAACACCAACCAGCCCATTATCAACGACCCCACGCCCATTGCTGATACAGATTATCTGGTAATGGAATCAACCTACGGTAACCGCTTACATGCCCCTGCCACCGACACCGTGGAAACCCTCGCCGAGCTGATTAACGACACGCTTTCACGCGGTGGCAACGTGGTGATCCCTTCCTTTGCAGTAGGGCGCACGCAGGAGCTGTTATACGCTATACGCGAAATCAAGGCAAGAGGTCTTACGCGTTATCCCAAATTCCCCGTTTACGTGGACAGCCCCCTCGCCATTGAAGCGACCGAGATCTTTACAAAATGCGACCCCGCGTGCTTTGACGAGGAAACCAAGGCACTGCTTCGTGAGGGGATCGATCCCATTCGCTTTGAGGGGCTGCATCTTGCCATAACCTCTGACGATTCGCGCGCGATCAACACAGATCCCACCCCTAAGGTGATCATTTCGGCAAGCGGCATGTGCGAGGCGGGACGCGTGCGTCACCACCTCAAGCACAATCTTTGGCAAGCAAAAAATCTCGTGCTCTTTGTTGGCTATCAATCGGTCGGAACGCTTGGGCGCGCTCTTGTTGAGGGGGCGAAGCGCGTGCGACTCTTTGGTGAGGACATTTCGGTACAGGCGCGGGTGCGCTCGCTTCGTGGCACAAGCGGTCATGCAGACAAGGAAGGTCTGATCCGCTGGCTTCAGTCCTTTGAGAAAAAGCCGCGCACCGTGTTTCTCAACCACGGCGACGAGGAATCGATCGCAGCACTCGGCGACACGCTGCGCGAGCTTGGGTACGCTGTGGAAGCCCCCAACAGTGGCACGGAATACGAGCTGCTTGGCGGTACGATGACCGCATACACTGAGCGCCGCCGTATCCCAAAGACAGGCACAAGGGAGCGCACGCGCAAATCGAGCGTGCACGCAGATCTTGTCGCCAACGCCGAAGCATTGCTCTCGCTCGCGAAGCGTGCTGACGGGCGCCCCAACAAGGAAAACGCCAAGCTGGCGGCGCAAATTAAGGCGCTCATTGATAAATACAAGTAAAAAGCAAGGGACAAAGAGCGTGGCTCTTTGTCCCTTTTGTTATGATTAAAGATTGTAATAACGGTCGAACTCTGCGGGGTGCGGGATCTTGGAGAGCTCGGAGCACTCGGCGCGCGTCATGGAGATGAACTTCTCAATGAGGTGCTCGGGGAATACGCCCCCTGCGGTGAGGTAATCGTGGTCGGCCTCAAGGGCATCGAGCGCCTCGGGCAAAGACGTGGGCAGGCCCTTCAGTTTCTTCTTCTCCTCATCGGACAGGTGGTAGAGGTTAAAGTCGTAGGGACCCCAGCCCTCGGCGTGGGGATCGATCTTGTTCTTGATACCATCAAGGCCGGCCATGAGAATGGCGGCGTAGCAGAAGTAGGGGTTGCAGGTCGCGTCGGGGTTACGAAGCTCGAAGCGGCGCTTGTCGGGGGATTTCGCGTATGCGGGGATACGGATGACCGCCGAGCGGTTGGAGGTTGCGTAACCGACGGTGACGGGTGCCTCAAAGCCGGGAACCAGGCGCTTGAAGGAGTTGGTGCTGGGGTTGGTGATGGCACAAAGCGACGCGATGTGCTTCAGAAGTCCGCCCATGAAGTAGTGTGCTTCCTTCGAGAGATTGGAGTAGCCGTTATCATCGGAGAACACGGGCTGACCGTCCTTCATCAGGAGCATGTGCACGTGCATACCGCTCCCCGCCTCGCCGTAAATGGGCTTGGGCATAAAGGTAGCGCTCTTGCCGTACTTGAGGGCCGTGTTATGAATGATATATTTGATCATCATCGTGGCATCAGCCATGTGCACGACCTCGCCGAGC
>JAFVYZ010000040.1 GCA_017508425.1 Clostridia bacterium | reverse complement strand
AATTATAAGCCTTACGGCATTTTTATCGAGGCCTGCTCCTCACTTTGGCACAACCATGCTTTGCCTGTGGCCGATGGCTATTCCATCGCCTGTACCGGAAACCGCTATTTTTTAATTACCCCCAAAACGGGTGCGTTTAAGGCCGATTTTTCTTATCGCTTCGGCGTGCTGCACAAATATGCGGGTGTTAGCTTTTTCTTCGGTTATTCGCCCGAGACACACGACGGCTTTGAGCTAAGAGCCGAGTGGAAAAAAGAAGAGAACACCCTTTCGGTTCGCTTGATCGAGATCGCAAGCGAGGCGCGGATTGACAGAGAGATCAAGACCGTGACGGCAGCGTTCCCCGAGAGTTATGCTCCTCTTGTCGCTGCTATGTCTTATGGCGACGGCAAATTAACATTGGAGCTGGGATCGGCTGGCGCCTTTGCGTTTGATGTTGCGGCAAAAGCGGGCTACGTGGGCTTTTCCCGCCCCAACTTCGTGGGCGAGGTGACCTTTTCCAAGGCGGCGATCACCCTTGAGGAGCAAATGCAGGCTTTGAGTGCCCCTGTCAAGGTGGAGATCCCAACGGTAAACGGCGGCATTATGCCATTGAACGTGACCTGTGAGCTGTTTGCGGTGGGCGAACAGCATTACTTGAAGGCGACCTTGGACGGCGGCCCGCAGGACCTGGAGCATTTTGATAAATATCCCTGCAACAAGCGAGGGCAGTACTGCGTGGAAAGGTGGTTCATGGAGTGCCCCTACATCAAATATGGCGGCCAACGGTATGAGTTTTCCCGCAATGAGCTGAATCTTCACGCCCCCGGCCTTGCCTGGCAGGAGATCCTGGAGCCTATGATGAATTTTTCAAAATTGCCCCTTGCTATGACCGTCCCTGTGAAGGGAAAGGGCGGCAACTTCAGCTTTGGCTATGAAAAGCTGGCTGTCAGCTGCTACGGTATGCAGGCTGGCAAGGCCGAGTTCAACTTTTCGGCAGACGGTACCTATTTGGGACAGACGGCTTTCCCCGATACCTTTTCCTTGCGCTCGCCCGCTGAAAAGCAAGCCGTTCGTATGATCCCCGACACGGTATTCGAGGCCGACACCGTTCGCACTCATTTTGCAAAAAATCACTATTTCGCCGAAGGGGAGCCTATTGAATTTGAGATCGTAGCCAATAGCGACAAGCAATATCTGAGCTACCGCGCCGAGTTGCAAAATGTTTACGGCGACAAGCTGGAGGAGCTTGCGATCGAGGGCAACAAGCTGCATCACGCATCACTTCCTGTGGGGCTTTACCGTGTCATGATTGAGGTGCTTTACGGTGATGCATTGTTGCAAAAAATCGATACCGTGTTTGAGGTTTTTGATCCAAACGGACAAAAATGCGCTCCCTTGGAGAGTGGCCTGCCCTTTATGTTTTCCATGCCCAACGAGCAGCAATATCTCGACCGCGATCCCTTCGATCCTTGGAACAACGGCGATGCAGGCAACGCCGAGCATTACTATGCCTGCACCGCTTTTACGGGGCACGTGGCGGAGTATAAGCGCACCTGGGAGGTCACAAAGCTCTTTGGTCGTCAGTGGTATGTCTGGCTTTCCTCCAATCGCACCATGTGCGGTCATGACTATAAGGAGCATATGGATATTTTGAAGAATGCCGATTATATCTATTATCCCTCCGAGTATGAGTGGTCGGTGCTGCGCAGCGATTTCAATCTGCCTCATTTCTGGGGGTGGATGCCCAAGACGCGAGCGCTACTGGACGAGTTTTTGGATGCTCGCGAGGGAGCAAGAGAGCGGCTGGGGTATGAGCGTGGCGGCAAGGTGACCAAGGATGTGATCGCAAAGCTCTATGCGCATTATGGCAAGGAGTGGCGCAAGACTGCACAAAAGGCCATCAAAGAGGGCTTTTCCCGTCAGAATGAGCTGTTCCGCAGCTACAATCCCAACTTCAAGCGCGCCTGCTATGGTCCGTTCAACGTTTATACCTCCACCATGCGTACCTATAAGGAAAGCGAGATGTACGGCTTTGAAACGGGGGACACCCTCTCCGATGTGATCTATACGGGCTTTGCCCAGTTTGAGGATTATCCCGCCAGCTGCGCTTACCAGACCTATCGCGGTGCCTTTGGGGTGGGCACGACTCTGACCAATGCGCCGCGGCTCACCATTTATCCCGAGCAATATACCACCAGTCGTGGTGGCACTATTGACGGTGCGGTGTATTTTGCCCATCCGCCCATCGGCGCTTATCGCGTTCCGCTTTGGTTCAATACCACGCACGCGCGAGAGTACGTGTACAATACCCCCACCAAAACCCCCGAGGGCTTTCGTTATTGGAGCACCTACGGGTTTATGAACGCAGATTTCTCTCCCGAGGAGACCGAGGCATTCGTGCGCGATTGGGGGTACGTGCTGAAGCACAAGCCCGAGCGCCCGCTCAAAGCTGCGGTGTTTATTTCTTCCTTTACCGATGCTGACGATCGCTATGAGGGGTCCTATCCCGGTTGGCGCGCCGAGTATAATATCAGCGAGGAGGGTGTGGGATATTTGTACGAGACCTCCCGTCTGCTCGGCTTGCCCCACGGCTTTTTCGCAAATTGGGATGCGCTTGACACGTTGAATGCCACCGACATTGACCTGCTTGTGTTGCCTTCCACCGAGGGGCTGGCGCCTGAAAAGCTCCAAAAGCTCAGGGAGCTTTACCGTGCGGGCGTTGCGCTGTTTGCCGTTAGTCGCGTGGACGGCTTGGAGGATATTTTCGGCGTGGAATATGCCCCCGAAACGCAAAAGATCTATCAAGTGTCGGTCAATGGGGAGACCGAGGCGGTCTATCCGTATCAGGAAAGCGCCTTGTATCGCGCAGCGGGTGCAGATTGTCTGATGACCGCAGCCGAAATGCCCGCGGTGCTTCAAAAGGGAAGGGCGGCGCTGTTGAACGTTCCTTGCCGCTCCATCGGCAGAACCTATTTTTATCGCAAGGACGACAACGGTCGCGACAGTAATTCCAAGCTGTTGCGCCGCGTGGTGAGTGAGGTGCTGAACGATCTTTCCGTTCCCTTGGCCAAGTCTGATGGCTGTGGCATCACGCTGTTTCGTGACACCGAGGGACGCGATATGCTGCTGGCCATTGATTATTCGCGGCACGATGAAAGCGAGATCAACCGCGTGAACGAATATACGGTACATCTGAACAGCACCTCCTACACCACGGCTATTGCCATTGACGGAAAGCCCTTGCGCCGCTTGATTTCGCCGGAAGGCATATTGGAGGGTATTGTGGTCGGTCTGCGTCAGCACGAATCCGCGCTCATACAGCTGAAATAAATAGCTGAAATATCATTGCACCACTTTTCTCAACCGAAATCAAGATGTTTCCCAAAACAAATTTAAGGATGTTTAATGTTATTTTGCTTTCCTTATTGTTTCGCGATGCAAGTCCGTGCTACGCAACACCTCGACCAATTCGGAGGTTCATGACGAACCTCCGAATTTTCTTTATTTTACGGGCTTTTTGGGGCTTTTGGGTGTCTGCACCGCCTCGAAAACGTCCGCTATTTTTTTGCCACAAATCGGCTCAAAATCGGGCACGACCACATGTTT
>JAFVYZ010000039.1 GCA_017508425.1 Clostridia bacterium | reverse complement strand
AAGCCCCACACCAAGTTCCTTGGTCAGGTTTACGTTCTTACCGAGAAGGAAGGCGGCCGTTCCAAGCCCTTCTTCGCTGGCTACCGTCCTCAGTTCTACTTCAGAACGACCGACGTTACCGGTACCATCAACCTTCCTGAAGGCGTTGAGATGTGCCGCCCCGGCGATAACGTTGATATGACCGTTGAGCTTATCAGCCCCATCGCTTGCGAGGAAGGCCTTCGTTTCGCTATCCGTGAGGGTGGCCGTACCGTTGGTTCCGGCGTTGTTGCTAAGATCATCGAGTAATTTATACTTCTGATATAGCATCAATATTTTGTACTCCCGACCCGAAAGGGTCGGGAGTTACTTCTAACTAAAAAACAATATTTTCGGGGATTGGTGTAATTCCATACCGGCAGTTACAGTCTGCGAACACCTTTTCAGGTGCCGATTGGGTGAAATTCCCAAACCGACGGTTAAAGTCCGGATGAGAGAAGATATCAGCGCTATTTTTCAACCCCGGCGTGTTTGTCGGGCTTTTTGCTTATATCTTCCAAGCCATGTATTTTGGGAGGTTTATCAATGCATCATCAAGAAAAAACGCGTGCAGCTATTCGCCGTATGATCATCATCGCCCTGTTCTGTGCCATGGCATACGTTGTCATGCTTGTGACACACAATATCAAGGTGGCATTTCTTTCGCTCGATGCAAAGGATGCTGTGATCACCCTTTGCGGGCTGTGCTTTGGCCCGCTTTCAGCCCTTATTGTTTCGATCATCGTACCCGTATTTGAGCTGGCAGTCAGCTCCACGGGCTATTACGGTCTGATTATGAACATACTCGGCTCGGTTTCCTTTAGTGTTACCGCGTCACTCATTTATAAATACAAAAAAACCCTTTTTGGTGCTATTGCAGCACTTCTTTCGGCTGCCTTTGTGATGATTGCCGTTATGCTTACGGCAAATCTCTTTATCACCCCCTTGTTTATGGCGGCAAACGGTATGACGACTACCACCGTTCGCGAAATGATCCCCACGCTTCTGTTTCCCTTTAATCTTCTCAAAGCGATCACCAACGTCGGCATCGTACTGCTTCTTTATAAGCCCACCTCACGCGCGCTTCGTCGTACGGGTTTCCTGCCGTATCGCAAATCCGGCGCCGCGGCGCAAGCAAAACCTGCGGGTAAGATGCTTGTTTCCGTGATCGTCAGCACCGTGGCCGTGTTGCTGATCGTGATCTCTATGGTACTTATCTTTACGGTGTTTCAAGGCACCTTTGATTTCGGACTATAAAAATAAAGGAGAGCATTTATGCATGCTATGATCGGAGCGATCGAAACCTTTCTGACCGAAACGCTTGGCGCACGTTTGGGTGTTGTCATTTGCTCGATGATCCCCATTATTGAGCTGCGAGGAGCGATCCCCTTGGGGGCAGCACTCGGACTCCCCTGGTGGCAGAATTATCTTTTTGCCGTGCTTGGCAATATGTTGCCGGTGCCGTTTATTTTATTGTTTATCAAAAAGATCATTGCGTGGATGTGTACCTCGCGCGTGAAATTTTTCAACAAGGTGGGGAGTTGGCTGACTAACAAGGCCGAAAAAAACCGCGCTAAGATTGAAAAATATTCTTTTTGGGGCGTATGCCTGTTCGTGGCCATTCCGTTGCCCGTGACGGGCGCGTGGACGGGTTCGCTTGTGGCAGCAATGATCAACATGAAGCCCCACAAGGCGTTCCTCTCGTGCTTGCTCGGCGTGATGCTGGCAGGCGTCATTATGACGTTGGCCTCTTACGGCGTGGTAGCCGCGTTCAAAATTTTTGCGTAAATCGTTAAAAAGCGACGAAAACCCCTTGCATTTGTAAGGGGTTTATGTTATACTATTTAAGCAATCGAATATGTCATCAAGAGTAGGCGAGGGACAGGCCCTATGACCCTACAGCAACCTGTTTTTTAACAAGGTGCTAAATCCCGAGAGATGAATATTAAAAAAGTTCTCCCTCGGTCGCCGAGGGATTTTTTTGTTGAGGTGTATGATGAGTAACAAAAGAATGCTGTTTACGTCGGAGTCCGTAACGGAAGGGCATCCCGATAAAATTTGTGACAAGATCTCGGACTCGATCCTGGATGCGATCCTTCGTGAGGATCCCACATCGCGCGTGGCGTGCGAAACCTTTTGCACCACGGGCATGGTCTGCGTGATGGGTGAGATCACCACCGAGGCGTACGTGGATTTTCAGAGCATCGTGCGCGAAACGGTGCGTGAGATCGGCTATGACCGCGCAAAATACGGCTTTGACTGCGATAGCTGTGCGGTGCTCAGCTCCATTCACGAGCAGTCGCCCGATATCGCCATGGGTGTCGATAAAGCCCTTGAGGCCAAAGAGGGCACGATGACCGATGCCCTTGACACCGGTGCCGGCGACCAGGGTATGATGTTTGGCTATGCCTGCAACGAAACCGAGGAGCTGATGCCCCTGCCGATCTCGCTCGCGCACAAGCTCGCCAAGCGTCTGACGGCTGTCAGAAAGGACGGTACACTCCCGTATCTTCGTCCCGACGGCAAGACCCAGGTGACGGTCGAATATGTGGACGACAAGCCCGTTCGCGTGGATACGGTGGTTATTTCTACCCAGCATGCGCCCGAGGCGACGCTTGAGGAGATCCGTGCCGATATGATCGAGCACGTGATCAAGCCCATTATCCCCAAAGAGCTCCTTGATGAGAATACCATTATTTACGTCAATCCCACGGGACGCTTCGTGGTAGGCGGTCCTGCGGGTGATACGGGCCTGACGGGCCGTAAGATCATTGTGGATACCTACGGCGGCTATGCGCGTCACGGCGGAGGTGCGTTCTCGGGCAAGGATCCCACCAAGGTTGACCGTTCGGCTTGCTATGCCGCACGTTACATTGCTAAAAACGTGGTGGCGGCAGGTCTTGCCGACCGCTGTGAGGTAGAGGTCGCGTACGCCATTGGCGTGGCTCGCCCTGTATCGGTAATGATCGATACCTTTGGCACGGGCAAGGCCCCCGAGGAGGAGATCGCCAAGGCTGTGGAGCGCCACTTTGACCTGCGTCCCGCTGCCATTATCGAGCGCTTTGGGCTTCGCCGCCCCATTTATGCACAGCTTGCCGCTTACGGGCACATGGGTAGAGAGGATCTTGATATTCCGTGGGAAAAGCGCGATATGGCGCCTCTTCTTGCGGCAGACCTTTTGAAGTAATTCACAAAATAACCGCATCGCACCGCTTTGCATAGACTACCAAGGAGCGCGTTTGCTCCGTGGGAGGTAACACATGGCAATTCTTATTTTGGAGATTTTGATCTCTTTTCTCGCTGTGTTCGGTCTTTATGCGGCGGTGCGATTTTTTTGTGCCTATGCGCTCTCTCCCAAGGGTCTCGCCGTAGCGCTTCGGGTATCGAAGCCCGTTTCGGCAGAGGAGGCGGCCTTTCTTTATTGCCGTGCCAAAAATTTTGCACCGGGCTTTGTCCCTTGCAAAATTATAGTTTGTATCCGCGGCGATCTGGAAGGCAGGGAAGAGGTCAAATCACATTTTTTGCGCCTCGGCGCAGATTGTATTATGGAAAATACCGAAGGAGGAGGATGAGTATGGCAACAGATGTCAAAAGACCCGTCGAGAGCGGCGAAAAGCTGACGGGAAGTGTCGAAGGTGTGATCTATGCCAATGAAGAAAACGGCTATACGATCCTTGATTTCGGTACCGATCAAAACGAGCTTGTAACGGCTGTGGGAATTTTGCCCTACGTATCGGAGGGCGATGAGCTCACCGTATGGGGAAAATGGGTCCACCATCCCAAGTACGGCCGCCAGTTTTCGGTGGAACAGTTTGAAAAGCGCTTGCCCACCGATACCGCCGCGATACTGCGCTATCTTTCCTCGGGCTCCATCAAGGGTGTGGGGGCTAAAAAAGCCGCACGTATCGTAGAAACCTTTGAAGAGGATACCTTTGACGTTATTGAAAACCATCCCGATTGGCTGATGCAGGTGCCCGGTATCAATCGGCGCCTTGCTGAGAGTATTTCCGAGGAATTTCGCCGTCAAGCGGGCATTCGTGCCGCGATGATGTTCTTCCGCGAGTTTTTCGGCGCGACCCTTACCGTGCGCATATATAACGCCTGGGGGGCCGATGCCGTGGACCGTGCCAAGCAAAATCCGTATGCCCTCGCGGAAGAGATCGAGGGGATCGGGTTTGAGAAGGCCGATGCGATGGCCGAACAGCTGGGTCTTGACCGAAATGGGCTTGACCGCGTCAAAAGCGGAGTGCTTTATACGCTATCCTATCACGCCGCTCAGCACGGGCATATGTGCTTGCCGAAGGAAATGCTTGAAAGCGAGGCGGCTCAGCTTTTGTCGGTGGATGTGTCGCGTGTTGTGGAGGCAATGGGCGAGCTCCAAAAGGAGGGAAAGCTCCGTCGCATACATACGCACACCAAGGAGGGGGATACCACCTACGTGTACGACACGCCCTCCTATCTTTGCGAGCGGAGCATCGCTGAGCGCCTGGTGATGATCGAGCGCAGCTGTGTGCCGATCGGGAATACCGACGTGTACGGCTTTATTGCCAAGGAGGAACGGCTTACCGCCACCCAATATGATGAGCTCCAAAAAGCCGCGATCGCGGGTGCGCTTGAAAACGGCGTGATGATCCTGACCGGCGGACCCGGCACGGGTAAGACGACCGTTGTGCGCGCGCTCCTGCGTATTTTTAACAGTATGGACCTTCGCGTAGCACTTTCCGCACCCACGGGTCGCGCCGCCAAACGCCTTTCCGAGGCCGCCGGCGAGGAGGCCAAAACGGTGCACCGCTTGCTTGAAATGACCTATAACGGGTCAAGAAAAGCCGAGTTTTTGCGCAACGAGCGCAATCGCCTCGATGAGGACGTGATCATCGTGGATGAGAGCTCAATGCTGGATGCGCCCCTAACAGCGGCGTTGCTTGCGGCGATCAAGCCGGGTGCACGTCTTATTTTGGTGGGCGACGCCAACCAGCTTCCCTCAGTCGGTGCCGGTAACGTTTTGCGTGACGTGATCGCTTCTCGCCGCTTTGCAACGGTGGCGCTCAGTAAGATCTTCCGCCAAGCGCAGGATAGCCTTATTGTGACCAATGCCCACGCGATCAACCGCGGTGATATGCCGATGCTGGATGCCAAAAATAACGATTTCTTTTATTTGCCGCGCGGCGCGGACCGCGAAATTGCCGCCACGGTGGCCGATCTTTGCATCAATCGCTTGCCGCGCGCCTACGGTGCCTCGGTGGTTGGGGGAATTCAGATCATTTGTGCCTCGCGAAAGGGAGAAGCAGGAACCGAAAATCTTAACCGATTGCTGCAAGCAACACTGAATCCGCCGGCACCCCATAAAAAGGAATACGCGGCGCGCGAGCTTTGCTACCGTGAGGGTGACCGTGTAATGCAGATCCGCAATAATTACGATTTACTGTGGGAACGGGGCGAGGAAACGGGATGTGGCGTCTTTAACGGCGATATTGGTATTATTGAGGAGATCGATCCCAAAAACAAATCGTTGACGGTCGCGTTTGACGATCGTCACGTGACGTATGATTTCACCGGCCTTGAGGAGCTTGAGCTTGCCTATGCCGTCACGGTACACAAAAGCCAGGGGAGCGAATATCCCGTGGTGATCATGCCGCTGTCGAGTGCGGCCCCCATGCTACTGACGCGCAATCTCTTTTATACAGCCGTGACAAGGGCACAAAGGATGGTGGTCTTGGTCGGTCGGCGTGAAATTGCCGAAAAAATGGTGGAAAACGATCGGCAAGCCATGCGCTATACAGGGCTTGTTGCCAGGCTCTTTGTCGGAGGCGGGGATAAGGTATGAAACGGGTATTACGTTGGCTCGATGCACTCTTTTTTCCACCCCGTTGTGCCGCTTGCGGAAAATTGATGCACCCCGATGCGGTCACACACGACCTCGCGCTTTGCCCCCATTGCAAATCCCGTTTTGAAGGGGAGATGCATTCACAGTGTCCTCGTTGCTTTTTGGAATACTGTGCCTGCCGCTGCGCGCCCAAATCGCTTCGCGACCGTGGCATTTCCTGCTACGTTAAGCTCGCACCGTATGGGGGCGATCGTGAAAGCAGCGTGACGCAAAATTTGGTTCTTGGCATCAAAAAGGATCCGTCGCACCGTGCGGTCGGTTTTTTCGCGTCAGAGCTTGCCGTTGGGGTCAAGGCGGCGGTGGAAGCATCCGAAAGGATGCGCGAAAAGCAGGGAAAGGCACCCCTTGAAACCGTGATCACCTATTTACCGCGCAGTAAGAAGAAGGTTCGGCGCGTGGGGGTGGACCAAGCCAAGGAATTGGCGCGGGCACTTTCGAAATCCACAGGATATTGCTTTCGACAGCTTTTGGTGCGCGTTCATGACGGTGCATCGCAAAAGAGCTTAACCAAAAAGGCGCGCACCGAAAATTTAAAGGGCGCATTTGCGAAAAAAGGCGAAAACGTATCAAATTTTCGCGTGCTTTTGGTGGATGACGTGGTTACCACCGGTGCCGGCATGGCGGAATGTGCCAAGGCCTTGTCTTGTGCCGAGCTTGTGGCAGTGAGTGTGGCATATACCGAGAAAAAGCGTATAAAGTAAGCCAAACTTAAAATTTAGCATTGCTTTTTTTAGGTATTTGTTGTATAATTATATAATAATAACTTTATGAAAGGGGGAGGTACTTTGTTCCGTAAAGGTTTGGGCCTGGATATCGGCACCACCAAAACGACCATTTGCTCCATTGACGATGGCGTTTTGCTGAGGGAACCGACAGTGGCCGCGATCGATATGGATACCGATGAGGTCCTTGAGGCCGGCGAGGCTGCCATTGATATGGTCAATAACTCCCCCGATAAGCTGCGCCTTTGCTGGCCCCTGTGGGATACCGTGGTGAAGGAGGCCGAGGTTCTTTCGGCCATCCTGCGCATTTTCTTCCGTCGCGCGATCGGTCGCACGCTCCTGCGTCCGCAGGTGATGGTGTCGATCCCGTGCGATCTTACCGAAGCGCAGTCCAATGCGGTGGAGGATGCTGTGCTTTCGGCGGGGGCCTCGCGCGTGCATTTGCTGGAGGCGCCTCTTTGCGCCGCTCTTGGTGTGGGGCTTGATTTTGCCGCACCGACGGGGCAAATGCTGGTTCACATCGGTGCCTCGCGTACCGAGGCCGCAATGATCTTCATCGGCGATATGGTGACGCACGTGACGGTGCAAACGGGCGGTAAGCAGTTTGACGCGGCTATTGTGCGCTATATGCGCAGTAAGCATAAGCTTTACATCGGTCAGCGCACGGCGGAGCAGATCAAGATACGCCTCACGGACCTTGCCGCCACGCACGAGGAAAAGAAGCTCGACGTGAAGGGCCGCTTTATCGATACCAAGGTGCCTCGTATTGTGACGCTTTCCTCAAAGGAAATGCTCGGTGCGATGAAGGATCCCTTGACCGCAGTGCTTGATGCGATCGTTTCGGTGGTGGAGCAAACGGGCGAGGATATGCGTGCCGATATTGCTAAGGGCGGCATTGTGCTGACGGGCGGCGGCGTGCTTTCCGGTATGGATCAGCTGCTCGCTGACGTGATGGGTCTTCGCGCACGTGTGGCCGCGAATGCCGATACGGCTGCCGCTGAGGGCGCAGCATTGGCCTTAGAGCGACTCGGATGATCAATAAACCGCTTTCCATAACGCCAAGCGGCGCGGAAGGCGGTTTTTTATAGGAGGAAAACAATGTCCCTTATGTTTGAAAATATAAAAAACATACCGGCTTTGCGTTATTTTGAGGCCATCTCGGCAATTCCGCGCCCTTCATACCATGAAAAAGCGGTGGCGGATTATATCGTGGCATTTGCCGCGGAGCGGGGACTCGATTGCTATCGCGATGAGGCACATAACGTGCTCGTTAAAATGCCTGCGACCAAGGGACGCGAGGATGAGCCGACCGTGCTTTTGCAGGCGCACACCGATATGGTGGCCGAAAAGCACCCGCATGTTGAGCACGATTTTCTGCGTGACGGCATCGAGCTTTGCATAGAGGGGAATCGGTTGCTTGCCAACGGTACCACACTCGGTGCCGATGATGGCTTTGGTGTTGCCATGATGCTTGCCATCCTTGACGGTGGCGCCGCCTCGCATCCCGCGCTGGAGTGCCTGTTTACCGCCGCCGAGGAGGTCGGACTTTTGGGTGCGGAACGCTTTGATTACAGTTATATCACGGCAAAATATATGGTAAATCTTGATTCCGCCGAGGAGGATACCGTAATCGTGGGATGCTGCGGCGGTATGCGCTCAAAAATCATCTTGCCGATTACATTTGGAAACATAGAAGGCGAGGGGATCACGCTTTCGCTTGGCGGTCTTTCGGGCGGTCATTCGGGTGAGGATATTCACCGAAATCGCCTCAATGCCAATATTTTGATGGGCAAGCTGCTTGCGGCGCTTCGTGAGCACACCCCTTACCGCTTGGTTGAAATGACGGGCGGAGATAAGGGCAATGCCATACCAAGGGATTGTACTGCGACTTTTTTGCCCGATGATGGTACTGCAGCCCGTGCCTTTCTTGAAGGGGCGGCGTCGCTTGCCCGCAGCTTCATTGTGGCAAAGGAAGATGAGGGGCTGTTCCTTAAGGTGGAGGGTACACGTGTGACGCATGCACTCTCTTATCCCGATACGGATCGAATTTTGCGCGTGTTAGAGATTCCCAACGGCGTTTTGCAGATGAGAAGTGAGGCACCCATTATGCCCGAGGTGTCGCGGAATCTTGCAAGCGTGCGCACGCACGCGGATCGTGTGGTCATAAGCCTGTGCTCACGCTCACCAAGAGCGGATCGCCTGGATGACATTTGCCGCGAGGAGGATGCGCTTGCAAAGAGTGTTCTTGCTATACGCGAGGAAGCGAACCGGTATCCCGGGTGGGTCGGCGATATGAATGCACCGCTTGTGCAAGCTTGGCAACATGCACTTTTAAACGTGACGGGCAAGAGCGCTTCGTCCACGTTCATTCACGCGGGACTTGAAACAGGCATTATTACCAACTCTATTGCGGGGCTTGAGGCGATCGCCGTTGGGCCCAACCTTCATGACCTGCACACACCGTTTGAAGCAATGGAGATCGATTCCTTTTTGCGTGTGTACGATGCCTTGGTTGAGTTTCTCCGCATTGTGAATCGCTGAATAAAAGAGGACCGCGCCCGATTGGGCGCGGTCCTCTTTTGGAAAAAACATAAAGAAATAAAATAACAAGATGGAAAATGTAAAAATAAATTTGGAAAATTAAAAGAAAAAAATTGGAAAATGTCGAAATTGGTGCGATTAAGATCCGCAGCCCTCGTCGATCAGATCCGAAAGTGCTTTTGCCAGCTGGTCGGGGCAAGAGGTGCTCTTGAAGCCGCAACGAATGCCCGAAAGACGTGCGATCACCTCGCGCACGGGCATACCGGCAACCAAGGCCGAAAGTCCCTGGGTGTTGCCCGAGCAGCCGCCTGTGAAGGTGACCTCCTTGATGATGTCGCCGTCCAGCGTGATTTTGATGTTGCGCGTGCAAACGCCGCGCGGTGTGTAATTTACAATCATCATGGTGTTTCCTTTGCTTTGATGTTGATGTAGTCTGCCGTAACGGTGGTGTGCGGCATAAAAAGTGCAAGATAGGTTATTAGGCTTTTGGTTTCATTTCTTCCGCCGTGTAGTACAGCGTGCTGTACAAATCCGTCCTCGCGGTAGGAAAGGGGGAGCGAGTCCACGCGTCGCAGGGTCACCCCAAGGGCCTTGGCTACGGTGAGAAGATCGGATAATGCGTACGCGTCGTCAAACAGTAAGCATTCAAGCGTGCGCTCTCCTTCGGGTGGGGGAGCATCGGGGACTGCATTTTTGTAAAGCAGGGCCATACGCACGGTCTTTCCGTCCTCATCTTTTTGGTCGGCGGTATAGGCAATGTGCAGCTCCAAGCGTTCGCATTCCTCGTAAATGCGGAAAAGCTTGCCTTGTGTGCTGTCCTCGATCGGTAAAATACCAAAGTGGACGCGCGAACCGGCAACCTCCTCTAAAATGTCGGCAAAGCTGTGGCAAATGTGCGGCTCGGCCGAGGGGAGCACGGTGCGGAAGGCCTTCATAGCCTCGGCAAAGGCGGGGCCGTTTAGCATCGCCACACGCGGTGCTTGCGTGTTCGGCACAGTCGGTTGCTTTCTTGCCGTTTCTTGGCTTTTTTGGGCCAAGAAACGGCAAATTGCCACGCGCTCGCCAAGCTTGGTGACACGCACGGCCTCCGAGTGTGAGGGTGCTTGCGACTCTTGCAGTGCCTCGACCGTATGCTCATTAAGCAGGTAGGCTGCGCTTTCGGCCTGCAAAAGTGAGAGCTCCTCGCAACGGGCTATTTCTTCGTGCCACAGGGCAAGGTTATTCCTTGCGGCATCCAATGCCGCTTGTCTTTGGCGGTCCATTATGATTCGCCGAGGTCGAGCAAAAGCCCGTAGCTGTCCTCAAGGAAGGTCTTGAGCTCATCCGCCGAAAGACGGCGGTGCGAGAGCAGTGCCAAGCGGTAGATCTGCGTGGCCAATGCCGTGGCCTTTTCGCTTGAGGATTCTTGCATACGTATCAGCTTTTTGATCAAGGGCGCCTCGGTGTTGAGAACGAGCGCCATATCTAAGGGGAAGGCAAAATCCTCGTCATCACTTTGGGCCATACGGTACATCTTCATCATATCCTCCATACGGCGGCTTTCCTCGCTGACCGAGAGGATGGCGGGTACGTTGCTGTTTTCAAGGGTGGATTGCTTTACGGTCAGCTTGTCATTGCCGCTTACCGTGCAAAAAAGATTGCGAAGTGCTTGGTTTTCGGTGTCGTCCTTCGATGCTTCAAGGGCACCAAGGTCGGCATCGACACGCAGGAATTTTACCCCTTGACGGTGGCCTTCCTCGCTTGCCGCAAATTGCGTATCAAGGATGCTGTCCAACTCCGCCACCGCAATGCCTTTTTTCTCAAAAAGGGCTACGTATTGTGCTTGCAGCGCCTTATCCGTGGTGTAATAAATGGTATTTTCGTGCGTGCTTTGGGCGGCTTCAAGGTATTCGTCAATGGTTTTGTGCTCGCCCGTGGTGAGTTTCAAAAGGAAATGATCCTTGATACGGTCACGGAATTTTGTGTCGCGCATCGCGGCGTATTCAACAAAGGTCTTGATGTCATTCCATACCTTTTCGTAGCGTTCACGTTCGTTTTTCGAGAGCGAAACCAGCTTGTCTGCTACCTTTTTGATGATATGCGCGCTCACCTTCGACACGTAGCTGTTGGTTTGCAGGTAGCTGCGCGATACGTTCAAAGGGAGCTCCGGACAGTCAAGCACACCCTTCAGCATCAAAAGATATTCGGGGATCACTTCCTTGATGTTGTCGGCCACAAAAACCTGATTGTAGTACAGCTTGACCTGTCCTTCAAGGCTTTCATATTGGTTGGAAATGCGCGGGAAATAGAGAATGCCCTTGAAATTCAGGGGATAGTCGGCATTGATGTGGATCGAGAAAAGAGGCTCCCTGAAATCGGAAAATACCTTGTTGTAAAAGACCTTGTAGTCTTCCTCGGTGCATTCGGCAGGGGCCTTTTGCCACAACGGCTCGGTATCGTTGACGGGGGACTCATCCTCGTCTTCCTTTTTGTCGCTTCCGTCGTCAAAATAGATCGGAACCGGCATAAAGGCACAGTATTTTTGCAATATGGTACGGATTTGTTGAGCATCCAGGTACTCACTTTCTCCCTGCTCGATATGCATGATGATCTCGGTGCCCACCGCCTTACGCTCGCTCGGCTCGATCTCATAGTCACCGTCCGCCGTGCAGGTCCAATGCACTGCGGGCGCACCCGTGTAGGAGCGTGTATGGATCTCGACCTGCTCGCTGACCATAAAGGCCGAGTAAAAGCCTAGGCCAAAGTGACCGATGATGCCGCCCTTGCTGCCCTCACCCTCGTATTTGTTGATGAAATCAACCGCCCCCGAGAGCGCGATCGAACAAATGTAGCGCTTCAGCTCCTCCTCGGTCATACCGATGCCGTTGTCCTCAACGGTAAGCGTCGAGGCCGCCTTATTAAGGCGTACATGGATCGAAAAGGGGAGCTCGCCTGTTGGAGCTTCGCCGAGCGATTGCAGGCGCTTCAATTTGGTAATGGCGTCGGTCGCGTTTGAAACGATCTCGCGCAGGAAAATGTCCTTTTCGGAGTAAAGCCATTTTTTAATGACCGGAAAAATGTTGGCGGCGTCTACCGAAATGCCGCCCTTTTGCTTATTTTGCATGATATCACCTCGTGTTTTAGTGAAAGCGAGCCCCACCGAAAGGGCGGGACCCGCTAAGGAATATTATTCGGTTTTGGTTGCTTCGGGTGCTTCGACTGCGGCGGTTGCCTCTTCGGAAGCGGTCTCAAAGAAGGAGATCTGGTCCTCGTTGTCGCTCTCTTCTTCAATGGAGCCGAAAATGGTGGTGTCGCCGACAATAGCTTCCATTTCCGCCTTTCTTGCGGCCTTGCGTGCGGCGAGATAGGCGGCACCTTCAGCAGCCTCCTCCTTGATGACGCGGCGCGCGAGCGGGAAGGTGTGCGTCTCGTTGAAGATGCGGCAGGATTGCGTGTATGCGGCAATAAAGCGCGCGATTGCGATCATGGGGCCGACCAGGGTAAAGACGCCGAGCAGGGCCCACAAAAGGAAGAATTTGACGCTGATGCGGCACTCCTTTCCGTTTTGCTCACACAAATGGCGGTAACGGCAAATAACCTGGCAATGCCAAATGAGCGGGAAAATGCCGAGTGTAATGATGCCAAGCGTGAAAACAGGGAAGGCGCCCCAAGTGCGACGGCCATCGCGACTGCAGGAGATGTTCGTGTCCGCAGCGATGTTTTCGATGAGATAAATGGGGTAAATGCCAAGGGTCACAACGGTGAGAAGGACCGAACGCCAAAACGTGCGGTTGGTCCGCATACCGCGGCGCAAAATAACGTTGACGTGCGAGCCGTGATAATCCTCCTTGAGCTGCTTGGAGGAGAACATACGGTAGAAGAATTTGCCGATGTTGAGCAGACCCAGGCGGATCATATTGACGCAATGACGGAGGTGCGAGGGCTTGTAATCGGGGGTTTCCAGCTCGGTCTCCACGGCGGTGACCCAATGCATAAAGCGTTGCGTCATCGTGTAGTGCGGCACGTCCTCATCGGCCGGCTTGATAAAGGAATCGGCCGGATAGTAGGCGTAAAGTCCCGTAGGGGAGCCTTTTTCGCGCAGGCGTTGCTTGATCATATCGTCAAGGATGATCGTGATGAGCGCAAAGAGCGGTACACCGATGATCATGCCTACGATGTTGAAAAGGTCGCCCATGACGGTGATGGCAATGAGAACGCCGAGCGAAGTCATGCCCGTATGGTCGCCGAGAATGAGAGGAGCAAGAAGATTGCCGTCGATTTGCTGGATCACCAAAATAAGGACCACAAACAAGAGTAACTTGGAGGGCTCGGCAATGAAGATGATGATCGCCGAGGGAATGGCGCCGATAAAGGGACCGAAGAAGGGGATGAAGTCGGTCACACCGATGATCACCGCGATCAGGGTCGGGTAGGGGATCTTAAAGACGTTAAAGAAGATCGCGGCGGTGATGCCGACTATCAAGGAGTCCACCAGCTTACCCACGATAAATCCGCCGAATTTGCGGTGCGCCTGGGCGCTGTAATAAAGGATTTTTTTCTCGTTTTCTTCTCTAAAAAGTGCATGGATGATGCGGCGGCAGCCGGCCTTCAAGCGGTCCTTGGAGAGAAGCACGTAGATCGACACGAAAATGCCGACGAGAATGTTTTTGAGGACTGTGATCGCATTGCCCGCGAATGTGCCGACACTGCCGATGAAGTTTGAACCGAGGTCATCGAAAAGCTGCATGGCATAGGTCAGGAGCTTTTCAAGGGAAAGGACGTTTTCGTTGCCGCCGGGGAGCTCGAAGGGCAGTGAGGCAAAGAATTCGTTGATCGACGTAATCAGGCGGTTCAAGAAGAACATGCCGTTGACACGGAAGTCGTTGATGCTGTCAATGACCTGCGGGATGATCAACAAGGCCATGCCGGAGATGATCAGCAGCATAAAAAGGTAGGTAAAGAGCATCGAGAGCGCGCGACTCACGCGGCGCTTTAGCTTATAAAAGAGCTTGATCTCGCAAAAGCGCATAATGGGATTGCAAAGATAGGCGATCACAAGGCCGATGATGATGGGCGTGAGGATCGTGCCGAGCGTCTTGACCGGCTTTAAGATCGCATCAAGATTTGCTAAAACAAGTACGGCCAAAATGCCCGCCAGGAGCAAGATAAGCCTGCTGCGCGGTGTGTGCTTGGGTTTTTCGGGGCGTGGGGTGCCGTTTGCTTGTTCATTCATATCAACCATAGTTGCCCTCCCTGTATGTAATAAATGAAAAAAATCACTATAAATTATTATAAACAAACTTTCATCTTTAGTCAAGGCATAATGGTGGAAATTACAACATTTTCTTGAAAATGCACAAATTTTGTGTTATACTGTTAAAAACAAAGCAAGGAGGGGCGTATGACGGTTTGCGTGAAGGCCAATGCCAAGATCAATTTGTGGCTTGACGTTGTGGGAAAACGGGAAAACGGCTACCATGATATTGTAAGCGTAATGCGCGAGGTCTCGCTTTTTGATACCGTGACCGCGACTCGTATCGCGGGGGGTGAGATCGTGCTGAACACGGCGTGCGGACTCCCGACCGATGAGCGCAACCTTGCCGTGCGTGCCGCCAAGGCCTATTTTGAGAAAACGGGGGAGCCCTTTGGCGTGTTATTGACGCTGGAGAAAAGCATTCCGATGGAGGCGGGGCTCGGGGGCGGCTCGGCCGATGCCGCCGCGACCTTGAAGGCCTTAAACCGTCTTGATGGGGACCGTTTTTCAACATCCGAGCTTGCCGCGATCGGCGCTAAGGTCGGCGCCGACGTGCCCTTTTGTGTCGTGGGCGGCACCGCACTTTGTGAGGGTATCGGTGAGCGGATCACCCCGCTTTTTTCCACAACCGGCTTGCCGCTTGTGGTGGCGATCGCCGGCGAGGGTGTGTCCACACCCCGTGCCTTTTCGGCGCTGGATGAGCGTTACGGCAGCTTTGAGAGCTATATTTCCGATCAAAATCCGAAATTTATGATGGAATCCCTTGAAAACGGGGATGCTTCAAGCATCGTTTCGGCACTTTTTAATCGCTTTGAAGAGGTCGTCGCCCCCGAGCGTCCTGCGGTTTCGGCACTCAAATCGGCGCTCGTCGAGCACGGTGCGATCGGTGCACAAATGAGCGGTAGCGGCCCTGCGGTCTTTGGTATTTTCCCCGACAAGCAAGCGGCAGAGCGTGCCGCTGCGGCACTTACCGCCCTGGGGGCTCGCGCCTTCGCGTGCGAGGCGCTCTAAACAAAAAGGCGTCCTGCCCGGGCAGGACGCCTTTTTCTTAAAACACAGTTTCCACCAACCGTGTGCTGCAAGCGGGGGAATATTCCCAATAATCGATGTGTCTTGTCTTTTCGGGGTCTATGTAGTAGCGCAGGGGCATTGGCTCTTCGGTAGAGGGATAGGAGTCGATGATCACCAGCTTCACCTTCATCCTCTCGGGCAAAATGCTCTTGATAAATACCGCCGCCGTGTCGTTTACCGCACACCGTATGGGCGTGTTTCCGCTACCGCGCAGCTCGGCAAGCCCCGCAAGGTTGGGGGCAAGCTCTACAAAAATACCGTAGCTTTCAATGCTGCGCACGCGCCCCACCACGGTTTGCCCGGGCTCAAAGCTCGCGGCGTTTTCCTCCCACGTGCCAAGGAGTTCCTTCAGGGTCACAAAAATGCGGCTGAGCTCCTTGTCGATGCTCTTGATGATCACATGGAGCGGCATGCCGGAGACAAGGCGGTCGCGCGGATGGGAAATGCGCGAGACCGATATACAGTCGATCGACAACAGGGATGACACGCCGCACCCCACATCTACGAACGCCCCGTAATTTTCAAGATGCGTGACGCGCGCGGGTATGATGTCGCCGGGGAAAAGGGAAGCTAAGAACTCCGAGACGCATTCCTCCTGCACCGCACGCCTGGAAAGCATGGCCACGCGCTCGTTGCCCTCCTCCTGAAAACCGAGGATGCGGAAGGCCACCGTTTTGCCCACGCGTGTGATGATGGCAATGTCCTTTAGGGTCTCACCGGGGCGGCAATAAAGCGCCTCACTGCGCTCAATGATGCCGCGCATGCAGCCAAGATCCACGTGCAGCCTCATCTCGCTGTCGCAAAGGAGAACGGGTGCCTCAAGGATCTGCCCCGTGCGGCAGGCGTGCTCAAGTCCTTGCGGATTCTTGAGGGCCTCCTTGTTTTCTTTCGTTTTATATAATGTACCTTCGGGTTTGAATCGGGTTGTCATTTTTTACCTCCCCATATTTTCGTTCCTTTTGAGTTTATGCAGGGAAGTTTGCGGGTAGTACGCAAAAAAATGATTTGGCGATGGCGTGCGAGAGAGCAAAATGGGTGAAAAAACGAGAAAAAACGAGGTTTCATAATGCTAAATTAAAATTTTGAAATTTTTTTGAAAAAAGGGGTTGACAAGGTATATCCCTTATGTTATAATGTGCAAGTCGAAAAAATTAACCTAAATTTATGGAGGAACAATCAATGTCTACTTTTATGGCAAAAGCCGAGACGATCGAGCGTCGTTGGTTTGTCATCGATGCGGCAAACAAGCCCCTCGGTAAGACTGCTGTTGAGGCCGCTACCATTCTTCGCGGCAAGCACCGCCCTGAGTTCACCCCTCACGTTGACTGCGGCGAGTTCGTTATCATCATCAATGCCGACAAGGCAGTCCTCACCGGTAACAAGCTTGAGGACAAGTACTATCATCACCACTCCGGTTACGTCGGTGGTCTGAAGTCCGTTCAGTACAAGACCCTGATGGCAACCAAGCCCGAGAAAGCAATGGAGCTTGCCGTTAAGGGCATGCTTCCCCACAACAAGCTTGGCGCAAAGGCTGCAACCCGTCTTAAGGTTTACGCGGGCGATGCACATAAGCACGAAGCACAAAAGCCCATCAAGCTTTGATCGGAAAGTGAGGTAAATGGATATGTATACTAGCGCAAAGCCCTATTTCTACGGCACAGGCAGAAGAAAGAAGTCCGTTGCTCGCGTTCGCATCGTTCCCGGTACGGGCGCAATCACCATCAATGGCCGCGACGTTGACGATTACTTCGGCCTTGAAACCCTTAAGCTCATCGTAAACCAGCCCTTCGGCGTTACCGGCACCACCGGTAAGTTCGATATCATCACCACTGTTACCGGTGGCGGTATCTCGGGTCAGGCAGGCGCAATTCGCCACGGTCTTGCCCGCGCACTTCTTCAGGCTGACCCCAACTACCGTGCAGCTCTCAAGGCTGCCGGCTTCCTTCGCCGCGATCCTCGTATGAAGGAGAGAAAGAAGTACGGTCTCAAGGGCGCTCGTCGTGCACCCCAGTTCTCGAAGAGATAAAAACAACACCTTTTGGTGTACATTCAACACCCGTCAGTTTTGGCGGGTGTTGTTTTTACCCCACTCGCCCTGGGGCAAACAAAAACGCAGGGTTTTTGTTTGTCGGGCTAAAAATATGCCACCGGCATATTTTGCCACGCCCTCACAGTTCTCAAAGAGATAATTTCGACCTTCGGTCGAATACAAAAAATGCTCCGATTTTTCGGAGCATTTTTTATTATCTCTTGGAGAACAACTATGATTGCCCTACGGGCAAGTTATGAGTTATGATTGGGTCAGGCCCCAAGTTATGAGCAACTGCGTCACGTTGAAGGTTAGATAGGCAATCATATCATAACTTTTGCCAACGGCAAAATCATAACTGTGCGTTAGCACATCATAATGTTTGCGGAGCAAACTCATAACCTTAAACGCTTTTCCGCTGCCCTATTTACATTTCAGGGATTTTATGATATGATGTGATCGATAGATAAGTTTAATTTAGTGAGGTGATCGCCGTGGATAAAATCTGGCAAGAAATGTACGAGGCCGCGCGGGCGGTGTTGAAGGCACGTAAGGTTTCCGAATACGTGACCTGCGGGGAGGTATCCGCCGCGGTTTGCTCAAAATCCGGAAAGATCTATACCGGTGTTTGTATCGATACCTGCTCGACGCTTGGCATTTGCGCCGAGCGAAATGCCATTTTTAATATGATCACCAACGGGGAGCAGGAAATTGACAAGGTGCTTTGCATTTTGCCTGACGGCTCAAGCGGCGCGCCGTGCGGCGCTTGCCGCGAGCTGATGGTGCAGCTGATGGCAGGGAAATATCACGACATAGAAATTATGCTTGATTACACTACGGGGCGCACCGTGAAGCTTGGCGAGATCACCCCCGAATGGTGGATCAAGTAACCGATAAATAAAAGGGGAGGAAAAGCTTATGAAAAAGAGAGCTTTTTATCTTTTGCCTGCACTTGCCGCACTGGTCCTTGAAATCTTGCCGTTTGGTGCCGTGTGTCATTTTGCACTTGACGGGGGCGAAACTGTGAGAAAGACCTACTCCTATTTTGATTTAGTGCCCTTTGGATACGCCAATTTTGCCCCCTTTCTTACCGCTATTGCAACGCTCGCATTGATCGCTTTGCTGACGGTTTACCTTATAAATGGCAAGACGGGTGTGAAAAAAGCTGCAAAATCCGTTACCGTATGTGCATTTTTGCTTTCGCTCTGCCCGCTTTTGTACGGAGTATCTTATATGTCGATGGTCGGTGTCTTTATCACCTTGACGCTTGCGAGTGAGTGGCTACTGATCGCTTTGACCGGTGGAAAAGAGGGAATAAGTGAGAAGCTGTGATATGAAAAGACCCTTTACCACCTTGTTTATGCTCTCCTCCCTTGACGGGAAGATCAGCACCGGGGCGTCGGACGCGCTGGATATGGATCGCGACCTTCCTCAAATTGACGGCGTCAAGGAGGGGCTTGCACAGTATTATAAAATTGAACAAACCACCGATCTTTGGTCCCTCAACACAGGTCGTGTGCAGGCCAAGATGGGGGTTAACGAAAAGCCGTTCCCGGCCAAGGGCCCCGTGTCCTTCGTTTTGGTGGACAGTCGGCATTTGACGGAGCACGGCGTGCGCTATTTTTGTGCCTTGTCGCAAAAATTTGTGCTCATTACGACCAATCCGCACCATCCGGCATTTGGGGTAAGGGCGGATAACCTTTTTGTGATCCTGCAGGAAAAACTGTCCTTGAAAAAGGCCTTGACGGATCTTTGGGCTCAGTATGGGTGTGAACGCCTGACCATCCAAAGCGGTGGGCGCTTGAACGGGCTTTTCCTGAGTGAAAAATTGATCGATGCTGTGGACGTGGTGATCGCCCCGTTGCTTGTGGGCGGCAAGGATACCCCGACCCTGATCGACGGTCCGTCGCGCCTTTTGCCGAGCGACCTTTCCTCGCTGGGGGTCCTGCGCCTTGAGTCCTGTGAGGAGCTGGGGGACTCATACCTACGCCTTCGTTACCGCGTGGTGCACGCCGAAAAAGCCAATTGATTTCAATTTAGCCCTAAAACGGTGTGAAAAAACTGAAATTTCACCAAAAGGTCGCCTCTTGGCGGCCTTTTTGCGTAGCTTCTTGACAACGGATCATCCGTTATGCTATACTTAAAGAAGATATAATTTTTAATTACGTACACGCGAGGAGGATAAGGCCGTGAAAGGACTTAAGAAAACGGCATTGCTGCTATTGCTGCTCACTCTCGGCATCACGTTGGTGTCGTGCCTTCGAGCCCGAAATCTCAAGAACGACCACGTCACCTATACCGTCAACTGGGGTGGAGAAGATGGTGAGATCACGTACACGGGGCTTGCCCATCATAAGGATTACGGGTGGATCACGTCGCGTGATTTTTACACGCTTGACGGCATTTACGCCTTGCCCGGCGGCCGCGGCTCCAAGATCTTTGATACGGCGGGCAACCTTGTCAAGGGGAGCGAGGTTGATAGCGGGGAGACCTACTATGCGTTTTGGAAGCCGATCTCCGTGGTTCTTTGCTTTGACCTGCCGAGCGGCTCGACCTTTGAGGACGGCACCGACCGCAAGGAGATGCTGGTGGATTATACCGGCACACTTCCGGCCGTTTTCCCCAAAGCAACGGATGAATACGGCGTGGAACACGTTCGGTGGCATTTGGATATGGTAAACGGCGAGCGTGTCTCCCAAAAATTGGTGACCGACACGTACGGAAATTTACTCGAGGGGCTGGAAACGGTGGCCAACTATTGTACGGTTGAGCCCACCCGAAATGAGCCCTATGTGATCACGTTTTCCCCTTATACTGAATACGAAACTGTTACCGGAGACAAAACCGTTACTTTGACCTTTGATTTCGGTGGCGGTGTTGCCTCTGAGTTTTTGCTTGAAGTATATAGCGATATCGATCCGTCCTGCTTCTGGTACGGGGAGCATGCGGACCGCGAGCTGGTCGGCTGGGCGCGCCATCCCGCTGAGTGCTCGGAATTTGTCACTGAGATCGACAATATTTCCGAAAACATGACTCTTTATGCGGTGTGGAAAAATTATCGCACCATTCGCTTGCATCTTCACAACAATCGAGTCAAGAGCCTGCGTGTGTATCAGGGGGAGCCGATCCTCCTGGATGAGGCGATCGCCCTTGTCGGCACCGCATTTGAAAATTGGTACGAGGACGGAGATTTTAATACCGTTGCCTCGCGTATTGTGACCTATGAGGGCACAGTGAGCGATTATTACGCCAAATTCACACCCAAATCGACCCTCGATGAGGGCTCGCATCGACTGACCCTGACGTATGCCTACGGGCAAGACGAGGTCTTTGAGATCAAGCTGGGGCAGGACATCAAAAATTGCCTTTGGTACGGTACCGAGGGTGGGCGCGAGCTCACGGAATGGCGTGGCAGCGGCGATGACCCTGTGAGGGGCGGCACGCTGACGGCTGACACCGCGCTCGGTGCAGTATGGAAGCTTTATAAGGGCATTCGGATCCACATGTATGACGGCCTTGTAAAGACCATGCGCCTTTACGAGGGAGAGTCCTATCGACTTCGCAGCCTGCCGGATCGGGAAGGCGATGAGTTTGACGGTTGGTATCTTGATCCGGATTTTAGAGATCGCGCTCCCTCGACCATCACCTTTTCCGATGCGCAGAGCGATTATTATGCCGCCTACGAAGTAACGGAAAGAAGGGGGTAATTGTTATGAAAAAACGGCTGTTTCTCATCACGTTAATGCTCCTTTTGGTCCTTTCCCTGACAGCGTGCTTTAAAAGTGATGAGGTCAAGGATTACATTTCAAGTGAGCATCAAATGCTTTACTATATGCCCAATTCCGACGAGCCGCAGGAGCTTGACGTTACGATCCGTATGGGTCGTGCCACCAAGGTCTCGCTGACGGCCGAAACCGTAACCATCGATGAATATCATACTTATGCGGGCCTTTATACCGAGCCCGTGGGCGGCAAGTGCGTGTTTGATGCCAATGGCCGCCGTATGGCAAATGCCGACCTGCCCTCGAGCGGCGTGCTTTACGTGCAGGGCGCAGGGGCGAGCGTGGAGCTTAGAAGCCATACTTATACCGCCTCGGAACTGATATCCTTTGGTATGCCGGCAACGATTGCCTTTGGCTCAACCTGGCCCGATCAGCTGCCCATTGTTGAGAAGGAGGGATATACCTTCTACGGCTGGACCATAGGTCTGCTGGGCTTGATCACGGGGCCGGACGGCAAGGTCTTTGAGCAGTGCCGCCGAGTGGACGAAAAATACATTGATAGGGGTCTTACCGTCATTCGCAATCAGCAAACCAAGGAGATCATCTCCTTGCGCTTGTACATCACACCGATCCTGCGGGAAAACACCGCTAAGGTCACTTATATGTACAACGACGGCAGCTATCTCGAAACGATATCGGTGGCCAGGCGGGGCTTGGATATTCAGGAGTTTGATCCGCCGCAAACCGGTCGTGACGGTATGGCGCTGATCGGCTGGTCCACTGAAAAGGATGCCTACGTGCCTTACACGGGCGCCGTGACCGAGGATCTCACGCTTTACGCCATTTGGCGCGAATGCCGTACGGTCTTTGTCACCGAATGGCGTGGACAAGAGCGCATCGAAAGGGTGCTTCAGGGCGATTCGCTCACGCTTGGGACTCCGACACGCGAGGGCTACACCTTTGGTGGGTGGTACGACAATGAGTCCTGCCTTGGCGCAGCGCTGGCGATCGACGGCTCCGTTTCTTACGGGGCATTAAGACCTCACTATTTTGCCAAATGGATTCCCGATGAATAAATGGCGCTCGGCGCGACCGGTGTGATACTCCGCTTGGAGCATCGCTTCGCTCGCGTCGAGCTTTTTAAAATTTGCTACATCATAAATTAAATGTTTTTATTGACAAGTATGGGATTTTGTGCTATACTGCCCTTGGATAAGTGTTTGTCTGCCTACGGCGACAAGCATTTTCATTACGTGTGCGCGTACGCGACACCTTATTTTTCGGAGGTCACATGAAAGGCTTAAAAACTTTTTTGCTTTTGTTCTTGATCGTCCTTTCACTGTGCGCGTTCCCCGCCTGCGATAAGGAAAAGGAGGAGGGAGGAGATGAGGAATTCGTTCCTCTGCCCGAGGGCACGCTTAGCCTGGATGAACGCCTGGACCTTACCATGTCTTACTTCGTTGATTGGTGCGACGGCGGAAAAAGCACCGAGGTAACGGTCGTGCCCGACTCGCGCGGCGTTTATGATTATTACAACAAGGCGATCGCCAACCGCGGCCGCACGTATTACATCTACCAAGGCATTTATACTGCGAAAAACGGTCAGGGCCAAAAGGTGTTCGATACCGCAGGTGGCTACCTGCTGCGCACCAACGCCCTTCAAAACGGCACCACACTTTACGCGCATTGGAAGCCTGTGGACGTTGTCATTTGCTACAACCTATCGGGTGCCATCCAAACGACCTTTCTTGACGGGTCGGTGAAGAAAACGGTGCGCGTGGCGTACGGTGACAATTTGCCGACGGTATTTCCCGACGTCGTGTGTGGAGTCGGGGAGTTTCGCCATTGGAGAAGCCCTATGGTGATGCAGATCTCGAACGGAAATGTACTCCTTAACGGCCAGGAGAAGGTGGCCGACCACCTTCAGGGCCCCGGCTTTACCACAGGGGGCGGCTTGATCCAATCGGTACCCGAGCCCACGACCACTTATGGGGAGGATACCACGGTCGTTCTCAACCTCACCCCCGTTATTGATTACCAAACCAACGTGCTGACTCTTAATTACAGCAACGGGCAGGTGAGTCGTCACGAGCTGGCATACGGCGCCGATATTTCGACCTACCTTGCCACCGATGACTTTTACGGACAAGAGCTGGTCGGTTGGGCGACACACTCCGCCGAAACGCAAAACTTTGTCACCGGCGGCACTCTTACCGAGGATCTTACGCTCTACGCTATTTGGAAGAATTACCGCACTGTGCGCTTTCATACCCTGAACGGTGAGGTGATCGAAAAGCACGTGTACCAGCACGAAACGCATTACCTTGCCGCCCCTGAGGCGCGTGCCGGCTATGTCTTTTGCGGCTGGTACGGCTCGGCGGATTTTGAAACGCCTGTATCGCGCATTATTTCCTACACCGGAACAACGACCGATTATTACGCCAAGTGGCAACGCGAAAAGGTCGCCTTTACCGTACAGTGGCCGACAAGCGACCGCCCCGGTACTTATACCGTTTACCTGTCGGATACGGGGACTTATCCTGCACCCAAGATCACGGCACCGCACCAAAACGGTTATGCCTTCGTCGGTATCTTTACCGAGCCAAACGGGCAGGGAACAAAGGTTTACGATGACCGTGGAAATCCCTTGATCTCCGAAGCAAAAGAGGGGGCTGCCTACTACGCGTATTATATGTCGGGCACCTTCAAATTCCGTGTGGATGCAGGGACGAGATATTATTTTTATACCGCTTACCTTGATGTGTTTGAGGGGAATTTTGGGTACGTAGGCTCGATCGATACCGCATATCAGTACACCGACCCCGATCACGATCCGCGCTTTATGAGGCTGGTCGGCTTTGTGGATGCGCAGGGAAATATGGCCTTTGATGAAAACGGCACGCAAATCGTACCGCTGATTTATGATTGGCAGACCTTTTTCCCCAAATTTGAGCCCAAAAGCGTGACGGTGACCTATCTCCTGCCCGAGGGCTGTACCTTTGAAAACGGTACGGATACCTTGAGTGAAACGGTCGGTTATTTGGATGAGGTCACGACGCTGCCTACCGTGATTGCCGAGGGGGGCAGACTCCTTCATTGGCTGTGCGTGGAGGATGCCACCGCCACCGAGGGCACCGTTGTTTCAAATGGCACAAGGCCGCTTTTCAGTGCAAATACTGTTGAAAAATACAACGTTTTGTATGACAGTGAGACCGACACGGGTAGGGTTTACCTGCTCGCTGTGGTAAGTCCTGTGGGAGGTGCACAATGAAAAAACGAGCATTGCTGACGCTTCTTACCCTCGCGCTCCTGCTGCTGCTTGCAGCCTGTGCTCTCCCAACGCCCGGGGGCGGTAAGGACGATGAGGAATCTCCCGAGGAAAAAACGTGGGAGAAAATGAAGATCTCCTATTTTCACCCTGATGAAAACGAGCGCGTTTTCGTCGAGGGTCTGTTTGTGGACGGGGAGCTGACCGAGGTCGATCTCGATCCCGAAAAGATCACCTTTAAAAACCGTCACATGACCTACGCCGGGCTTTTTACCGAGCGCGAGGGCGGAACAAAGGTCATCGACGCCAAGGGCAAGCGCGTGCCCGGCACCGAGATGACGCGAAATAACGTTTATTACGTGCAAGGCGTGGGCCTGCCGGTGGCGATCAGCGGTGTTTTTGTAGGCACCCTGTCCGCACCGCTCCCCAAAAGCATCAATTACGGCGATGCATTCCCCGCATCGCTCCCGATCCCTCAATTGGAGGGGGAGGAAGCCTTCCTTGGCTGGTATGAGCAGGGGGTGGGATATATCACGGGTCCTGACGGCGTGGTGCTGGAGCAATACCGTAAGCTATCCTCACACCATTCCATTCAGGTAACATTGGATTGGTACACGAGTGAGATCACAAGTCGTAAGATCACGCTTATCCCAAAATACTCGACGGGTGTGAATGCTTATTACGACGTGACCTTTGCGTACAACGACGGTACCTATCGTGAGAGCGTTCTTGAGGTCCTGCCCGGTACGCCCTATGCCGATATTACGATGCCGGAGGGCGCGGGGGAGATGCGTGAGATCGTGGCGTGGTCGCTCGACCCCAATGAATACGTTCGGCCGGTCGGCAATTTGGTCGGCAACGTCACGCTTTACGCCGTGTGGAAGGATTATCGCTATGCCTGCGTGATCACCGCGTTGGGTGATGAGCGTGTGGAAAAGGTGTACGAGGGGGATACCCTCACGCTGGCTCCTCCGCCACCCCGTACGGGCTACACCTTTGGCGGATGGTATGATAATGAGCTTTACCTTGGCTCGGACCTGCAGGGCACCGTTACGTACGGCAGTATCAAAGAGTGCTACTGGGCACTGTGGATCAAAAACTAAGGGGGCAAAAAATGAAAAAGATCGCTCTTTTTGGCTTTTTATGCCTCTTTGTAAGCTTGCTTTTGGTGGGATGCTCGCCTGACGATACCCCCCCTGAGGCGCCTTCCGAAGCAAAAACCGTTTCGGTGTACGTGGATAAGACCGATGAATGGCTCACCGCCACCTACGATGAGCAAAGTCGCGTTTTGGTTCTTCATACTCAGGGTACCCGTTTTGATGACGAGATCGGCTATTATACGCTGGAGGGACTTTACAGTGCCCCCGAGGATGGCCGAAAGATCTATGCGGGCGTTGAAAATGAGAATCGTAAGGCGCGTCTCGCGGACGGCAACGCCTTTAGCCCCAACGTGCGCCTTTACAGTAAATGGGAGGGGTGTGAATTTACCGTTTATTTCCGCACAAGTGACAACAAGGGCCCGATGCATTTTATGTCAAACGGCACGATCACTTGGGCCTACGGCGATACGAAGGCGACGCTTCCGATCCCCACCCGATCCTCGGATCTTTACGGTGGCAAAAACAACAGTAAGCCCTTCGCCGGTTGGCGAAACGGCGACGTTTTGATCACCGATCCCAAGGGCAAGGTCAAGGCGGAGTACCGAGAGCTTCTTTCCTCGTGGTATTCCTCCAGTGAATTCGGCACCGGGCGCCTGGATCTGCAGCCGGTGTACCTGGATATTAATTATCGCATCACCTACGTCCTTTCGGACGGCAGTGAGCATTACGCACACGTCAAAAAGGGTGACGCCGTTGATTTTTCCGACGCTCCTGTGCATTTTGTGGAGTCCTCGGGCGTTTACGGCTGGTCGCTCCAAAAGGACGGGGAGCTCCTGACAAGGGATTTCGTGCCCGAGGGGGACGTTACGCTTTACGCACAGTATCGCGGCTGCAAGATCGTTCGCTTCTATCACGGGGCGGAGGACTCCTCAAATGCCGAAAGATATACCGAAACGTGCGTCTTTGAGGGCGAGAGCCTCAAGTCCCCTTATCCCACGTACCGCTATTACACCTCGGTGACCGATACGGAGCCGGTGAGCTTTCCCGTGCACTATGACGACATCAAGCTCGCGTATTTCAGGACAGGGCAAATGAGCGGCTCCTCGATATCGCCCACACCCTGTAGGATCGTGTATCAAACGGGTGGGCTTGTCCCCTCGCTGACCGAGATCGAGTTTATGCAGCAAACCACCTTCCCGCTTCCCACGCCCACCGTTGACGGCTATGCCTTTGACGGCTGGTATCTTGAGGAGGGCTTTGGCGGAAAGCGTGTGATCGGCGTGCTTGCCGGGGAGAAGGGAACTCCCGAAAAATACAACGGCTATTACCTGCGCCTTGAGGATGAAACGCTTTATTTCGTGATGAGCGAAACCACCCTTACGCTATACGGAAGATTCACCCCGTCGGGTGAGGGAGGTGGCGTATGAGAGGGATCGTAAGAATTTTGCTGTTGGTGCTTGCGGCGCTGCTGCTGATCGGCACCCTTGCGGCCTGTAACAACGGCAAGGAGCCTTCGACTCCAACGCCGCCCTCGCCTCCGTCTCCACCGCCTGCCCCCAATCCCATGCTTGAGGGCTTCAGTGAGGCCAAGGAGCTTCCGGGCGTGTTTGTGTACGTGTATTGCAAAACCGGCGGTAACTCTTATTATGAGTCCTACGTTCGGCTTTACTACAACGAAGCACGACAGCGCGCCTACCTCGCTGAGGAGGACCTTTATATGCTGCAGCGTCCGGGGCAAGCCTTTGTTGGGATATCCGCCGATTCGGACGGTCAGGTGATGCTCTTCGATGAGAATCGCGACCTCGCGCTCTCCGAGGGGAGTGAGCGGGAGTATTGGATGGGAAAAATGCAGACCGCGGTCGATAGCGCGAAACAGCGAATGACGCTTTATCTCGTCTTTACCGATGCCGAGTGGACCATCCGCTTTGATACGCTCGGCGGCACGGGTATGAAGAGCCAAATTACCGTGCCCTACGGCAGTGATCTTACCGCAAGCATTCCCTCGCCCACCAAGCAGGGAGCCACCTTCCTTGGCTGGAAAAACGCCAAGGGTGAGATGGTGACCGACCGCTACGGTATTCCGCTTGAGGGGTATAAGACGCTTTTGGCCAAGACCTTTGAGCGAACGGTGCTGCTTGAGGCATCGAACAGCTTTGAGCGCAACCTCGAGGCCGTGGTCCTTACTGCGGTCTATCAAGCCGAAAAGATCCCCGTCACAATCATTGACGAAGGGGGCGGTCAAACCGTCTTGGAGTTTGATGCGGGCACTGTGGTCACCGAGCGCGATCTTGGCGATCGGAGAATTCACGGATACAGCCTCAGTCCTGTCAGTCAAGCCTCCTTTGGTGCCTTTACCCTGACGGCGCCGACCACCGTTTATAAATTCACCATTCGCAAGCACGTGACCATTCATGTGGGGAGCTTGCGTACGGAGATCCTGTCGCTGACCAAAAGCACGTCTTCCTCATCGTACACGTATTTGAAGGTGGAGCTCAGTGACAGTGACGGCTATACCTTTGGCGGCTGGTACAGCGATCCCGAGTATCAAAACCCGGTCGATCCTTACGTACAGTACGCGACGGTACTTTCCGACTATTACCTGAAACTAATACCCGTTGTTTCTTGACGGATATTGTTTATAGAATGAAAAATTTTTTATAAGGAGAAATGTCATGAAAGCATTGACAAAACGCACAATCCTCGTATTGATGTTGCTTGCACTCCTCACCGTCACCTCCGTGGTGCTGATGAGCTGTGGCGGCGGCGGTGATATCGAGCTTATGGCTCCTACCAATATCACCTACGACGGCGCAGTCATCCGTTGGGATGCCGTAGAGGGTGCCGAGGGCTACTACATCACCGTAGGCGGCCAGGAATGGAACATCACAGAACCTCTCTATCCCCATTCGACCACCGAAAGCGCGGAGTTTTCGGTATCGATCAAGGCATGGGCTACCGACAAGAGAGATGAAACGGTTATGGGTGATGCCACCACCGTAAACTTCAAGCCTCTTGCCACCATCACCGACCTTACCGTGACCGCCGACGGCACGCTGACCTGGACTCCCGTTGATTTTGCAACGAGCTACGAGGTACGTGTGGACGGCAAGGACGTGGTAAAGACCAGCGTATGCGAGCTGCTCGACGTCAAGGAGGGCCAACACAACTATGCCGTTCGCCCTGTTGTTGACGCGGTAGGCGGTACTCTTTACTACTCCCGTTGGTCGGTCGCTAAGTCCGTCAATAAGCTGGCTACCGTAAAGGTGGATAAGATCACCTACAAGGACGGTGAGATCAACTGGAATCAGGTCAACGGCGCGAGCTCTTATCAGGTCATCATTGACGGTGTTGAGGTTGCTTCCGAAAACGTTGGCACCCGCTACCTTTATGATGCCGAGAACCAAAACTTTGAGGTGCAGATCCGTGCCAACGGCAACGGCACCTCCACCTACAACGGTAAGGTCTGCGACGTAAAGAAGTTCGTTTATCTTGCACCCGTGACGGGCATTCGCGTGGTCAACGGCACGCTTTATTGGGATGCCGTCGGCGGTGCTGACGGTTATACGGTCCGTGTCAACGGTACCGACAAGGCCGTAGGCAACAACTGCGTGTACACCGACCTTGTTGCCGGTATCAACAACCGCGTGTCGATCATTCCCACCTCGACCGATTCGGTCTATTTCTCGAGCTGGACGCCCGAGCAAAACGTTAAGATCCTTGCAAGACCCGTCCTGCAGTGGAACAATGAGTATGCCCTTGACGGCCAGGCCAATGCCAACTGCTTCTGGAATGGCGTGGACGGTGCGGGCGGTTACGTCATCAAGCTGACCAAGCCCGACGGCAGCTCCACCGAGATCCCCTATGGCGAAACGCAGCGCAGCTTTGCCGAGGCATATCTTGATGCCGGTGTGTACCTTGTTGAGCTTCAGGCCGTGCCCAGCTCCACCATGACCGACGTATATCCCTCCGCATATTCCAAGGCCATTGAGGTCGTACGTCTCGCTTCTCCCAAAAAGGCCGATCAAGCCTTTATCGTCAGTGACGCTGAAAAGCTGAGCAGCGGCTTTACCGCCAACTTCCAAAGCGTTCAGTCGGCTCACACCTATGAGCTGTATATGGATGGCGGTCGAATGATCCTTTCCCAAAACTCCCCCATGTTCCGCGTGCCCACCACGTCGTTTATCGATGCAACCGCAACGCAGGAAATGGGCTACAACTTCTACGTGCGTGCAAGAGGCAACTCGAACTTTACCAACGGTAAGGTCGTGCTTGATTCGTTGACGGACGGTGCTACCTCCTTTGAGGTCCGAGTTCTTGCGACTCCTCAAAATATGACGATGAACGGGTTCCTCCTCACATACGGTGAGGTCAACGGCTGCAGCGGCTACAACGTGGCTGTGAACAGCTCGGCACAGGGCATGCATTCCAGCAGCACCGTATTTGACCTTGGTGCCGTACTTCAGGCCGGAAGCTATAGTGTCAGCGTGTGCGCAAAGGGCAACAACTCCAATATCCTTGCTTCGAATTTCTCTCCCGCTCTGACTGTGGTACGTCTTGAGGCCCCCACGGGCATCCGTATCGGTACCCAAGCGCAGGAGGAGGGTAAGCTTATTTATAACACGGTAGCGCACGCAGCGGGCTACAACGTGGTATTTAATAACGATGCCGAGAACGCGGTGCCTGTCTCTGAGCTCAATAACATCAACCAGCGCATCACCGTGACCGGTACTACCGTTTATATGACGGCAACGGCGAACACCTTTGTCAGTGGCATTTATTATATGACCTCTAAGGGTAGTGAAACCATGAACTTCATCAAGCTGACGGCTCCCACCTGGGCCGAGGTCAAGACCAACGGCAATCAGCTTGTGTGGATCACCCCCTCGAATGCACAAACGCAAAGCTTTATCCCCAACTACCGTGTAGCCGATAACTCCGGCACCGTTTACAGCGGTCAGCTTACGGGCAACACCATGAACCTGGCAACCCTTACGGGCGGTCAAAACTACACCTTTAAGGTGCAGGCGATCGGCGACGGTACCAAGTTCATCAACTCCGATTATTCCGATCCCATTACGCTCTACAAGCTTGAGACCCCCACGCTTTCGATCACGGCCACGCGAGATGCGTTCAGCTTTGACGCCGTGGCAAGAGCCACCTCTTACCAGGTATGGATCGACGGTGTCAAGGCCTTTGAGTGGGTCCACGAGCCTGGCAAGACCTACACCTTCAAGCCCGATATTCAAAAGCTTAACTCCTTCACGGTTGAGGTCTATGCGATTGGCGACGGCGGCATTACCCTGATCGATGCGACCCCCGCACACAGAACGCAAAGGACTCAGCAGCTTGAGCTTCCTGAATTCGAGTTCTCCTACAGCCATCCCGATGGCTTTAACACGCAGGGTGAGATCATTGTCAACGTGACCAAGCCCTCGCCTTACGCGCTTGGCTATATCTTCCACGTCGGCGGCACCTCTCATGTTGAGTATGGTGTGACCTCCTTCCGCTTCAACCCCAATGGCTCCGGCAAATTTAAGGTTGGCATCACGGCGATCGGCGGCGGCTTTAACGAGTTTGACGATGAAGAGAACAGCATTTATTACACTGAATCGCAAAAGGTTGGCGATAATGATCGTAATGTAATGCAAATTTTGGATTCGATCAACCCCACCGACATTCAGATCGACTTTGACGGCATCCTGTTCTGGGAGCATCCTGTTGAAGGTGCACAAGGCTACATCATTGACCTTGTTGTGAACGGCGAAACGATTCCCACCATTGACGTAGGTGCCAATGTGACTCAGATTAACCTGAAGCATTACGGTATCCAGTATCAAGCGGGCAATATGAACGTGAGCATCTGCATTAAGGCCAAGGGCAACGGCAACCACGTCATCACCTCGGCTGAGACCGTGACCAGCTGGCCTCGTTGATCATCTTTTGATGTATCCATTGAAATAACCCCGCGCCCCACAGGCATTTTGCCTGTGGGGCGTTTTTTGCTTGGATCCGCGCTCATCAATGCTTCCTATTATTTTAATAATAAATTCATCGATATGCCTTGACACCCCTCCCCTACGGTGCTATAATGTAAATGTAATTTACCTTGGCGCGTGCCTTGGGGGAACGCTTTGAAGGGGGAAGTGTATGAACGTTGGTGAAAAAATCCGAAATTTGCGTCTTGAAAAGCTCATGACGCAGGCCGATCTTGCAGGCGATCAGATCACGCGCAACATGCTTTGCACGATCGAGCGCGGCGCGGCCCTGCCGTCGTTGCCGACGGCACGCTACATTGCCTCACGCTTAAATGTTCCCGTAGGGTACCTGCTGGCCGAGGAAGGCGACGAGTTCGCTTATCGCAAAATGGCGGCGATGCCCAACGTGCGCCACGCGCTGACGTCGGGCGATTATGCCGGGTGTCTTTCCATGCTGAACGCCAATATGGGCGATCTTTTTGACGATGAGATCGCGCTGATCCGTGCCGAATGCGAGTACCGTATGGCCAAGGATTCCTTTGATAACGGCAGGCTCCGCGCGGCGGCGACGGGGTTTGACCGTGCCATTGCGGCGGCCAAAAACACCGTCTATGATACGGGCTGGATCCGTACCCGCTCGGCGGTGTATTTCAGGTACTTATCCTTGCTCTCACCCACTCTTGCATCGGATATGCTTGAGGAGGGCGAGATCGAGTCGGCTAAATCGGTGGGCGATGAGTTTTGTGCCTACGTGCTTGCCAAGGAGGCCCTGGATGAGGGCCGCCGAGGGGAGTTGGCCTCTTATCTTTCGCGTTACGGCGGTACCGTGTATGCCGAGCGCTTGTCCGCCCTTGAGCTGATGCACGACGGTAAGATCAAGGAGGCGACCGAGGCCCTCGAAAGGCTCCTTTCGAGCGATGCGCTCACGGTAGGTGTTTTGATGTACGAGATCTTTGGGGATATGGAGCAGTGCTGTCGCAGCGGCGACGACTACAAGCGTGCGTATGAATTTTCTTCTTCACGCATTGGGCTCTTGGAACGCTTGTTGGAGGAAGTATGAAACGTGTAAGATCTATTTTGGTGCTTCTTGTGCTGGCGCTCCTCCTTTGCACCTTGGCCGCTTGCACGCAGGGTGGGGGAGAGCCCTTTGATGCGGGCACGCCCCTGACACCGAGTGACGTCAATGATTTGAAGGATAAGCTTTTAAAAGGAGAAGAAAAGGAGCCGGAATCGGGGGAACAGACCCCGGACCCCACGCCCCAAGTCCCCGAGGGCGAAACGGTCTATTGGCTTTCCGGTGGCAGTGTTTATCATAAGGATAGCGCTTGCTATCATATAAAAGAAAAGCCGAACGTGCAATCGGGCACGGCGGCACAGGCTGTACAGGCCGGCAAGGATCGTCTTTGCTCGGCTTGCGGCGATTAAATGTGTAAAATTTTGGCAATTCTCTTGGGAAAGGAGTGGTGAATATGCCCCAAAAGGAAAAAAAGCCCACGCGCAATATTGCACAAAACAAAAAGGCGTGGCACGATTATTTTGTGGATGAACAGTTTGAGGCGGGCATCGAGCTCTTTGGCACCGAGGTCAAAAGCCTGCGTGCAGGCACCGTGAATTTAAAGGACTCCTACTGTTCCTTTAAAAATGGCGAGATCTTCGCCCTCGGCTTTCACATCAGCCCTTATGAAAAGGGCAATATCTTTAACCGCGATCCCTTGCGTCCCAAAAAGCTTTTGATGCATAAGCGCGAGATCCTGCGTTTGCAGGGTAAGGCGCAGGAAAAGGGCTTTTCGGTCATCCCTTTATCGCTTTATTTTTGCGGCTCGCGCGTAAAAATGGAGATCGGCCTTTGCCGAGGCAAAAAGCTGTACGATAAGCGCGAGGATATGGCGAAAAACGCCGCCAAGCGTGATATGGAGCGCGCCTTTAAGGGCGGCAATCGAGAATATTGATTTTAACGTGTAGAAGGGGAATTTCACCATGAACGAAAATCAAAAGGACTTTGAAGTAAACGCAAAAAACGAAATAAGCGAAGCGGAAACGCCCGAAGTATCCCGCGTAACGCCTGAGGCGGCGCAGGAGCAGGCGCAATCGGCGCCTGCCGTTGAGGAAGCTGCCGCTTGTACAGCCCCCGAAGCGGTGCAGGAGCAGGCGCAATCGGCGCCTGCCGTTGAGGAAGCTGCCGCTTGTACAGCCCCCGAAGCGGCTCAAGCATCTAAGGATGCCCCCGCCGTGTCACAGGCACCTCGGCAGGAGTCCCAAAAATCCGAAAAGGATGCCCCTGCAGCTGAATCGTCCAAGGAGGGTGAGCAGGTCAAGGATGAAGAGGCCGCCCCGGCTGCCGAAGCACCGAAGCAAGAGGCGGAGCCTCAAAAGCCCGCCGAGGCGACGACCGAGGCGAAGGGCAAGGGCAAAAAAGCCAAAAAAGAGAAAAAGCCGAAAAAGCAAAAGCGTTTGCGTAAAAAGCATCCCGTTTTGCGCGTGTTCGGCGCGTTTTTCCGCTTTACTTTAACACTTTTGCTCGGTATGGCGATCGCTTACGGGTCGCTGGTCGGCATCGTTTACTATGCCTTCAGCGGTCTTACCATTGATACGCTCCAGCGCTTCGGCATCGCCAAAAATGCCGATACCTACCTGACGGGCAACGGTGAGGTCGATCTGACCGGTATGTCGATCCTTGAGCTGGTTGCGGATCTCAATACCGTTCGCGCCGACCTGGCAAACCATAGCCTTGGCTCACTCATCGAGCGTTACGGCCTGAATTTGCCCGAGGAGACCATGGCAAAGCTCCCCACCGACCTGTTTGAACTGCCCTTGAGCGAATTTGCCTCGGGGGATGTCGGGGGCGTGATCGCCAACAACCTCAAATTCGGTTACATTCTCTCGCTTTTGCCCCCCGATATGCTTGGGGAGGACCTGAAAAACGTCTTGGCAAGCCGTCCGCTTTCACTCTTAACGAGCGGTGAGTACGGTGCCCTCTTTGAGGGGATCAAGCTGGGGTATTTGATGGGTGTTTCCTTTGATGAAAACGGCAACGTTGTTTGTGCCGATCCCGAGCATCCCACTCTTCAAGAGGTCATCGGCACCCTGGATCTCGGCCATGTCCTCACGGCCGTTTCCAAGAACGGTGATATTCTCGGTGTTTTGGCCACGGATATCGGCAACAGCGAGCTTCGTCCGCTTCTTTCGGGTATCATCAGCGGTGCGTTGCTTGATAAAATGTGTGAGGGTACACTCATTAAGGATGTGATTCTTCCCGATCCCGAAACCGGCCGTTACCGCTTTGAATTGGAGGCTCTTGCCGGCGGTGCTATGATCGGTGACGTGCTCGGCTATACCTTTGTACAGGGGACGTGGTACACGACCTATACCGATAATAACGATGCGACCGACGACGTGGTTGCCCCCAAGATCAATGCCACGATCGCAGAGATCTCCTTGGGTGCGATCATTGCCGGTAACGTCCAATTGGAGCAAGCCTTTGACGACGTTTATTTCGGCGACCTGCAAAGCGGCTTTGTGCGCGGCGATGCCATCACGGAGGAGAACCCCGAGGGCGGCGACCCCATCGTGGTTGGCTATCAGTGGCTGAAAGACGGCAACCCGGTCGGCAAGATGCAGCAGCAGCTGGCCAACATTGCCGCAAACGATCTCATTGGCGGAAATCTTGATGTCAATGAGGTGCTCGGCTCTTTGTACGTCGGCGACCTGCAGGGCTACAGGGCCGTGGAGGAATACGACAGCGAAACAGGCGAGCTGATCAGCCGAAAATGGATGAAGACCGAGGGCGAGACCGAGGTCGAGGTCAGTGCCGTGCTTTCGGCCGTTGCGAATATCTCGATTTCGGCCATGCTGAACGGCGAATTGGATATCACCGCCACACTCGGCAGCCTGACCTTTGGCGAGGTGCAGGGCTTTGTGCTTGGCGAGGATGGCCTTTGGTACCGTGAGGTACAGGGCGAGAGCGGAATCGAGCTTCAGTACGTGGGTGCTATGCAAAACAGCCTCGCGGGGATTCTTTTGTCCGATGTTTTAAACGGTGGGTTTGACCTTTCCGAGTGCTTCTCCAGCCTTTATTTCGGTGACCTGCAAGCGGGCTACGTGAGAGGGGAGGAGATCACGGAGAACGATCTCGAAACGGGTGCTCCCGTTGTGGTTGGCTACAAGTGGACCAAGGACGGTGAGCCGGTCGGCAAGATGCAGCAGGAGCTTGCCAATATTGCCGTTGCCGATCTTTTGAACGGCAATTTGGATATTTCCGCTACACTCGGCGGCCTCACGGTCGGCGACCTGCAGGGCTACACGCGCGTGGATATTTTGGATAAGGATACGGGCGACGTGATCGGCCATCAATGGATGAAGAGCGAGGGGGATACTCTCGTGGAGGTGGGAGCCGTGATGTCCGCGATCGCGGACGTTGCCGTTTCCGATATGCTGGAGGGCAAGCTGGATCTTGCCGCAGCGCTCGGGGACCTGAAGCTCGGTGACGTGCAGGGCTATATTCTTGGCGAGGACGGGCATTGGTATCAAGAGGTAACGGGCGAGGACGGCACCTCGCTTGAAAAGGTGAGCGCCGTGCAAAACAGCATAGCAAGCGTCTCCCTTTCCAATGTGATGAACGGTGAGTTCAGTCTCACCGACGCCACAAAGGATCTTCTTATGGGTGAGGCGATGGGGTATATTCGAGGCGACGTGATCCCCTCGGAGGATCCCGAGGCTCCTGTAAAATACGCCTTTACCAAAAAGGATCAAACACCCGTGACGGGTACAATGCTTGAAATGGCCAATCTCTCCCTTGCCGACGTCCTCAACGGCAACGTCGATTTTGAGGATACCGTGAAGGGCATGACCCTGGCGGAGGTTCTCGGCCTTACTGAGGCACAGGACGGTTGGCAGGACGAAAACGGTGAAAGGGTGACGGGCATCCTTGCCGTTCTGGCCGAGAAAAAGATCAACGAGATCAATGCCGAGACGATTGACGGCATTGCATTTGGTGAGATCCTCGGCTACACCTACAAGCAGGATACGTGGTACGATGGCGACACCCCTGCTACGGGTATGACGGGCAAGCTGGCAGGCCTCACCTTGGGTGACCTCTCCAACGATGATGCCGTTATGACCAAGCTTCGTGAGCTTACGCTTGCCGATGCAATGGGCTACACCTATGATGAAGAAAACGGTGTGTGGCTGGATCAAAATAAGAACGAGCTTACGGGCGTACTCAAGGCTTTGGCCGGTCAGCCGTTGAACGAGATCAATTCCTCGACCATCGACGCCATCCTTCTTGGTGACGCGCTCGGCTATACGTACGACAAGCAAAACGGCGTATGGCTCGGCAAGGATGGGCAGCCTGTAACCGGTGTGCTCAAGGTCCTTGTAGGCAAGCGCATTGATGAGCTGAACGGCGCAACCTTTGACGCCATTCGGATCGGTGACGTGCTCGGCTATATTTACAATGAGGAAGGCGATGTGTGGTACGAGGGAGATGCTCCGGCTACGGGCATTATGGCAACCCTTGCCTCGCTGACCCTTGGTGATCTTTCCAACGATGATACGGTGGCCGAAAAGCTTCGCGAGCTGACCTTGGCCGAGGCTATGGGCTATACCTATGATGAGGAAAGGGGTGTTTGGCTCGACGGTGATCAAAACGAGATCACGGGCATTTTGAAGGTCTTAGCCAATAAACCCTTAGATTCGATCAACTCGGCTACGATCGAGGAGATCAAGCTTGGTGACGCACTCGGCTATACCGAGGGCGAGAACGGCGTATGGTACCAAGGCACCGCACCCGCTACGGGCATCGTTTCCAAGATGGTTGGTCTTTCGGTCGGGGACCTTAAGAATTCCTCTCTTGTGGCCGAGAAGCTTTCCGAGCTTCAGCTGTACGAGGTTCTTGATTATAAAAAGGTCGGCAATCAGTGGCAAAATAAAGAGGGCAGGACCGTGTCGGGTGTCATTGCTTATCTGCTTGAAACTCCCGTTGGCGGTATGGAGGAAAGGATCAACGTGATGCCCCTTGGCTATGCCTTCGGATTCCATTATGATGAGACCGACGGCAAGTGGTATACCAACGCCACAAATAAGATCGAGCCGTCGGGCATTACCGCCTCCTTTGTCAATATCCACCTCGGCAACGCCAAGACCGAGCTTGAGGGCATGAAGATGGGGGATCTTCTCGGGTATACCCATAAGGATACCAATGCAGACGATATCCCCGATACCTGGTATGACAAGAATAGCCCCGTCGAGGGTCTTAATCTCGTGCTGGTCGATCTTTCGATCACCGAGCTTGGCAATGAGGATAAGATCGCCGGTGCAATGCAAAAGGCCACGCTTGGCAGTAGCCTTGGCTTTAAGAAGGCGAAGCTTGAGGGCGATACCGAGGCAAGATGGTATAAAACCAAGCTTGACGGCAGCGGCAATACCGTGGTCGATCCCACCGAGCCCGTGACGGGCTTAATGGGTGCCTTGGCCGATAAAAAGATCGGCGGTCTTGAGGATGAGATCGAATCCGTATCGATCGGCACGATGCTTGATTTCACCGAAAAGTCGGACGGCTGGTACGATAAAAACGGCAACAAGGTCACGGGCGCAATGGCTGTGCTCTCAAAATCGGATCTGAGTAGCATTTCCGATAACATTCAAAATATGAAGGTGGCCGATATGTGGCCCGAGCGAGAGGGTATTCTTTCCGCCATTGACGGAGAGACCAAGATCAATGAGCTCGATCAGGCAGTGGAGAATTGTACGGTTGGCGCACTCATTAATGCGGGCGTCATCAACGTCAAGCCCACGCAGGCTGCGTTCTTTGATATTAAGATCAGCGGTTGGCGTGATCTCAATGCCGTTGGGTTCATCAACGCCCTGCTCGGTCTTGTCGGCTAAAAACACCAAAGCACCACCGCCAAACGGCGGTGGTGCTTGACAAAAAGAGCTTTACAGTATATACTATATACTGCTTATGGGTCCGTAAAGGTTTCGACGGGGATCTTGAAGTAGGATAAGCGTGGCGTGCCGAGCAATCACGAAAAAGGCTCAACCTTAAAATTAAACGCTGACAATTCTGTCGCACTGGCTGCCTAATTAGGCAGTGCTGCGGCTCTTTAGCCGCCCGTTCCCCCGGGGAGGACCACGACCTCGGCCGGAGCGTCATGTAGTGGTGAACATGCATCGGGAGTTCGCACTTGTACCGGTCATGCAAAAAAGGGCTACTGACGGGTGTAGGTTGTCTGTGACCGACACCTGAAGGGAATTTTAAATCATAGACTATCCACGAAGAAAGTCCTATGAATGGGTTTTCGGACAGGAGTTCAATTCTCCTCGGATCCACCAAAAAATACTGCAGAAAAGGATACTTTTCTGCAGTATTTTTTTATCCAAACCGCAGGTTTGGTATATCATCACGCCTTGGCGTGTATATCATCAGCCCTTTGGGCTGTATATCATCACGGCATAGCCGTGCATACCTTTTCCTGCGGTTTGATGATATACAAAACTTCGTTTTGATGATATGCAATTTCTGCGAAATTGATGATATACAAGGCTTTCGCCTTGATTTTGAAGTTAGAATGTGATACAATTATACCCAAAGAGGTGATATTATGTCAAAAAACTACTTGCTCGTATATTCCGAGCAGTTAGCAACCGATATTGAATTGATGTGCCAAGGCTTAAAAACATCTTCAAATACATTGTTCCAAATCCGTAAAAGTTCAAGTAGCATTTACGCTAATATTCGTGAAGCGAATTACGGACAAAGCAAGTCTGATATGGTATCAAAATTTGAAATAGCACTCAAAGAATGTAGCGAAACAGAAGGTTGGTTAAAGCTATTGTTCAACACAAATGCAATAGAGAAAGCAGCATTCAAAGACTATCGCAATCTTTGCGGTCGAATTAGGCGAATGTTAATTGCCAGTTGTAAAACACTGAAAGAGGAATCCAAATAACAATGACACATTATATGAATCTTCACCCCCAACCGTTTTCAATGATAGCAAGCGGTAATAAGACCATAGAGCTGCGGTTGCTTGATGAAAAAAGGCAATTGATTTCAATCGGTGACACATTGATTTTTACAAACACTAAACATGCAAATTCTACAATCTCTTGCATTGTTGAGAAACTACATATTTTTGCAAGTTTTGAAGAATTGTATCAATCATTACCTTTAGATAAATGTGGCTACTTACCCGAAGAAGTTTCTACAGCCACAGCTAAAGATATGGAAGCATATTATTCGTTGGAAAAACAAAAATGCTATGGTGTTGTCGGAATTGAAATCAGGATTAAATAAACCTTCATAATAGTTTAAAGAACCTATCGTTTAACATTTGAGCACTACTGCACGCACTTTTGAATAAGTGTACGCATTTTATAAGTGGTGTACGCAAATTGTATCAAAATAGGGATTTACACACAAAGAAAAAGGCCGCCTTGTGCGGCCTTTTTCTTTATTTTACAATGGATTGAGGTGCGTCGAAATCTTTTTTGTTTAAAAGGATTTTTTATAATTTCAAAAAAAGTTTTCCGAAAATGGAAAGGAAATGCAACCAAAATGCAACCAAAATGGGCTTGCAACCACGATGCAACCATAAAATCGGGGCGAGATATTAGCGCAAAAACAGCAGAACAGTGGTGATAATGACCGCGATCACATGAAATATCGCATAAGCAAAAAAGCCCGTACTAAGCACAACGCCACATTCTCTGCGCCTTTCAATACAGTAATAATAAGCAGCCGCTATTCCTAAAGAAGAAGAGGTAAGGATAACGATTGCACAGATAATAAATGCACCGAGTGTTGCAACAGCTCTCACGTTGTCAATTTCAAAAAACAAGTAACCTGCCGGGAAAATCATTGTCGGGAGCACTACATAGCCCAATAGCATAGTTAATCCCCAACGGTTCCAATCCGTGCCGTTCGGGTTATATTGCTTTGCGCCAATAAGAAGATTGTACAAAAATAGATAAAACCATATTTGCAAGCTTGCTGCTGCGGTGTATATGATCAACGCATTCATTTAAGTGTTCCTTTCGTCAGTATCTAAAAATCGTTTGATGGCTTCTTTGATAACCTGGGCTTGCGCGATGCCCTCGGCGGTGCATTTCTCCTTAAATGCCTGTGCTGTTTCCTTTGGGATCCGCACAGCTATTTTTTCATAAACCCGATCATTATACCTGCTTTTTACCGCCGTCGAAGTTTTTGTTTTTCTTTTTTTTGTTTCCATGTCTTTCACCTCAAAACATTTTTTCTTGGTAGATGTAATCTTTTAATTCGATGCTGTTTTTGCAGATCTCTTTTGGGATTTGAAAATCCACGGTAAGATCTCCGTTTTTTAGGCGAACCAACCAATGTGCAGTATATTCGATAATTTCATATTTTTTACCGTTCTTTTCAATAATCATTTTTAGTCCTTTCTTCATTTAGGGAATTGACAAAGTTTTTTTGTTCGTGATATAATAGGACTTACGGGAGGGGGCGCAACCCCTCCCTGCCTTGAAAACCTTATCGGTTCTCGTGGTCTGCCTTGCGCGATTTGGGCTTTTGCATCGTGATTGTAACTTTAACATTCTTCACTGTCGGGTTACTTTCAACTGCTTTTGCTAAATCTCGCAGGGCTTTTTCTATGTTTTCCATAGTGCTTACCTTCTTTCCATATATATTATATCATACTGGGGGCAGTATATCAAGAGGCTTTTGAAAAAAAGTAGAAAAATTTCAAAAAAGCACCCCTCGGGGTGCTTTTTTGTCGGCTTGCGCCTGTTACAGCACCAGATCCATACCGATCTTTTGCGGCACCAGGCCGCATTTTTCGTAAAAGCGCAGGGCCGCGGTGTTGCAGCCCCAACAATCTCCGCAGGCCAGTGATACGTTAAGTTTTGTACTACGATGGCTGCAATATTGATTTTTGATAAAAAATTTATTTACCTTCGTAAATATATATTGACATATTAGTGCTTTTTTGATATTATATTATCAGAAAGGCGGTGAAGGTATGTATATCGATTATAGCAAATTATGGAAATTGTTGATCGACAAAGGCATGAGCAAAACCGATTTGAAGGATATTACCGGAATCAGTTCAAGAGTTTTGGCAAAATTATCAAAGAATGATACGGTTACCACTGATACAATAGCCAGAATTTGCTCCGCACTGAACTGTGATGTGAGTGACATTATGGAATGTGTCAGCGAGGCGCGGCTATCCGTATATTCTGCCTACAAAAGATATGGAAAATGCGTGGCGGAAAACGAGTTATTTAAGACGGTTCAATTT
>JAFVYZ010000038.1 GCA_017508425.1 Clostridia bacterium | reverse complement strand
TGGGTGTATGCCGAAATATCGGTAATTTGTTTTGCCTGGATCCACTTGCCCTCTTCGGGAATGGGGGCAGGACCGTGATCGCAGCCTTTTTTCACGACGCACATGTGCTGAACCTCAAGGCTCTGTGCGTAAGGCATTTCACTTACGTTGCTCATAGTTTTATCTCCTTATTTTAGATTAACTTAAATTATTTGACGATCTCGCCGAGAACCTTGCCAAAAGCGCCGGCGGCGTTGCACTCGTCGGTGTCAATGTGCATGGCGAGCGCGAATTTATCCGACACGCGAACCACAACATCGTCGAAGATCAAGGGGCGAGCCGTGTCGATCTTCACCTTGACGACCTCCTTATCCGAAACACCAAGAGCCTCGGCATCGGCAGGGGTCATATGAATGTGGCGCTTGGCAACGATCGTGCCCTCCGCCATATCCACCTCACCGCAGGGGCCAACCAGCTTCAGACCCGGGGTACCTACTACATCGCCGCTCTCACGGATCGGCACACCGGAAAGGCCCAGCGCACGCGCATCGGTAAAGGAGAGCTCGACCTGATCGGCAGGACGGGTGGGGCCAAGAATGCTGACGACAAGCTGACCCTTGGGGCCAACGAGGGTCACCTTCTCTTCACAGGCGAACTGACCGGGCTGGGAAAGATCCTTCTTGTTGTGGAGCGTGGCACCCGCACCGAAAAGGGTCGCCAGCGTTTCGGCGGTCACGTGAATGTGGCGGGCCGAGGTTTCAACGATAAACTTGTTTTCCATGATGTACCTCACATGTTTTAGGCGCATGCGCCTTTTAATATTTTACAAACAAAAATATTATAGCATATTTTTATTGAGTTGTAAATGCAAAAAACGAAGAAAAATAGAAAAATCATAGGGAAAAAATTTTGGCACATACTAATGACAAAAAGAAAAGGAGCCGTTGTTATGTACGAAGAAGAAAACAAAAGCGAGAAAAACAAAGGGGACGTGCCCGAGGAGCTGCTGAAAACAGGGAGCGTGACGGGGGACAATGCCATACAGTGCCTGACGGTGATCGGGCAGATCGAGGGGCACTATATTTTGGGCGAAAACCAAAAGGCCACCAAGTACGAGCACCTGATCCCGATGCTGGTCGCCATGGAGCAAAACGAAAGTGTGGAGGGTGTGCTCATTATCCTAAACACGATGGGCGGCGACGTGGAGGCGGGGCTCGCCTTGGCCGAGATGATCGCCTCCATGACCAAGCCCACCGTTTCGCTCGTGCTCGGCGGGGGACACTCGATCGGTGTACCCCTCGCGGTCGCGGCCAAGCGCTCGTTCATCGTACCGAGTGCCACCATGACCCTGCACCCCGTCAGGATCAGCGGCGTGGTGATCGGCGCGCCGCAAACCTACCGCTATTTCAGGGATATGCAGGAGCGCATCGTTGATTTTATTTGCCGAAATTCGAAGGTCGAAAAGGAAAAGCTCTCCTTCTTGATGATGCGCCCCGACGAGCTTTCCACCGACATCGGCAGCATCGTGGACGGGCGCGAGGCGGTGGCCCTCGGACTCATTGACGAGGTGGGCGGGCTTGACGCGGCCCTTGCCGCGCTTTACGAGATGCGCAGCGAGAAAAAATAAAAACTGCGGAAATGGGGCGAAAAAATGCCGCCGTTTCCGCTTTTTTTGCGCTTTCCGTCAATTTGGGCGTTGACGGCGCGTATAATATATCAACTGCAAAAAAAGGGGGCAAACGGGTTGGAAAAATTGCACATTTTACCAAACAAAAGAGGGGAGCTTGTGTTGCGAAACGGATGCGGCGTGCTGGGGCTCTCCTACCCGGTCGTCTCGGGCAACACGGCCGCCGCCGAGCACACGGCACAGCTGATAGCCTGCCTTGCCGCACATGCGCGCAATGAAGCAGCCAACCGCGCGGAGGTGGCACTGAAAAACGCACTTCGCTCAGGGCGGCTTTTTGATTTTACGCGCCATACGTATCAAATTTCAGTCACCAAAACCGAAGAAAATAAGCACGTTTGCATCACGCTTACCGCCCATCTTTCGGTCGGCGGGACCACAGTCTTTCATCGCACGCTTTCGACCCGATGGGACAAAGCCGAACGCATTCAGCATCGCGCCCGATTATACGCGCGTCCACACAGGTAAAGCATATTATTTAAAAATAATACTTGCGCGCAAGGAAAAAGTATGATAAAATATAAATTACCCTAAAGGAAACTTGAATTTAAAAAGGAGGCGTAACCGTATGACGCAAAAAGCTCTTGCCGCCATTACCGAGGCGGAAACACAGGCAGAGGTGCTTTATCGCGTGGCCGGGGAACGTGCCGCCGAAATGAAAAATAAGATCAAACAAGAGGGCGAGGCGCACTGCGCGCGCGTCAAAGCCGAGACTGAGGCCGAGTACGAGGGGGAGATCGCTGCGATCAACGCCCGTGTGGAGCGCACGACCGAGCGCAAGCGTGAGGAGGCTCGCCGTGAGGCCGAGGCCTTGACGGCGCTGGCGCGTGAGCGCATGGACGAAGCCGTCAAAACCATCGTTTGGGGGATCATCGAAAAATGTCAGTAAGCAAAATGGAAAAGCTGACCGCGGTGGTGCCGGCAAGCGACGCCGACGCGCTCCTTGGCCGCTTGATGCGGCTGGGTGCAGTGTCGATCACGCGCGATGCCCTACCCGACGCTGCCAAAGCGCGGCTCCAAGGCCACGCACCCGAGGCTGCCGCCGAGGCCGCGCGGATCGCTTCGATCCTGCCGGTCCTGGCCAAGCGGTCCAAGCGGAAAAAGCCCTTATTTTCTCAGGCCGTGCCCTATGACCCACAGGAATTTAAGCGGTCCGGGCAGGAGGAGCGAGCTCAAAAGACGGTGACCGAGGCCGAGCACGTTCTCGCACGCATCGAGGAATTGAAAAGCAAGCTTGCCGCCGAGCGGGCTCTGATGCAATCCCTGCTTCCCTACCTCGATCACAAGCGTCCCCTCAACGATCCAGGCACCCAAACGGCGGCGGTGTGGCTCGGCAGCTTGCCGGCCGGCATCAAGACAGACAAGCTCCGTGCCGTTGCCGACGAGGTCGGCTTTGTGGCCGAGGTTCTTTCCTCGGACAACCGTGGCGTCTATTTGTCGATCGTAACGCATCGCGATGCCGAGGGCGACACCCAAAAGGCCTTGGCCTCCCTGGGATTCGTGCGTGCCGCGCACGCCGAGGACGAGGGGCTTGCCACCGACATTTTTGATGCATCGCAAAAGCGTGAGCACGAGCTCGAGCGTGAGATCGCACGCCTTGACGCAGGGCTTGACGTACTGGCCGAAAATCTCACCGAGGTCGAGATCCTTTACGATATGGCCGCAACGCGCGAGATCACCGAGAAAAACAAGGAGTCGCTCTTTGCCACAAAAAGCTGTGCGATCCTCACGGGCTGGGTTCCCGCGCGCGAGGAGGCGCGCGTCACACGCGCACTTGAAAAATGCGGTGCGGCCTACGAATTCACCCCCCCTGAGGAGGGCGACGACGTACCGGTCCTACTTCGCAATAACGCCTATGCACGCAACTTTGAATGGGTGCTCGGGATGTACTCTTATCCCAAATACGGCAAATTTGACCCGACGCTTGTGATGAGTATTTTCTACTTCCTCATCTTCGGCTTGATGTTTGCCGATGCCGGATACGGACTTTTCATGTCGATCATTTGCTTTGGTGCCGTCAAATGGCTCCGCCCCCGCGAAAGCATGAAGCGGTTTTTGCTGATGTTCGGCTGCTGCGGCATTTCTTGCCTTATCTTCGGCGTTTTGTTCGGCGCGTATTTCGGCGACTTTCCGCTTGCCTTTATGAAAAACTTTTTAAAGCTGCCGCCCGAAAAAATGCCGAACCTGGCACTCCTGCCCTCCGCCGAGGCCAACCTTGCCATTTTATTCGATCCGATCCAAAATCCCATGGGATTCCTTCTCGTATCGCTCGGCATCGGTGCCCTGCACCTGCTCGGCGGTATGGCCGTCAAGGCCTATACGCTGTGCCGTGAGAAAAAGGTGCTTGATGCACTGTTCGACGTCGGCTCCTATTGGCTCCTGTTCGGGGGCATTGCCACCGTCTTTTTCAAAAAGAGCGTCGGTCTTGGACTTATCATCACCGGTGTGGTGATGATCCTGGCCACGCAAGGACGCGCCAAAAAGGGCGTGCTCGGTAAAATGATCGGAGGCTTTGGCGGAATCTACGCCCTGATCAACTACGTATCCGACCTGCTCTCTTATTCGCGCATCCTCGCCCTTGGCCTTGCCGCCGGCGTCATCGCACAGGTCGTCAATTTGCTTGCCACGATGAAGGGAGCCTCGTTCATCGGCTTCCTGGTTATGATCGTGGTCTTCATCATTGGCCACCTCTTAAATCTCGTTATTAACGTGCTCGGCACGTTCGTGCACACCGCACGCCTGCAATACATTGAGTTTTTCGGCCGATTTTACGAGGAGGGCGGCACCCCGTTTCGCCCGATGACGGTTTCGGAAAAATACTCAACCGAGATCCCCACCGAGGATGAGGACGCCGAAGTCCCCACCGCTTGATCCCATTCAACCCAATTTCATCAACATAAAATCAAAGGAGAAACAATTATGGAAATCATTGCTAGCATTCTTTCGGGTAGAAACCTCGCCCTGCTCGGTGCCGCCCTTGCGGCCGGCCTTGCCGGTATGGGCAGTGCAAAAGGCGTAGGTATGGTCGGCGAGGCCGGCGGCGGACTCCTGTCCGAGGACCCCTCAAAGTTCGGTAAGCTCCTCATTCTTCAGGTGCTGCCCGGCACGCAGGGCATTTACGGCCTGATCACCGCATTCCTGATCATCTTCAAGATCGGCATTCTCGGCACCCCCATTGACCTGACGATCGCACAGGGTGCTTACTTCGTGATGGCCTCGCTGCCCATCGCCATTGTAGGCTATTTCTCCGCGATCAAGCAGGCAAGAGTCGCCATTACGGGTGTCAACGTCCTTGCCAAGCGCCCCGATGAAGTCGGCAAAGCCATCACCTCCACGGTTTTGGTAGAGACCTACGCGATCTTTGCGGTCCTGGTATCGCTCCTGCTTGTTCTCTTTGCCGCTGTATAAGGACTGCTTTTATGACAGGACTGGATAAGATCATCGACCGTATCCTCGGAGATGCCAAGGAGAAGGCGCGCGATATGCTCGAGCGTGCGGGGACGGAGTGCCGCGCTATGGCCGAGGAATACGCCGCACGCGCCGAGGATATTCGCGCCAAGATCACCGAGGACGCCGAGCGTCGCGGCGAGGCCATTGTGTCACGCGCAAGGTCTGCCTCGGCCATGGAGCGCCGCTCCCTTTTGGCCACCACAAGAGCCGCCCTCATTGATGAGGCGTTCGAGCTGGCACGCACCGAGGTGCTCGATACCGATTTCGGCAAATACCGCGAGCTGCTGATCGCTCTTTTGGCCGGTGCTTTGGTTAACGAAGCCAAAAACGCCGACAGGGCGGCAGCCTTCGGTGACGAGGTGGCGGAATTTGACCTCTTTGAGGTGCTTTTCAACGAAAAGGACCGCGCGACATACGGCGAGGCCGTCGTGGAAGGTGCCAAGCGCGCCACGCGCGGCATCATCGGGCACGCGCGCGCCAACAAGGTCTGCTTGTCGGAGGAGACCGCCGACATTGACGGAGGTCTCATCCTTCGTGCCGGTGACGTGGAGATCAATTGCTCGCTCTCGATGCTGATCCAAGAGATGCGCCGCGCACTTGAAAGCAAGATCTCGGCCATTTTGTTTGCCCCCGAAGAACCTCAAACCGACGAATAAGGAGAGTACTATGCAAAAGGGTTATTCTCCCTCCGATTATTTATACGCCTCGGCGCGCGTGCGTGCGCTTGAGGCCAAATTGCCTGCCAAGGAGCAGCTTGGAGCCGTGCTTGGCGGCGGCAACCCCGCCGATCTTGTGGCCGCGCTCTTCGAGGCGGCCGGCGTAGCCCCTGCACAAGCGGCCAAGTACACCGATACCGAGGAGGCGATGACTGCCATCCTTGAAGGGGCAATGAAGGTCGTTTGTGCCTCGGTGCCCGACCCGGGGATCACCCGTCTTGTGGCACTGCCCTACGACGCACACAACGTCAAGGTCTATTTGAAATGCGAGGCCACAGGACAAGACCCTCTCCCCCTCGCCATAGACCTCGGGACCCTGCCCGCCGCCCCTCTTTTCGAGGCGTTAAGGCAAGGGGACGTGTCGCGCTTGGCTCCCCATACGGGCCGCGCCCTTCACGAGGCCAAGGAGGCCTATGCCAAGACGGCCGATCCGCGCGAGATCGATTTTTTGATCGACCGTGCGCTTTACAGGGACCTCGCGGCCGAGGCCGCGGACTTCCCCTTTGCCGCCCACCTTTTTGCGGCAAAGACCGACCTTTCAAACATCCTCATTTTCCTGCGCCTTAAGCGAGGAAATAAGGATACCGCCGAGGCCTTGTTCTCCAAATCCTTCCTGCCGGGCGGCACGCTGGATGAAGCCTTCTTTACCCCCCTCTTTGACGAGGATGAGGCATCGATCGCGGCGGCGATTGCCGCAAAAACGCCCTATGGCAAGGTGGTGGAAAACGCTGAGGCCTCTACCCTCTCGGCACTGGAAAAGCGTGCGGACGATTACGTCACGCACTGCCTTGCCGAGGCCAAAAAACAGCCCTTTGGTCCCGAGATCCCTCTTTGCTATCTGCTCTTGCTCGAGGGACTTTTGAAAAATCTGCGCATCGTGCTCCTCGGCCGTGCGGCGGGCCTTGCGGGCGACACACTCTTATCGAGAGTGAGGGAAAGCTATGTATAATATTGCTATGATCGGGGATCGCTTCAGCATCGGCGCCTTCGTAGCCCTTGGCGTTGCCACCTTTGAGGCAAACGACAGGGAGACGGCGGCAAGGGTGCTCGCGGACCTCGTACGATCCCAAAAATACGCCGTCGTTTTTGTCACGGAGGAGCTTCTTGCCGCCCTTGGCGACGAGATCACCCGTTACAAGGACCTGCCCCTGCCCGCCATTACCGCCATCCCCGGCAAAAACGGTGCGACAGGCTACGGCATGACGGCCCTCTCGCGCGCCACCGAGCGCGCCGTTGGCACGGATATTTTGTTTAAGGAGTAATATTCAAAGCATGATTGAAGGAAGAATTCTAAAGGTTTCGGGCCCCTTGGTGATCGCCGAGGGCATGCGCGAGGCCAATATGTTTGACGTGGTGCGCGTGGGCGATGCAAAGCTCATTGGTGAGATCATCGAAATGCACGGCGACCGCGCCTCGATACAGGTTTATGAGGAGACCGCAGGCCTTGGCCGCGGCGACGTCGTGATCTCCACGGGCGCGCCCCTCTCGGTCGAGCTCGGCCCCGGCTTGATCTCCTCGATCTACGACGGCATTCAGCGCCCGCTGGAGACCATGGCCGAGAAATACGGCGCCAACATCCGGCGCGGCATTGACGAGCCGGCACTGAACCGCGACAAAAAATGGTTTTTCACCCCCACCGCCTCTTACGGTGACGAGGTACAGGCCGGTGACGTGCTCGGCTTTGTGGAAGAAACTCCCGTCATCCGTCACAAGATCATGGTACCCCCGGGGAAATCCGGCACGGTCGCTGAGATCCACGCGGGCACCTTTACCGTCACCGATACGGTCGGCAAGCTGAAGCGGAAGGATGGCACCGTCGAGCCCATCACCCTGATGCAAAAATGGCCCGTGCGCCGTGCTCGCCCGATCGCCGAAAAGCTCCCGCCGGTAGAGCCCCTCATTTCGGGACAGCGTGTCATCGACGCGCTTTTCCCCTTGGCCAAGGGCGGTACCGCGTGTGTGCCGGGTCCCTTCGGCTCGGGCAAAACGGTGGTACAGCACCAGCTTGCCAAGTGGAGCGACGTGGATCTTGTCGTTTACATCGGCTGCGGCGAGCGCGGCAACGAAATGACCGACGTATTGCGTGAATTCCCCGAATTGACCGACCCCCGTACGGGCAAGTCGCTGATGGCACGCACGGTCCTTATCGCCAATACCTCGGATATGCCCGTGGCGGCACGTGAGGCCTCGGTTTATACGGGCATCACGATTGCCGAATATTACCGCGATATGGGTCTTTCGGTGGCGGTCATTGCCGACTCCACCTCACGTTGGGCCGAGGCCCTGCGCGAAATGTCGGGCCGCCTTGAAGAAATGCCCGGTGAGGAGGGCTACCCCGCATACCTCACCTCGCGACTGGCGCAATTTTACGAGCGCGCGGGCAAAACCGTGTGCCTTGGTGCCGATCGCCGTATCGGTACCCTTTCCGCCATCGGCGCGGTATCGCCCCAGGGCGGTGACATCTCCGAGCCCGTCACGCAAGCAACGCTGCGTATTGTCAAGGTCTTTTGGGGCCTGGATTCGTCCTTGGCCTACCGTCGCCACTTCCCTGCCATCAACTGGCTGAATTCCTACTCGCTCTACCGCGATCGCCTGACCGACTGGTTTGGTGAGAACATCGCGACCGACTGGATCGCCAAGACCGGCGAGATCGCACGGATCCTGGGGCAGGAAAGCGACCTACAGGAGATCGTCAAGCTCGTCGGTGCCGATGCCCTTTCCCCCGACGATCGTATGACGCTCGAAACGGCTCAATCGATCCGCGAGGACTTTTTGCAGCAAAACGCCTTTGACGGCGACGACAGCTACACGTCGCTTGCCAAAATGTACGCGTTGATGAACCTCATCTTCAGCTTTGATAAAAAGGCCCGTGCGGCCCTTGCCCTCGGTGCCGACGTATCGGACATCGCGGCCCTGCCCGTGCGTGAACGCATCGGACGCGCCAAGGCCGTGCCCGAGGCGACATACCAAACGGTCTTTGCCGAGATCGAAAACGAGGTGGATGCGGCCCTCGCCGCACTGCCGAAAGGAGGTACGGTATGATTCGTGAATACAAGACCATAGAAGAGGTTGCCGGCCCCCTGATGCTCATCAAACAGGTGGACGGCGTCAAGTACGACGAGCTGGGTGAGATCGAGCTACCGAGCGGTGAGATCCGCCGTTGCCGCGTGCTTGAGGTGAACGGCCGAAACGTGCTGGTACAGCTTTTTGACAGTGCGGCGGGCCTGAATCTTGCCCAAAGCCGCGTGCGCTTTATGGGACACGGCGTAGAGCTGCCCGTGAGCGAGCATATGCTCGGGCGCGTTATGAACGGCCTTGGCGAGCCCATTGACGGCGGTGCACCCCTGCCCAGGGACTGCTGCCGCGACATCAACGGCACGCCCATGAACCCCGCCGCACGCCACTACCCCTCCGAATTCATTGAAACGGGCGTCTCGACCATTGACGGTCTGAACACCCTTGTACGCGGGCAAAAGCTCCCGATCTTCTCGGGCTCGGGCCTGCCCCATGCACAGCTGGCCGCCCAAATCGCAAGGCAGGCCAAGGTGCGCGGCACCGACGAAAAATTCGCCGTAGTCTTTGCCGCCGTCGGCATCACCTTTGAGGAGGCCGACTTCTTCATCTCCGACTTTAAGAAAACGGGGGCCATTGACCGCACGGTTCTGTTTATCAACCTCGCCTCCGACCCCGCTATTGAGCGTATCACCACGCCCCGTATGGCCCTGACCGCCGCCGAGCATCTCGCGTTTGACTGCGATATGCACGTGCTGGTCATTATGACCGACATCACCAACTATGCCGAGGCGTTGCGTGAGGTTTCCGCCGCACGCAAGGAGGTACCCGGCCGCCGCGGCTATCCCGGTTACCTTTACACCGACCTTGCCACCATGTACGAGCGTGCCGGCCGAAAGGCGGGCAGCAACGGCTCGATCACGATGATCCCGATCCTCTCGATGCCCGAGGACGACAAAACGCACCCCATCCCAGACCTTACGGGCTACATCACCGAGGGACAGATCATTCTCTCGCGCGAGCTCTACCGCAAGGGATTTTTGCCGCCCGTAGATTTGCTCCCCTCCCTTTCCCGTTTGAAGGACAAGGGGATTGGCGTAGGAAAAACGCGTGAGGACCACGCAGGCACGATGAACCAGCTCTTTGCCGGCTACGCGCGCGGGAAAGAGGCCAAGGAGCTTATGGTCGTGCTCGGCGAAGCGGCCCTGTCGCCGATCGACCGACTCTACGCGAAATTTGCCGATGCGTTTGAGGCCGAATACGTAAACCAAGGCTTCACCGAGCGACGCACGATCGAGGAAACCCTCGACCTTGGCTGGAAGCTCCTCTCGATCCTGCCGCGCACCGAGCTCAAGCGCATCAAGCCTGAGCTGGTGGATAAGTACTACAAAGGGGAATAAAGGTATGGCTGAGATCCGTGTAAACCCCACGCGAATGGAGCTCAAAAAGCTCCGTGTGCGCTACGAGACCGCAAGGCGCGGACACAAGCTTTTAAAGGACAAGCGCGACGAGCTGATGCGCCTGTTTCTTGAGGTGGTGTCCGAATGCAAGTCCCTGCGCGAGGAGGTACAGACGGCATTGGCCGCGGCACACGGAAGCTTCACCCTGGCGGCCGCGACCACACACCCAAAAATGCTTGAGGCGGCCCTGCTCTTGCCCAAGGCCAAGACCGAGATCGCCGTTTCTTACAAGAACCGTATGAGCGTCACAGTCCCCGTTTTTGAGTGCGACCGACTCGGTGCCACCGATACCGCCAATTACGGCCTTGCATTTACCTCGGGCGAGCTGGACGCCGCCACGGCCACCTTCGGCCAAACGATGCCCTTGATGCTCCGTCTTGCCGAGCGCGAAAAGGAGGCCATGCTCCTCGCACAGGAGATCGAGCGCACAAGGCGCCGCGTCAATGCGCTTGAGCATATTATGATGCCCCAATACCTCACCGCGATCAAATCGATCAAAATGAAGCTCGATGAAAATGAGCGCGGCAATATCACGCGCCTGATGAAGGTCAAGGATATGATCCTCAAGGCCAACCTCTCTCAAAAATACAGCTACTTCCCCGACGAGGAATGAGGCTGAAATTTCAAAATCAAAGGAGTCCCCACCATGAAAAGCAAAAGACTACTTTGCCTTCTTTTGACCATTCTTATGCTCCTGCCGCTTTTTGCCGCGTGCAAGAAGGACGGCAAGCCCGTGGATATCGTCAAGGACGGCCAGAGCGATTACGTTGTCATTTACTCGGATGACAAAAACGCCGCAATTGAAAAAGCCGCCGCCACCAAGCTGCGCAACGCCATTAAGGACGCCACGGGCGTGCGCCTTGAGATGGACACCGACTGGTCCCCCGATGATCCCATGCAGATCCTGGTCGGCACCACCAAGCGCGAGGCCACGCAAAACGCCCTGACGCTGGTGCGCCAAAAGGACTTTATCATCACCTACAGTGAGGGGCGCGTGATCGTTACGGGCGGCTCCTCGGCCGCCACGATGCGCGCTGTGGATTACTTTATTGCCAACTACATCAACAAAGAGAAGGCCAAGGTCACGGTGTACGACGGCAAGGATTACATCGAGCGCTTTGATTATATGCTCGGCGACCTGTCGGTGTCGGGCAAATCCCTTTCGGAATATACCATCGTGTATCCCTCCGGGGCCGAAAACAACGACAAGATCACCTACTACATCGCCGTCAACCTCTACGACTACATTTTGAATAACGCCGGCATCGCATTAAAGCTGGCCTCCGACAACACCGCCCCCACCGCAAACGAGATCCTCATCGGTAAGACCAACCGCACCGAGTCCCGTGCGGTGGCGAACACCACGCTGGCCGACGACGAATATTTGTTGTTCCAAAGCGGCTCGAAGATCGTGATGATGGGCAATTCCTATATGGTCGGCGGTGCCGCCTCGGCACTGGTCAACAAATATTTTGTCAGCAAGGGTGCCAATGTCCCCGTGGACATCACGCTCCCCACCGCTGCGACTCCCGCAAAATTCGCCTTCGAAAAGGCCACCTCGGCCCTGCTCCTCATTGGCGACGGTATGGGCTTTGAGCACATCCAAGCCGGCATCGGCGTTGCGGGCTCAGGCCTTATCACTGAATTTGTGGCCGAACGCCTGCCCTATAAGACCTCGGTCATCACGGCATCGCAATCGGTGCTGAACGGTGAGGCCGAGTACACCGACAGTGCGGCCGCCGCAACGGCCCTGGCCACCGGCTACAAGACCACCAACTATTACGTCGGCAAGACCCCCGACGGCAGTAACGTGCAAAACGTGCGCGAGCTTGCGCACAGCAAGGGTGCTAAAACCGGTATTCTTACCACCGCGAAGATCGAGGATGCGACCCCCGCCGCCTTCCTTGCCCACGCGATGGACCGCAACGACAAGAGCATCGGCACCGACATCAATGCCCTGCTCACCTCGGGCGGCGTAAACTATGCCGTAGGCGACACCAACGACTTAACAAAGGTCAAGGAGGAGCTCCTGATCGCCAACGCGCGCGAGATGCTCTCGACTCTTTCCGAAAACAACCACAAATTCTTCGGCATGATCGAGGAGGCTCACGTTGACAAGAACTCCCACAAGGTGCAAAGCGGTGCAAGATCCTTGGCAGACGTGCAAAACTCCGTCAAGTGCTACAACGAGGTCATTGCCTACGCCATCGGCTTTACGATGCTGCACCCCTCCACGGCCCTGATCGTCACTGCCGACCACGAGTGCGGCAAGCTTGACTTTAACGAAGCAACGGGCGCTGCTCGCTTCGATTCCGACAACCACTCGAACGCCAACGTTCCCTTCTTCGGCATTGGCGACGGCATTGCCGAGCTCATTGCCGGCAAGACCGCAATCGACAACACCGAAATTGCCAAGTTCATTGCCAAGATCTACGGTGATAACAATTTCGGCGGTTAAAGCATCCGCCGGATCGATCGCAACGGGCTTTGTAGGGTCCGCATCCGCGACCCGCTAAAACGGGCGCTTCGTGAAGCGCCCCTACACCCGAGCGATGCAAAAAAAGCAGTCCCCTGCCGTGCAGGGGACTGCTTTTTTAATAATTTTAAAAATCTCTTCTGCCCTCAAGGGCGCGTGACAGCGTGATCTCATCGGCGTATTCCAAATCGCCACCGTAGGGAATGCCGTGCGCCAGGCGCGTGACCTTGATGCCCAAGGGTGAAAGAAGCCTTGAAATGTACATCGCCGTGGCCTCGCCCTCGGTCGTGGCACCCGTCGCCACGATCACCTCCTTCACCGTCTCATCCTGCAAGCGAAGCAGCAGCTCGCGCAGGGTCAGGGTGTCGGGGGTGATGCCGCTCATCGGGGAAATAAGCCCGTGGAGCACGTGATAGACGCCGTTGAAGGAGCGCACACGCTCAAAGGCCATCACGGACCTTGCATCCTCCACCACGCAAATGACGCTTTTATCGCGTGCGGGATTGGCACACACGGGGCAAAGGTCACGGTCGGTGAGATTTTCGCATACGGGACAGCGATGGATCTTGGCCTTGGCATCCTCAACGGCCGCAGTAAAAGCGGCAATATCCTCCTCGGTATAATCGAGAAGCGCTAAGGCCATGCGCTGTGCCGATTTACGCCCAACGCCCGGGAACCGCGCAAACTGCTCGGCCAAGACGTCAAGCGCCTCAATACCCGTATTCATCAAAACAGCCCCGGCATACCGGGCATGCCGAATGCGCCCGTGATCTTTTGCATTTCAGCGGCACTCGTGTCATCCACGCGCTTAATGGCCTCGTTCACGGCAGCGATCAAAATATCGGAAAGCGTTTCGATATCGTCAGGATCCACGATCTCGGGATCGATATCAAGGGCCAGGATCTGCTTTTTGCCGTTGATCTTAATGCTCACGGCACCGCCGCCGGCCGACACGTCATATTCACGCGCGTCGAGATCCTCTTGCAGGCTTTGCATCTCCTCTTGCATTTTTTGTGCTTGCTGAAGCATGGCGTTCATATTTCCGCCGCCCATGCCACCTCTTTGATAATTTGCTCTCATTTTTTCTACTCCTTTGCAGTCTTACTGCCCGCCCTCGGCGGCAGATAAAATATCATCGATCACGGTGTCGTTTTTCGCGCTCGGTGCCCCTTGCACCTCCACGATCAATTCTCCGTCACGCACCTCTCTTGACAGCTCTACGGAAAGTGCACGACGCAGCACGTCACGCCCACCGTTTTGCTCCAGCATCATTTCGGCAAAGGCACTGGGGAGTATCACCACCACGCGCTTTTGCTCGTCAAGATACGCACGCGCCTCGCCGATAAACGAGGCAAGCATCGAGTTGTCGCGACGGATGCGCTCAATGCAATTGATAAAGCCGCGTAGCCGTGTTAAAACTCTGCCGCCGGCCTTGGGGGCCGCAGCGGCCGCAGGCTTGGGCGCGACGGGAGGATCCGAAGCCACGGGGGGCGCCTTTTTGGGCTCCTTCACCGCTGCCTTTTGCGGCGCGGGCTCACGGGGAGCCTCGGCTCTTGTCAATGCCCCCGTCACGGCCGCATCCTCAAGACGCTCAATGCGCGCCACCAGGCTCTCGGGCGAGGTGTCAAGGCGCGGGTCACAAAGCTGGACCAAGGTCAGCTCCGCGATCATTCGCTTAGCGGCGTTTGATTTTTGCATCGCAAACAGTGCATTTTCGACCAAGCGGCAATGCGAAAGAAGGGTGCTCTTGCTAAAGCCCTCGGTGATCGAGGTCAACTCCTCGGCCTCGGCATCCGCAAGGTCAAGATAGCGTGCGGCATTCTCGGTGGTCTTGATCACCAGCATATCGCGATAGACCGATAAAAGATCCTGCCAAAAGACCTCGAGGTCACGGGAGGCGGCTACCGCCTCGGCCACCGAGGCAAAGATCGCATCGTAATCGGCATTCGCCACCGCACGCATCAAGGAAAGCACACGATCGCGGCCGACCGAGCCCATCATTTCATCCACGGTCTTGGTATCAATGGCGGCACCGCCGCCTGCACAAAGCTCCAAAAGGCTGATGGCATCACGCATACCGCCCTGTGCCATACGTGCAATGCGCGCACTCGCCTCGGGATCAATGGTGATCCCCTCTTCCCTTGCAATGTAGGAAATGCGGTCGGCAAGGACCGTGGAGGCAATGCGGCGGAAATCGAAGCGCTGACAGCGCGACACGATCGTCGCGGGAAGCTTATGAAGCTCGGTAGTGGCAAGGATAAAGATCACGTGTGCCGGCGGCTCCTCCAGCGTCTTTAACAGGGCGTTGAAGGCACTGGTCGAAAGCATATGGACCTCATCGACGATGTACACGCGATAACGGAGCGCTGAAGGGGTATAAACGACCTCGTCGCGAATGTCGCGGATGTTTTCAACACCGTTGTTGGAGGCCGCGTCCATCTCCAGCACGTCGGTGGCGCTCCCCGCCTCGATCGAACGGCAAGAGGGACACTGACAGCAAGGGCTGCCGTTGACGGGAGCCTCACAGTTGACGGCCTTGGCTAAGATCTTGGCGCAGGTCGTTTTACCCGTACCGCGCGAGCCGCAAAACAAATAGGCGTGGCTGGGGGCGCCGTTTTTGATCTCATAACGCAAAACCGACGTCACGTGCTCCTGCCCACAAACGTCATCAAAGGTTTTCGGGCGCCATTTACGGTACAATGCCTGATGCATACAAGCCACTCCTCTCTTTTCACAAATCATAAAAATATAAGCCGCAAAATAAGACCATACACCTCAAGATCGAACGTCACCTTTGCGCGGCACTCGCACTCCTTGCTCGGAGCAGGCACCCTCGCGGCACATCGGGAAAACTGCTTAATGCTGCTTGGTTCCCCACCTGACATGGTTCACAGCCACCGATTGCGCAAGACCCACCCGTCAACACAAGAAGATACGCGCCGGACCGCATCGCCTCGGTCCTCAAAAAAGGGATCTACCCCTGCATATAGCGGATTTCAGGTACAGGGCCCCGCTACTCCCCCGGCTGGTATGGCCTTATTTCACGGCTTACTTATAGTATTATACCAAAAACCAAGAGAGTTTGCAAGAGAAATTTGCGGTTTTTTAAAAATAATCAAGTCTTGCCCTATTTATCCTTTTCCTTGATCGCGCCAGCTATTTTGCTATGAGAGGTCGCACCTTTCATTGCCAAATTCGTGATATGCACCCCGCGCCGCGGTTAGCGTGTTATCCTTAACGGAGAACACGCATCGAGATAAATCCCTTGCAGGATTTTCGATATACGCCTGCGGCGTTCGATATGTGCTGACGCACTCGATATGTTTGCTACGCAAACGAGGGACTTATCTCATATCGAATTGGCGCATAGCGACAATATATCGAGCTTGAGCATAGCGAAAGCATATCGAGTCAACGAAGTTGACATATCGACAGAAGAAAAACAAGAGCAAGAATAGAAGGATTTTTCTCCTTTTACTCTTGCTCTTTCTGCTTGTAATATAGGGTTGGGCTTAGCCCATTTGCATTTGACCGGTCAAATGCGATGCTCGCACTTAGTGGAGATTTCAAATTCTCCGCTAAGAACATCACCCATTGCTCGCGGCGCTTTTTCATCGAAAAAGAATCCTCCCCGTTGTTTTTTCGCAAAAAATCACCATACTATAAATAGAAAAAACGAAAACGGGAGAGAAAATATGAGGGTAACCGAAGAAAAACGATGCGAAGATCTTAAATTTTATTTATGTTTACTCCTCGCGCTGGGCGCCGCCCTGCTGCTGGCAGGGGCTCTGCACACACGTACCCTGCCATTTGCCGAGGGCTGGTACACCTACTATGCGCGTTGCATCAACGAAGGTGCGCTCCCCTACCGCAATTTTGAATATCTCTACCCACCCGTTTATATTTACACGGTGGCGTTTTTCACGCGCGTGTTCGGCTATGAGCTGATCGTTTTGCGCCGCCTCGGTGTTCTTTTTTTCTTACTCATCACCGTCGGGCTCTATCTTGTCGGCGTTGAGGTGGTTGGCAAGCGGCGGTGCGCCGTGGCGGCGGTCGCCGCGGTGTGCGGCGCGTTTTATCTGCAATCCGAGGTGGTGCAAACCTTTTACGATTACGTACGGTTTATGGATATTTTCTCGATCTTTTCACTTTATTTCCTACTAAAGGCCGCCAAGGCCCTGGTCAAGGGCAGGCCGTGCCGACGTGATCTTCTTACGTGTGGAGTGCTTCTCGGTGTCCTCCTCAATATCAAGCAAAACACCGGTCTTATTTTCACGGCGTTTGCCCTGATCCTGCTCATTTACCTGTGCATTTGGGCAAAAAAACCCAAAACGGTTCTGCTTTTTGACCTTTTATGGCTCCTTGTCCCCCTTGTCGGCTTTTGTCTTTCGGTGATCGCGGCACTGGCCGCCACCGGGTCGCTGACGGGCTATTTTATGATGACGGGCGGCGCGGCCGCGGGGGCCAAAGGCGGTCTTTTTGCCATTTTATTCGGGTGGCTCATCAACAACGGCGGTGCCTTTCTCTCGGCCCTGCCGGCGGCACTGCTCTTTTTGTTCCTGCTTATTGGGGGATATTGGCTCCCCAAAAGCCCCTCGCCGCCCAAAAACGAGCAGGGGCTCCTTGCGGGGATCCTCTTTTTCCTGCCCCTGCTTTTGCTCTTGATCATAGCACTTTGCTCCGACACGGCAGGAAAGGCCCTCGCCCCTCGGTATTACCTTTCCACCTACACCGTCTTTTTGACGGTCACTCCCCTCTTTGCGGTCCTTGGCGTCCTCGGCATTGTCGATATGGCAAAAAACACGCAAAAGCTCGCCCCGTACCTGCCCTTTTTCGTTGTATCGGGGGCCTACGTGGCCCTTTCCTTTGCGTGCGGAAATTCAGGGGGGCTCGCGGAGGGTCAAGCCCCCTTTGGCATTTTGTTTCTCATACTTTCCGCAACCACCCTTGCCGAGCGCGTCTTTTTTGGGGCACAGAAAGCCGCTGACGCCTGTACCGTTACCGTGCGCGGCGGCGTGTTACTGCTCGCGCTCCTGCTCGCCCTTCACAGTGCCGATAAAAAGCTGGTTTTCCCCTACAACTGGTGGGGAATGAATGAAAGCAGCTTTTGGGAATGCACCGAGCCGATCGGCCTGCCTCGGGCCGAGGGGATCGCAGTCTCCCCCGCGACCGCCGCGGTGTACCGCGACATTGTCAATACCGTGACACGCCACGTGCCCCCCGGCGAGCCGATCTTTTGCTTCCCGCAAATTCCCATCTTTTACGTGCTGACCGATCGCCCCGACCCCGGGATCTTTACCAAGGTACAATGGTTTGATGTGGCCAGCGACGAAGCAATACGGGCCGATATAGAGGTCCTTTTAAAAAACCCACCGAGGGCCATTCTCATCTACCACACGAGCGAGTACGCCTACACCTCTCACGAGCAGGCGTTTCGGGGCGGCGGGGTCTCGGGCACACGGCAAATGCGCGATTTTCTCACCGCCTTTGTGGCCAAAGAGGGCTACCGCCTACACCAAACCTATAAAACCATGGACAACACCCTCTCCTTGTGGCTCGCCACGTAGAGGTTTACAATCGACAAAAACTGTGCTATACTGTAAACGATTGAGAAAGGAGGTGCCGCCGTGGATGATCTGAAAAAATATATTCCCCTTTATTTACGCATATGCCGTACCCTTTCACTTTACCTTTGCTTTTTGGTGCTTGTCGGCCTTTGCTCGCTGTGCTTCCGCTTCTCGCCCCTGCCCTGCACGGTGCTGCTTCCCCTCCTTTTTCACAGCACGGCGCGCATCTTCGGTGAGACCGACCGCAATTTAAGAGACCTGGCCCTCGCCTACCGTGCAGAGCACGACATTCACCACCGTTCCCCCAAAGCGATCGTGGCTCTGCTCTTGCAAAGCCCCTCGCTTCGCATCGAGCTCCTCGTGCTCCTTTTGTTGCCCGTGATCCTCCCCTTTGAGGTGGGACTCGGGTCCCCCGTGAAGCTTCTCTTTGGCGCTTCGGCTTTGCCGAGATTTGTCAAAAAGGCCGCCGCCCTGCTCCTGATGCTCCCCCTGTTCCTCGGCGGCTGGCTCCTAGCGCGCTACTTTGCCTTTTTGTTTTGGGCCTATGAGGAGGGCTTTGACAAGGGGGATCGCTATTTGGGGTCTCTTGTGCTCAAATTTCTCGGCATTGCGGCCCTGTATCTCATCGGGTCGCTGGCCGGCATATTCTTTATCCCCGTGTTCTTGTCGATCTATTACATTTCCGAGGCCCTTGTGGCACTGCGCTGGTGGCTGCCCGCGGCCCTCATCATCCTGCCGATCCTTTCGCTCTACCTGATACGCTTGGCACGCGCTTGGCGCATACGCCGCCGCTTTTTGCGCGATCTTTTTGCCCTTTGCTCCAAGATCGGCGCCACCGTATCAAGACCAAAGCGCCCGTTCCGATCGCTCGTGCGGCTTCGCGACGAGGTGAATTTTATCATTCATCACGGCGAAAAAACCTACACGTGTAAGCTTTTTGGGTCCTTAAAGCGCAACTCCCCCCTGTATTTCTCGGAAAAAGGGATCGTGCAATGCCTACATAGCTTTCGCTTCCGACGCGTGGAATACTTCCGCTACACCACGCAGTTTGATTTTTCCTTCGAGGGTGAGGGGCGAAAGCTCCTGATCGTCAATCCCGTGCCCAAGGAGATCTTTGCAGGCGATACGAGCTTCTTCCGCCTCATTGACACAGGAGAGCGCGTGGGCGAGTACACCGTTTTCACCGCGTCGGGGCTGCTCGGTGCGATCTCGCGCGACGTGGTCGATCGCTGATACAAATACACCGCTTTTGTATGCTTGCAAAAAGCACTGAATTGTGATAAAATAGCCCTTGGTATCCCATATTTCAACAAGGAAGGACCACACCGTGAAGATCAAGATCAAAAACAAAAGCTATGAGGAGGTGCTGGCGCTCCCCGCCCACCACCACAAAAAGCCCTTAAAGCAAAATATCTTTTGGCGCACACTTCTTCGCATCGTATCCGCTCCCGACCTTATGGCCACGCATTTTAAATATGAGAGGATCGGCATGGAGCGTCTCGGCAAACGGGAGCCCGCACTCTTTTTGATGAATCACTCGAGCTTCATCGACCTCAAAATGGCCTCGGAAATGCTCCATTCGCGCCCCTATAACATCGTTTGCACCACCGACGGCTTCGTCGGCAAAAAATGGCTGATGCGCCGCCTTGGCTGCATCCCGACGAACAAATTTGTGTCGGACTTAAACCTTGTGCGCGATATGGTCTATGCCACGAAGAAGCTGAAAAGCTCGGTTTTGATGTTCCCCGAGGCGGGATACTCGTTTGACGGCACCGCAACCGTGTTGCCCGATCACCTTGGCAAATGCGTCAAGCTCCTGGGTGTGCCCGTGGTGATGATCGAAACCAAGGGCGCGTTTGCGCGCGATCCCCTTTATAACAATTTGCAGCTGCGAAAGGTACATACCTCGGCCACGATGGAATATCTCTTATCCGCCGAGGACATAAAGGCGCTTTCGGCCGAGGAGATCACCCATCGCATCCAAGAGAAATTCTCGTTTGACAATTTCCGCTGGCAGCAGGAAAACAACATAAAGATCTGTGAGCCCTTCCGCGCCGATTGCCTCAACCGCGTGCTTTACAAGTGTCCCCATTGCAAGACCGAGGGCAAAATGGAGGGCAAGGGCACCGCGCTCACCTGCCATGCGTGCGGCAAGCGCTGGGAGCTTGACGAGTACGGGTATCTTGTTGCCACCGAGGGCGATGGCTACTTTTCGCACGTGCCCGACTGGTTCCGCTGGGAGCGCGAGTGCGTGAAGCGCGAGATCGACAGCCGCACGTATCTGATGGAGCTCGACGTGGATATTTATATGCTTGCCGACAGCAAGTGCCTTTACCGCGTGGGCGAGGGGCACCTGACGCACTCGATCGCAGGCTTTCACCTGACGGGGTGCGAGGGCAAGCTCGACTACGCGCAGGACCCCATCCTTTCCTACACCCTCAACTCCGACTTTAACTGGTACGAGATCGGGGACGTCATTTCGATCGGCACCAACCGCGCCCTTTACTACTGCTTCCCCAAAAACGCGGGCGACTTTGCCGCCAAGGCACGGCTTGCGACCGAAGAACTTTATAAGCTCGCACGCGAGCACCGTCACGCGGCGCACCGACAGGCGCTGGCCTCCAAAAAATAACAAAAAGCTCCCCCACGGGGGAGCTTTTTTTAGATCTTGAAATATCCATCCGCTGTTTTGAGGCCCAGCTCCTTTAAGAGCGCGTTGGCGCGATGCACGCGCTCGCCGTTGTACTCCTCGTGTCTGTGGCTGTCAAACCCGATGCTGATGGCGGTGCCTGCACGCTTTACCAGCGCCACACGCTCGGGATTTCCGAGAAACTCGCGCACGTATTCGTGCTCGCGGTACTTGTGGGTGCTGTCGAGGTTGATGTTCATTTCCCAAAAAATACCGCGCTCGGCCATCTCGGTGAAAAAGGACTCATAATCAAGCCCGTACATATCGCAAAAGGCGAAAAGGTCGGTGTGAGCAATGCCGCAACGGCGACCCATTTTTTCGCAAAACTCAAAAATATGTTTGCCCACCGCGCTCTCGGGGTCGGTGATATGCTCAATAAGGCAGTAATCGCATTTTTGAACCTTCAAATGAACCTCGGGCTCAAATTTATACGGGAGCGTCGCCACCTCAATGCCGCAAAGCAATCGGATACGATCGCGGTATTCCTCGGCAAGAGCGCGGACCTCACCGACGTACTCATCGATATTTTCCTTGATACCGTGGCTATGGTCGGTGATGCCAAAAAGGGTGATGCCGTTGGCGATCGCGGCCTCCACGACCTTACGGGTATCGTCCTTACTGCAACGGCTGAAGCGCCCGTGCGCGTGCAGGTCAAAAACCGCTTTATTTTTCTCGGCCTCAAAGACGTCAAGGGTCGTTTCGTACGCGCCCTCGGGGCGCATTTCAAAGATCACGGGCGCCCGTCGGATCGCCCCCTCGGCCCAGCTGCGAAACAATGACCCGTAGCTGATGAGCTTGCCGTAAATATGGGTAATGGGCATATGGTTGCGCCACTTTTCACCGGTGGTGTCGATCTGGTGCACGTGATAGCCTACGATATGCTCACCCAGCATCGAGAGCCACGTGCTGATTTGATAGCGCTGACTGTACGGCGCGTTGTTTCGCGCGTGCCCGATGTCAAAATTAATGCCCACACGGTGACGGCATTTCGCCTGAAGGGCTCGCATAAACAACAGACACTCCTCGGGCGTGTAACCAAAGCGGCGGTTCGCATCGGGGCGCTCGTTTTCCGTCATATGCATATTTTCAATGCCCACCACGATATCATACGGCAGGGCGTTTAGCCCTTCGGCGAGCACCGTAGCGATCGCATCGAGCACGTCGGGGGTAGCAGCCCCTACGGGCACCTTCGGCACATGCTGGGTCACGCGGTCAACACCAAGTCTTGGGATGAGCGCAAGATACTCATCAAAGCGCGGATCCAAAAGCACGCTTCCCTCTTGATATGCAACGTCGGGCAGGTGAAGCGAAAGTCCCACGCCCCCTGCCGCGCGCCACTCCGCCAAAAGAGCCGCGAGGGCTTCGAAGTCACGGTCGAGGGCATTTTTGCGCAGCTCAAGGTATTTTAAGCCCCGTTTGGTGGCCAATTCAATATCCCCCTCGGGACGGTAGCAGGAAATGCCAAGGTATCCGTGCATATCCACGGGCACGGGGCAAAAGAAATACGAGGGCGTGAGGGTGTCGGTGTCGGTATCGTAATAGGTAATGCACGCGCTCTCGCCGATCGCCTTATCGGGGTCCATGGCCTGCAAGCAAATATCGTTGCCCTCTCGCTTGCTTGTATGCTCGTGTCCGTAAAAAAGGAGCGTGCCGGGATGTGCCTCACGCCAGGCGAGCATTTTTTCACGGCTCTCACCGCGAAGCGAGCTTATGGGATGATGCATAAAGACAATATCGCCGTCACGCGCGCCTTCAAGCACCGAAAGCATTTTCTCTCCAAGCGTTTTATCACAGTCATTGACGGCGAAAATACGCTTGCCCTCCACCTCGGTCACCTTGCGCGAGGCCGAGGCCTTGAGGCCCTCGGCCGTATCCTTGCAGCGCAGGTCCGAGTTGCCGGGGATATACGCAAACGGGATCTCCAGCGCATCAATATGAGACAAAAAATAATGATACGCCTCGGCTCCGCCGTCGCAGGTCACGTCGCCTGCAAACGCAATGCAGTCGGGGGCTTTTTTGGCAATGTCATCCACCGCCCAATCAAGCACGCGGTACTGGAGCGCGGTCGTGTCAAAGGGCAGGTGCAGATCGCACAAAAAACAAATCTTCATGGGGTTCCTTTCACGGCACACGGCCGTTTTTTGTCGTATGCCACCATTATAGCATACGGTGACGGCGATTTCAATCGTTATTTTCCGCAAAGCCCTGTCAAAACAAAAAAGGAGCGTACGCTCCTTTTTTGTTTACACCTCAAAGACAAAGCCGTCGTAGGTGGGCAAATATCCCATTTCCTCAAGACGCCTAAACCACTCCTCGGCCTCATCGGGCTGCGGCGCTACGTGAGAGGCGAGCAGCACGGTGTCGGGGCGTGCCACGCCCGTTGCGCGCATAAAATCGCGGATCGCGGGCAGGGTGATGATATTGTTGTGCCCGTCAAGCTTGCCAAAGCGGCGAGGGTTCTCACAAACGAAGGTCGCGTCAATGATCGCGGCATCCAGCGGCGCACCGCGGAAAAGCCAACGCCACTCAAGCGGGGCAAACCACATACCGTCAAGCCCGTAGTAAAGGCGCTTGCCGTCCTTTTCAAAAACGTAATGCACCGTATTGGGATCGGTGTGGTTGGCGGGGAGCGCCAAGATGGAAAGGCCGCCCGCCTCCCATCTGTCCAGCGGCTTTACGGGGTGAACGGTCACCTTTTCGAGCTCCTCTTCCGAAAGGCTCTGTGCGATCGCCTGTGCCGATACCTCGGGGCACCACAGGTCGATCTTGCATTTTGCCACGGACAAGTATCCAAGGAGCGCCTGTTTCATATAGTGGTCGCGGTGCGTGTGCGAGAGAAAAATGTCGGTGATGCCATCGGTTTTTGCCCCCAGCTTTGTGGCAAAATCAAAGGATTGGATCCCGAGGTCCACCACCACGTTTTCATCGATGAGCATCGAGGTCGCACGGCGGTATTCCCCCGTGACCTCGCACTCGGGCACCAGCTTGACCTCTGAGCCGCCCGTGCCAAGAAATAAGAGCTTCATAAGATATGCCCTCCCCAAAATTAAATTTCAAGCACAAGCCCATCATAGGCGGGGATCATGCCAAGACTCTTTATGTACTCGATCGCCTCGACATCATTCATATGAGGGCCGATGTGACCGGCAATCAGCTTGGTGTTTTCTCCTGCCACGCCGGATCCCTGCAGCGTTTGCACCACGACAGGCAGCAGGAGATAATTGTTGTGCTCACCGTAATTGCCGTATTTGATCGGATCATGCGACAGGTTCGTGGAATCGATGATCATCGCATCAAACGCAAGACCGCTGCCGTGTATATATCGCCATTCAAGGGGCGTAAACCACGCACCGTCAAGGCCGTAATACAGGCGCTTTCCATCCTTTTCAAAAACGTAGTGAAGCGCATGCACACCTGCATGATTGGCAGGCAGTGCCACCACGTGCATACCCGCCACGTCAAACTCATCCATCTCCTCAATGGGGCATAAATTTACCTTTTCCAGCTCCTCCTCGGAGAGCTCAAGGCCTTGCGCGATTCTTTTACCGCACCAAAGGTTTATTTTCCCCTTGGCGGCATTCACCCAATTTAAAAATGCCTCCTTGTTGTAATGGTCGCTGTGCAGGTGCGAGAGAAACACGTCGGTGATAAGAGAAGTATCCACACCCAGCTTTGTGGCATAGTCAAAGGACTGCTTCGGCGTGTCCACCAATACGTTCTCATCGAGCAAAAGCGAGGAGCACCGACGGCGGTGGGCCTCTATTTCATGTTCGTATTTTCTTTTAGAGCCCGCTGTGCCCGTTCCTAAAAATAAAAGTTTCATATGCTTCTCCTCATTCAATATATATCGTCAAGGTGGATTTGTCGAGTATCACGGTGTTATCGGCGATCTTCGCCGTGGTCTGCTCCGAGAAAAGACCGCGGTTGTTGGTGTGGCGCACGTAATAGGGGTGCGCCGAGGAGGAGATATCCACACGAAGGCGCTCACCCTTCTTCACCACAAAAGCGTGGTCGTCAAACTCGAAGGTCATCTCCTGCTCCTCGCCCGGCACGTACGCGGGGTTAAAGTTCGAGATCTGGTTGATGTCGTCGCGCATGCCAAGGTCGCCCTCCTCCTTGGCAAGAGAAACGCGCACGTAAAAGCAGGTATCCTCACAAGTGGAGCGCACCGCGAGCTTTGCCGACATACGCCCCTTGATAAAGGTATCCTCCTCAAATTCGGGCGTGTAAAAGCTTATAATGTCGTAGCGGCTGTTCGGCTTATCCTGAAAGGCGGTATTGTGGAACACACCCGAAAGCCCGCCCTTAAAGGTTGCGGGGGCATAAGGGTTATAACGGTAGGTTTTCTCGCCCTCACCGAGGGTAAACGTCACCGATTTTTCGGGCTGAAGGAAATCGTCGGTGCACCACGTGTCGCCAAACATCTTGTAGTAGCTCACCCGGCCGACGGGGCAAGGTGCTGCGCACTTGCCGCGGATATAATCAAACCAGTCGCGCTCGTAATCTCCAAACTGCTCGGCAATCGTTGCGTTTTCAAATACGCACGGCGCGTGTGTCGGCAAGCCGGAATGGTCGTAAGGATTTACCAGCAATGCACACTGCGGCTTCGTTTTCTCATCCAGGGCGCGCCACATATCAAACGTGCCGCGCGTGTAAAGATCGTAATAGCCCGTGGTAAAGAGAATGGGAATGTTTGCGTGGTCGGTCGCCCCTCTCGCCTCCCCACCGCCAAAGCGCGTTTCCCAGAACGGGTCGTTCTTGTCGGGGTGCTTCAAGGGCTCGTCAAAGCTCGGGATCTCTTCCCCAAACACCACCTTTGAAAAGTCCTTCAACGGTAGTGTCAGGTAGCTCTCTTGCACATAGGGCTTTTCGGGCATGGTGTTTTTCTTATAGTTTGAGGCGTACCATCTGCCGTGAAGCCCGATATTGAAAAAGCCGTTACGGTACATGATATTGTAGCGCTCGCTATCCTGTACGCCGAGCACCGCGCCCTTGATATCGGGCGCAAAGGGTGCTGTTACGTAATGCACCGAGCTGCAATAGCTCCCGCCAAGCAAGAAAAGCTCGCCGTTATAAAAGGACTGCTTACGCACCCACTCCTGAAGCGCGAGACCGTCCTCTCGCTCGTAGATATAGGGCACGTAGTCACCCGTGCTCTTGCCCCTGCCGCGGCAGTGCTGATGCACAAAGGCGTAACCGCGATCGAGCCACTTTTCCTTTTTTTCAAGATAAAGGTCCGCAACCTCCTGCTCGGTCATGTTGACCTCGGTATCCTGATAGGGCTTGCGGAACAAAACGGTCGGGAAGGTGCCCACCTCATCGGGCAGGCAAACGACGGTAAACAGCTCCGCGCCATCTACTTTTATGTACTCGTAATAAGAAACGCGTGACATCAATAACTCCTTTTTCAAATCAATCGACGCGCGCTACCTCAAACAACAAAATAGCGGCATCGGTATTTTTCATATGTCTTGCTATAATCTTCACAATGCGCTTTTCGGGGTGGGGATTTTTCACAGGACAGGTCAGCAACGTAAAATCCTTCCCATTCTTATCCTTACCCGCAAAGGGCTTTGCCGTATAGGTCGCGCCATACCCCTCGTGACGGAACAGGACCGTTTCATAGGGCGCGCCGTAGGTGTAGGTATATTTCATAATATTGTCGGCATAAAGCAAGGGATACGCGTATTCGGTACCGTCCTCGTATTGAAGCACGTACTCGCCGATTTTTTGGGCGCCCTGCCACATCACGCGCGAGGCGGCAAGATCGGTTGTGTGCGTGAAGGTGAGCATTCTTGCACACGTCCCCACGGGTATTTCAACCTCGGCTTGCGCGCTTGTCAGCTTGACGGCTCGCTCATACGGCATCTGCCACAAAAGATCGCTCGGTACGTTTTTTACGGACCCGTCAAGCGGCAGTGCGTGCGTTTTGCCCTTGGGCAAAGCACCGATGCGCTCTCTGATCTCCCAAAGGCGGGGCATAACGATGGCATTATAGGTGCGACGGTATGCGCTGTCGTAGGCATCACTCCACATCATATTGGCGGAGTACACCAAATCGTAAAGCTTGCCCTCAAAGGCGTAATGGTGCTCGTTGCAGTGTATCCACGTGGATACCTCAGCACCAAGCATGCCCTTTTTGCGGATGCGGCTCTCGTATCTCGGGTAATGGCTCGAGTACATATTGCCCATAAGTACGCGGTGGCCCTTGGCAAGCAGCTTATCCTCAATATCCTTATCAAGGTCAAAATACCAGGTAAAGTCGAGGAGCACGACATCGCGCGGCACAAGCGACAGGGCCTCCGGCACCGAATAGCGCTTGTTTTGCAGCATATCCGCCCACATCATCATGGTAAGGCCCTTGGATTTCACGTATTCATTCAGACGCGTGACCTCATCGGCATAGACCTTGGCCCCACCGATCTTACTGCAAACAGGGCACTTGGCAAGGCCATAGGCCTCATCATGCCCCACGTGAATAAAGCGCTCGGGGCGAATGAGCTCGACCACCTCGTCGATGATACCGAAGATCACCTCGTAATAGCGCGGATGCTGTGGGCACATATCGTGCGCGTAAAACTCCTCGGGGCGATCGTCCGCCACGTAGGCGTCGATCTCCGCCTTCTCCTTTTCTTGCCGCTCGGCAAGCTCGGGATAAGCCGTTGTGATATACTGCACATGGCTAAGGGACTGCACCTCGGGTACGATCTCGATACCAAAGCTGCGGATATACGCACAAATATCAGCGATCTCGTGCTTCTCAAGCACGTCGTGTCCAAGCGACCCGTAATGCGCGGGCTTCGGCCACTCGCCGGCCGCATAGCGCCGGCAGGCCTCGAGCCATTTTTCATTGATCTCGGGATATTTTTCATAGCGCATCGCGCCCGAAAGCTGTAAAAACACCACGTTGTAGCGCATCGGCACCAGAATTTCTCGCACCAAGCGCTTTAAAAACGGAATATCACAGCGCGCGGGCAAAAGGATATGCACACCGCGCATGTCAAGCAGGGGCTTGTCAACAATATGTAAATATGGGATCTCCCCGTCACGCACAAGCTGCAACAGCGTATCAACGGCATAGAAAAATCCGCGCACGCCGCCCGATTTTACCGAAACGCCATCGGCATTGACCGTCAGCTCATAAGCATCCTTTTCCATATCAGCAAAGGAAAATGTGATATTGCCCTCTCCCTTCCCCTCGGCAAGGGCCTTGTCAAAGCGCTCAGCAAAGCGCTCCGAAAGATAGGCAGCACCGCCGCGCGCGATCTCGTCGAATACCGTAAAGGTCAAAATACCGTCAAGCGGCAACGCGCCCTCTCGCACAGCCATCTCAAGGGGCTGCGGATACACGGCGTTTTCCACGCCATTGGCAACAAATATCTCAACAAACGCCAGACCTGCGTCGGCATAATCGCCCGACAAACGCACCGTGAGGTCGGCACCAAAAACACCAACAGGCAATACCAAAAGCTCACCGGCCGCAGGATTTTCCTTGACGGCAACCGGCTTCAGCACACCGCCCTCGGGCATGAGGATCTCGATCTTCAAAAGCCGGCTTTTTTCGGTGAGCGTCAGCGCCACGCGGTCCACAAAGCGGCACTCTCCCATCGATACTGAAAGATCCACACCCCCATCCAGCAGCTTACTGCCGCCGAATATCACGGGGCGACGGGCAAACAAATTGCCGTTCGAGCCATCATACTGCGGTAATGCGCTCTCCTCACACACCTTATCAGGCAGGTATGCCTCGGTCGTGCCGCGCTTGGTATAGCGGTATGTCGTTCCCTTTTTTTCATCAAACAAAGCGGTAAAATTCATTGCTTTTCCTCCCTTTCGTGACGATGCCACGCGGTATTCTCCCATATTAGATCCTGCCCCGTCAAGCCAAAAGGCTATTTCACAAAAAATAGCTCTTATCTGCCAAAAACGCTACAGGCCCATATTATTATCTCATTTATAAAAGATTTCCGTCAAGCATCGCACGCGCACGCGCGAGGATAATGCTGAAATGCGCGCATTTTTCCAAAAAAAGTGCTATCTGCAACAACCGCCTTATCGCACCATTTCGTCCTGCACACCCGTCTTTCGGTGCGAGGCGATGATCCCTTCAACCTCATCCATCGAGCTGATCGACATATCACCCGATACGGTATTCTTAATGGCGCTCAGCGCATTGCCGTAGGACATCGCACGTGCAACGTCATTGCCCGTCAGGAGCCCGTAAAGCACGCCCGCGACGTACGCGTCACCGCTACCCACACGATCGATCACCTCGATGCCCATATAATGCGGCTCCTCGAAAAATTCGCCATTGTAGTAAATGCGCGACCCAAAATTGTGCTTGGTGGGGCTCACCACCTCGCGGCGCGTAGTCGCAACAATCTTACAACCAAACTCGTCGGCATAGCTCTTCATGATCTCGTCAAGCGTGCCCGTCTTCCCCATCATACGGCGCGATGTTTCCTCCGAAACAAAGAGGATATCCACAAAAGGGAGCACGCCCTTGATCACCTCGCGCGCCTCCTCCTCACTCCAGAGCGTGGCGCGGTAGTTGACGTCAAAGCTGATCGCCACACCCCGCTCCTTCATTTGGCGCATCACGGCAAGCGTGGTGGCGCGAAGGCGTTCACCCAGCGCCAGAGAAATGGAGCTGAAATGGAACACGCGCGTCTTTTCGTAAATATCCGAGGGGATCTCGGAAATATCCAGCGAGCACACCGAAGAATCGGCGCGGTCGTAAACGACGGCAGACTTACGGGGGTACACGCCGCTTTCATAATAGTAAATACCAAGGCGGCGCTCCTCGCTGTAATCCCAGACCACATAATCATCCGACACGTTGCCGTATCGGATGCGTCGCGCCACGTAATGGCCCAGCTTATTTTTGGGGAGCTTGGTAATGACGGCGGCGCGCACGCCGAGGTTGGCGGCACCCGACGTGACGTTGAACTCCGACCCGCCGCAATTTTTCTCGAAGATCTCACTTTGCGAGATCTTTTCCTTGTCGGGGGGCGAGAGGCGAAGCATCACCTCGCCAAGACCGATCAGATCAAATTCTGCTTGCTTTTTGATAAATTCCATCTCTTGTATCCTTTCAAAGCTGAAATAGCGTCATGGCGTTCTCGCGCAAGACCTTGCGGTAGGTCGCCTCGCTGATACTGCCGTCAGCGGCGAGCCCGTCTAAAAATTCGGCAAATTCGTACTGATACGTGCTCTTTTCGTTGCAAATGTCGCACCCGTAAAGCACACGATCGGAAAATTCGGTAAGGAAGCGCGCGGCATACGCACGATCGCGCATCATGGCGTTGGAGCCGCTCGCGGCGGAAAGGTCGCAGTAAAGATTTTTATACTTACGCATCAAATGCGGCAAGCGACCCTCCACCACGGGCTCTTTTGAGGTCTTTTCGCGCGCATTCTCGTCCCCAAGCTCCGAAATTTCGCTCCAAAACGCCTTGGCGTGCCCGATGTATTTGACGGTGGGGTATGCGGCAAGCATCCTTTCAAGGCGCGGGAGCCCGAGATCATCCACCACGCCGTAGCGCGCGGAGAAATCGGGGGCGGTGTGAAAGAGCACGGGGAGCTCGAGCGCCGCGGCGGCATCAAACAGCGCCCCGACGCGCGGATCGTCAAAATAAAGCTTAGTGGTCACCTCCCCCACGCCCTTGGCACCCAGCGCCTTTTGCTCGGCCAAGAACTCAAAAAGGGGCTTGCCGTCGTGGGTATCCTTTTCAAGATCCACTGTGGTGTACCAGAAAAAGCGGTCGGGGTTTTGCTCGGTGAGCATTTTTGCGTTTTGCCAGCTAAGAACACCATTTGGCTTGTTCTCGCGGATAAACGGCAAAATTCCGCCCCGTTCAACCCCCAATTTGTCGTATATTTCAAGCACCCTCGTGTATTCAAGCATGCTGTCCGTAGGCACAGCCTCCACGGGTCTTGCGTGCGCGTGTATATCTATTTTTAAGATTTTATTCAAAATAATCACCTCTTGGCTTTATTATCGCATTTTTTTGCATGCTTGTCAATCCAAAATCGGATTTTCCCATCCGTCTTTCTCCCGCAAAATTAATTGTTTTTTACAATTTTCTTATGCATTCTTCCTACCAAAGGGGCGCGTTGTTTGTTATAATTTTTTTATAAGGGGTGCTTTTGCCCCTGAGCCAAACAAAAATTTTCTATTTTGGGAGGATATGATGAAAAAAGCAACCGACTTTCGTTACAATACAGGTGCCACACGCGTGCCGTGGGCGGCAGTGGGTGAAAACTACAACGTCGCGGACTTAATGGAGATCATCCGGTTTCTGATGCAGGGCGAGGGTGAGGCCTATGACAACGCCATCGCCGCCGTCTTTGAGCAGGTCAAAAAGCTCGATGAGATCGCAACCCCTCCCGGCAAGCTTTCCCTTGCCTCGCAGGTGGAGGCAGCTGAGGAGGCGTGCAACGAGTACCTTGGCACCACCACCAGCACCTTTGTCACCAACGCGACCTCGGGCTTTGAGATCGCATACAAGTACGCAAACCTGAAGCCCGGCGATGAGGTGATCGTGCCCGCCATTACCTTTGTTGCCACCATGGCCTACCCCTTGGCGATCGGCTGCAAGCTGGTATTTGCCGATGTCGATCCCCGCACCATCAATATGGATCCCGCGGACGTGGCACGCAAGATCACCGACAAGACCAAGATGATCGTGCCCGTACATATCGGCGGCTATCCCGTGGACCTTGATCCCATCATGGAGCTTGCCAAGAAGCACGATATTCTCGTCCTTGAGGACGCCGCACACGCCTTTGGCGCGATGTACAAGGGTCGCAAGATCGGTACGATCGGCGATTTCGCCGCCTTCAGCTTCCACGAGGTCAAGAACATCACCTCCTTTGGTGAGGGCGGCATTGCCACCACCAACATCCCCGATTTTGGGGCTGAAATGAAGCGCGCACGCTTCCTCGGTCTTGACTTCTCCGCACCCATCAAGAACTGGCTTTACAACATTACCCCCATTATGGGTAAAGAAAAGCCCTTTGTGGCGGCAAACTACTCCACCACCGAAATTCAGGGTCTTGGCCTGAAGCTCCAGATCGCCCGCAACGAGGAGATCATCGAGACCCGCCGTCGCGCCGCCGCATACCTCAACAGCCGTCTTGCCGAAAATGACGCCATTATCCCGCAGGATCTCGGAAACGACGAGATCAAGCCCACCTTCCACCTCTATCTTCTTCAAATCGACCCTGCCAAGGCAGGCGGCGACGTACAGCTCTTGAAGAAAAAGCTCGAGGAGAAGGGTGTAACCAACATTCCCCACTTCGGTCCGCTTTACCGCTTCAAGGTGGTGAGCGACATGGGCTATGACACCGACGAGATCGCCAAGACCTGCCCCGTTTGCGAGGAGGTATTCTACAAGAGATTTACACACCTGCCGCTGTATGGCCTGTCCGATGAGCAGCTTGAGTATATGGCAGATGCCATTCTTGAATCCGTTGCCGAAATGCAGGCCGGCAAATAAATGCAAACTGCCCCTCAAAGGGGCGAAAAAAGCCGAGAACGTGTCACGTTCTCGGCTTTTTTGCAAGCAAGAGCTTATTTTTTTCTTTTTTCAAGCAATTCGACGGTCAGAGGGATGAGTACCAATTGAAGCAAAAGCCCCGGTACGGCATCGATAAATCCGCCCACAAAAAAGGCCTGCCACCCAAAGGGCTTGCCGCCGATACCGAGCAGCACCGCCTTGGCGATCCCCCACACCACGCGCCCCAAAAGCATGGAGCTGACAAGGCAAAAAAACAAATATCCTCTTCGATAAGCCTTGCCGCGCGCGTACAAAAGTCCGATCACAAGACCGTAGGTCGCAAGCTCCAACGCCATCCATACAGCGTTCGGATAAAGGGGCGGCATCCCGAAGAATACGGCGCGCAAAAACGGCATCATAAGCCCCGTGCCAAGCCCGTACCATCCTCCGCAAAGGATGCCACACAGCATCACCGCCAAATGCATCGGCAAAAGAGAGTCGCCAATCTCCTTGATATTCCCCACAAGGGACGGCAACACAAGCCCCAGCGCCAAAAGCATGGCCGCCGTCACCAGCGCCGTTACCCGTTTTTTCGTTAAGCTCCGCATCTCTGTTTCTCCCAAAATCAAGCCCCGTTCGAGGGGATTTTATGTAAATACATTGTAGCATATCCTACCCTACGTGTCAAGTAACACCAAAAAACCCGCCCAACGGGGCGGGTTTTTGAGATTTATCCATTATTTTTGTAATACTCAAAGCGGCTTATCAAATGATGGCCGACCTTTGCCATATAGGAAAGTCCGTCGGGGCGAAGCGCCACGGGGATATCCTTGATAAAGCCCGATGCCTCATAGTTGAGATCGCCCTTGTAACCGATGTCCGCGAGCGCCTGCATCACGCTCTCCCAGTCGATTTTTCCGTAATAAGGCAGGGTGTGAGAGTCCGCGTCACCCATATTATCGTGAACGTGGATGCACCCGTCCACCAAACGGTGTCCGAGCGTGCGGATCGCCTCGGCGGGATCGACGCCGTGCAGCAAACAATGCCCCATATCAAAGCAAACAGTAAACACGGGGTTGTCAAGCGCGTCATACAACCGACAAAGCCCCTCGGGCTTGTTGGTGATCGCCTTACGGCCGAGATTTTCGATCGCCAGCTTGATGCCGTGCTCCTTGGCAACAGGAATCAGGCGCCTGTAAAAATCGAGATTGTATTGAAACATTTTCTCAAAATTATCACCCTCGTAGCAATCAAGATGCGTGCAAGGATGCACCACGGTCATCGGCGCGCCCATATACGCCGCATTTTTGATGCCTTGCACGATCTCAAGGAAGCGCCGCTCGGTCTTTTCCTCATCGTTTAAAAAGCTCGGGGGGAAGGCCGCGTGCGCCTGACAAATCGCAATCCCCTTTTCTCTTGCGTAAGCGGCAAGATCCTCGTAAAACGCCTTGTCGTGCTCCGCGCTGCAGTATTCAGCCACGTCGTGGTTAAAATCAATGCCCTCAAACCCCGCATTCGCCAGCACGTCAAACATGCCCTTGATGCCAAATGCGTCGTGAACCCTGATCATATTGGTGGAAAGTAACATCGCGTACTCCTTTTTTGTGAGAATTTGCTCTGATCTATAAAAATTATAGCAATCCCCGCCCCAAATGACAAGGAAGAAAAGATAAAAAAGTTGTAAAAAACAATAACACCTTTTCCCTTTTATCCAATGAGCGATCGCAAAAGCCCCCCAAAAAATACCTGCCGCTTGCTAAAATCTTATTGATCCAAGTCTTGACATTGACACGGCGCTATGTTACATTATAATCAGCTGAAAACAAGCCTCACCGCACAACTAAAAGGAGACGTTATGGAGATCTATTCTCAAAGCGATATAAAACGTATCAAGGAAAGGGTGCGCAAAGCCCCGGCTTTCCTTGAGGCGATCGATGCCAAGACCGCCAACGTAAGAAGGAAGCTATATATACAAAAAACGGGTCTTGGCACCTGGAACCACTATTTCTCCTGCCCGCAGTGCGGCGCAGCGCTCCTATTTGATTATGACTGCAACGAGCGCTTTGTCTGCTCAAATTGCGGCAGTGTTCATACAGGTGAGCCCTATCTCGGCGCTTGGTGGTGCAAGGTGCTCGTTATGACGACCAATGCCGCATATCAGCTCGCACTCGCCTATGTCGGCTCCGAACAAAAAGCCTATTTTGAAACCGCAAGGCAGATTCTGCTCGGCTATGCGGACAACTATAAAAATTACGAGGTGCACGGCGGGATCCCCTATAACAACCCCGGGCGCTTTCTTTCGCAGGTGCTGAGCGACTGCGACCCGATATGCAGCCTTTCCCGTGCGTATGCGCTGATAAAAAACGAGCTGACGGCAGATGAGATCGAGCATATTGAAGCGGATCTTCTACGCCCCGCAGCCGAGCATCAAATCAAATATCTCACGCCTCAGCTTCATAATCACGAGGTCGCGATCTGCACCTCGATCGCAGCGATCGGACTCGCCATAAATGACGAGCGGCTTGTGGAATTCGCCTGCAATTCCAAATACGGCTTAAAATATCAGATCGACCACGCTTACCTCGAGGACGGCTTTTGGTTTGAGGGGTCAGGGTGGTATCACCGCTATTCGCTTTCTTGGTTTATGCTGTTTGAGCAAATGGCAAAAAACACGAAATACAGCTTATTCAAAGATCCGCATTACCGAAAAAAGCTTGAGAGCGCACTGCTGTTTTTGAAAAATCTTTACGTGGGAAATCATAAAATAGCAGCCTTTAACGACGGTGGTAACCCCCTTTTGGGCATGTCGGGCATCTGCGAATACGCCTATGCGGCACTTCTGAGCGAAGAGCTCCTGCCACTGCTTGCCGCCACTTATGGGGACGCTGCGCGCGAGAGCTCACTTGAGGCACTGCTATACGGTGTCGATTCGCTCCCCGAAAAGCTCCCCCCGCTTGAAAAGAAAAATTACATATCAAGCCGCGGCTCAAATCTTGCCAAGCTGCACGGAACAGACGATAGATATCTGATCTTCAAGGCGTTGCCCTACGGCGGCGAGCATGACCACTACGATCGCCTTTCCATCTCGTTTGACGCCTTTGACGCGGGGCTATGTGTCGATTTCGGCACGTCGTCGGGCTACGGTTCTCCCCTTCATTACGGCTATTACAAAAACACCGCAAGCCATAATACCGTGGTCATAGACGGCGAAAATATGGCGCCCTGCGAAACGGTGGTCAACGAATACAGGGTAAATGCCCCCGACGATATTTATCTTGATGCCGAAACACTGCCGCCCGAGGCATATACCATGCCCGACACCTTCACGATAAAGCAATGGAGTGACGAGGCGTACCGGGGTGTGCGTATGCGACGCATCATATCCTGGCACGATACGTATTTTATAGACGTTTTTTCGGTAAAATCGGAAAACGAGCTGAAAAAGGAATGGACGCTCCACGTTGCCGCTAAGGCACAGCTGCCAAGCGATGCCGAATATATCGGAAAACTCTCCGATAAGGGTGCGCAAAGCTACGTAGATCACGCATATATTTTAAAGCCAACGGGCGGAGTTTTGAAAAGCGAGTTTAAAAAAGGCGAGCTTTCCCTTGACGTATATACGCTGACCCGTAACTGCGATATGATCTACGCGCAAGCACCCGACAATCCTGCGGATAAACGCGTTTCGTATTTGCTTGAGCGCACCAACGAAAAATGCCCCGTGTACGTCAATGTGATCGAAGCACACAAGGCGGGCGGTGTGATTTCGTCGGTCGAGGCAACGGTAGAGAACGGCACGGTATGTGTTACCGTTACCGAGCACAGCGGCAGGACGCGAAGCCTTAAGGTCAATATTTGATGCGCTGTGAGTGTTGCTCTTTACAATTGCACTGAAACAAAAACCCGCCATATGGCGGGTTTTTCTTTTATATAAGCGGCGATGCCGCGGGGACGATCGCACCGATCGTGCGAAGCGTCTCGCAAAAGCCCCCCACGCAATATCCACTACATCAAAGTCCCTTCATGAAAAGCGACACATTTTCTTGAACAGCTCGTAACGTTCAATTTTCAAAAGCGGAGACTTCGCGATATGCTCAAAATACGACACGTAAAATTCGTCGAGATCATTGAAAAGCCTTCCCCAAAATGGTATAATAAGAAATGGCGATAACGAAAAGGAGAATATGGCATGGGAATATTTGATGGAGTTTTGATCGCTTCGGATTGGGACGGCACGCTGTTTTACAAAAAAACGATGCCCGAAAAGACGAGGGCGGCAATAAATTATTTTATGGCCGAGGGCGGACGCTTTTCGATCACAAGCGGAAGAGCCCCCGATTATCTTCTCGAAAATCAGCATCTTGTCAAACCCAACACCTACTGCATTTGTTTTGGCGGTGCCCTCATTTGCGACGTCGGCAGCGGCGAGATCCTGCGCAAGGGATCTCTTGATGGCGGCGTCTTTGAGGCCGTCGATGAAATTTTGGCTTCGGGCCTAAACGTGGTGAAAATAAACGTGTTTGGTATCAACGGAATCAAGCAATATACCCTCGATGAATACGCCGAATTTGGAAAAAAAGAAGCTCTCGCCACCGAAAAATACAAGGTCACTCTGAATTGCCCGAGCGCCGCCGACGGAGATCGGCTGAAGGCATTTTGCGAAACCCTTGATTATCCGCAATACACGTTTGCGCGGAGCTTTGCGACGTACCTTGAGATCATGCAAACCGAATATACCAAAGGCGTTTCGGCAAACATTCTCAAGGAAAAGCTCGGGGCGCGCGTGCTTGTGGGCATGGGGGACTATGAAAACGATATCCCCTTGTTTGAAAAATGCGACCTTTCCTTTGCCGTTGCAAATGCAACGGACCGCTTAAAAAACATCGCCACCTACGTCACAAAAGCAGCGGTTTGGGAATCTGCCGCCGCCGAGGTCATAGAAACGCTTGAAAAATTGATCCTGGAAGGGAAAATATAAATAGCTTTATAGGGCTAAAAGCATACCAAAAAGATAAAAAAGGGACGCGCTCGCGTCCCTTTTTTATCTGTAATAGAAACACGCCGCAAGAGCGATGTGCGACATCATGACGCGCCGTTGGCGCTATTATACTTGGATATCGCCGGCTCGAGCCCGTAAGGTCGGGGAAAAGATGCAATGGTGAAAAAGAATATCCCCTCGGGGGACGGCGAGGGGTGGCGCGGAGCGCTGGGGTGTGGGCGGGAGGTGGGGAGGTTCCTCTGACGGGCCTTGTCTAAAATCGCAGCACAGCGCAACATCATGACGCGCCGTTGGCGCTATTAACGTACATAGCAAGCCGTGTGGTTTGCTCTTAGATATCACTGGTTTAAGTCCAATGTAGGGACAAAATGCACGCTATAAAATCACGGCAAAGCCGTGGATATCATCAATTCCGAAGGAATTGCATATCATCAACACGAAGTGTTGTATATCATCAAGCCGCAGGAAATACACGCTGGCGCGTGATGAGATACAAGGGCGGGCAAGCCCGCCCTTGATGATATACGCCGCACCTCGTGCGTCAATGATATGCCAAGCCTGCGGCTTGGATAAAAATAAAGCACTTCTTTCGAAGTGCTTTATTTTTGGCTCCCCCTGCTGGTGCTTGTTTACAAAGGCTGCGCCTTTGTGGAAAGATCCACCATAGAACTTCAAATGCTACACTGTTGTTTGGATCTTTCAGGTTCTCGCCCTGTGCAGGGCGAGAAGCCAAAACAAAAACCCGCCACGAGGGCGGGTTTTTTAACATCA
>JAFVYZ010000037.1 GCA_017508425.1 Clostridia bacterium | reverse complement strand
TTGCCGCCGTCGCCGGCCTTTACGTATATTTTGGTTTTGTCAATAATTCTTTCGGCATCACGCATCGGGTCCCTCCTCGCCCTTTTGGCGAATGATGAGCTTGATCGGCGTGCCGCGGAAGCCAAAGGTCTCGCGCAAGCAGTTTTCGATAAAGCGCTGGTAGGAAAAATGAAAGAGCTCTGCATTGTTGCAGAAAATAACGAAGGTGGGGGGCGCGACACGGATCTGCGTCATATAGTAGATCTTCAGGCGCTTGCCCTTGTCAGAGGGGGGCTGCACGCGCGTGGTGGCGTCGTTCAGTACATCGTTGAGCATGCCGGTGGAGATGCGCAGCCTTGATTGGTTGAACACGTAAAGGATATGCTCGTAAATATTTTGCACACGCTGGCCGGTTTTGGCCGACACAAAGAGCAGGGGCGCGTATTGCATATAGCCGAGTGCCTCATAGACCTGCTTGGTGAAATTCGATACGGTGCTGTTGTCCTTTTCAATGGTATCCCACTTGTTGACAAGGATAATGCAGGCCTTACCCGCCTCGTGCGCGATGCCGGCAATGCGCTCGTCCTGCTCGGTGACGCCCTCGTTGGCATCGACCATGATCAGGCACACGTCGGCGCGCTCGACCGCCATATGGGCGCGAAGCACGCTGTATTTTTCGATACTGTCACTAATTTTTGACTGCCTGCGAATGCCCGCAGTGTCGATAAAGGTGAATTTGCCGTACTCGTTTTCGACCACCGTGTCAACCGCGTCGCGCGTGGTGCCGGCGATGCTTGATACGATCATGCGCTCAGCACCCACAAAGCGGTTGATGATCGAGGATTTGCCGGCATTCGGCTTGCCGATGACGGCCACCTTGATGCTGTCATCCTCCTCGGGTGCCGTGTCGGTGTCGGGCAGGTTTTGCAGCACGGCGTCGAGCACGTCGCCCGTGCCACTGCCGTGAATGGAGGATACGGGGATGGGCTCGCAGTCAAACCCAAGCTCGTAGAATTCGTAAAATTCATAGGGCAGGGCACCGATGCGGTCGCACTTGTTGATGGCGGGAACGATGGGCTTGCCGCTTTTTTTAAGGAGCACCGCTATGTCGCGGTCGGCGGCGGTCACGCCCGTGCGTACGTCGCAAAGCAGTACGATGACGTCGGCGCTTTCAATCGCGAGCTCGGCTTGGAACTTCATTTGCGAGAGGATCACGTCGTCGGTCTTGGGCTCAATGCCGCCCGTGTCAATGAGGGTGAGCTTTTTGCCGCACCATTCGGTCTCGCCGTAAATGCGGTCGCGCGTGACACCGGGGGTGTCCTCGACGATAGAACGGCGTTCGCCGATCAGCTTATTAAAAAAGGTACTTTTGCCAACGTTGGGTCTGCCAACGATAGCCACAATCGGTTTTGCCATTTTGTGTCCTCCTTAAAAAAGTTTGATGCACTCCGTCCGCCTCACCAATAAAGGATATCGGTTTGCCAATTTTGCGGATTTTGCATAACGTATTGCGAAATTTCGTCATATTCGCGCCCGTTTCGAATGACGTGGTCGTAAAATGAGCGTTGGAATACCGTGCCGGGCATAAGGCAATGTATGCGCTTTGTCGCATTCATTTTCAAATATCCCACAACCCTTGAAATCACAGATCGTTTGGGTAGGGGCGATTCACGAATCGCCCGAATTTCATCACCGTCTTTAAGCGTAATAATGAGGTGAATATGGTTGGGCATAATGACGTAGCGGTCTACGGTTATGGGGAATTTGTTTGGTAATTCTTGAATTACGTTATCGATGATATGGCCGCACGGCGTTAGATTTATGGCGGGCGATTCGTGAATCGCCCCTACGATGTTGGATAAGATTTTTTGCTTTCCGTGTGTGCATATTGTAATGAAGAAAGAACCTGCCAGACTGTAAATTTCCCGTTCCAGGCGGTTTCTCTTTCTCTGCGGCAATTCGTTCATATCAGGCATTCTTTTCCCCACCAAGGCCGCGAGGAGTGCTGCGCCCTCGCCCTTGGCGGGCACAACGGGCACGCCGAGCGTATCCGAAAGCTCCCCCGGCGTCATACCGCAAAGGAAAAGGTCTCCCTCGGCACGCAGGGTGTTCGCGGGGATGATCACCGCGTCGCCAAGGGGCTTGCCCTTCAGCTGCTCCGCCATATCCTTGCCCGTAAGGAGCCCCGCCACGGTGATCTCCTCACCGAAAAAGCGATTTTCTACTTCGTGCACCGAAATTTTGATACCGTTTAGCTTTTCTTCAAGCATTTTGGCGAGGTGGTGCATCGTGGGCGCAGCCGCCTTACCCGTGGCAAGCGACACGTGACGGGGGGCAAAATTTTCCACGTCACAATATTCATTAAGGAACGGGAGCTCGGCTTCAAATTCCGCGATCAGCGAGCGCAGCATACCAACGCCGTTCTCGATCTGCTCATAGTCGCCGTAATAGCCTTCACTCGGGAGCGGCAGCCCCGCCTTGAGGTAAAACTCATCGGCGACGCAAAAAATGCGGTTGCCAAGGGTGCTTTCGCAAGCATCGCCAAAGCGGTTGACCTGCGCGATCACGGCGCGGCACTCCGCAGGGGTAAAGGGCGTTAAGGGGTAAAGTCCCTCGCGATAGCGCGTCAGGCCCGCGGGTACGACCGAAACGCTCGATACCTGCGGCGAGAGGGTGGCAAGGTCGTGCATGGTGCGCTCAAGCTCCGCCCCGTCGTTGATGCCGCGGCAAAGCACGATCTGTGCGCAAATGCGAATGCCGGCCTCGGCAAGGCGTCCGAGGTAGGCAAGCACCTCGCCCGCGCGACGGTTTTTCATCATTTCACAGCGCAAGGTGGGGTTTGTGGTATGTACCGACACGTTGATGGGTGAAATGTGCATTTTAATGATGCGGTCAATATCCTTGTCACGCAAATTGGTGAGCGTGATGTAATTTCCGTGCAGGAAGGAAAGGCGCGCGTCGTCGTCCTTGAAGTAAAGCGACGGGCGCAGGCCCCGGGGGAGCTGATCGATAAAGCAAAAAATACAGCGGTTGGCGCAGGTGCGCTTTTTGTCCATCAAGGGGGTCTCAAATTCAAGCCCGATGTCGTCGTAAACGTCCTTTTTGAGTGTGACCTCAAGGGGAGCGCCGTTCCGCGTAAGTGCAAGGGTAACCGACGATTCCGCAAGGTAAAAACGGTAGTCGAGCACGTCCTCGATCTCGTTGCCGTTGATGGAGATCAGCACGTCACCGGGTAAGATCCCTGCCGCCATGGCCTTGGAGTGAGGAAAAACGTCGCAGATCGTAACCATTTTGTGCTCCTTTCGCGGTGTAAAATCGGTGTGCTTTGTATTCTAATCGATTATTATAGCATAATTTTATGGGTTTGTCAAAAGTGTACGAAAAATATTTCGTATTTTTTTACATTTCGCGCAAAAAAGTGGCCGGATGGGGTGAACCATCAAACCGTAGGGGGCGCTGTCCTCGGCAAAGCCGAGCACGTCAAGGTATGCTTTGCAAACCGTTGCGCTGTCCTCGGCAAAGCCGAGCACGTCAAGGTATGCTTTGCAAACCGTTGCGCTGTCCTCGGCAAAGCCGAGCA
>JAFVYZ010000036.1 GCA_017508425.1 Clostridia bacterium | reverse complement strand
TACGAGGTTAAAGAACTTCAAAGTAAAATTTTGTCTAGGCAAAATGAGGTGCTCGAATCAGAAGAATTTGAGTTTTCGTCAGATAAAATACTCTACTATATAAAATTGTATTTTTGTTTGTATAATCATTTTAAAGGATTGAGAGATATCCCCAAACTATATTTTGATATTTTGCAACGAAACCACATAAATGCTCAAGACAGGGGATATGTGCCGGCGATAGATCAATTTAATCTTGTGAAGAAAATATGTGGAGATTATTTTGAAAAAAATATCAATACTCAATCTCAAATTAAGGCGATTTTTGAGACTGTTTATTTTGAGCGAAATCACGGATCTGGTTCAAGTCATGATTGTAATGCCCATGGAGTTATTAGGTTTTTAAAAGGTGTTATTTTTAATATTCATTCTAAGAAAACCCAAGATTCGCTAGCAAAAATATGCCAAGATATAAAATATTTGTTCACATGCGATGACGCGAGATATGTGACTGAGTTAAGTGAGCTGTTTTACATTGCAGGAGCAAAAGGCGATTATTTGGAAATTGTCGAGCATTGGAGCGGCCCTAATGGAATTCTATGGGATTGTTCCTATGGAGATGTCGAATATCTAGGTATGGATATCGTTCAACGTTTAAAACAATTTGGATGCTTAGAAAAAGCCGAAAAAATTGAAAAAAGTATTCAGTTCAAATTATTTGGTTACGTTGATCATAAAGATTATTCACTAGATGGCATTTTAGAATGTTATAGATTCTTACCACTAAGTGAAGAAAAACTATACCAGCAAGGATTGCGGTTATTAACTATTTCTGATAAGGCAAGTTCTATTGGTGATAATCGTATGTCCGGAGAAATAGAGGAAAATCTTTTTGAAACAGCGGCAGATTTGGGAATAAAACATGTTAATGCTTTGTTCGAATTAAAGAACACTCCTGAAGAGTTTTATAGCTGGCGGAATCATTTTTTGGATGTATATTTCAAAAAAATATCTAGTGATGATTTCTCAGATAGTGAGCTTCTCGCGCTATACAACATTGTTAACGCTTGGATCTCTGAAGAAATAGAATCCAGTGTCAGACATGGCTATAATCAGTTGGATCATTTGAAACATTACAATCATAGAATAATAGAGCATATTAAGGATCCCGTTTTGCGTGCGGAGTTAAAAGCGTTAGGCAAGTGTGAACCTAAACCGCAAAGCGACATTGAGAACTATGTTGTAAAATCCGAAAAACACGGTGAAGGTGTTCTAGAAGAAATCCGTCAAAATGGATATTCAGCGGCAATAGAGCAAAAGATTATTACAACATTTTCAGATGTATATGGAAACCAGTCCGGCGTGCTTATGGAGATTGGGAGTGTAATTGATGTTTCTCAATGGCCAAGCTTTGTCTCAAATTGTGTTGTGGAATATATTACTAGAAAGAGAAAATATGGTTATAGAGGTGCAGGATTAAAAGAGTTGATTGCAACTTACTATCAAAGTTTTTCAATGGAAGATTGGATAAAACTTTTTGCTAATGTAGCAGATTCCGTATCCCCATCTGATCTAGATAGTTTTTATAATACAAATGAGGATTTAGAGACATTGTGCTTATACTATTTCAAAGGTGTATTGCCCGAAAAACTATCTGAGCTTTGCTCAAAAAAGTTAGATACACATTGCAACTGGATTACTTCTTGTGGATTAATCAATTTAGAGCAGTATTCATTATCTGTAGATGAGAGTATAACATCATTGTCTGAGTTTTGTGCATATCAACTTGGCAAAAGATAAAAAGTTTGCACCCATTAAACTATCAAAAATCAGCCGAAAATAAGCCAAAAATCTCCGCAAGTGGTCAAACATGTGGTCAAAGGCGAAAAATGGGCTTGTTCAACCCTCGAAGCAGGGGAGAACAAGCCCATTGATTATATTGCGAAAACGCGAGATTTCAAGAGATTTTGGGAGATAAATAAAGAAAAATCGGGACTCTAACGAATCCCGATTTTTGGTCTGAGTGACAAGACTTGAACTTGCGGCCTCTACCACCCCAACCGACCCGAATATCTTTTTCTACGACCTCCGATTTTGGTCTGATGTGACTTGCGTTGTCGGTGCCAACGCCGCTTGGACTTGCTTGGTCGCATCATATTCCCAATAAATCCAAGCGATCGATGTATCTTTTAAAGTTGTTTTTCGCTTTTACGTCTTGAGTGATGCTTCAATCTCACGCATTTGCGCCACGGCCTCTGAGGGGGCGGCGGCACCGAATACGGCGGAGCCTGCAACCACCACGTCAACGCCGGCTTCAAGCACCTCGGCGAGGTTGGCGTTGCCAATGCCTCCGTCGGCCTCAACGGAAATATTAAGCCCCAGGCGCGCGATTTCGGCCTTCAGAGCCTTGACCTTATCCAGGCAACGGGGGATGAGCTTTTGCCCACCGAAGCCGGGGTACACCGTCATCACCAACACCATGTCGCAAAGGGAGAGTAGGGGGAAGATCGTTTCCGCCTCGGTGTCAGGCGAGATTGAGATCGCGGGCTTCGCACCCAAGGCGCGAATGGTCTTTAGCACCTCGGCGGGGTTCTCGGTGCTCTCCACGTGAATGGTGATGCCGTCGGCACCTGCGCGGCGAAATACTTCAACATAGCGCTCGGGGCGCTCGATCATCAGGTGCACGTCAAAGAAAAGCTTAGAATGGGGGCGCAGCGCCTCAATGACACCGGGGCCAAAGGAAATGTTCGGCACAAAAAGCCCATCCATTACGTCAAGGTGGAGCATATCGACCGTATCTTCGATCTTTTCAACCGATCGTTGGAGATTGGCAAAATCGGCGGCTAAAAGAGAAGGGGAAATTTTCATAAAAACCTCACTTTTCGGTGTTTTCGACATAATATGACAGTAGGGGCGTCGCTCCTTTTAAAATTCGCAAGGGTATTCGGGTGGACGGAAAAATTGCGCGGGAAGTGCCCATTATGCGCCCGAGTTGCCTTGCTTGCCGTCCGTGCCATGGCACGGATGGCTTTTTCACGTCAGTAAGCAAACTGCGTGTGCGGCAATACCACGTCGCTCACCGGTAAAGCCGAGCCCCTCCTCGGTGGTGGCTTTGACGCTGATGGCGGTTTTATCCACACCGAGTGCTGTGGCCAAATTTTCTCGCATCAAGTCGATGTGAGGGGCCAGCTTCGGCACCTCAGCCAGCACGGTGGCATCGACGTTTCCGATCTCAAATCCGGCCTCGCGTATGCGGCGGGCTACCTCCTTGGCCAATCCAAGGCTATCGGCCCCGCGGTAAGCAGGGTCGGTGTCGGGGAAGAGCTTGCCGATATCGCCTAAGGCGGCGGCCCCGAGTAGGGCATCCATCACGGCGTGCGTTAAGACGTCGGCATCGGAGTGCCCGAGTAGCCCCAGGGGGTGTTCGATCTTTACGCCGCCAAGTATCAGGTCGCGCCCCTCGGTGAGGCGATGCACGTCGTATCCGTGTCCGATTCTCATTTTTTGCGCTCCCTTTCCTTTAAAATAAATTCCGCGAGGGCAATATCACGGGGTTCGGTGATCTTAAGATTTTCTTTGCCGCAATCCACCAATTTAATGGGATGGGGCAATTGTTCGATCAGTTGGTTATCGTCGGTTAAAAGATCCGCCACCTTGACGGTTGCCAAGGCAGTGCGGTAAAGATTTGCGGAAAAGACCTGAGGAGTAGTTGCAAGAAACACGCTCTTTCGATCGATCGTTTTTGCCACAAATCCGCGATTTGTCGCCGTTTTTACCGTGTCCGTGACGGGATATGCGGCAGTGGCCGCCTTATACCGATACGCAGCACGGCAAACTCGCTCGATCATATCGGGGGTCACCAGGCAACGGGCTCCGTCGTGTATGGCGACGAATTTCGCGGTATTGCTGACCTGTAAAAATCCGTTTTTGACCGATTTCGCGCGCGTATCCCCTCCGGCTACCACGGCACGAAGCTTGGTAATTCCGTGGGCTTTTGCCAAATCGGTGACTACAGCAAGGTCGGTGCTGCGCGCTACGACCACGATCTCATCGATGACGTCGGTGTTCTCAAACGCCACAAGCGTGTGAGAGAGCACCGGCATGCCTGCGACCTCCAAAAATTGCTTGGATACGTCGCCTCCCATACGCGAGGAATTGCCTGCCGCCACGATAATGGCCGAGGTTTTCGGGCGTTTTTTGCCGCCGACCAAACGGATCAGATCCGCCGTTTTTCCCGAAATCGACATTATTCTGTAAACGTGCCGTTTTCTACGGCGGTGATCATATCCACACGCGCGGCGTGCTTGCCGCCCTCGTAGTTGGCATCCACAAAATTGTCAACGAGATCCAGCGCAAGGCCAATGCCCACCACGCGCGCGCCGAAGCAAAGCACGTTTGCATCGTTGTGCTGGCGCGTCAGGCGTGCGCTGAAGGTATCCGAGCAGCAAGCGGCGCGAATGCCACGGTGCTTGTTGGCAACCAGCGACATACCAATGCCCGTGCCGCAAATGAGGATGCCCATATCCGCTTCGCCATTTTGCACCTTCAGGCAGGCGCGGTGCGCAAAGACAGGGTAGTTGCAGCTGTCGGTGGTGTAGGTGCCGACATCCTCTACCTCAAAGCCACGCGAGATCAGGTGCTCACGCACGGTATTCTTCATTTCAACGGCCGCATGGTCGCAGCCAATGACCAACTTTTTCATAGGGGGTTCCTTTCCTTTTCAAGTCGTTCGCGCTCCGCTTGGGGCAAACGCAAATAGGTGGGGGCAAGGTCACCGTCGGTGCCTCGCTTGCCGCCTTTGTATTGTGCCAAAGCTGCCTTGGCAACGCCAATGGCATTTTGCTCGGCGGCCAGTGCCGACACGGGCAAGGGGATAAGGTTAGCAAAGGCTGCAAGGGCAACCTCGGTACCGTCCCCGACGAGATAAAAGGGCTCATCCATTTTTGCCAGCTCCGTTTCAAGGTCCAAGGCGGCAAGGGCCCTGTCCTCGCAAAGGCGCGTAAGCACCTCGCCGTCAGCACGGAACAAGGCGTTATAAACCTGACCGCGTCGCGCGTTCATCACGGGGCAAATAAGCCCTTTTGCAGGCAATAGGTTTCTTGCCATGGCTTCGAGCGCCGACACGCCAATGACGGTCTTGCATTTTCCAAAGGTAAGGCCCTTGACGGTGGCAGCACCGATACGGACCCCCGTAAAGGAGCCGGGCCCCTCACTGCACGCAAAGATATCCACGTCGTCGGGGGTGGTGCCCGTTACGTCAAAGAGGGCCTTCGCCATCGGCAGGAGTGTTTCGCTGTGCGTGTTGCCGTTTTTTATTGTAAAGGAGGCAAGGGGCTTCTCGTCACGGCAAAGCGCGACGCTGCCGACCACGGCGGTGCTGTCAAGCGCAAAAATCAGCATAAATCGTTCCTTTCTTCAAGGGTGATAAGGCGACTGTCGGGGTGTTTCAAGTCATCCTTTACGATCTCAACGCGCAAATAGTGCGCAGGGAGTGCATAAGGGATGTTTTCGCTCCATTCGACGAGTGCGATGCCGTCGCGAGCGAGGTAATCGTCGTACCCGATCGAATAAAGGTCATCTTCGCCCGTGATGCGGTACATATCAAAATGAAAAAGCGTTTTTTCCTTGCCGCGGTACTCGTTTACCAAAGCAAAGGTGGGGGAGCGGACAAGGATGCCGGGGGCGATGACCGAGGCAAAGCCGCGCACAAACGCGGTTTTACCAACGCCGAGATCTCCGTAAAGTGCTACAAAGGGCGGCAGGCGCTTGTCGGCAAGCATTTCTTCGGCAAGCTTCGCCCCCAGCGCCTCGGTCTCCAAAACCGAGGTCGTTTTTATCTTTTGCGACAGCATCAGAACAACCCCGAAATATTGCCGTTGTTATCGATGTCGATCGAATAAGCGGTCGGCGTTTTGCCAAGCCCCGGCATGGTCATCACAGCACCTGTGAGCACCACGATAAATCCGGCACCGGCAGAAAGCTTTACGTCGCGCACCGTCACGGTGTGACCGGTGGGTCTGCCGAGCTTGGTGGGATCATCCGAGAAGGAATATTGCGTCTTGGCCATGCAAACGGGGAAGCGTGCATACTTTTCATCAATGGCGAGAATGTCGGCAAGTGCTTTTTTGGCGCCCGCCTCAAACACCACGCCGTCAGCACCGTAAAGCTCCTTTGCGATCGTTTCGATCTTTTCGGTAATGGGGAGCTCGTCGCTGTAAAGCAGCTTGAAGCTCTTCGGCTTCTCGCAAGCGGCAACCACCTTTTCGGCAAGCTCGATGCCACCGTCGCCACCCTTGGCAAAGACCTCGGAGAGTGCGAAATCCGCGCCCTTTTCTTCGCAAATGGCGCGCAGTGCCGAGAGCTCCGCATCGGTATCGGTGTCGAAGCGGTTGATGGCAACCACCACGGGCACACCGAACTTTTGGAGATTATCAATATGTGCCTCAAGGTTTACAGCACCCCGCTTCAGTGCCTCAACGTTCTCCGCCTTGAGGTCGGGCTTTGCAACACCGCCGTTGTATTTAAGCGCGCGAACCGTTGCAACCAGCACTACTGCGTCGGGGGAGAGCCCTGCCATGCGGCACTTGATATTAAGGAACTTTTCAGCGCCAAGGTCCGCGCCAAACCCCGCCTCGGTAATGGCGTAATCCGCGAGCTTTAAAGCCAATTTTGTTGCGCGGATCGAGTTGCAGCCGTGTGCGATGTTCGCAAACGGGCCGCCGTGAATGAGGGCAGGGGTGTTTTCAAGGGTCTGTACGAGGTTCGGCTTGATCGCGTCCTTCAGCAGCGCCGCCATCGCACCGTTTACACGAAGATCACGGCAGAATACGGGCTTGCCCTCGTAGGTGTAAGCCACTAAAATGTTGCCAAGGCGGCACTTGAGGTCTGCGAGATCCTCGGCAAGGCAGAGAATTGCCATAACCTCACTTGCCACCGTAATGGTGAAATGGTCCTCACGCGGCACACCGTTGATCTTGCCGCCAAGGCCAATGAGAATGTTACGCAGGGCGCGGTCGTTCATATCGACCACGCGCGCAAACTGTACGCGGCGCGGGTCAATGCCAAGCTCATTGCCTTGCTGAATGTGGTTATCAAGCACGGCACAAAGAAGGTTGTTTGCGGAGGTGATGGCGTGAAAGTCGCCCGTGAAGTGCAGGTTGATGTCCTCCATCGGTACGACCTGAGCATAGCCGCCGCCGGCGGCGCCGCCCTTGATGCCAAATACAGGCCCAAGCGAGGGCTCGCGCAGAGCGATCACGGCATTTTTGCCGATTTTTTTCATGGCCATACCAAGACCCACCGTGGTGGTGGTCTTGCCCTCACCCGCAGGCGTGGGATTGATGGCCGTCACCAGGATCAACTTGCCGTTTTCCTTGCTCTCGGTACGCTTTAAGAATGCATCGGTGACCTTTGCTTTATACCTGCCGTAAAGCTCGAGCTCCTCATCGGTGACGCCAAGCTCTTTTGCTACGTCGGCAATCGGAAGCATTTTCGCTTCTTGGGCGATTTGAATATCGGTTTTCATTTCAGCGGTTCTCCTTTTCGGATTTGGGTCTAACCTTTTCACGCGTTCCGTCCGGACGCTCGATCACAGTGTTGTCAAGCGTGCCGCGCATATAGGCACGGAACTCCTTTAAATATTCCTCGCGAAGGGCTTTTCTCTCCGCGGCCTCGGCATCGCTGAGCTCGCGTTGCTTGGCAAGCGCGGCGAGCTCGTTGATGCGGTCAATTTTTGCTTTTTCCATCGTAAAATTAACCTCTTAAGGTAAGCCCCAGCTCTTTTTCAAGCAGGAATAGCACCTTTTTGGTGATTTTTTCGGCGTCCTCAACGGTCATGGTATGATCGTCAGCGCGCAGCGTCAGGCGCAGGGATACCGATTTCTTGTTGGCGCCGATCTTCTCGCCGCGGTAGATGTCAAAGAGCTTGACGCCTTCGGCATTTTTACCGCCTGCCTTTTGCATCACGGCAATGATTTGACCGACCTCGAGAGCCTCATCGCAAACAAACGAGAAGTCGCGGGTAATGGCAGGGTATTTCGGCAGGGGCTTATAGTGCTTGTCGGCGGTGCTGACCGCAAACAGGGCATCAAAGTCGATCTCGGCGGCATAAAGCGGTGCCGAAATGCCGTAGTTCTCGGCCACCTTCGGGTGGATCTGACCAAACGTGGCGATCTTTTTGTCACCAACCGTTACCTCGGCACAACGTCCGGGGTGGTAGGAGGGGTTGTTTGTTACTGCCGTGTAGCTTGCCTTTGCAGCTGCCAAGGCGAGCAAATTTTCAATAACGCCCTTTACAGTGTAGAAATCGGCGTCGCCGTACATACCGAGCGTGAGCATCTTGCCCTCGTAGGGGAGCTTGGAGCTGTCCCGGTCTGGCAGGTAGATCGAGCCCATTTCAAACAGGCGCACGTTTTCGTTGTTGAAGTTCATGTTGCGTGCCAGTACCTCAAGCATTGAGGGGAGCGCGGTCGTGCGCATTACGCTGGTGTCCTCGCCGAGGGGGTTGGAGATCACCACAGAGCGGCGAAGTGCGCTGTCCTCGGGCAGGCGGATCTTGTCGTAATATTTAGGGGAAATAAAGGAAAAGGTTTGAATTTCATCAATTCCCATTCCGTAAAGCGCATTTTCCACTTGAATGCCAAAGGCTTGCTTGGGCGTTCTGCCACCCTCGGTGGTTTCGGCCACGATCTTGGTCGAAACGATCTTGTCGTAGCCGTAAATACGCATGATCTCCTCGGCAATGTCGTTCATGCACGCGAGATCTGCGCGGAAGCTCGGCACATAGATCTTGCCGTCCTCAACACGACAGTCAAGCGCGGTGAGAATATCGATCATCTGCTGCTCGGAAATATCCGTGCCAAGGAAGGCGTTGTAGCGCGCAGGGGTGAAGGGAAGCACGGTCTGCTCCCATTTCGTGGGATATACGTCAATGACGCCGTCCACCACGTCGCCCGCATCGAGGAGCTCCACAAGCTCGCAGGCGCGAAGCAGGCCCGCCATGCAATTCTAGGCATCAAGCCCCTTTTCAAAGCGTGCCGAGGATTCGGTACGCATACCGTTTTTCTTGGCCGTGACGCGTACAGACCCGCCGTTGAAGCAAGCCGACTCAAAGACCACGGTCTTGGTGTCGTCCTTGATCTCACTGTTGGCACCGCCCATGACGCCTGCAAGCGCGCAGGCCTTTTTCTCGTCGGCGATCACCAGCATCGAGCTGTCGAGCACGTGGTCAACATCGTCAAGCGACTTGAAGCACTCGCCGTCGGCGGCACGGCGCACACGAATGGTCGAGCCGTCAAGCTGGGTGTAATCAAAGGCGTGCATCGGCTGACCGTACTCCAGCATGACGTAGTTGGTAATGTCAACGATGTTGTTGATGGGGCGCACACCGGCGGCCGCCAGGCGCATACGCAGCCACATGGGCGAGGGGGCGATGCGTACGTTCTTGACGACCTTTGCGGCATAGCGGTAGCAAAGGTCGGGTGCCTCAATGCCCACAGTCAGGTAGTTTTCTACCTTATCGCCGTCACCGAGAGGCTTGACAGCAGGGGTGGGGACGTTCAGTGCGCGGCCAAAGGATGCCGCGGTCTCGCGTGCAAGACCGATGACCGAAAGGCAATCGGGGCGGTTGGAGGTGATCTCAAATTCCACGGCGATATCGTCGATCATCAGTGCTTTGCGGATGTCCATACCGAGCTTGTCGGAAAAAGATTCGTCGAGGATGAGAATGCCGTTTTCCTCTTTGCCGGGGCACTCGTGCACGGTGAGGTTTAATTCACCCATCGAGCAGAGCATGCCGTGCGACTCCACGCCACGGAGCTTACCGTCCTTAATGACGACACCGTGCGGGAGCTTGGCGACGGGGAGGGCCGCGGGTACGATCGCTCCTTCAAATACGTTCTGCGCGCCCGTGACGATCTGCACAAGGTCGTCCTTTCCGACGTTCATTTGGCAAATTTGCAGGTGGTCGCTGTCGGGGTGGGGGGTGATGCTCTCGATCTTGGCGACCACTAGGTTTTCAATCTCCGCGCCAAAATCCTCGTAGCCCTCAACCTTGGAGCCCGTGAGGGTCAGCTTGTCGCAGTATTCCTTAATATCAATATCGGCTACGTCCACAAAGTCGTGGAGCCATTTCATAGACAAATTCATTTTTCGCGCTCTCCTTTCTTAGAACTGCTTGAGGAAACGCTCGTCGTTTTCGTAGAACAAACGAATGTCGTCAATGCCGTAGCGCGTCATGGTCACGCGCTCAAGACCCATACCAAAGGCAAAGCCGCTGTAAACCTCGGGGTCGATGCCACAATTTTCAAGCACGAAGGGGTGCACCATGCCGGCACCGAGGATCTCGATCCAACCCTCGCCCTTGCAAACACGGCAGCCCTTACCGCCACACACAAAGCAGGAGACGTCCACCTCGGCCGAGGGCTCGGTGAAGGGGAAGTGGTGGGGGCGGAAGCGGATCTTGGTGGCTTCGCCAAACATCTTTTTGGCAAAGGTTTCAAGCGTGCCCTTAAGGTCGCTCATTGTGATGCCCTTGTCAACGACAAGTCCCTCCATCTGGTGGAACAGCGGGGAGTGCGTGGCATCGAGCGCGTCGGAGCGATATACACGACCGGGGGAGATCACGCGGATGGGGGGATTTTGCTTTTCCATCACGCGCACCTGTACGGGCGAGGTCTGGGAGCGAAGCAAAATGTTATCGGTAATGTAGAAGGTGTCCTGCGTATCTCTTGCAGGGTGATTTTCGGGGATGTTGAGCGCTTTAAAGTTGTAGTAATCGTACTCAACCTCAGGGCCCTCGGCGATCTCAAAGCCCATACCGATGAAGATCTCCTCCATCTCGCGCTGTGCACGGGTAAGGGGGTGCTGGTGACCCATGCGAGAGGGGGTGCCGGGCATGGTTACGTCCAGCTTTTCACGCGAGAGCTGCTCTTCAAGCGCGCGTTCCTTTTCCTCGGCTACGCGGGCGGTGAGAGCCGCCTCGATCTCGGCGCGCACCTCATTGGCAAGGGCGCCGACAATGGGGCGCTCCTCGGGGGAGAGCT
>JAFVYZ010000035.1 GCA_017508425.1 Clostridia bacterium | reverse complement strand
GCCTCGGCTGCCTTAATAGCCTCGTACTGGCGTGCATCTGCTTCTCTTTGGCGCTTAATGAGCTCAGCCTCGGCTTCCTTTTCGGATTGATACTTCATCGCGTCAGCCTGTTTTTTGATTTCCGCATCGAGGCGACGCTCCTGAATGGCGATCTCCTTTTCGGCAAGCTCGGCTTCCTTTTCGCGGCGTGCAATGTCTGCGTTGGTCTTAGCGATCTCAATGATCTTACGCAGATTTTCCTGTTGGATGGAGTAAGCGGCATCGGCTTCCGCCTTTTTGGTGTCGGCGCGCACCTGCATGTCTGCCTGTTGTACAGCGAGCTCTGCATTCTGCTCGGCGATCTTCTTTTCTGCCTCTACCTTTACGGCATTTGCCTCCTGCTGTGCGTTGGAGGTAGCGATAGCAATATCTCTTTGGGCGTTCGCCTTGGCGATCTGGGCGTTCTTGCGGATCTGCTCCACATTGTCGATACCCATATTTTCGATCGTGCCGGCGCCGTCCTTAAAGTTTTGAATATTGAAGTTTACAACCTCAATACCCAGCTTTTCCATATCGGGCACTACGTTTTCGGTGATCTTCTTGGCAACGCCCTGACGGTCCTGCACCATTTCCTTTAGACCCACCGAGCCCACAATCTCACGCATGTTACCCTCAAGCACCTGCGTGACAAGCGTGATCAGCTCCAGCCTGCTTTTTCCAAGCAGAGTTTCAGCCGCGCGCTTCAAGAGCTCAGGATCGGAAGAAATTTTGATGTTGGCAACACCGTCAACCGAAACGTTGATAAACTCGTTGGTTGGTACCGCTTCGGACGTTTTTACGTCCACCTGCATCACACCGAGGGAAAGCTTATCCACACGCTCGAAGAAGGGAACACGCCAACCGGCTTTACCGATCAAAATGCGCTTTTTCCCAAGACCGGAAATGATGTAAGCGGTATCAGGCGGAGCCTTCAGATAGCCGAAAATGATGAAGAGCAGAAGCAAAACGCCTGCCGCGATTCCGATAAATACAAATGGCATAATTGTATCCTCCTAAGAGTTAATATATCGATAAAGTAATATGCAGGGACCCTTACCGGCAGCACATCGCTTATCGTGATTTTATTGTAGCATGATTTGGAAAATAATGCAAGGTCCGGTAGGGGCAATCTAATGCAGTCTATGCACAAAAAAGAGTATGGCTGTTGTAAAACCATACTCTTTCGTTCTTTTTCATGCCTTTTTCTTTCGTTTTTGCGAAAAATGAGGTATTTTCATGCTTTAGATATCCGCGTCCTTGATATACTCGCTGCCGTGCTCGGCAATAAAGACCTTGCGCTCGGCGAGGTTATCACCCATGAGAACATCAAACATATATTCGGTACGCTCCACGTCCGCGGGCTCCACCGAAACAAGGCGTCGGGTTGCGGGGTTCATGGTGGTTTGCCACATCATTTCGGGCTCGTTCTCGCCAAGACCCTTGGAGCGCTGAAGCGTATATTTTTTGCCCTCGGCATCGAGCTTTTTCAAGATATCCGCCTTTTCAAACTCGTTGTAGGCAAACAGGATCTCATCCTTGGTGGTGATCTCAAACAGCGGCGACTCCGCAATAAACACCTTTTTCTCCTGCAACAGGGTCGGGAGCAGGCGGTAGAACAAAGTCAAGAGAAGCGTGCGGATCTGGAAGCCGTCCTCATCGGCATCGGTACAAATAATGATCTTGGACCAACGGAGCTTCGACAGGTCGAACTGGTTGAAGTCGTTTTTGACCTTTTTGGTATCGACCTCAACGCCGCAGCCGATCACGCGCAAAAGATCCTTAATGATATCGTTTTTAAAAATGCGGTCGTAGGCGGCTTTGACGCAGTTCAGTGTTTTACCGCGCACGGGAATAATGGCCTGGAATTCGGGCGAACGGCCGAGCTTACACGAGGTCAGGGCCGAGTCGCCCTCCACGATGTAGAGCTCACGCAGGGTCGGATCCTTCGTGCGACAATCGACAAACTTTTCCACACGATTGGAGAAGTCGTTGGATGCATTGGTGAACCTTTCCTTTAAGTCGTAGCGCGCCTTTTCGGCCGTTTCGCGACTGCGCTTGTTGATGAGCACCTGGTTGGCAAAGATCTCGGCCTCGGCAGGATGCTCCACAAGATAAAAGTTCAGCTGCTCGCGAATAAACGTACGCAGGGCGTCACGGATGAATTGGTTTGTAATGGATTTTTTGGTTTGGTTTTCGTAGGAGGTCATCGTGGAAAAGCTGTTGATGACCAGGACCAGGCAATCCTGTACGTCCTCAAACGTGACGGGCTTTTCGCCTTTTTTGTATTTGTTATGGCTCTTGAGATATGCGTCGATGACGGCAGGGAAGGCTGCGCGCACCGCCTTGTCGGGCGAGCCGCCGTGCTCAAGAAAGCTTGAGTTGTGGTAGTATTCGGTAAAGTTGACGGTGTTTGAGACCGAAAAGGTGATATCGGCCTTCATTTTGTATTCGGGGCGGTCCTCGCTGTCGCGTCCCTGCGTTTCAAGATGCCACTGCACGGGCTCGATCTTGGCGGTGTCGCCGGTTTTTTCGCGCACGTAATCAATGATGCCGTTTTTGTAAAAATAAACGTGCTCCTCAAACTTGTTTTTATCGGTTTCAAGGCGGAGCACAAACTTGATGCCCGAGTTTACCACGGCCTGACGGTAGAGCACGTCCTTGAAAAATTCGTGGGGAATGTGGATGTCTGTAAAGACCTCACGGTCGGGACGCCAGCGGATGACCGTGCCCGTGCGGCGCTCCTTTTTTTCCAGCTCACGGCTTTGGAGCTCGCTTGCGGGATTGCCCTTTTTAAAGGAAATGCTGTGCACCTCTTGCCCGTCAAAGGACCACACGTCCATATATTCCGAGGCGTATTGCGTCGCACACGCGCCAAGGCCGTTGAGGCCGAGCGAATATTCGTAGGCCGCGCCCTTTTTGTTATTATCGTATTTGCCGCCGGCATACAGCTCGCAAAAGATCAGCTCCCAGTTGTAGCGACCCTCCTTGGCGTTAAACCCAAGCGGCACACCGCGTCCGCGGTCGTCCACTTCGATCGAAAGGTCTTGAAAAGCGGTGACGGTGATGACGTCACCGTGCCCCTCGCGGGCCTCGTCCACCGAGTTCGAGAGGATCTCAAAAAAGGAATGCTCACAGCCCTCAAGGTTGTCCGCACCGAAAATAACGCTGGGGCGTTTTCGGACGCGATCGGCACCCTTCAGGGCGGTAATGCTGGCGTTGCCGTATGCTTTCGAGGTGTTTTTTGCAGTCATGTAGCTCTCCTGTTAATCACACATTTTGTGTCTCACTATTATTGTATTGTACCATATCTTGTGAATTTTGTAAAGTGTTGACTACATTTTTTTAAATATTGGCGAAAAAAACCAAAACACCCCTTGCACGCGCGAGCGCGAAACAGTATAATATATTATGGATACCGCTGTGAATGAGGTGATCCGTATGACCTTTGAGGCATTTTGTAAGAACCCTGCCGCCTGCTCGGTGGCATTGATCGGCTTTGGCCGTGCCAACCGTGCCGTGCTTCGTTGGCTTTTTGCAAGGGGCGGAACTGCTACCGTGTATGCCGAGACGCCTCCACCCGACAGGGCTTCGCTTGAGGCACTCGGGATCCCGCTGGTCGTCGGGCCCTTTCCTTGTGTCTTTCCTCAAAACGTGTTGGTGCGCTCACCCGGTGTGCGCCCTGATATTTTGCCGATCGCGCGCGCTTTGTCGCGTGGGGCTCTTCTTGTGAGCGAGACCGAGCTTTTTATGGCTACGGCGCCTTGTCCCTTGATCGGCGTGACGGGAAGTGACGGCAAGACCACCACTGCAAACCTCACGGCCGCGCTCCTGCGTGTCGCAGGGCACCGCGTGTGGCTGGGCGGCAATAACGGCACACCGCTTTTGACCCGTGTGCCCGAAATGACCTCAAGCGATATGGCGGTGATCGAGCTGTCCAGCTTTCAGCTGATGACGGCAAGGCAAACGCCCGACACAGCGATCGTCACCAACGTCACGCCCAATCACCTGGACTGGCACACCGATATGGCGGAATACACGGCGGCAAAGTGTCGCATCTTTTCTCCCGAAACACGTCTTGTGTTAAACGGCAACGATCCCGTGACCCGTGAGATCGGGCGAGCGCGAGAGGGGAACACGGTCTTTTTTTCGCCCCGAGATCTGCAGGAAAATGCGTTGGCGTATGCCGACAAGGAGGATGTGGTCCTCCGAGAGGGCGGCGCTTGTCGGCGTTTTTCGTGCCTTTCGCACTTCCGCTTGCCGGGCAGGCATAATCTTGAAAATTTGCTTGCTGCTGTGGCGGCAAGCGCCCCCTTTATCGACAACAAAGCCCCCGGTTTGGCGCTCCTTGATTTTCACGGTGTTCCGCACCGTTTGCAGTATGTGGATACGGTACGGGGGGTACGCTATTACAACAGCTCGATCGATACCTCTCCCTCGCGCACCGCGGCGGCGCTTTCGGCGCTTGGTGCTCACCCGCTCGTGATTTTGGGCGGTAGGGGAAAGGGTGTGCCGTTTTCACCGCTCGGTGCGGCACTGAAGGCTCACGCCAAAGCCGCGTACCTTTACGGTGAGGCGGCCGGTGAGATCGCTTCGGCTTTGCCGAAGGATTTTCCCCGCAAGATCTTTTCGCGCTTTGCCGAGGCCTTTGCGGCGGCCGCCGAGGATGCCGGGGTGGGGGATACGGTTTTGCTGTCGCCGGCGTGTACTGCGTTTGGTGAATTTCGCGATTTTGAACAAAGAGGCGAGGTCTTTTGCCGTTTGGTAAAGGAGCTTGGCCAAGGAAAGGAAACAACGTGCAAGAATTGACAAAATATATTACCGCAATGGCGGAGCTGATGAGCGTGACCGGGTTTGAGATGACCGACAACGCCCGTCTCGGGGCTTTGACCGAGGGCTTTGACGAGCGCTACACCGACCGCGTCGGCAATCGCTTGCTCGTGCGCCGTTCGGGCAAGCCGAACGCCCCGAAAATTTTGATCGATACGCATTTTGATGAGATCGGTATGCTTGTGACCGACATCAAGGAGGGGGGATTCCTTTCGGTCACCTCGGTGGGGGGGCTGGATGCAAGGACTCTTGCCTCGGCGCGCGTGCGCGTGTATGGCAAAAAGACTCTCGATGCCGTGATCAGCTCCACCCCGCCGCATCTGGCCTCGGGTGAGAAAAAAATGCCGCCCGTGGAGGAGCTGCTCGTGGATACGGGCTATCCCACCGACGAGCTGAAGGAGCTTGTGCGCGTGGGCACGCCCGTTGGATTCACCCCCGAATACCGCACCCTTGCCGGCGGTCGGCTGTCGGGCAAGGGGCTTGACAATAAGGCGTGTGCGGCCATTGCCGCCAAGGCCCTCCTGGAGGTGCCCGCGGACAAGCTTGAGGGGGACGTCTATTTGCTGCTGTCGGTCCATGAGGAGACCGATAGGGTAGGCGGTACGGCGGTCGGCGGCTTTGCCGTTTTGCCGGATTATGCGATGGTCATTGACGTCAATCTCGGCTATATGAAGGGCGCCGAGCGTCGCGAGTGCGTGGAGATGGGCAAGGGCGTGTCGATCGCGCGCAGTGCCATTGTGGACCGTCGGCTTACCGCGATGACCGAGGCGTTGGCAACAAGAGAAAGCATTCCGTGGCAAATTTCGGTGGAGCCGAAATCTACGGGCACGAACACCGAGGCGCTCCACCTGGTGGGGCAGGGCATTTCGGTGGTGGACGTGGGGCTGCCCCTCACGGCGATGCACACCTATACTGAGGTGATGGATCCAAGGGATGCCGACGCGCTTTACCGTCTTGTCACCGCTTTTGTGACCGATCAGGGTCTTGCGGAGGTGTTTTCATGAACGTAAAATTAATTGAAAAGCTTTCCCTTGCCTTTGGCCCCTCGGGGTGTGAGGGCGAGGTAGCGGTACGCATCCGCGAGGCGCTTTCGGACCTGCCGATCGAGTGGACCGAGGACCGCATGGGTAATTTGGTGGCACACGTCAAGGGTCCTGAGGGGGCGCCGCGCGTGATGCTTTCGGCTCACATGGATGAGGTAGGCTTTATGATCACCGAAATTGAGGAGAAGGGCTTTTTGCGCTTTTCGAATCTCGGGGGCATCGACCCGCTCGTGCTTTGCGGACGTGCCGTTTTGATCGGCAACGAGGAAAAGCGCGTTCTCGGTGTGATCTCGGCCAAGGGCATCCATTTTCAGGATGCCGAGGAGCGTAAAAGGATTCCGACGGCCGAGGATCTGTATATTGACATCGGCGTGACCTCAAGGGAGGAGGCCGAACAGTGGGTGGCACTGGGCGATTTCGGCACCTTTGATACCGCTTTCCTTACCTTTGGTAAGGATAAGGCGTATATGTCGGGAAAGGCGCTGGATGACCGTGCAGGGTGCGCGGTCCTCATCGAGGTCTTGCGTGCCGTGGCGGATAAGCTCTTGCCCGTGGATCTCTATTTCGCATTTACCGTGCGTGAGGAGATCGGTATTTCGGGTGCCACGGTGGTGGCCAATCGCATTGCCCCCGATATTGCCGTGGTGGTGGAGGCAACGGCCATGGCCGACCTGCCGAACGTGGCGGTCGCCAAGCGTGTGGCCGATATGGGAAAGGGCGGTGTGCTGTCGCTGCTTGACCGAGGCACCATTTACGACCGCGATCTGATTGACAAAGCACTTTCCATAGGAAAGGAAAAGGGCATTCCCGTACAGGTCAAGCGTTACGTGTCGGGCGGCAACGATGCCGCGCACATTCAGCGCACGGGTAAGGGCGTGAGGTGCTTGGCACTCTCACTCCCCACGCGCTATTTGCATGCGCCCGTAACGGTGGCAAAAATCAGTGACGCTGAGGCTATGGTGGCCTTACTGACAGGCCTGCTTGAAACGATGTGAAGGAAGTGAAACGATGTATCAAACGTTGAAAAAATTATTGCAAAATACGCCCTCCGTATCGGGACGCGAGGGGGGCATAAGAGACCTTATTGCATCATTGATGCGCCCCTTGGTCGATGAGATCACCGTGGATGCCATGGGCAACCTCATTTGCCTGAAAAAGGGCACCGCAGGGACGCCCAAAAGGGTGTTGCTTGCAGCGCATATGGATGAGATCGGCTTTATTGTCAACTATATTGAGGATAGCGGTTATTTGCGCGTAGCACCCATCGGCGGCATCGACTATGTGGCGGCCGCAGATTCCTTGGTGGTTTTTGAAAACGGCACGAAGGGCGTGTTGGTGCCCGAGGGGGACCTCAAAAGGGGTGAAGCCCCCAAGGCCGAAAAATGCTATATCGACATTGGGGCCAAAAGTCATCGCGATGCCGAGAAAAGGGTGAAGATCGGCGACACCTGTGCACTTGCGGCAGGCCTTACGCGTCTTTGCGGCTCCCGTGTGTGCGGGCGTCCCCTTGATGACCGTGTGGGGTGTGCCGTCCTTGTTGAGATCGCAAGCCGTCTTTCGGCACCTGCCGATGACGTGTACTACGTTTTTTCGGTGCAAGAGGAGGTCGGTTGCCGTGGCGCCGGCCCTGCCGCCTTCGGTATCGCGCCCGACGTCGCTCTGATCTTTGACGTGACCGGCACGGGCGACACGCTTTCGGCCTCGCCCATGGCGGTGAAGCTGGGTGACGGTGTAGCCGTCAAGATCAAGGATAAATCGGTGATTTGCGACGCTTCGCTCGTCGAGGAGCTGCTTTTACTTGCCAAGTCCAAGGGCATTGCCGTGCAGTGCGAGATCTTGACCTATGGCGGTACCGATGCCTCGGCCGTTCAAATGACGGGCCTTGGATGCAAAACGGGTGCACTCTCGCTCCCGTGTCGCTACATTCATACGGGCGTTGAAATGCTGGATATGAATGACGTAAAGGCCGCAGCGGACCTGGCAATTGCTTATCTTGGAGGTGAAAAATGATGAACTTTCCCCCCGAGCTTTTGGCACTTGCCGACAAGGCTGAGGCGGCGCTCGCGCCGCAGTTTGCACATCTTTCGCGTGTATCACATCACAATACCGCACGCGTGATGGCGGCCTTTGCCGAGCATCACGTGGATGCCGCCTGCTTCAACGGAAGCAGCGGCTATGGCTACGACGACCGCGGCAGGGAGGTGCTTGACCGCATTTTTGCCGACGTCATGGGGGCGGAGGCCGCCTTTGTGCGCCATAGCATCGCCAACGGCACGCAGGCATTGGCGATCGGTCTTTTCGGGCTGTTGCGCCCGGGTGATATCCTGCTGTCGATCGCAGGCAAGCCCTACGACACGCTTGGCGAGGTCATTGGGATCGCGGGTGAGGCAGGGAACGGCTCACTTGCTGATTTTGGCGTTGCGTATCGCCAAATCGAATTGAAGGACAATAAAACGCTCGATATTGACGCGATCACCGCCTTCCTTCGGGGAGCTGAGGGTGCGCGTGTAAAAGTGTGCTTTATCCAGCGCTCAAAGGGGTATCTCAACCGCCGCACCCTCACGGTCGATGAGATCGGGGAGGCTGTAAGCGCCATCAAGGCCATTCGCGAGGATATCTTTGTGATGGTCGATAACTGTTACGGTGAATTTACCGAGGAAAAGGAGCCCCCGGCAGTCGGTGCCGACCTTACGGTCGGATCGCTCATCAAAAACCCCGGTGGCGGTATGGCCGAAACCGGTGGATACCTTGCCGGTACCGCGCGTGCCGTGGAGCTGGCCTCCTACCGTTTGACCTGCCCCGGCATCGGTCTTGAGGTGGGTGCCACTCTCGGGCAAAACAAAAATATGTACCGCGGCCTGTTCTATGCGCCGCACACAGTGATGGAGGCGCTCAAGACCGCACACTTTGCGGCGTACATCTTTGAGGCGCTTGGCTATGACGTTGAGCCCTCGTGGCAAACACTGCGTGCCGATATCATTCAAACCGTCATTACCGGCAGCAGGGATGCGCTCTGCGCCTTTTGCCGCGGCATTCAGGCGGGCTCGCCCGTGGATGCCTACGTCACGCCCGAGCCTTGGGCGATGCCCGGCTATCAGGACGAGGTTATCATGGCAGCGGGGGCCTTTGTGCAGGGTGCCTCGATCGAGTTGTCGGCCGACGGCCCCATTAAGCCGCCCTACACGGCATTCCTGCAGGGTGGCCTGACCTTTGAGAGCGGCCGCATCGGCATTTTGTCGGCCGCCGCCGAAATGCTCCGCACCGAAAATAAGTGAAAGAGGAAACGATCATGAAAAAAGTACTTATCGCATTGCTTTTGGCCGCCCTGCTTGTGGCAACGGTCGGATGCGCGAACAACGATCAAACGCCCGAGGGCATGCAAAACGTAGCCCTTGAGAGTGCCAAATACTACCTTTACGTGCCCGAAAATTGGGTGCCCTCATCCTATAATGTGTCGGGCGCGCGTGCCACGCCCGAGGAGAACGGTCCGAACGTCATTGCGACCGTGCATTACCCCGATGGCGTTGTCACCGCCGAAAGCTACTGGAGCGATTATTGCGTGCCCGAATACACGGCAACGCTGACCTCTTTTGCTCTCCTTGAGGAGAGCACGGCCACGCTTGGTGGCAAGGATGCCAAGAATTACGTTTTTTCTTACACCTTTGGCGATACGGTCTATCAGTGCCGTCAGGTCATTGCCGTGTTTGATTTTAACGTCTATGTGCTGACCTATACGGCCGTTTCGACCGATTACGGCACCTATACCGCCGACGTGGACAGCATCGTGTCGAATTTCACCTTCAAGTGATGAAGGAGATCTATCTTGACAACAGTGCCACGACCGCGCTTTGCCCTGAGGCCAAAGCGGCCATGTGCCGTGCCATGGAGGTGTTTGGCAACCCCTCCTCCTTGCACAAAAGAGGGGCTGAGGCCGCCAAGCTCCTGCGCTCGGCACGCGAGGCGGTGGGTGAGGCACTCGGAGAACGCTTTTTAAAGGATGGGCAGCTGATCTTCACCTCGTGCGGTACCGAGGCCAGTGCCCTTGCACTTCTCGGCACGGCACGTGCCAAAGCGCGCCGTGTGGCCCATACGATCCTTACGACCGACAGTGAGCACCCCTCGGTCGAAAACAACCTTCGCTTGCTCGAAAACGAGGGCTTTCGCGTGATACGTGTTTCCACTGCGGGCGGTGCTTTGGATATGGATACCGTTCGCGCTCACGCAAACGCCGACCTTTTTATGGTCAGTATGATGCTTGTCAATAACGAAACGGGGGCGCGCTATCCCGTGGAGGAGGTCTTTGCGCTTGCCAAAAGCGCAAACCCCTCGTGCGTGTGTCATTGCGATGCGGTGCAGGGCTTTTTGAAGGTGCCGTTTACCGCACGATCGCTCGGTGCCGATCTCATTACCGTCAGTGCGCATAAGATCCACGGCCCCAAGGGCGTGGGTGCGCTTTACGTATCGGAGCGTATGCTCCGCGAACGCCGCCTTTCCCCCCTCCTTTTGGGGGGCGGACAGGAGTTTGGCTTTCGATCGGGCACCGAAAACATCATTGGTATTTCGGGCTTTGGTGCGGCCGCCGCGGCCGCGGCCGGACAAATGCGTGTGGCGTCTCCCCGTATGGCCGCTCTTTGCCAAAGGCTGATTGAGGGGCTCTCGGGCCATGAGATCCGCGTGAATCGCCCGCCCGTTGCGGCTCCTCACATCGTCAACGTCACACTTCCCGATATCCGCAGTGAAACGATGCTTCACTTTTTGGCGGACAAGGGTATTTCGGTGTCGGCAGGGTCTGCCTGCTCGGCACGCGGCGGGGGCCCAAGCTCGGTGCTCCTTGCCTTTGGCCTTTCGGAACGGGCGGCGGCCTCCTCCCTTCGCATCAGTCTTTCCCACGAGACAAGCGAAGAGGATATTGACACGCTTTTGCTTGCTCTTTTTGAGGGCGAGAGAACGCTGGTGCGCGCCAAACGATGAACTCATACCGTCTATTCCACCTGCTTTTTGCGGGTGGAATATTCTTTTTTTGTGCGGCATACGATATAGCGACATCAAAATGCCATGAAAGCGGAGGAGAAGAATATGGCGGAGCATTCCATTTATAAGGATATTGCCGAACGCACGGGCGGCGATATCTATATCGGTGTTGTGGGTCCCGTTCGGAGTGGGAAATCCACATTTATTACACGCTTCATGCAGGAGCTCGTCCTGCCGAATATGACCGATACGTACAGCCGTGACCGCGCAAGAGATGAGATGCCGCAAAGTGCGGCAGGGATGACGGTCATGACCACCGAGCCGAAATTTGTGCCCGATGAGGGTGTAGCCCTCACCCTTGGCGACGGCGTGTCGCTCCGTGTAAAAATGGTCGATTGCGTGGGGTATATGATCCCCGAGGCACTGGGCGGTGAGGAAAACGGAAGTGTGCGTATGGTAAAGACTCCTTGGAGCGAGGAGCCGATGCCCTTTGGCGAGGCCGCCGAGATCGGTACGCGAAGGGTGATGAGTGAGCATGCCACCATCGGTATGCTTGTGACCTCGGACGGAACGGTAGGCGATATCCCGCGCGCCTCCTATGTGGAGGCCGAGAAACGCCTTGTCGGGGAGATGAAGGCGCTTGGCAAGCCCTTTGCGCTGGTGCTTAATTCCGCCAGCCCGAACGGTAAGGCCGCCAAGGCCTTGGCGGCGGAGCTTGAGGAGGCCTACGGCGTGCCCGTAGCACTGGTATCCTGCCTCTCGCTCGGGGCTGAGGACATCAAGGGGATCTTAGAACTGGTGCTGGGGGAGTTTCCCGTTACGTCGGTGGCGCTTCAATTTCCCACGTGGTGGCGCGCGCTTGGGGCGGGGCACGCAGTGCGAGCCGCATTGGTCAAGGCCGTTTGTGAGGCGGGTCGCTCGGTCAAGCGCATGGGCGATGTGGCCGCCGCATTTGTCGCCTTGTCCGATCACGAGCTGGTGTCCGAGGTGTCGGTCGCGTCGCTGGATATGGGCACGGGCAGGGCACGGGTCAAGGTGTCGCTTTGCCCCTCGCTTTATTATGATATGGTCAGCGAGGTGACGGGGGAGGAGATCCGCGACGAGGGCGCGCTTTTGTCGTTGCTCGGTGATTTTGCCGAGGCGAAAAAGAACTATATGCGCGTTGAGGAGGCGCTTTCCCGTGCCGAGAGCGACGGCTATGGGATCGTGATGCCTACGTTGGAGGAAATGCGTCTTGAAACGCCCGCGATCGTTCGTCAATCGGGGGGCTTTGGGGTGCGCCTGCGTGCGTCGGCACGCTCGATCCACATGATCCGCGCCGATATTGCGGCCGAGATCAATCCCATTGTCGGCACCGAGCAGCAGTCGGAGGAATTTTTGCGAAATATCCTCGCGGATCTTGAGGAAGATCCTCAAAAGCTTTGGCACTCGAATATGTTCGGAAAGAGCCTTTATGAAATGGTGAGTGATAGCCTTTGCGGCAAGCTGTCGCATATGCCCGACGATGCGCGGCGCAAGCTCGGCGAGACGCTGGAGCGCATCATCAACGAGGGCTCAAACGGCCTCATTTGCATCCTTCTTTAAGGCCGATCTTGCCAAAAAAAGAGCCACGAACCGAGGTTCGTGGCTCTTTCGTTTTTGGAATTATTTTTTGAGAAAGTGGCTTCTGTAAATCTCAAAAATTTCCTCTTTTGAAAGAACGTATGGCGAATTTGGGTAATTTTTGGCTTCGGCAATGAGCTCAACGTGACGTGCGATCTCGGATTCGGATAAGGCAAGCTCCACGTTGGCCACGCCCGGCAAAAAGGCGGCCAAGACCCGGGGCTTGGTCCCGATCGCGGCGGCGAATTCGGCAAGAAGCGCACGCCCCGTCTCACACCGCTCGTTGTAGGTGATAAAGTCCGCGGCAAAGGCGGCACAGGCGCGCCCGTGGGGGATGCCGTCCATGAGCGTTAGGCTGTACCCTAAGGGGTGCGGAAATCCGGTTCCCGTGACGCTGATCGCCCACCCGGCCACGGTGGCGGCAAGGGACAATCGCTCGCGCATGGCGGCGTCATAAGCATCGGGCAGGGCGGAAATGACGTCAAAGATCTCGCGTGCGGCAAAGGCGGCCGCCTTTCTTGAAAAGAGGGTCGAGCGCGGCGAGAGGTAGCTTTCCATGGCGTGTGCGAAGGCGTCAAGCGCGGTGGAAAGCGTGACGGAATTCGGCATCGTAGCCCCAAATTTCGGCACGACAAAGGAGGCAACGGGCCAGGTGTCGGGGGACTTCAGCGTCTTTTTTTGAAGGCCTCCCGGCAGGGTCAAAATACTGTAATTGTTGGCCTCACTTCCCGTGCCGGCAGTGGTCGGTACGGCAAAGATCGGCAGAGCCCGTTCGGTGCGCTTATCATCGTTAAAAATATCCTCGGGCAGGATGTCGTTTGCGGCAAATGCGGCAATGGCCTTGGCGGCATCCAAGGGAGAGCCGCCTCCGATGCCGATGACAAAATCGGTGTTTTGCTCGCGCGCCATCCTGCCTGCTGCATGGCAGTCAAGAAGGGGCGGATTCTCGATCACACCATCATAGATGGTGAAATGGATCCCGAGTCGCTCCAAAAGAGCGGTGACCTCGGCCTCGGCTCCCGATTTTTTGGCACTGGTCTTGCCTGTGACGATCAGGGCGCGCCGCCCCGCCTTGGCGATCAGATCCGCACCGCGTTCCAGTGCGTCCTCGCCGAAAAAAATCCTTGTTGGCATATTAAAATCCGCAAAAAGCATAAAGGTATCCCCCTTTCTATGCCGTCATTATACCATATTTTTCTTCAAAATGCAAAAAATGCCGTAAAAGCGGTTTTTTTGTGAATTTTTTTTAAAAAAATAGGAAAAAACCTCGCAAAAATATTTGCAAATCACAAAATGATATGTTATAATAAAAAATAAAGACCGACGCACGCAATGCGCGAGTCCCTAAAAATTTAAAATTGATCTTCTCAAGTGACACGTTCCTGAGAATACATATAGGCGGTATGCTATGAAAGAAATGTTTTCAAAACTGATCTCCGGTAACTTTTTTACCGATGCGTTCAGCACCTTTGGCTGGCACGATATACTGGATATTTTTTGCCTTGCGGCAATCTTTTTCTCCCTTTACCTGTTTGTGCGCGACCGCCGCGCCGGTAAGCTCCTTTTGGGTGTGGGCCTGGTTGCGGGCATCTTCCTGGTGAGTGAGCTTCTCGATATGTGCGCCGTTCGTTATCTTTTCGACGGCTTTTTCGGCTACGGCCTTGTGATCCTCGCGATCATCTTCCAGCCTGAGCTTCGTGCGGCGATGGAGCGCATTGGCTCTGTGCCCTTTGACGGCCTGAAAACGATCGGCGCCGAAACGCGCGAGCTCTCGTCGTCGGGGGCTTGGGTCGGTGCGATCGTTGCCGCCGTCAAGAACATGTCCTTTTCAAAAACGGGCGCCTTGATCGTGATCGAGCGCTCCACCAAGCTTGGTGAGTACGTCAGCACGGGCACGACCATCAATGCCGATCTGTCCTCCGAGCTGCTTTGTGCGGTGTTCGTGAACAAAGCACCCTTGCACGACGGTGCCGTGATCGTGCGCGGCGGCCGCCTTTACGCGGCGGGCTGCTATTTGCCCTTGTCGGACAAGAGCGATATTTTCAAGGGCCTCGGCACGCGCCACCGCGCGGCCATCGGTCTTACCGAGCAAAGCGATGCGATCGTTGTGGTCGTGTCCGAGGAAACGGGCACCATTTCGGTCGCCCATAAGGGCAAGCTGTTCCGCGAGTTCACCTCGGTGTCCTTGCGCCGCAAGCTGCTTGAGCTGCTTCACCAGCAGGATAAGAGTGAAAATTAAGGAGGGGTGAGCACGATGAAGCATGAATTCAAACGCATGGACGCCGATAATGGCGATTACGCCGTCCGTCACAGCCGCCTGTCCTTGGTGATCGCTGCGGTCGTTTGCCTTTTGTTGGCTATTTTTGTGTGGCTCCTTGTGATGAATGCGGGGGATACCAAAACGGTACCGCTCGTGCTGGTCGGGGGCGATGCGGAATATACTTATACGCTTTCCGACGCCGAGCTTGAGGTGAGCGGCGCGGTGTTTGCCTTGAAGGCTGTCGAAAAGGTCGAGGTGGAGATCCCCAAGGATGTGGCGACGGTGCCGGGCACCCACGCGATCGCGCTGGAAGATCTTGTCCTCCCCGAGGGTATTTCGCTGGCTAAGCTCACGGGCATCAATCTTACGGTAGCAAAAAAATGAGCCAAAGACAGTCGGCAACCGCCTTTTTGATCTCGGATATCCGTGCGCCCTTTGATGCGCCCGAGAGCGAGGTCTTACACATAGCGAAAACGAAAATGAAGCGCCTGTGCAGTACTGCCACGGAGCTTCATTTTCGCCTTTACAAAAAATCTCTTGATGCGAGAAAAAAGCCTGCCATTTTACAGGTGTGCTCGGTTTTGGCCACGGCCGACGAGCCCGTTTTTTTTGAGCGCGATAAATGCGCCGCTCAGGGCGTGCGCGCTTACGATGTTGCCATGCCCGAGATCACACTCGGCACCGTATCGATGGCGGCACCGCCCTTGGTGGTCGGTATGGGCCCTGCGGGCCTGTTTGCGGCTCTTCTTTTGGCGGAGCAGGGTTATGCGCCCGTGATCATTGATCGTGGCGATGACGTCGCCGCCCGTGCCGAGGCAACGGCACGCTTTGCCGCCTTGGGCGTGCTGGATACCGAGAGCAACATTCAGTTCGGCGCCGGCGGTGCAGGTACCTTTTCGGATGGCAAGCTGGTCACCCGTGTGGGCGATCCTCTTTGCAATTACGTGCTGGAACGTCTGGTGTCGTTTGGCGCACCCGAGGAGATCCTGGTAAAGGCTAAGCCCCACGTCGGAACGGATATTTTGCGCGTGGTGGTCGATGCGATACTGTCCCGTATCCGGGCCCTTGGCGGTGAGGTCCGCTATCGCACAAAGCTTGAGGATTTTAAAGAGCAGGGGAGTGTGGTTCTTGCAAAAACGAACCGAGGGACGATCACGGCAGGTGCCGTGGTGCTGGCGATCGGTCACAGCGCAAGAGATACCTTTGAGGTCTTGATGTCGCACGGACTGGCGCTGGAGCCCAAGCCCTTTTCGGTGGGGGTACGCGTCGAGCATCTTCGTGCTGACATTGACCGTGCTCTTTTTGGCGAGCACGCAGGCCACCCGGCCCTCGGCCCTGCCGAATATACGCTTTCCGACACGCGCGGTGCGCGTGGCGTTTACACCTTTTGCATGTGCCCCGGCGGCGTGGTCGTACCGGCCGCGAGCGAGGAGGGGGGCGTTGTGGTCAACGGTATGAGCTACCACGCGCGCGACGGTCAAAATTCCAATGCCGCCGTGGCGGTGACCGTCCTGCCCTCGGATGTGGGCGGTACCGTAAAGGCGGGAATCGAGTTCCAGCGCGGTCTTGAGCGCGCGGCCTTTGCGGCCGGCGGCGGCGATTACGCGGCCCCCGTTTCTACCGTTGGCGATTTTCTCGGTTCCTTTCACGGCACCGAGCCCTCGCGCATACAGCCCACCTATGGAGGGGGACGTGTGCGCGTGACCGATCTTAAAAAAATTCTTCCCCCCTTTGTGGGAGAGACCTTGGCGGCAGGGCTTTGCTCCTTTGACCGCAAAATAAAGGGATACGCCGCCCCCGATGCGATCCTTACTGGCGTGGAAACACGCACCTCATCCCCCGTTCGCATCCTGCGTTCGGAGGCGCGGTGCGCCCCCTTGCACGACCTGATCTACCCGACCGGGGAGGGTGCCGGCTATGCAGGCGGCATCACCAGTGCTGCCCTTGATGGCTTGAAAACAGCGCTTGCGATGATGGCGCGCTTTGCACCTGCGGTAAAATCTTAAAAATCAAATGGCACCGCCATTTGGGGAAGGAGCGTTATGGCAGACCGTAAAAAACAAGAAAAAATTTGGAAGCTGCGCGAGACGCTCCCGACCGAGGAGCGGGATGCGGCCGTTCTTTCGCGCGACCTTGGCATTTCGCCCGTGCTCGCCAAGCTGCTTTGCCGCCGCGGCTACCGTACCACCGATGACGCAAGAGGATTCTTCGGATGCACCGATACCGTGCTTCATAAGCCTCTTTTGATGAAGGATATGGACAAGGCGGTCGCCCGTATGCGCCGTGCGGTTGAAAACGGGGAAAAAATTCTCATTTATGGGGACTACGATGTGGACGGAGTCACGTCGGTAAGTCTTTTGTATCTTTACCTTACCTCGCTTGGCGCCGACGTTCGGTATTACATTCCGAGTCGCACGGGCGAGGGCTACGGCCTTTCGGCCGCTGCGCTCGATAAATTTGCCGCCGAGGGCGTGACCTGCATCATTACCGTGGATACGGGTGTTACCGCCAACGACGAGGTGCGTTATGCCACCGAGCTTGGCATTGATATGGTTG
>JAFVYZ010000034.1 GCA_017508425.1 Clostridia bacterium | reverse complement strand
CCGTTACGCTCAGTGAAGATGTACTCCTGCATCTTGGGGTTCCATCTTCTGGTGTGGTGTCCGAAGTGAACACCGGCTTCGAGAAGCTGTTTGATGGTAATAACAGACATTTTTATGTCCTCCTTTGGTTTTTTTCCACCACGCCATCTCACAGGGCAACCTACGCACTGCGCAGGCACCAACCCCACTTTAGATGCCGTGTGTGTTTTCGCTCGCCATCACGCAAGCGTGGGATATTATAACACAAATTAAAATTAAATGCAACAGGAAACCAACTTTTTACATTTTGTTTACATTTGATGGGTGAAACGGAGTATTTTTATCAGAGCAATTCGGAAAAATCGCTAATGTAGCGCTCGCAGGCCTCGCGCATCTCACTCTCCATATCGGCGGAGCTTTCATCAAACACGCCAAAAACACGTGCGCCTGCGGCGATCGCGGTCCTGTCGGCGTTGATATTATCATCAAGGAAGATAAGCTCCTCTACGGGGATACCCAGCTCCTTTGCCGCCATTTTATAGATGTTAGGATCGGCTTTGGTGGTGTTAAAGTCATCACAGGACCACACGCGCTCAAAGAGGTCGTAAAGTCCCACGCGCTTCAAGCACGGGTCAAGCGTCTTATGGGGGCTTGCCGTGAGGACCGCGAGGCGGTCACCGCGGGCACGAAGCGCGCGCAGGGTTTCTGCCACGTGCGGCTTGGCAGGGATGGTATTCATGTACGCATCTACCATATAAGCGGTCATTTCCTCAACGAGCTCGTCTCGTGTGCGCTTAGCACCAAGCTCACGGATGAAATAATCCGCCGTGCCGGCAAACCCAAGGGGCGTAATGATTTTAACGATATCATCGGGATAGGTGACGCCGTTTTTGTCCAGCACGTGCAACACGGCGGCGGCGAAGGTCGGCATGGAGTCAACCAGCGTGCCGTCAAAATCAAACAAATAAACGCTCATTTTACATTACCTCAATGCGAAGTGCGCCGTTTTTCACAGTCACGGCGGCGTGGGTGATACTGCGGCTATGATCCGCGATGATCTTTTCGGCGAGGGTATCCTCGACGTTCTTTTGGATGAAGCGGCGCATATTGCGCGCGCCGTATTTATGAGAATAGGAACGCTGTGCGATCAGCGCAAGCGCCGCATCGGTAAAGGTAAGGGCAATGTGGCGCTCGGCGAGGGCGGTTTTCAGCTCATTCATCTGAATGGCAGCAATTCTTGCAAAGTCGGCCTCATCGAGCGAGCGGAAGGTGATGACCTCATCGACGCGGTTGAGGAATTCGGGGCGCAGGAAGGTCGAAAGCGCCTTTTCGGTGCGCGCCTCGGCGGCGGTATCGGTGTCGCTGAGGAACCCGGCAAGAGCCCCTGCCTTGTCCGAGCCCGCGTTGGTCGTCATCACAAGCACGGTGTTTTCAAAGTTGACGGTCTTACCGCGTGCGTCGGTGATGCGGCCGTCGTCAAGGATCTGAAGCAGGATGTTGAGCACATCGGGGTGCGCCTTTTCAATTTCATCAAAAAGCACGACAGAATAGGGTCGGCGGCGGATCTTTTCGGTTAATTGCCCTGCCTCGTCGTACCCGACGTATCCGGGAGGAGCACCGATGATGCGCGAGACCGAGTGCTTTTCCATAAACTCGGACATATCGAGCCTGATGAGGGTCTCGGGGCTGTCAAAAAGATCGGCGGCGAGGGTCTTGACGAGCTCGGTCTTGCCGACACCCGTGGGGCCCGCGAAGATGAAGGACACGGGCTTTCTCTTATAAGACACGCCGGCGCGGTTGCGCTTGATCGCACGCGCGACGGCCGCGACGGCCCGATCCTGCCCGATGATGCGCTTTTTAAGACGCGCCTCAAGCCCGTCAATACGCTCAAATTCATTTTCGCTGATATTGGCGGCGGGCACACCCGTCCAGATCTCAATAACCTGCGCCAGCTCCTCCTCGCCCATCACCACGCGCCCGATCTCGGGCTCGATCTCAGCGAGGCGCTCCGAGAGCTGAAGCTCTCTTGCCTTGATCTTGGCAAGCTCCTCAAAGCGGCGCTTTTGCGACTGCTCATCGGGGGCATCTTCGGCCTCGATTTGCTCTCGTTTTTCTTTTTGAGCCAACATTTGTTCTTTTATTTCGTAACTTTCGTTCAAAATTGAAGAATTAAGCGAAAGGTTCGCCGCCGCCTCATCCAAGAGGTCAATGGCCTTATCGGGCAGGTATCTGTCGGTAATATAGCGCTCGGAAAGCACCACCGCGCGGCGCAAGATCTCATCGGGAATTTGCACGGCATGGAAGCTCTCATAATAGTGCTTGATGCCGCGGAGCATCTCCACGGTGTCATCCAGCGAGGGCTCGTTTACCGTTACCGGCTGGAAGCGGCGCTCGAGCGCTGAATCCTTTTCAATATACTTGCGGTACTCGTTCAGGGTCGTGGCACCAATGATTTGGACCTCGCCCCTTGAAAGTGCAGGCTTTAAAATATTCGCAGCATTTACACTTCCCTCGCCCTCGCCGGTCCCCACGATATTGTGTACCTCATCGATCACGAGAATGATGTTTCCTGCATCGGTCACTTCCTTAAGAAGCCCCAAGATACGCGATTCAAACTGACCGCGAAACTGCGTACCCGCAACAAGGGCCGTAAGATCCACAAGATACACTTCCTTACCGCGCAGCTTATAAGGCACGTTGTTCTCGGCAATGCGCTGAGAAAGAGCCTCAGCAATGGCAGTCTTACCAACGCCGGGCTCGCCAATGAGGCAAGGATTGTTCTTTTGCCTACGGCAAAGAATTTGGATCACACGCGCCAGCTCGCGTTCGCGTCCGACAATACGGTCGAGCTTGCCCTCACGCGCACGGCGCGTAAGATTGCGGCAATAGGTATCCAAAAACTTATGCTTCTTTTCCTTCGGCGCCTTTTCCTTTTTCTCGCCCTTTTCCCCTTCGGGATTTTTGGCGACGGGCGAACCGAACAGGCCGCTTTCACGGAAGATCTTGGGGAAATCGATCGCCGGTGCCCCGCCATCCTCATTATCATCGCCATCGCTCGGGAGTCCTCCCTGCAATAAGCCGTTCAGCTCCTCCTCCATTCCCTCCAGTTGATCGGGAGTAAGACCCAATTTACCAATGACGTTACCGAGCATCTGATCGGCAGGCATACCGAGCTCGGTGGCGCATTTCATACAAAGCCCCTCGGTCTTTCGCTCTCCGTTTTCAACCTTGGTAACAAACACCGTTGCCACACGCTTGTGGCATCTTGAACACATGACCATTTTTAGTCCAAGGCCCCTTGGGCCTCTCTCCATTCTTTCTTAATTTGGGCGGCTGTTTTGGCATAGCCGACCACATAACTGACAAACGCATAGATCATAAATCCGAGCGTTAAGATCCAAAAAACATCCAACGACACGCGCATCCCAAGCGGCAAGGGTGAAAAGACTGCAAGAATAACCGTAAGGCTTACCGCCACGTGGAACAGCGTCAAGGCCACCTTTCCAAACCAACGGCTGACGACCACAAATTTGCGACGCTTGAGCATTAAAAATCCGCATACGGCCTGCGCCAATTCCTTGAGAACAAAGGGCAAGGCGAAGAGCCAGGGTAAAAGCCCCTCCAAAACGATTGAAAGGAGCAAAGCCCCTTGCATCAGCTTATCCGCGATAGGATCAAGGATCTTACCCATGCGCGTGATCCAGCCAAAGCGACGCGCAAGATACCCGTCAAGCACGTCGGAAAGGCCCGCAAGCCAAGCGATCGGCAATGCGGCAAGTGGCGACACGATAAAAAACACCGCGATGAAAACGGGAACCAGTAAGAGCCTTATGCAGGTTAAAATGTTAGGGATATGCCTCATCGCAATCACCGATCCACCTTAATATGCAGGGCCTCGGTGGGGGTCAACACACGGACTCCCAGCTCCCCTGCCGATGCAAGCGAAAGCGCCTCCTCGGGCACCGACATCGTCAGCACCTCTTCGGTTCGGTTCAATCGCACCGCGGTAACGGCTCCGGTGCCCAATACAAACATCACATCATCGGACAATGACAGGGCGCGAACCGGGCCCGACAAAGCAACGTCGGTCTCCACGTTGCCGCGCTTATCAAGCGCAAGAACGCGGTAATCGGCGGCAATACGGTCCACCTCAAGAGCCAGGGCAATGCCCTGCTCCCCAATCGAGCAGGCGGCAACCTGTGCCCCTCTAAAGGAGACGGTATCAAAGATCTTACCCTCGGTTGACAACGCAGTCACGGCAACGTCGGTCACGACCGCAAGCTTCGTGCTTGAGGTATAATCGGCCGCCAAGGGGAAGCCCTCGAATTTGGTTTCGGAAAGCGGCTTTTCATCACCGATCACGTACACGTCAATCACCGTGCCGCCTGCGCTCGCGCCGACCAGTGCGACCGTGCGGCCATTATCCGAAATGGGTGCGGCCACCGTCGCCGTAGCGCGACCAAATCGTTGGCGCAAATTAAAATCGGCATCGTAAAGAAGCACCTCCGACAATGAGGTCGTCGAGCCTGTGATCACAGTAAAATATCCCGAATCCGAGAGAAAAATACCATAGATCGGTGCATCCGTTTGCCCCTCAAAAAGCATGGCATACGAATTGCACACGCAAAACGAGGTCGCCCCGAAATCGTAGGCCACCAAATAGTTGCGTGACACCGATATGCGGGGTGCCGCATACGGCTTTTGGAAGGCTACCGACAAATACCGTTCGCTGTTTGCGGCATATACGTCAATGCCGCCGCGATGCGCGACCGCAACGCCTGCACGGTACGGAGCCGGCACGGCATCCTCCCCCTTATAATCGTAGTAAACCGTCGCATTTCCGTCCGGCAAGGTTGAAAGCGCGGCAATGTCCTTGCCGAAATAAAAGATACTGTCATAGGTGAACGCGTGTGCAAACAGCACCGAAAACGTCACCAAAAACAAGGCGAGCAAAAAAAGCAACACAAACGTAGCCGCTCGATACAACTGCCCCACACGTGCCCAATAGCCCACGTGCTCGCCCTCGATCGGAGCGAGTGCGCGCTCGGATATCGGCACCAAGGCCGTTTTGCGGTTCTCGTTTTCCATAGCATTCTCCTTTCCTATTTTTGACAGCATTAATCGTAAAACACAGAATCCAGCGCAAGACCGCACGCAGGAGCAGTCGCCCCCACAGCCGCGCGATTTTTTTCTTCTATGTACCGGGAAAGATCTTCAGGGGTCAGCTTTCCCCTGCCAACCTCCACAAGTGCCCCTGTCATCACGCGCACCATGTGGTAAAGAAAGCCGTCGGCTCGCACGCGGAAGGAGATAATATCTCCTTTTCTTGTAACCGAGGCTGAAAAGACACGCCTTACGGGATCCTTTTCATCGGGGTCGCCATCACGCAGTGCCGTAAAATCTCTTTGACCGACAAAGCATTGTGCCGCCTTGTTCATTTGAACGATCGCACAGTCGTCAAAGCGCTTGCCGATATGCCAAGCGCGCCCCTCAAGAAAGGGATCACGCTCCGCACCGTTATAAATAAGATATTCGTACTCCTTAGAAATCACGTCGTATCTTGCGTGAAAATCCTCCCCTACCCAGCCGGCCGACAACACCGAAATATCCGAGGGAAGATTCACGTTCATTGCACGCGGGATGCGGTCAACCGGTATGGTCGTTTCAAGCACATCGGTTCCCTTTTTCGCTACTGTAGCGCAAAAGCCGCGGGCGTGCACGCCGCTGTCGGTGCGGCTGCATCCCACCACGTCACAATCAAAGCCGAAAACCGCCTTGGCGGCCTCGTTTAATTTTTGCTGCACCGTCACACCGTTGGGCTGGACCTGATATCCGCAGTAAGCTGTGCCAAGATAGGCAATTTTAAGCAAGATCTTCATAGGACACCTCAAAGCCCAAAGCGAAACCCATTCAGGTAAAGCAGTGTGCCGCCAAAGGCCACCATGAAGGCAAGCGCCACAAAATCAAGCACCGAGAGCTTTGGCACGGTCATTTTGGTTCTTCCCTTGCCACCGCGGTAGCAGCGACATTCCATAGCCATCGCCAATTCATCGGCACGGCGGAAGGAAGAAACGATCAAGGGGATCAGGATCGGCACCAACGCCTTGGCACGCTTGATAAGGCCGCCGCTTGAAAAGTCCACGCCGCGCGCTTTTTGCGCGTTCATGATCTTCGAGGTTTCCTCCATCAGCGTCGGAATAAAGCGCAATGCAATGCTCATCATCATGGCAAACTCGTGCACGGGCAATTTAAGGATGCGCAGGGGTGAGAGCAGGCTCTCGATCGCATCGGTCAGCTCGATCGGCGTGGTGGTATAGGTCAAAAAGATGCTTGTGCCGAAAATAAGCACAACGATGCGCACCAGCATAAACACTGCGCTGTAAACGCCCTCGACATATACGGTAATACGCCAAAAAGAAAACAGCACCGTAGTACCGCCCGAAAAAAACAGGTTCAAAAGGGCGGTAAAGATCATGATGAAAAAGAGCGGTCGAAGAGAACGCAGCACAATGCGCGGCGGAATGCGACTCAACAGCAGCAGCACCACCGCCGACGCGAGCAGGGCCGCATAGGCCGGCGCGCTCTTGCAAAGGAATGCCGCCACAATATAGAGCACCGACAAGACGACCTTCATACGGGCGTCCATCGTGTGCAGGGGTGATCGGGCAGGATAGTACTGCCCAAATGCGATATTCTTCATCAAACAGTACGTCCTTTACCAAATAACTTACGAAGTGCTCTCGTGGCGGCCTCGACCGTATAGATCCCGTCGGGGATATCGACACCGCGTGCGCGAAGCAAAAGCGCCAAGCGCGTGATCTGCGGCACGTCAAGCCCAACGGCCGTAAGGGCCTCGGCATTGGCGAAAACCTCATCGCGCGTGCCCGAAAGGGCAACCTTGGCGTGCGCCATAACCACAATATCATCGCAATAGGCCGCCATGTCCTCCATACTGTGACTGACAATAATGACCGTTGCGCCCGTGTGCTTTCCGTACGAGCGAATGGCGTTTAAAATAATATCTCTGCCGCGCGGATCAAGCCCTGCGGCGGGCTCGTCAAGCACTAAAATTTCGGGCTTCATCGCCATAATACCGGCAATCGCGGCACGGCGCTTTTCACCCCCCGAAAGCTCAAACGGCGAGCGATCGAGCAGGTCCTTCGGAAGGCCAACCAGGGTGGCCGCCTCGGCCACGCGGCGCGCGACCTCCTCCTCGTCCAGCCCTATATTACGGGGGCCGAAGGCGATGTCGGCACCTACCGTCTCCTCAAAGAGCTGATATTCGGGATATTGCATCACAAGACCCACTCGGAAGCGGATCTCGCGCATTTTCTTCGGTTCGGTCCAAATATCCTGCCCGTCAAGCAAGACCCTACCCTGCATCGGCCTTTCAAGACCGTTAAAAAGCTGGACCATGGTGGACTTACCGGAGCCCGTATGACCGATGATGCCCGTCACCGATCCCTCACGAACCGTAAGAGAAACATCATCAAGGGCTTTGATCTCAAAGGGCGTGCCTTCACCGTAGGTGTAAGACACGTGATCTAAGGATAACACTGCCATAATTACACCTCCAGCGCGCGGCAAATGAGCTCCGCGCATTCCTCAGCCGTCACGGGGTCCCCGTCAAGAGCCACTCCCTCAGCGCGAAGCGCATGAACAAGCGACGTGCACTGGGGAACGTCAAGGCCGGCCAGCATCAGCTTTTTCGGCTCGGAAAAGACTTCTCGGGGCGTACCGTCCATGATCACGACACCGTCGTCGATTACGATCACGCGCTCGGCGCGTGCGGCCTCGTTCATATGATGGGTGATCGAGATCACGGTAATACCCTTTTCACGGTTGAGCGCTTCAACGGTTTCGATTACTTCCTTCCTGCCTGCGGGATCGAGCATTGCAGTCGCCTCATCCAAAATAATGCAGGTCGGCTCCATCACGAGGATCCCCGCGATCGCTACGCGTTGCTTTTGACCGCCTGAGAGGCGGTGCGGCTCATGGCGCGCATATTCGGTCATGCCGACCGTAGCCAGTGCCGCATCCACGCGTGCGCGGATCTCCTTCGGCGGCACGCCAAGGTTTTCGGGGCCAAACGCCACGTCCTCCTCTACGATCGTTGCAACAAGCTGATTGTCGGGATTTTGAAAAACCATACCGACCTCGCGTCGCAGGGCATAAAAATCCTCCTCGGTCAATTCCTCCGAGGTTAAATTTTTACCCGCAACGACAAGCTCACCGCTTTCGGGCTCAATGATCATATTCAAAAGCTTTGCAAAGGTCGATTTGCCCGAGCCGTTGTGTCCGAGGACCGCCACGTACTCTCCCCTTGCAATATCGAGCGTAATACCGCGAAGCACGGGCTGTCTTGTCCCGTTTTCATCGGTGTACGCATAGCAAAGGTCTTTTGTATGGATAAAAGCTTCTCTCATCGTTACACCTCAAGCTCCCAACGCGCACTGGCACCGCACGGAAGATACGACCCCGTTTGCGTGACCTTGAGCCCCAGCTCCTCGGCCGTGGTCCTGCCGCCAAAGCGTGCACGCACCTTCAGATCCAAAATGTAGCTCATCGATAGAGGCGAAAGCCCCGTTGTATAAGAGTTGATCAGGAAAAACAACGGCTCGCGCGACAAAAGCTTTGCGGCAAGCTCCACAAGGTCCGCGACACAGTCCTCGATCTTCCACACCTCGCCCGAAGGGCCTCGGCCGTACGAGGGCGGGTCCATAATAACGGCATCGTAAAAATTACCGCGCTTAATTTCACGCTCCACAAACTTTTTGCAATCGTCCACAATATAACGGATGGGCGCATCGGCCAGCCCCGAGAGCCTTGCGTTTTCCTTCGCTTGCGCAACCATTCCCTTCGATGCGTCAACGTGCACGACCGAAGCCCCCGCCTTTGCGGCAGCCACCGTAGCACCGCCCGTATAAGCAAAGAGATTCAGGACCTTAATGGGGCGGCCGGCCTTTTTGATCTTTTCACTAAACCAATCCCAGTTTGCCGCTTGCTCAGGAAAAAGACCCGTGTGCTTAAAGCCCATGGGCTTGATCAAAAACGTGAGATCGCGGTATTTTATAGTCCACTCGGCCGGCAAACGATTCTCATTCCAGGCACCGCCGCCACGCGAGGAGCGACGATAAACGGCATCGGCGCGATTCCAGGCGCGGTGTGCGCCGACGCCTTGCCAAATGATTTGGGGATCGGGTCGAACGAGAATGTATTTCCCCCAACGCTCAAGACGCTCGCCGTCGGTGGTGTCCAGTAATTCGTAATCCTTCCAATGCTCGGTAAAAAACATACTTTACTCCTATTAGTTGTTGAAAAATTGTGCGATGCGCGAAGCACTGCTGTGCCCATGGCACACGGCGATCGCCAAGGCGTCGGCCGTATCGTCGGGCTTCGGCACCTCCTTGAGGCCCAAAAGGCTGGTGACCATGGTCATTACCTGCTTTTTTTCAGCTCTGCCGTATCCAACCACGGCCTGCTTGACCTGCGGGGGGGTGTATTCGGAAATGCGAATTCCCTTTTGCTCACCGCAAAGGAGAACGATACCGCGTGCCTCCGCTACGCGAATGCCCGTGGTGATGTTGTTGGTGAAAAAGAGCTCCTCCACCGCCATTTCATCAGGCCGAAAACGATCAATAACCGTATTAAGGTCACGGTAGATGCCCGCCAAACGCTCTTCAGTGCGCGTGCCCGCCGGGGTGCGAATGGCACCGTACCCGAGGGTCCGGAATTTACCCGATCGATATTCCACCACGCCCCAACCGACAATGGCGAGGCCGGGGTCAATGCCAAGGATGATCATGCGCGCACTTCCTTTCAAAAATAAATTATAGTATATTATACCATACAAACGAGCCTCCGTCAAAGGTTTTTTAAAAATAAAACAAAAAAATATTTTTGCTTTACTTATTTCAAAAAATGTGTTATACTGAAAAAGAACATCCAAAACAAAAGGAGCGCACCGCAATGCAGATCATCCGACTTTTTCCAAATATGGTGGTTGAGCTCAAAAAGCCGCACCCCTGCGGCACAAAAAATTTCAAGATCCTGCGTGTTGGCAGCGTGTGTCGTGCCGTATGCCTCGGATGCGGCAGAGATCTTGACATTGACCGCTTGAAGCTCGAAAAAAGCATCAAAATGACCTTCCCCCTTGAAGAAACCAACGCAGCAAAATAAGGTTGTATTTTACCATTTAATAGAACCTATTTTTTTCTTTTTAATCATTCCAAGAAACAAAAACGGAGGATTTATGTTCCATTACATCAGTGGGTCGCTTGCGGCGCTTATGCCCGGCACGGCCGTGATCGACGCCGGTGGAGTCGGCTTCAAAATGACTATCAGCGGGCATACGTTTGAGAAGATTTCAAGTGTTAGCTCGGCCGAGCGCGTAATGCTCTTTACGCACATGGCAGTGCGCGAGGACGATATGGAGCTGTTTGGCTTTTTTGATGAAAGCGAGCTTGAGACCTTCCGCTTACTGATCACCGTTTCAGGTGTCGGCCCCAAGGCTGCTATGGCTATCCTCTCGGCCTTCACTCCCGAAAAATTTGCCATTGCCGTATGCACCGAAGACAAAAAGACCATTGCACGCGCCAACGGCATCGGCCCCAAGACGGCTGCGCGCATCATACTGGAACTGCACGATAAAATGGCCGCCGGCGTCGCTCTTCCCTCCGCCTTTGAGGGTGCCGTTTCCGCAATGCCCGCCGCAAGCGGTGCTGCCGCATCCGGCAAGGTCAGCGAAGCACAAGAAGCCCTGCTTGTCCTCGGATACAGCCGAACCGAGGTGTTGAGTGCGCTTTCCGGCATTGACACGACCGCACTTGACGTTGAAAATATTATTCGTGCCGCACTGAAAAAACTGATGTAAGGAGAGCTTGAATGGATTTTAATTTAGGTATGGATTTTAGATCCGATGATGACTTTGATTTTGAAAACCGCATACTCTCCACCGGCGAGACCAAGGAGGATTCGGGGGAGGTGACCCTTCGCCCTCAAACCCTGGCCGACTATGTCGGTCAGGAAAAAGCAAAGGAAAATCTTAAGGTTTACATAGAAGCCGCCAAAAAACGCGGTGACTCACTCGACCACGTACTGCTTTACGGCCCTCCCGGTCTCGGTAAGACCACGCTTTCCAACATCATTGCCAACGAGATGGGTGTCAACATCCGCGTGACCTCGGGTCCCGCCATTGAAAAGCAGGGCGATCTCGCAGCACTCCTGACAAACCTTTCCGAGGGTGATGTGCTTTTTATTGATGAGATCCACCGCCTTTCCCGCGCCGTAGAAGAGATCCTTTACCCGGCAATGGAGGACTATGCGCTTGATATCATTATCGGCAAGGGCCCTGCCGCGCGCAGCATCCGCATTGACCTGCCGCGCTTTACGTTGATCGGTGCTACCACGCGTGCCGGTCAGCTCAGTACGCCCTTACGCGATCGCTTTGGCGTGATGTTAAAGCTCGATCTTTACACCACCGAGGAATTGGCGCAGATCGTATCGCGCAGTGCCGACATTTTGGGGCTCGCCATTTCCTCCGAAGGCGCTACGGAGATTGCATCGCGCTCGCGTGGTACCCCCCGTATCGCCAATCGACTCCTCAAGCGCGTGCGCGATTTTGCGCAAATTAAGGGCAATGGAGAGATCACCTCGGACATCGCCAATTACGCGCTTCAAAAGCTCGAAATAGACCAGCTGGGCCTTGATAACATCGACCGCCGTATGCTTTCAACCATCATCAAATTCTACGATGGCGGTCCTGTCGGCCTTGAGACACTTGCCGCTACGATCGGTGAAGAATCGATCACGCTGGAGGACGTGTATGAGCCCTATCTCATGCAGATCGGCTTCCTCTCTCGCACACCGCGAGGACGCTGCGTGACGCGCCTTGCCTACGAGCATTTGGGGCTCCCCTACCACAATGTCACCCGAGGCGGCGAGCAGATCAACTTTTTTGACCCGCCAAGCGATAAATAAAAAACAGCCGACAATGCGTGATGTCCTTAACGGAGAATTTGAAAAACATCGGTAAGTGCGAGCATCGCATTTGACTAGTCAAACGCAAATGAGCTAAGCCCAAACCCAT
>JAFVYZ010000033.1 GCA_017508425.1 Clostridia bacterium | reverse complement strand
ATATAAAAAGCCTTCGCTTGAATGTTCGGCGAGGGCTTTACTTATGCCTTCAAAAATTCGTGGCAATTCGGGAAGCGAACTAACGGTGTTTTAGACCGATTGTGCCAAACTAAAAATTATTTCCAAAAAGCGAAAAAATTATTCAAAAAGGTATTGATAAAGTGAAAATCTTGTGTTAGAATAAAGCCCCTCACGAAGAAGTTGCCTAACCTCACAAAGCGAAATAGGACGGACAGCCGAAACTGTCCGTCCTACATACCGAGCCGAGCCTTACGCAGTTAATATCCTTATGAGAAACTGCGTGGGTCGGTTTTTTTGTTATGTAAAGGCTTTGGCGCTTTCGATGGCGCGGTGCCATCGTGCAAGCTGCTGTTGTCGCTCGCCTTCGCTTAATTTGGGTTCAAAGATATTGGCGGTTTTGGTCAGCGCTGTGAGATCATCGGTATTTTGGTAAACACCGACCGAAAGGCCTGCCATAGCGGCCGCGCCCCAGGCGGTCGTTTCAATGTGGCAGGGACGCGCAATAGGAAGCGCCGAAAGATCACTTTGCGTTTGCATCAGTAAGTTGTTGGCCGAGGCGCCCCCGTCCACGCGAAGGATCGGTACCGGAAGGCCCGTATCACGGCGCATGGCGTCAATCACATCTACGGTTTGCAGGGCAATGGCGTCGAGTGCCGCGCGAACCAGGTGCGCACGCGTGGTACCGCGTGTGATGCCGCAAACGGTACCGCGCGCTGCGGCATCCCAATAAGGGGTTCCGAGTCCGACAAAGGCCGGCACAAAGGTCACGCCGCCACTGTCGGGCACACTCGCGGCCAACGCCTCGCTTTCGGCGGCGGAGGAAAGGATCCCCAGTCCGTCGCGCAGCCATTGAATGACGGCGCCGCAAATAAAGACGGAGCCCTCCAGCACGTAGGTGATTTTTCCGTTCATTTCCCATCCAATGGTGGTGAGCATGCCGTTTTGGGAGGTTACCGGCGTGGTGCCGGTGTTCATCAACAAAAAGCCACCCGTGCCGTAGGTGTTTTTAACGTCGCCGGCCTCAAAGCAGCACTGCCCAAAAAGGGCGGCCTGCTGATCGCCCGCAACACCCGCAATCGGTATTTGAGCACCGAGGAGCGACTCGTCGGTAGTGCCAAATACACTCACGGTGGGACGCACCTCGGGAAGCATTGCGCGCGGTACGCCGAAGAGCGTGAGGAGCTCCTCATCCCATTCCAGGGTGTGGATGTTAAAAAGCATCGTTCTTGCGGCATTGGAGGGGTCGGTGGCATGCACGCGCCCACCCGTTAATTTGTAGATCAAAAAGGAATCCACGGTGCCGAAAAGCAGCTCGCCCTTTTTTGCGCGTTCCTCGGCACCCTCCACATTTTGAAGGATCCAACGGAGCTTTGTTGCGGAAAAGTAGGGGTCGGGGGTGAGGCCTGTTTTTTCGCGGATCAAAGCATCCTTTCCGTTTTGCTTTAATTCGGCACAAAAATCCTCAGTGCGGCGGCATTGCCACACGATGGCAGGGCAAATGGGCTCGCCGGTTTCCTTTTCCCATACCACCGTCGTTTCGCGTTGGTTGGTAATGCCAATGGCGGCAATGTCGGCAGGGGATAACTCAGCCATCGCAAGGGCTTGCCTTGCGGTTTTTAGTTGGCTTTCAAAAATTTCATTGGCGTCGTGCTCGACCCATCCCCATTCGGGAAGTATTGCGTAAATTCGCGCGAGGCCTTGGCAACAACGCGTCCCTCGCGGTCAAAGATCACAGTGCGCGAGCTGGTCGTGCCTTGGTCCAGTGCCATCAAGTATTGTTTCATACGGCGTTTTCCTTTCGGACCATTCGTTTTCGGGTGCCTTCCTTTCCTCTCGTCGATACGACGCGGCGCACACGGAAGGTGGGATCAAAGGACAGGATAAATTCGCCCTTTTCGGTTTTTAGCTTGGTCATCGTGCCGTAACGTTCGCGGTAATTGGTCATCGCGGCGAGGAAAAAATCCTCGGGAACGCTGAAATATTCGGCAAATTCCCAAGGGCCCTTACAACCGCTCAAGGCGGCTTCAAGCAGCCTTGGAACGCCGATCAAACGGTCAAATATTTGTTGGCGCGTGCGGTGCTCCATACGGGGGTCGTTCAAGATGTCGCCGTAGGAGTGGAGCGCGTGTGTAAGCTCCTCGCAAAGCACCACGGTCCGCTCGGCCTCAGTGTCGATCTGTGCGCTGATGGCAATGGTGTCATCACAACAAAGCCCGCGGATGCGAGGGGATAAAAAGGGATATTTTTCAATGACGGTGAGCCCGTTTTCATTGGCCTCGTCAAGCAGCTTCTCGTACATAGGGCCTCCTTTCAGCGCATTCTCTTGGATTTGACAAAGCGCACGAAATCGGCAATTTCCTTTAACTCCTCCTCGGAAAATTCTTCACCTTCAAAGTGTGCGGCAAGTGTGTGCGGGTGCCCTTGCTCCCAGCCCGTAAGAAATGCGGGGGTCACACCAAGGGCCAGTGCGAGCTTTTCAAGGGCCTCGGTCGGGATCTTGTCGGTGTGCCCTGTGGCATAACGGTGGATGGCAGACTTGGTCAGTCCCGTTTTGGCCGAAAGCTCACCGTAGGAAAGGTTGAGCAGGGTCATTTGATTTCGTATACGCTCGGATACAGTCATAATTACTGCCTTTCTTTTACGGGTGCAGGCACCCTTTTTTATCATATTTATTGTAACAAGATGATGCGCGACTTGTCAAGTGGTCGTTCCAAAAATGATACGAATTTACAATTTGTTCATTTTGCGGTTCTTGACAAATGCGACGGGATGGTGTATGCTTAAGTCGTTCCAAAAATAGAACGACAAAAAAGAAAAACGAGGACGATTGTGCGAAAATTGAAATAATTACATCAATTTCGTACCAAAATTGGGACAGCGTTTTTCCTTTGACCGTTCCAAAATTAAGATGAATTAGGAGGTTGTTAAAATGCCGCTGGCCGGAATGTGCCCGTACTTTCGCTACGAAAAGGCGGGTGTTACTTATTGTGAGTGTGGGGAGCTTCGCTTTCCCGATAAGGGGGCAAGACGTGATATCGTCTATGCCTACTGTGCCCACCCGACTGATTACAAGCGTTGCCCCTTTAAATGTGCGCTTGACGGATATTATGAAAGGAGTTATCAATGAAAAAGGAAAATGAAACGTCAATGAAGGACCCCAAAGACCGCCTTCTTGCCTCGCGTGCCAAAGAGATCAAGGCGCTGCGTGAGGATGTGAAGGGGTGGCAAGAGAGTGTGCGTCTTGCCTCGGCGTTCACGGCCCTGCTTTCGCTGGCTTTGGCGGGGGATCAAGAGGCCTGTCGGGGCATTCGCTCCGAGACCGGGGACGGTACCTACACCGTTTTCGTGGACAAGGCGGCGCTGCGTGAGGCGCTCGGCACCTATGCGGTAGAATCCAGCGGTGAAGAAAAGGAGTACCGCCTCTGTTTTTACCGCGAGCAGGAGTAAGGAGGGCGTTTTATGCCGATGGGAACGGGGGATGCCAGAGACTTATTGCTTGGCTCGGGGGCCGCGGCGGTCGAGGTTATCGTGTCCTTGATGGAGGATAAAGAGGTAAAGCCCGAATTACGCCTGAAGGCGGCGGAAAGCATCCTTGACCGTATCAGTGGAAAAAACGCCCTCGAGGGAGGGACAAGCGGGGGCGGCTCGATCGTTTTTGAGGGGGTGCTGGAAGAATGGAGCCGTTGATCTTTTCCCGCTTGCGCCGTGAGGTTCCCAACAAACGCCAGCAGGAATTCTTTCGCTCCAAGGCGCGTCATACCGCTTATGGCGGTGCGCGCGGCGGCGGAAAATCCTGGGCGATGCGCCGCAAAATGGTAATGCTTGCCATGCGCTATCCGCAGCTGCGGCTTTTGCTTTTGCGGCGCAGCTTGCAGGAGCTGCGTGAAAATCACGTTTTGCCTCTTCAAGCGGAGCTCCTTGGCTTTGCTACCTTTAAAAAGGATGAGCGTGCCTTTATTTTCCCGAACGGCTCGCGCCTGGTGCTGGGGTATTGCGATACCGACAGCGACGTATTGCAATATCAAGGAGCTGAATACGACGTCATTGGATTTGAGGAGGCCACGCATTTTAAAGAAGAATGGATCGTGTTTATTTGTACGGCGCTTCGTACGACCAAGGGTTATTTTCGCCCGAGGGTGTATTACACCTGCAATCCCGGGGGCGTTGGGCACGCCTACATCAAGCGGCTCTTTATCGACCGTCGCTTTGAGGGATGTGAGCGCCCCGAGGATTATGTATTTATCCCTGCCGTGGTGTATGACAACCGCGCACTGATGCAGGCCGATCCCGAATACGTAAGACGGCTTGAAGCCTTGCCCGCTCACAAGCGAAGGGCACATCTTGAGGGGGATTGGAACGTGTATGAGGGGCAGGTCTTTGAGGAATTTCGGAATGACGCCTCACACTATGCCGACCGACTTTATACGCACGTCATTGATCCCTTTATTCCCCCGGAGAGTTGGCCCATATACCGCTCCTTTGACTTCGGGTACGCCAAGCCCTTTTCGGTAGGATGGTGGACCAAGGATTCGGATGGGCGCTTGTATCGCATTCTTGAATTTTACGGATGCGTGAAGGATGAGGCCAACGTCGGGGTGAAGATGACCCCGGAGGAGATCTTCCGTGAGATCGCACGGATCGAGCGAGAGCATCCGTGGCTTGCGGGGAAAACCGTTACGGGAGTGGCCGATCCCGCCATTTGGGATGCCTCGCGCGGTGAGGCGATCGCCGCGACCGCGGAGCGACTCGGTGTATATTTCGAGCGTGGCGATAACCGGCGCGTGGCGGGGTGGATGCAGCTGCACAATCGGCTTGCCTTTGACGAAAGGGGGGTGCCGATGCTTTACGTGTTCAGCACCTGCCGTGAATTTGTGCGCACGGTTCCCATTTTGCAATACAGTCGGACGCACGCCGAGGACGTGGATAGCGATATGGAGGATCATATTGCCGATGAAACGAGATATCTTTGTATGTTAGTGCCGATGTCGCCGACCAAAAAATGCGACACGTGTACGGTAAAAATGCTCGATCCGTTGGATCGTGAGATCGTTCGTTATGTGCGCCGCAGTGAAACGCGGCCATAAGAAAGGAGAAAAAATGAGAAAGAAAAATGTGATCGGGAAGGTACAGCTTCGTGCCGCGACCGAGGAATTGATGGCCTTTCGCCGCGCAAGAGAGGGCTTTTTGGCACGTGTGCGGGAGGAGGAGGATTGGTATCGCTTGCGTGTGACACCCAACGCGCGTCGAAACAGTGAGGGTGAGGTCATTGCCCCCACGTCAGGGTGGCTTTTTAATGCCCTGATGCAAAAGCATGCGGATCTGATGGAAAACATTCCTATAGCCGCGTGCTTGCCGCGCGAGGAGAGCGACGAGGAGGATGCAAGGGCGCTGTCGGCGATCTTGCCCGTGATCCTCGACCGTTCGGGGTTTGAAGGGGCCTATTCCGACAATATGTGGTACAAATTAAAGCATGGCGTGTGCGCGTGGGGCGTGTTTTGGAATACGTCTCTTGAAAACGGGCTTGGCGACGTGGACGTGCGCCGCGTGGACCTTGAGGGGCTCTATTGGGATCTTGGTGTTCGCTCCTTGCAGGATTCAAGATCGGTTTATTTTGTGGAGGAGGTGGACGCGCAGGATCTGCGTACCCGTTATTCCCGTTTCGATGGGGCGGGATGCGAGGGGCTCTCAAGCCTGTTTTGCCAAAGGGGCGGTGAGGAAACGGTTGCCGTGGTCGATTGGTACTATAAAAAGCGCACTTCCGGTGGGCGCGAGGTATTGCACTATTGTAAATTTGCCGGGGATACGGTGTTGTTTTCGACCGAAAACGAAGGGACATACCCCGGTGGCTGGTACGAGCACGGCAAATACCCGTTCGTGCTGGATGTGCTTTATCCCATTGCCGGAACCACACTGGGCTTTGGCATCATTGCCGTGGGGCGCGATCCGCAAGGGTACATCGATCGTATGGACCGCAATCTTCTTGAGTACATGGATTGGGCCACCCGTGTGCGTTATTTTTCCAAACGGAGCACGGGCGTCAACGAGGAGGAGTTTTGTGATCTTACCCGCCGCATCGTGTCGGTGGAGGGCGATCCCGACGAGGAGCGTCTTCGTCCCATCGAGGTCGCGGCGCTGGATCCCTTGTGGCTGGAGCTCAAGCGTGCCAAGGTCAATGAGCTCAAGGAAACCGTGGCCAACCGCGATATGCTGCAGGGCTCTACCGAGAGTGGGGTAACGGCGGCCGCCGCGATCGCCGCGCTTCAGGAGGCGGGCAACAAGAGCATGCGTGACATCATCGGTGCATCCTACCGCGCATTTGTGGAGGTCGCACGCTTGATCGTGGAGTGCGTGCGTCAGTTTTACAGTGAAGTGCGGTGCTTCCGCATTGTTGGAAAGAATGATGGACACCGTTATCTTTCGTGGTGCAACGAGCACATTAAGGAGCGCACGGTCGGTCAAACCGAGGCAGGGCTCCTCTTGACCCGACGCCCTGTTTTCGACATCGATGTGCAGGCACGAAAAAAGAACCCCTATACGCAGTATTCCTACAATGAAATGCTTACAAGCCTGTATTCGCTTGGCGTATTCGATCCCGCCAATGCGCGCTCGGCACAGGTTTTGCTGGATGCAATGGATTTCCCGGGGGTCGAACGCCTGCGCGGACAAATTTCAGAATGGGTACGTGAGGGAAAGGGATTGGAAGCGGGGACATCTAAAGGGACCTTTAAGGCCGAAACTCCCTTGGCGGTGCAAGCGGAAAGGGGAGCTCGGCGTATTCGAAATGAGGCCGAAGGAGCACAGGCCGTATGATTGGAGTTTATGCCAGCAAACGGGGCGAAAAATACCGCCTTTTGGTGGTGGGCCATGCCAAGGAATCGGCGGAGGGGGTGCGCGTATGTGCCGCCGTCTCCGCGCTGACCGAGGCGTTGAGTCTGTATGCAAAAAGCCGTCCTGACTGCCGCCACGTACGGCTATATGTGGAGCGCGGACTGGCCTTTTTGTCCTGTTGCTATGGCCTGCACGATACCTTTGATATGACGGTCGGGGCCTTAAGGCGTCTTGCGATCGAATATCCGGATCACATGTGCTTTTCGGGGAATCTCTCAGTCAACGACAAAGAGGGGGCTCATTTGTTATTCTGATTATGGCAGCAGCATACTGCAAACGCTTACTGTTTTTATTGCTTGATCCTGAAAGGAGGAAGTATGAAATTTTTTAATTTTGATCTTACGCTGTTTGGCGAGGATGATATGGGTGGAGAAGAAATGCCTGAGCTCACCCCTCAGGCAACGGGCGATAGGAGCATTCCCGACGCCGGGGAAAACCATGAAAACGCGCGAAAAGAGGCTTTCAGGAGAATGATGGAGGGCGAATACAAGGACCTCTTTCAAGCCTTCTTTCAAGAAACCTTTAATCGCCGTTTCAAAGAACAAAAGGGAATGTTAGAGGAATTGCAACGCGCTCGTGACGTGGTCGCCGCGGCACGGGAGCATTACGGCGTGACCGGCGAACAAGAGCTTGTCGCCGCCATACGGGCGGAAAAGGAAAGAAATGCGTCGGCGGATCCGGCGGAGACGGGCCTTGATTTTGGTGATACGGTCAGCCGTGCCGTAATGGAGGAAAGGATCCAAGAGGCGGTTAAGGCCGCTGTTTTGCAAACGAGAAAAGAGACCGAGCAGGCGGTGACAAACAGTATCCGCGCCAGGGGAATGCGACCGATTGAAAGCGCACTGACTCCCGGTGGGGCTGCCGCGGGCCGCTTTGGGGCCTCGCGCTTGTCTCGTGCCGATCGGGCCGATATGGCACGCCGTGCGGCCAAGGGCGAACGCATTGAGTTCTGACGGACCTCCCTTTGCACAACGAAAAAAGAAAGGAAAAGGTATGAACAACCAAAACAAAATCTTCGACCTGCACCGTTTTGGCGCGGGTGAAAACATCAACACAACAACGGGGTACGTGAATGCCGCGACCGGCACCGAGACCTCTTATGTAGAGGGCGGTGGACTCTCCGATGAGATGCGAACCTATTACGCGGATTATCTCATTGACAATGCCGAGCCGAACCTCATCCACGATCAGTTCGGTCAAAAGCACACGATCCCCAAAAACGGCGGCAAGTCGATTCGTTTCCGCAAGTACGATCCGCTCCCCAAGCTTACCGAGGCACTCTCGGAGGGTGTGACTCCGACGGGCCAGTCCCTTAATATGGGCTCGGTTGAGACCGTGGTGCGTCAGTACGGTGGATACGTAGAGCTTTCCGATCTCTTGCTGCTGGCCGCCATCGACAACAATCTTGTGATGGCAACCAAGCTCCTCGGCTCGCAGGCGGGCAGGACGCTGGATACCATCACGCGTGAGGTGCTTTGCGGCGGTACCAACGTTCAGTACGGCGAGGATGCCGTGCCTGCGCGTTACCTGCTTGCCGGCGGCCTTGAGTCGGGCAACAACTATATGACGGTTGACTGCATCAAGCGTGCGGTGCGTTCTCTTAAAAATCAAAACGCCGAGAAGATCAACGGTGCTTACGCCTGCATCATTCACCCCGACTGTGCCTATGATCTTACCAACGATGCGAACTGGAAGTATCCGCACCAATACTGCGATACCAAGGAGCTTTACGAGGGTGAGATCGGCATGATCGAGGGCGTGCGCTTTGTGGAGAGCACTGAGGCTAAGGTGTTCCACGCGCCTGATCTGACCTCGACCTCGCGTACGATCCAGTGCTTTAATGACGGATACCTGAATCTTGAAGAGCCCGGCTCGGTCACGCCCGGCTACGGCACGGCTACCAGGCATCGCTTGAAGATCGGTGAGGGATCCGTAGGGCATCGAATGATGCCGGAAATGGTTGGCCGCTCGATCTTGGTGTATGATGCCTCGGAGGGCACTTGGCAGTATGCCCAGGTCATGGGTGGTGTGCGTGCCGAAACGGGGTCGAACTTCTTTTATCTCGATCGCCCTTTGTTTACGGGCAGCACGGGTGACAAGGTCTTTATCCCTACGACCGAGGATATTATATATCCCGGCGAGGCCGGCCTGGCCGGTAGAGACGTGTACGCGACGCTTGTATTTGGCGATAACGCGTACGGCACCACGGAGCTGACGGACGGCGGCCTGCAGCACATCGTCAAGCAGCTGGGCTCCGCCGGCACGGCGGACCCCCTCAATCAGCGCGCCACGGTCGGCTGGAAGGCTACCAAGGCGGCCGCACGCTTGGTGGAGGCCTTTATGGTCCGTATTGAAACTGCTTCGACCTTTGAGGTGGGCGAAAACTAAACCCGTTTGCAAAAAAACGAATAACGTCACTCCGTTTTTGCAAAGTGACGGCTTAAAAGAAGAAAGGAGATACTATGCAAGCTAAAGAAAATGAAACGGTAACGCTTGAAGCGTTGCGATCCGAAATCGAGGCCCTGCGCACTGCGTATGAGGCGGAGCTCGCGTCCCTTCGTGATGACAAGAGCGCGGCCGAAAGGGCGCTCAGCGAGAAGCATGAAAAATTCAAAAGGTTCTTGCGCGACCAGGAGGCGTGGCTGAACGAATACGTGGAGATCCGCCTGTTTAAGGACAACGAAAAATACAAGGATGACGTATATGTTGCCATCAACGGAAAGAATTGCGTGATCCGCCGCGGCGTGTGGACACGGATCCGTCGTAAATTTGCGATGCTGCTCGACCAATCCGAGATCCAGGATCTTCGCACGGCCGAGCTGATGGAGCGCGAAGAAAATCGCTTTGCAGATGAGAGTCGCCGTCACGAGATGTGAGGTGCCCGATGACCAGGGCAGAGGTGCTTTCGTTTGTAAAAAGTGTGCGTGCACACGAGCTTGAGGATGCGGTGATGCTCTATTGGCTCGATACGATCGAGCAACGGATCGCTTGTGAGATCTACGATGCGATCCCGGGCCAACACCCCACCGCCTCCTCGGCGGAGGAGCTGCTGAGCGTTCCTGCGCCTTACGACAATATCTACTGGACCTATTTGCTTTCGATGATCGAGCTCACCACGGGCTCGGCCGAGGGCTATAAGTTTATGAACGGTATTTTTAAGGAGGCGTTCGGGGAGTATGCACGCTTCGTGCAGCGTCTTTGCGGATCTCCCAAAGGAAATAAGAAAGGTGGTGAATCGGTATGACGGTATTCGAGTGGATCGCGGCGAACTGGGAACTGGTCGGTATTTGCTTCGGTATTCTTGTAAACGCGGCAGGCCTTGCCTACAATGTGTATAAGTTTTGCCGTGCGGGGAAGCTGAAGGCCCTTCAAAGCATGACGGCACTTTTTGATGCCGCAAGGGAATATGAGCTACAGGCCGAGCAGTTTACCTCTTATACGTCGGCAGAAAAGCTCAATTACGTGCTTTCCCGCTTGCGTGTGCTTGCAACCGAGCTTGGTTGCGAGTTCGATGAAAGTGCAATGGTTGCGCGCATTGAATCCGATATTGCCTATTCAAAGGGCGTGAACGGTGTTGGAAAAAGCGAAATGCTCGAGTGACTGAGGCTCCATCGTGCCGCCGAAGCACTTTGTCGGCAAGAGCAGGGAGCCGAGATCCTTGAGGCTGTGTTAAAAATTTTGAAAGGAGTGGAAAGACTGTTTTGAATTACCAGGAAAAGGTCAGCACACGTCAGGATGTACGCGTGCTCTTTCAAAAAGTAAAAAACGATCCCGGTGTGTCGCATTACCGCGGTTACACCGAAACCAAATCCTATGGATGGGATGAAGGCAAGGGCGATTATGTTAAGTGCGAGGGGGAGGTTTGGTTCGAAAATCCCGCATACAATGCGGGCTTGGAGGAGCAAAATATCCCCGAGGAGGCCTCCTGCCTCTTGGAGGATGAGGAGATGCCCACTGTATGTGAGGAAGTGGGGCACGAGGAGGATTGTCCTGCGTGCGAGGAGCTTCGTCTGAAGCAAGCGGAGCTGGAGGAGGCTCTTTTTGCCACCGAAAGTGAGCTTGACGTGGTAAAGGAGCAAAAGGATGCGCTTTGTGGCATTCTTTGCAATCTCCGCGCGGTGCTTGAGGCTGTGCTGGCTCACAAGCCCGAGTAAATATTTCACGGTGAGGTGTGCGAATTTCGCACACCTCACTTTTTTCAGGGCGGTGATCTTGGTGACGATCAAGAACGGCTAAAATCTTATGCATAAAATTTCCCAGGCTCGCCAAAATAATAGCAAAAGAAGGGAAGTGGATCGATGAAACAAGCGTTAAAGATTGTGAATTGCGGCATACAGGCTGCAGCATCCGTTGTCGGAAGGGTCGAAAAAAACGGCCCCATTGGCGGAGTATTTGACCTACATGGGGAGGATGACCGCTTTGGACAAAGGACGTGGGAGAAGGCCGAGGCCGAGATGCAACGCCTGGCCCTGAACACCGCGCTTGCCAAGGGCAAGCTTCGGGAGGGGGATCTTGAGGCCATTTTTGCGGGCGATCTTCTCAATCAGTGTGTGGGGGCAGCATACGGTCTGAAAGATTTCAGCGTGCCGTATCTTGGACTTTATGGGGCTTGCTCAACGGCTGCCGAGGGGCTGCTGATCGCTTCGCTTTTGGTATCAAACGGGGCGTTTGTGCGTGCGGCGGCGGTGGCCTCCTCTCACAATTGCACGGCCGAGCGTCAATATCGTTCGCCCTTGGAATACGGCGCGCAACGTGCGCCCACCGCGCAGTGGACGGTAACGGGGGCAGGGGCCTTTGTGGTGGGTCCGTCGGCCGCATCGGATGTTCTGGTGCGTGCCGTACTCCCCGGCACGGTAATTGAAAAGGGCGTGAGAGACGCCGCCAATATGGGAGCGGCTATGGCACCGGCGGCGGCCGATACGCTGTTGCGGTTTTTCCGCGAAAGCAACACCGTTCCCGGGGATTTCGACCTTATTGTAACGGGCGATCTCGGCTATGAGGGCGGGGATATCCTTTGCGATCTTATGGCGATTGACGGGGTGCCGATCCGTGACGTTTATAACGACTGCGGCATGATGATCTACAACCGCGACACGCAGGATACGCACGCAGGGGGGTCGGGGTGCGGCTGCTCCGCCGCGGTCTTGGCCTCGTATTTGCTCCCCAAGCTGAAAAGCGGGGAGCTGCGCCGTGTGCTGTTTCTTGGCACGGGTGCGATGATGAGCCCGCAAATTATTCAACAAGGGGAGTGCATCCCTGCCGTGGCACATCTCTTGTGTCTTTCGGCAAAGGAGGAGAAGGAATGGAAATTGTGTTAAGGCTTGTATGGGCGTTTTTGCTGGGCGGTGCGCTTTGCGTTATCGCACAGGTCCTGATCGATAAAACCAAGCTGACACCTGCCCGCATTTTGGTCAGCTATGTCGTTGCCGGTGTGTTATTGGGTGCCATTGGGGTATATCGCCCCTTGATCGAGCTTGCGGGGGCCGGCGCCGCCACACCCTTGACGGGCTTCGGATACCTTATTTACAAGGGGGTGCGCGAGGCGGTGGATCAAAGGGGCCTGATCGGTGCCTTTACGGGGGGCTTGACTGCCGCCGCAGGGGGGACTGCCGCGGCGTTGGTCTTCGGTCTTATTGCCGCTGCCATCTGCCGTGGCGGCAAGCCGCGTGCCTGAGTCAAACAAAAAAATGACGGTGCCGAAGCCAAAAGGGCCTCGGCGCCGTTTTTGTTTGTGCAATATGCCAATGACAAAAAGTGAGGATTTGCGAGTATTTCAAAGGATTTAAGAGAAAAAAAGAGTTTTTTAGAGAATAAATCGGGAAAGTACGGATTTTTTCGGTCAGGTTGCGCGAGATTTCGGCTGTTTGCGATTTTTTATGCAAAAAGTATTGCATTTTCTCCGGGATTATGTTACAATACCGCTGTGATATGGTTTCGTTGCTCTAAAACCTTGTTTTAGCGAGCCATTCCGAAAGCTTTTATAGGGAGTACGAATACGCAATGAACAACAAACTGATAGAACTGAAGTCTATTGAAAAATCCTTTGACGGTACGAAGGTGCTTTGCGGCATCGATCTTGACATCCACGACAAGGAGTTTGTGACGCTTCTTGGCCCGTCGGGGTGTGGCAAGACCACCACGCTCCGTATCATCGGAGGCTTTGAAACGCCCGACGTGGGTGAGGTCCTTTTCGACGGCAAGTGCATCAACGACGTGCCGCCGTATAAGCGCGCGGTCAATACCGTGTTTCAAAAATACGCGCTTTTTCCGCACCTCAACGTTTACGATAACGTGGCCTTTGGCCTTCGCCTTCAAAAGGTCAACGAGGATGAGATTCGCGAGCGCGTGCGCGAGATGCTCAAAATGACGGGGCTGAAGGGCTTTGAAATGCGCAAGCCCACCACGCTTTCGGGCGGTCAGCAGCAGCGCGTGGCCATTGCCCGTGCGCTGATCAACCGTCCCCGTGTGCTGTTGCTTGACGAGCCGCTCGGTGCCCTTGACCTTAAGCTTCGTAAGGATATGCAAAACGAGCTTAAGCGCATTCAGCATGCCACGGGCATTACCTTTATTTACGTGACGCATGACCAGGAGGAGGCACTCTCGATGTCCGATACCGTGGTCGTTATGGCCGACGGTCAAATTCAGCAGATCGGCACGCCCACCGATATTTACAACGAGCCCGTCAACGCCTTCGTGGCCGACTTCATTGGCGAGTCGAACATTCTCGACGGTGTGATGCCGGCCGACAATAAGGCACGCTTTGCCGGGCACACGTTTGACTGTGTCGATGGCGGCTTTGCCAAAAACGAGCCTGTGGATATCGTCATCCGTCCCGAGGACGTGGACGTGGTGCCGGTAGAGAAGGGGATGCTTTCGGGCGAGGTCACGTCGGTCACGTTTAAGGGTGATTATTACGAAATTATCGTGGACGTGGCAGGATTTAAGTGGATGATCGAAACCTCCGACTACGTGGCTCCTGCCGAAAAGATCGGCCTTTACATCGAGCCCGATGCCATTCACGTGATGAAAAAATCCGAGTATTCGGGTCGCTTTGGCGACTACTCCACCTTTTCGGAGGAAATGGATCATCTTTCGGATCCCACTGTGGACAATGAGGAGGGCGAGGAGGAATGAAGGGACGTCGCTCGTTGCTTGAAAAGGCGGCGGCAGTGCCTCACGCGGTATGGGTCTCACTGTTTGTGATCGGTCCGCTTTTGTTTGTACTGTATTTCGCCTTTACCGATACCAAGGGGAGTTTTTCCTTTTCCAATATTGAACTCCTTTCTTCGTATTCGCACATTTTCTTCCTGTCGATCTGTTTTGCCTTGGTGGCAACGGCCTTTTGCCTGCTCCTCGGCTATCCTCTTGCGTTTTTTATGGCACGCTGCAAGCCCTCGACGCAAAAGCTTTTGATGCTGCTTTTGATGCTCCCGATGTGGATCAGCCTGCTCATTCGCACCTATTCCTTAATGACCCTGCTTGACAACGGCGGCCTTGTAAACAGCTTGCTGATTTCGCTGGGCCTTGAGCCGGTATCTATGGTGGGCACGGGCGGTGCTGTGATCCTCGGTATGGTTTATGACTTTTTGCCGTATATGGTGCTCCCGATCTATACCTCGATCAGCAAGCTGGACGGGCGCTATCTTGAGGCGGCGGCCGACCTTGGCTGCAACGGCTTTCAAACCCTGTTCCGCGTGGTGCTGCCCTTGACGGTGCCGGGGATCGTGTCGGGCATTACGATGGTGTTTGTGCCCTCGATCTCGACCTTTTACATTTCTCAAAAGCTGGGAGGCGGCAACTTTGACCTCATTGGTGATACCATTGAGCGTCAGTTCAAATATGCCTCGACCTACCACATCGGTGCGGCGATCTCTTTGGTGATGATGATCTTGATCCTCATTTCCATTGCCGTAATGAACCGCTTTTCCGACGGTGACGGGGAGGAGATGATCGTATGAAAATTCTTTCCCGTGCGTATATGTGGGTGGTATTTCTCTTACTGTATGCCCCCATTTTGGTTCTTGTGGTCTTTTCCTTTAACGACGGCGGCTCGCTTTCGTCCTATACGGGCTTTTCGTTGCGCTGGTACGGTGAGCTGTTCCGTGATAGCGTGGCGCTGGAATCCCTGAAGAACTCGCTGTTCCTCGCGACCGCCTCGTCGCTGCTGGCAACCGCGCTCGGCACCTTTGCCGCGCTGGGCCTTGACCGTATGAGAAACCGTTATCTCAAGGCCGCGATCAACTCGGTCACCAACGTGCCGATGATGAACCCCGATATTGTGACAGGTGTGTCGATGATGCTGCTTTTTGTGGCGCTCGGCGGTATGCTGGGCCTCGGGGACGTGCTTGGTAAATGGACCATGCTGATTGCCCATACGACGTTCAGCCTGCCCTATGTGATCCTGTCGGTGCTGCCGCGCTTCAAGCAGTTTGACAGAACCCTGCGTGAGGCGGCGCTGGACCTTGGCTGCACACCCGCGCAAAGCTTTTTCAAGGTGGAGCTTCCCGCGATCGTGCCGGGTGTGGTGTCGGGATTGGTGATGGCGTTCACGTTGTCGCTGGATGACTTTGTCATCAGCCACTTTGTGAGCTCCCCCGATTTCCAGACCCTACCTCTTTACATCTATAACCAAACCGCACATAACGTGAAGTACAGCATGTATGCGCTTTGCACCCTCATTATCGTGACCATTCTGGTGCTTTTGCTGGCCGTGAACTTTGCCGGTAGCATCGGAGATCGCACCAAGCGCAGAAGGGAGGCGGCCAAATGAAAAGACTACTGGTCCTTTGCCTTGCCGCGTCGCTCCTGGCGCTCCTGTTACCCTTGCTTGCCTCCTGTGGCGGCACGGATACCGTGACGCTTTACGTGTATAACTGGGGCGAATATATTTCGGACGGCACCGAGGGCTCGCTGGACGTGAACGCCGCGTTTTCAGAGTGGTATGAGCAAACCTATGGTGTGCGTGTGAAGGTCAACTATTCGACCTACTCCTCCAACGAGGATATGTATGCAAAAATCAGCAGCGGTGCCGCAAATTATGACATTGTGATCCCCTCTGATTACATGATCGGGCGTATGATCAGCGAGGGGCTGCTGCGTAAGCTGAATTTCTCGAACATCCCGAATATTGAGAATATTGATAATTCGGTCATGTTCGGCGACAAAACGCCCTATTACGATCCCGAAAATGCTTATTCGGTGCCCTATACCTACGGTACGGTCGGTATCATCTACAACAAAACGATGGTGGATGAGGCGGATCTTGGCTCGTGGGATATCATGTGGAATGAGAAATACCAGGGTAACGTGTTGCAATTCAACAATTCGCGCGATGCATTTGCCACAGCGCTTTTTAAGCTCGGATACAGCGTGAATACCGAAAATGAGGCCGAATGGCGCGAGGCGCTGGCACTGCTCATGGCGCAAAAGCCGATCGTGCAGGGCTACGTGATGGATGAGATCTTCAATAAAATGGAGAATGGCTCCGCCGCTATTGCCCCCTATTACGCGGGTGATTTCTTTGTCATGTATGCCGATAATGAGGATCTGGGCTTCTCATACCCCAAGGAGGGCACGAACGTCTTCGTGGACGCGATGTGCGTGCCCACGTCGAGCGAAAATCCCGAGATCGCAGAGCGGTATATCAACTTCATGCTCGGTAAGGAGGCGGCGATCGCCAATGCGGAGTATATTTGCTACGCTTCTCCCAACAGGCTTGTGTTTGAGGATGAGGATTATCGTGCCACGATGGAGGAAATGCACCCCGATGCCATGGATATTCTCTACGGCACCGAGGATATCAAGATGGAGTTTTACGAAAATCTTCCCGAGGAGCACCTGATGATGGTGAACTCCCTTTGGGAGGATCTGAAGATCGAGAGCCCTATCAACACCTCGATCATTGTGATGGCGGGAGCCATTCTTTGCGGTTGCGTGGGAGGCGGTATCTACCTTACCGTTCGCTCTCGCAAGCGTCGCAAAACGGTATTAAATCTTTGGAGCTGATCCCAAAAGCACCCGCGGCGAAAGCCGTGGGTGTTTTTATTGCAAGAGAAAGAGCTTTGCAAAAAGCGATGCGCAAAGTAACGTCAGGGTCAAATTTTGCCCGTAGCGCAGGAGCATACACGAGGAAAGGGAAAAAAGAAAAAACAAAAAGAGGTAGGAGGTGACCGCCAGCACGCGGTCGCAACGCTCTTGCGTCAAGCAGCTCGAGAGGGCACAACGCAGCACCCGTCCCCCGTCAAGGTCGCCGATCGGTAAGAGATTGAAAAGCAACAGGGAAAAGGTCGCGCTTTTCAGGGCCGTGGCAAAAATCCCGCCATACGGGAGCAAAAAAATGCCCAAAAGCAATGAAAAAAGGGGACCCGATGCCGCAAGGAGCAGCTCCTTTTTGTAAGAGGAAATGAAGCCGTACGGGTGTATTTTTGCGCCAAAAAGATCCAATTCCATAAGGCGCACGGGAATGCGGCATGCGCTTGCCGCGAGCAGGTGCCCGCATTCGTGAAACAGGGCTGCAAGCAGGGTGGCAAGGAGCCAGGCTTCACCGCTGTTCCAAAGAAATATAAGGAAAAAAAGGAGTGTGGGGTCGATTCGTATTTTCAAGACATCACCTCCCGTGGATAAATCTATGTGGGAGGGCCCGTACAGTTTCGAAAAAATTTTGTTTCCTCTTTTCAAAGCTCTTTTTGTATGGTACAATAAAGAAAAAAAGGAGGGGTGTCTATGAAGCGCTTGGGCGGCGGGAAACAGGTCCTTGGCATTGCGGTACACGTGCTGGCGTTTTTGCTTGCGGCACTCCTTTTGTGGCACATGTTCTCCTCCTTTGCCCCTGTGGTGCCGAGCGAGGAGCATTTGTACGTTTACGTATTGGACGTCGGGCAAAGCGATGCGGTGCTCCTTCGCTCGGGAACGCACACGCTCCTGATCGACACGGGCACCGCCACCGAAGAGCGTGCCCTTCGCCGCGCACTGGCGCGTTACGGGATCGAGCATATCGATTATTTGGTCCTGACGCATCCGCACGAGGATCACGTCGGTAATGCGCGGTACATCGTGGAAAATCTTTCGGTCGGCACGGTCCTTTTGCCCTCGGTCGGCAGCGAGGACTATGCGTACTCCCTGTTCCTTGCCGCGGTGGCTCAAAGCGCCTCGGTCCTCACGGCCACGGCGGGTCAGCATTTCGCACTTGGGAATGCCAAGGTCGAGGTTTTATCGGCCGGTACCGCAACGAGCGATAAGGATGGGGACGTCAATGACGCCTCCGTGGTTCTGCGTGTTTGCTTTGGCACGCAAGTGTTTCTTTTTATGGGGGATGCCGAGGCCGCGACCGAATCGGCTTTGATTTCGGCATACGGCAGTGAAAAGCTGGACTGTGATTTTCTAAAGGTCGGGCACCACGGCTCCTCTACCTCTACGTCGGTGCCGTTTTTGCTCGCGACCACGCCTACCGTCGCCGCGATCAGCTGCGGCAAGCAAAACGCCTACGGCTTTCCGCACGCACCGACTCTTGAAAATCTCGCGGCCGTAGGGGCGTACGTTTACCGTACCGATGAGAGCGGAACGTTGGTGTTCGGCACCAACGGGCAGGAGATCCGCCTGATCCCACCGAAGATGAAAGGATTGTCGTTATGAGTGATAGAAAAAAGCCCCCCGTTGTGGGGCGTTTTGCCCCCACGCCGAGCGCAAGACTCCATTTGGGGAACCTGATGTGCGCGCTTCTCGCCTGGCTGTCGGCGAAAAGCCGCGGCGGCGAGATCTTGCTCCGTGTGGAGGATCTTGATGCCGCAAGATGCCCCTATATGGGTGAAAATACCAAATATATGCTCGATGATCTCGCGTGGCTCGGGCTCGAATTTGACGGCGAGGTGCTGTATCAGTCGAAGCGTTCCGATATTTATCGGAGCTATTTTGAGCAATTAGAGGAGAGGGGATTGATCTATCCCTGCTATTGCTCCCGCGCGGAGCTTCATGCTACGACCGCCCCGCACCTCTCGGATAATACCCCTATCTATGATCGCAGGTGCCTGCTTCGTGCCGAGCGCGGCGAGATGCCGCCCGAGGGCCGCAGGCCCGCATGGCGTGTGAAGGTGCCCGACGGGGAGATCTCGGTTTTTGATGGACTTCAAGGAGAATATCGCGAGAATTTGCTGCGCGATTGCTCAGATTTTGTGGTGCGCCGTGCCGATGGCGTGTTTGCCTATCAGCTGGCCGTGGTGGTGGATGATGCACTTTCGGGTGTCACGGAGGTGGTGCGCGGCAACGACCTCTTGTTCAGTACTCCGCGCCAGATCTATTTGCAAAAAACGCTTGGCCTTGCCACGCCCAATTATTATCACATTCCATTACTCACCGATGCCGCAGGGCGCAGACTCTCAAAGCGCGACGGCGACGGATGCATGGAGAGCGTGCGCGCGAAGTATAAAAATGCTGCACCTGTTTTGGGTGCACTTGCGGCAGCTTTAGGACTTTTGCCGAAGCCCGAGGCCGTTACGCTCCCTGACCTGCTCTCGCTGTTTGCGTGGGAAAAGCTCCCGCGCGATGCCATAAAGCTGCCCGAAGGGTTTTGATTTTAAAAAAGCGAAAAACTTTTTAAAAAACTTTTGGGAAACCTCTTGACAACCGCCCCACAGTTATGTATAATAGTACCGTTGCCATGCGGATGTGGTGGAATTGGCAGACACGTTAGTCTAAGGAGCTAATGCAGCGATGCATATGGGTTCAAGTCCCATCGTCCGCACCAACGCAAAAAAAGAGTCCCCCAATCGGGGGGCTCTTTTTTTGCGTTGTTACGGCCGCTGTGCGGCCTTGAACCCCTGCCGCCTTACGGAACTTCAAAATTTGCAGTTGGTGTGGAGGCGGCAGAGAAGAATGCCGAGCTTGCCTCTCGGCAAGTGGCGGCGTTCAGCCGCCAAGGCATTCTTCAAGCGTGGCGGCTTTGCCGCCAAAGCGGTTCAACGTTCCATCTTTTGAACTCCTACCCACCCATTTTGAGGGCAGAATTTTGACGATCTTCGTGAAGGTTCTGCCCTTTTTTATGAAAAATATTGAAAAAATATTAAATATATGATATACTGAAAACGCCAAACTAATTAAATAATGTAACGTATAGAACGCAACTCCTTTTTTGCAAGGGGATTCTATACCCTTTTTGCGTTCTTATGTGTTCGAATTTGATAAAAATGCAAATTTCATCCACATAAGAATGTGAGCGTTTTATGCGCTACGTTACATAAGGATTAATTAGTTTGGCGACTATCGGAATTTGCGTTTTTTGGCGCTAATTTCGGTTAGCGCCTTTTTTGTTTGGAGGTAAAAGGAATGAAACGGTTACTTGCGTTTTTTGCCGTAGCTTTGCTTTGTCTTGGCATTTTTTGTGCATGTGACGAGGGCGACACAGACGTGACGCCGCCTGCGGTCTGCCAACACCGCGACGCGGACGACAACTCTCTTTGCGACAAGTGTGCCGAGAGCTATACTGACGGTATAGATGTCATGCCGGAGCATACACATACGTGGAGTGCTTGGAGTGTCACCACGCCTGCAACCTGCCAAGCAAAGGGTGTAGAAACTCGCACTTGCGCTTGCGGACATAGCGAAACGCGCGACACCGCAAAGAATATGAGCAACCACGTGGCTTGGGGTGAATGGATTGAGACCACTGCGCCCACCTGCCAAGCAATGGGTGTAGATACTCGCACCTGCGCTTGCGGTGAGAATGACACGCGCGACTCTGAAAAGGACATGGCCAACCACGTGGCGTGGGGGCAGTGGGGTGTCACTACGCCTGCCACCTGCCAAGCAATGGGTGTAGATACGCGCACTTGCGCTTGCGGACATAGCGAAACGCGCGATACCGCAAAGAATATGAACAACCACGTTGCGTGGGGCGAATGGGGCGAAACCACGCCTGCAACCTGCCAAGCCAAGGGCGAAGAAACACGCACCTGCGCTTGTGGACATAGCGAAACGCGCGACACCGCAAAGAATATGAGCAACCACGTCGCTTGGGGTGAATGGATTGAGACCGCTGCGCCCACATGCCAAGCAATGGGTGTAGATACCCGCACCTGCGCTTGTGGACATAGCGAAACGCGCGACACCGCAAAGAATATGAACAACCACGTGGCGTGGGGTGATTGGATTGAGACCACTGCATCCACCTGCCAAGCAATGGGTGTAGATACCCGCACCTGTGCTTGTGGACATAGTGAAACGCGCGACGTAGCGATCAATCCCAATGCACATCATTTCAATCAGCAGGTTATCAACGATACTTATTTAAAATCCCCCGCTACTGCTACTGCCCCCGCGCAGTATCATTATTCCTGCATGTGTGGAGCAAAGGGCAGCGATAGCTTTTCTTACGGTACAACTTTGGACATTCCTGTAACCGGTATTACATTGAACAAGAGCGCGATCTCGCTTGAGGTGGGCGATGCAGAAACTCTGAGCGTCACTTTTTCTCCTGCAAACGCGACAGATCAAAGTGTTTCTTGGATCATATCCGACCCCACCGTTGCAACGGTCACAAACGGCGTGATCATTGCTATCAAGCCGGGTACAACAACGGCAATTGCCATGACCGCAAACGGAAAGACTGCAACCTGTCTTGTTCAAATTTCTCCCAAAACCTATTATGCGGAAAGCGTTACCCTGAACAAAACTACGCTTAGCCTGCCCATTGGAAAGCAGGAAACGCTGACAGCAACGGTGTTGCCCGACTATACCACCGATAAGAGTGTGCTTTGGTCAAGCTCCGCACCAAGCATTGCAAAGGTAGAAAACGGCGTGGTGACCGCCCTTGCCGAGGGAACGGCAGTGATCACCGTGACGACCGCAAACGGTAAAAGTGCAAGTTGTACGGTGACCTGTCAATTCATTCCCGTGACCGATGTTACCGTGGATCAAACGTTACTATACGTAGACGTTGGTTCAAGCGCAACGCCGCAGGTTACCGTAACCCCTGCGAACGCAACGCTGACTTCACTGACTTGGCAAAGCTCAAACGAGAATATTGCTAAGGTAGAAAACGGCACGATTATCGGCGTGAGTGACGGCGTTGCTGTTATTACGGTTTCTGCGGGTAGCGTTTCTAAAGAATTTTGTGTCATCGTGGAAAACGGTGCGGGCATCGTGTACGCAAGAAGCGGCTCGGGTTACGTTGTAACAGGTCTGACGGCTACCCCCGACACGTTGATCATCCCCGACACCTACAAAGGGCTGCCTATTACTGCCATTCGCAGCGGTAGCTTTGGTGTGGAGTGCTATACCATCAAAAAGCTGCATATCGGCAAGAATGTGACCAATATCCCCGACGGTTGCTTGTAAAATTGCTCGGGACTCCAGGAGCTGGTGATCCCCAACGTGGAATATAATTACGTAGGCGACCTGTTTGGCTCTGTGCAGATCGAATGGACGGGCGGCTTGGATGATTTTGGTCCCGTTCGCACGGTGGCGGGTGCGTATAGTGGAATGAGCGGCTTTCCGATCTATCAGGTACCCGCAAGCAACACCGATTGGGTGCTTTGGACGGACGATAATTGGTTTATTTTGGACGGCGTTGACGTATACGTAAAGGACAGCATCATTCCGCGCGCCAACGTGCTGACTTGGCAGACCGATGCACGACTCGGAATAGAGTCGTATAGCGTTCCCCAAAAGGTGCGTATGACCGCATACTATCTGCCAAAGGGCTTGGTAGTCAATCAGGATGGTGCTGTGACGCTTTCTGCCGACACCGCTTGCCTTTCTGCGGCTTCGAGTGTCCGTGTATGCATAGGCGGTACGCCGCTCGCGGCAGATCTTGCCGATCTTCTTACGCCTGCGGACATTGCCAAGCTTGCAACCGTGGGCACGCACGAATTGACAGTGATCTACGGTGGATATATCGCAACCGTCACACTCAACATCGTGGCAGAGCATAGCCCCGCCGCCGAATGGCACAAAGACGAAACCAATCACTGGCATACTTGTATTTATGAGGACTGTGATGCCATTTTGGATCAACACACCCACACCTACGGTGAATGGCAACAAACTCTCGCACCCACCTGTGTGGCAGAGGGCAGTCGCTATAAGCAGTGTGCGATTTGCTCACATAAGGTGACCGAGGCGATTCCGGTTGATGTGAATGAACATGCGGTTGCATCCGAATGGACGACTGACGGCACCTACCATTGGCACAAATGTACTCGAACAGGGTGTAACGCACACGTAAACAAAGCGGAGCACACCTACGGTGAATGGCACGAAACGCTTGCCTCCACCTGTGTGACAGAGGGCAGCCATTACAAGGAGTGTTCGATTTGTGAATATACGCTCGTTGAGGCGATCCCCATTGACGAGGACGCACACGCCCCCACTACAGAATGGACGAGCGACGGCACTTACCATTGGCATACATGCACCCGATGCACTGTGAAATTTAATGAGGGCGCACATACCTATGGCGAGTGGCAAGAAACCCTTGCCTCCACCTGTGTGGCAGAGGGCAGCCATTACAAGGAGTGTTCGATTTGTGAATATACGCTCGTTGAGGCGATCCCCATTGACGAGGACGCACACGCCCCCGCTGCCGAATGGACAGGCGACGGCACCTACCATTGGCACGCCTGCACACAAGAGGGCTGCAGTGCGGAGTTGAAAAAGACTGCACATACTTATAACAGTGAAAATACTTGCAGCGTTTGTGGAGACTACAAGGATAAGGGTGTAAAATTCACCCTGTCAAGCGGAACTTACTCCGTAACTGATTACACGGGCTCTGCGGCTACAGTCATTATTCCTTCTGCATATAAAGGTGTGTCCGTTACAAGCATTGGTTGGGAAGCATTTCGTGATTGTAGTTATTTGACTACTATTATTCTTCCATCGAGTATTACTTCGATTAATTATGGGGCGTTTGATAATTGCTCCTCTCTGGCGAACATTACTATTCCGCAAGGTGTCATCTCCATTGATAATTATGCGTTTAGAAATTGCAAAAAACTAACGAGCATTATCCTCCCATCAAGTCTCACTAAAATTGGTTATTATGCATTTGATAATTGCAGTAGTTTAATAGACGTTTATATTGCAGATCTTTGGGCGTGGTTTGAAATTGACTTTAAAGAAGGTTCAAATCCGTTGAAGTATGCAAACAATCTGTATTTGGATGGCAATAAACTTACAGCTTTAGAAATTCCAAATGGCATAACAGAGATCAAATCTTATGCTTTCTCTGGTTACAGTGCTCTCACAAATATCGTCATTCCCGACAGTGTTACTTCTATTGGAAAGCGCGCGTTTAGCGGCTGTGATGGGCTCGTTACTGTAACCTTTGGAGAAAATAGTAAAACAACTCGCATCGAAGATTATGCATTTTTGGGATGTAGCAAATTGACATCAATTACGATTCCATTTGGTATTACCGTCATTGAAGACGGTGTGTTCGTTGATTGTAGCAGTCTTACAGATTTTGGAATTCCTGATAGTGTCACTTCCATTTTAAGCGGGGCGTTCAACGGTTGCACAAAATTGATACAAACAGAAAACGGTGTTTCTTACGTGGATAGATGGGTAGTTGGACATGATTCTGCCATTGCCAATGTGACCTTGCGATCTAATACTAGAGGTATAGCGGATGATGTTTTCAATAGGCACGTGAATCTTGTCTCAATAACGATTCCTGCAAGTGTGATTTTCATTGGTGCACGCGCCTTTGCAAGCTGTAGTAGTCTAAAAAGCGTTATTATAGTCGAAAACAGCCAACTTGGGGCCATCCGCTATTGTGCATTTTATGGGTGCAGCAATCTCACGTCGATCACAATTCCGGCGAGTGTGACCTTCATCGGCGATGGTGCGTTCCAGGAGTGTAGCAATCTTACGGACATATATATTACCGATCTTGCGGCTTGGTGCAATATAAAGTTTGATAGAAGTAATGCTAATCCTTTGGATGGTAATAAAAATTTGTATTTGAACGGAAATAAAATCACCTCGTTGGAAATCCCGTCGGGCGTGACCACAATCGGCGATTATGCGTTCTGTGATTGGAGCGGTCTTACTTCGATTGCGATGCCATCAAGCGTGACATCCATTGGTGATGGAGCGTTCTGCAATTGTAGCAACCTCACATCGATTACAATCTCTGAAGGCGTAACATCCATTGGTGATGAAGCGTTCTACAATTGTAGCAGACTCGTATCTATCACGATTCCCTCGAGTGTGACGTCCATCGGCGAGTGGGCTTTTTTAAGGTGTAGCGGGCTTGAAAGTATTATCGTTGCAAGTGGAAATACAAAATATCGTAGTGAAGGGAATTGCTTAATCGAAATCCGGCCGTGCAAGCTTGTGCTTGGTTGTAAGAACAGTGTGATTCCTACTGACGGCAGCGTGACGGAAATCGACATGTCTGCCTTCTACGGTTGCAGTGGACTCACGTCGATCACAATCCCGAATAGCGTGACGAGAATCGACTCTTCTGCGTTCGGCGGTTGCAGTAGCTTGAAGAGTGTAACATTTGAAAACACAAACGGATGGCAGTATGCAACATACTATGGCGGGAACTATAAAAGCATTTCCAGCAACAGTCTTGCAAACAAATCTACCGCAGCAACCTATTTGACCGACACTTACGTTGGCTACTATTGGGAACGTAGTTAAACAAAAACAAAACCAACCTCGGGCGGGAAGCCGCCCGCACTATGCTGACACAACTGAAAACCAAAAAATAATTTTATAGGAGATATAAAATGAAAATTATTGCGTTATGTGAAAAAGACAAGAGCGGAAAAACAGAAACATTAAAGCGGTTGATTGCTTTGCTCGAACAGCAGGAAGGCGTAGATTGTATCACGCATAGTCCAAAAAATTATGACGAAAGAAAAGAATTTTCAAACGACTCCGATATTTGGGCGCTGTTTTGTTATCGTGGCGTGCATATTTTTGTAACGACTATGGGTGATTCAATTCCTGAAATCCAAAAAGATGTGAAAGATTACTTGAATATCTGTGACATCTTTGTTTGCGCTTGCCACAAATCGTTTGTTACAACACTAACAAACTGGGCTGCACCCGATATTTGCGAAATTCTTGAAAAGCAGGTTAAATTATCTTTGAAGGAAAGGGAAGATGTTAACCAAAAGGATGCGGAAGACTTACTTGCAAAGATTGCTTTGGCGATATTGAAGGTTGCCTAATAGAAGAAAGCACAGGAATCACCAAAACGCGGATTTTTTGTAAAATTTAGTGATCAACAAACCGCCAAACCCCTTGAAAACACTGGTTTTTCGCGTTTTGGCAGATGCATCTAAATTGACCACACCAGCCAACAAAAAGAAAACGCCCCCAATCGGGGGCGTTTTTCTTTTTGTCGCCGCGTGCGGCGGTTGCACGCGGAATTTTTGCTTTTTAAAACGGTTTGTACCCGTTGAATATGTCAATAATTTGTAAATTTTAAAAATAATGTTATCGATAATTTTAATTTATACTTGTATAAAATTTTAAAATATATTATAATACGCTTGTAAAACTTTTTTGTTAAGAAAGGCGACAATTATGAAAACAGAAAAAGTACAACGCAAAGAACGGTTTATTCAGTTTGGCGAGGGCGGGTTCCTGCGCGGCTTTGCCGATTGGATGATCCAGAAAATGAACGAGAAAACCGATTTTGAGGGTAACGTGGTGGTCGTACAGCCCATTGAGATGGGCATGTGCGATATGCTTACCGCGCAAAATTGCAACTATACGCACATCATTCGCGGTGCCGAGGGCGTGGAGAAGACGATCGTTGACGTCATTTCCCGTTGTGTAAAGCCTTATGAGGATTTCGAGGGTTACCTCGCACTGGCTGACAACCCCGATGCGCGCTTCATTATCTCGAATACCACGGAGTCGGGCATTGTCTTCCGTGCCGAGGACAAAATGACCGATGCACCCCCTGCCAGCTTCCCCGCAAAGCTCACGCTCCTTATGAAGCGCCGCTTTGATAAGGGTCTTGGCGGCTTTATTCTGATCCCTTGCGAGCTCATTGACCGCAATGGCGACAACCTCAAAAAGACGGTGCTTCAGTACGCGGACCTCTGGAATCTCGGTGCTGATTTCGCCGCGTGGGTTGAAAAGGAAAACGTGTTCTGCAACACCTTGGTTGACCGCATCAACACCGGCTACCCCAAGGGTGAGGAGCTTGACCTTGGCTACGAGGACAACATGGTCAACACCTCGGAGTTCTTCCACCTGTGGGTCATTGAAACCGACTACGATCTTGAAAAGGAGCTGCCCTTCACGGCGGCAGGCCTTAATGTGATCGTCACGAAGGACGCCCTTGAGCGCTACCGCACGAGAAAGGTGCGCATCTTAAATGGTGCACACACCTCCATGGTGCCCTACGCTATGCTCTCGGGCCTTGAAACCGTGAAGGACTGCATCGAGGACAAAAAGATGCACGATTTCCTCTCCGCTTGCCTGTTTGAGGAGATCATCCCCTCGCTTGATATGTCAAAGGATGAGCTTACCGCCTACGCCGAGGACGTGCTGGTGCGCTTCTCGAATCCTTATATCAAGCACTACCTTTCCTCGATCGTGCTCAATTCCGTGAGCAAGTTTAAGGTGCGCGTGCTGCCCTCGATCCTTGGCTATATCAAGAAGTTTGGCAAGATGCCCGAGCATCTCCTCTTTTCCTTTGCCAAGCTCATTGAGTTTTACAAGAAGGGCACACCCAACGATGCCGCTGACGTGGTAGAGTACATGCAAAAATCGACCGTCGCTGAGATCCTGTCGAACAAGGAGCTTTGGGGCGAGGATCTCACGGCGCTGATTCCCGAGGTAGAGAAGTATGAGAATACATGAGTCCGATAACGTAGAGGTTCGTGCCGACGGGCACAAATACGCGCTTGTCGCCATTAAGGCGGGCGAGAACGTCATCAAATACGGCTTTCCCATCGGTCACGCCACCAAGGATATCGCGGTGGGCGATCGTGTTTCCCCCGCAAACCTTCGCTCTAACCTTGCGGGCATGGGCGACTGGGTCTATGACCCTGCCGCCACCGTTGAGGTTGGTACGAAATCGGGCACGTTTATGGGTTACGTGCGCGCCAACGGCGACGTTGGCGTGCGTAACGACCTTTTCGTTGTGCCCACGGTCGGCTGCATCAACGACGTAGCCAAGGCACTCGCCAACAAGAGCGGTGCCAAGGCCCTGACGCACCCCTACGGCTGCTCCCAGCTCGGCGGTGACCTTGAGACCACGCAGAGAATTTTGGCGGGTCTCATTAAGCACCCGAACGTGGGTGGTGTGCTCGTGCTCGGCCTTGGTTGTGAGAACAACATCATGGCCGACCAGAAGCGCGTGCTTGGCGAATACGACAAAAAGCGTGTGCGCTTCCTGACTATTCAAGAGTGTGAGGATGAGATGGCCGAGGGCCTTGCGATCCTCGAGGAGCTGAAGGAGCAAATGAAGGGCGACGTGCGCACCGAGGTGCCGCTCTCGAAGCTTCGCGTCGCCGTAAAATGCGGCGGCAGTGACGGGTACAGCGGCATTACCGCCAACCCGCTGGTTGGTCGAACCATGGAGCTCTTTGCCGCGTACGGCTCGACCGTGTTGATGACTGAAATGCCCGAGGTGTTCGGTGCGGAGCAGCTGCTGCTGTCCTTCAGTAAGGACAAGGCGGCGTTTGACAGCGGTGCTGCCATGATCCGTCGCTTTAGACAGTACTTTATCGACCACGGAGAGGGCATTGCCGATAATCCCTCGCCCGGTAATATCGCAGGCGGCATTTCCACCCTTGAGGAGAAGTCGCTCGGGTGTGTACAAAAGGCAGGCAAGGTGCCGCTTTGCGGCGCGCTTGAGTTTGGTGAGGTGCCCCCCGCCGACGGCGGCCTTTACCTTGTGAACGGCCCCGGCAACGACATGGTGGCTGTGACCAACCTTGCGGCATCGGGCGCACACATCATTCTCTTTACCACGGGTCGCGGCACGCCGCTTTCGGGTGTTGTGCCCACGATGAAGATCGCGACCAATACCGCCCTTGCCGAGAAAAAGCCGCATTGGATCGACTATAACGCCGGGTCTTTGATGGACGGCGCGGATATGAACGATCTTGCAAAGGGCCTTTTTGATCTCTGTCTTGCCGTGGCTAACGGTGAGGAAACCAAAAGTGAGGCACGCGGTTATTACGATATTGCCATCTTCAAGGACGGCGTAACACTGTAACTCACGGAGGATATATTATGAGTAACGAAGTTGTAGAACTGTTTCCCGGTGAGCCCTGCCACGATCTGCTTTACCAAAATATGAAGCAGGAGCTGGCATTTTCCGAGGGCGCTGATTTTGAGGCCTGGAAAAAGGAGCTGCGTGCAAGGTTTTATGCGGTCACAGGTCTTACCGAGATCGAGAAGAACGCCGCGCCCTCTCGTAATGTCAAGATCGAATATGAGCAAAAAATGGAGGGCTACACCAAGATCCGCTTTACCTTTGAAAGCGAGATCGGCACGCGCGTGCCCTGCTGGTTGCTTGTGCCTGATACGGGCAAGGAGAAATACCCCGTGGCGATCACGCTGCAGGGGCACTCCACGGGCGCGCACAACTCGGTGGGTGAAATTAAGTTTGAAAAGGATGCAGACTATCAGCCTCGCGGACAGTTTGGCATTCAGGCGGTAGAAAACGGCTATGCGGCGCTTTGCATTGAGCAGCGCGGCATGGGGGAGCGCAAGCCCACCACCCCCACCCGTAAAGCCCCCGGGTGCACCTATTCGGCACTGACGGCGCTCCAGCTTGGCAGAACGCTGATCGGCGAGCGCATGTTTGATGTGCGCTGTGCGATCGACGTTCTCGCCGATTTCGCGCCGTGCGACACCGATAAGATCCTCATCACGGGCAACTCGGGCGGCGGTACGGCATCGTTTTACTGTGCTTGCTATGACGAGCGCATCAAGCTCTCTGTTCCCAGCTGCTCCTTCTGCCCCTACAAGGAGTCGATCCTTGACATTTACCATTGCGCTTGCAACTATATCCCCGCGGCTTACCGTTACTTTGAGATGCAGGATCTCTCGGCGCTCATCGCCCCCCGTCCTCTTACCATCGTTACGGGACGCGAGGATAAGATCTTCCCCATCGAGGCGGTAAGACGCGGCTATGAGACTGTTTCGAGGATCTACGAGGCGGCGGGTGCCGCCGATGCCTGCCAGCTGGTGGAAACGCCCCGCGAGCACTGGTGGTGCGTGGATATCGTATGGCCTGCCATCAACGCCGAGGCGGAAAAGCTCGGCTGGAAATAAAAAGGAGAAACGGATATGTACATTAAGGATAATTTCCTGCTTACCAACAAGACTGCTGAAAAGCTTTACTTCGAGCATGCCAAGAACATGCCCATCTTTGACTATCATTGCCACCTGCCCGAAAAGCAGATCCTTGAAAATAAGCCCTTTAATGATGTTTTTGAGGTATGGCTTGCGGGTGACCACTACAAGTGGCGCCTGATGCGCAACTACGGCATTGACGAGCAGTACATCACGGGTAATGCTTCGAATAAGGAGAAGTTCCTCACCTACTGCCGCGTGCTCGGCACTGCGTTCGGCAACCCCCTTTATCACTGGTCGCAGGTGGAGCTGAAGGACTTCTTCGGTTGTGAGCGCGAGATCAACGAGGCAAACGCCGAGGCGATCTGGGATGAGTGCAACGCCTATATCAAGGCAAACGCCGTCACGCCCCAAAAGCTGATCGAGTGCTCGAACGTGAGGCACGTTTACACCACCAACGAGATCTTTGACGACCTCACCACCTTTGAGGAGATCGCCAAGAAGGATTATAAGTTTACCGTCAACCCCGCCTTCCGCGCCGACCGCATCATGAATATTGATGCCGCACCCTACAAGAGCTATATCGCACGCGTGGAGGCATTGACGCACCCCATCAAGACGCTCGCCGATCTTGAAGCAGCCATTGAGCAGCGCCTGCAGGCCTTCATTGCCGTTGGTTGCCGCGCGAGCGACATTGCGCTTGAAAAGGTTTGCGCCGTGGCCGACCCTGCCGATGCGGCCGCAGTATTTGCAAAGGTCATGGCAGGTGAAGCACCCACGGCCGCTGAGGCTGAGACCTTCAAGGGCTATTTCACCTACTTCCTCATGAAGCTGTACGCGAAGTACGGCATCGCCACCGAGCTTCACCTTGGTGCAATGCGCGATAACAACGCCATTATGATGGAGCGTCTCGGGCACGACACGGGCTTTGACAGCATTTCCGATACAAACAGCATCGGTCTGCTCTCTCGCCTTCTCGACCGTCTCAATGTCGAGGGGAGCCTGCCCAAGACCATTCTTTTCAATCTCAACCCCAAGATGAACTGTGAGATGATGACGCTTATCGGTTGCTTCCAGTCGAGCGAGGCACGTGGTAAGATGCAGTACGGTCCCGCTTGGTGGTTCCTTGACAACAAGGTCGGTATGGAAAGACACCTCGAGGACCTCACCGCTACCGGTCACCTTGCCGTATTCGTTGGCATGCTCACCGACAGCCGTTCGCTCCTCTCCTACCCCCGTCACCACTATTTCCGCCGTATCCTTTGCAACTACCTCGGCGATATGATGGAGAAGGGTCAAATGACAAACGATATGGCACTCGTTGGTAAGGTGGTTGAGGATATCAGCTACAACAACTCGGTTGCCTACTTTGGCATGAAGGACTAAAGTGATTTTGCGCCGCTTATGAGACGTCTCATAAGCGGCGTTTTTAAAACTTTTGAAAAAGGGCTTTGCAAAAGCCTTTTTTTATGCTATACTATAATATAATAATGTAAAAAAGGGGGGACGTTTGTGGAAAATTTCGACAATTATCAATGGCTTTCGGGCATTAACGGGCCCGATGACGTGAAGGCGATCCCCCAAGAGTTTCTCCCCGAGCTTGCCGCGGAGATCCGAAAATATCTTGCATACCGCGTGCGCGAAAATGGTGGGCACTTGTCCTCCAATCTCGGTGTGGTCGAGCTGACCGTGGCCATTCATCGCGTGTTTGACAGCCCCACCGATCACGTGATCTTTGACGTGGGGCATCAAAGCTACGTGCATAAGCTTTTAACAGGACGCAAGGAACGCTTTGATACATTGCGTATGCCGGGCGGACTTTCGGGTTTTACCAAAATGACGGAGAGCGTACACGATGCCTTTGGCGCAGGGCACAGCTCCACGGCCATTTCCGCCGCCATCGGCATGGCGACGGCCGACGCGATGGACGGCCGAGAAAATTATACCGTAGCTGTGGTCGGTGATGGCGCACTCACGGGTGGACTGGCTTATGAGGGTCTTAACAATTGCCGTCATCATTTGCGTCTGGTTATCATTATCAATGAAAACGAAATGTCGATTTCCCCCAACACGGGTGGGCTTTCACGGCATCTTTCCCGCATTCGAAATTCAAGAGGATATATCAGCACAAAGAAGTTTACCTCGCGCACCTTGCGCCGCGTGCCCCTCTTGGGCCGTCCCATTTACGCGTTCCTGCGCTTTGTGAAAAAACAGCTCAAATCGCTTCTTTATAAAGAGAATGTCTTTGAGCAGTTGGGGCTTCGCTATGTGGGTCCCATGGATGGCAACAACACGGATGCGCTGGTGGCTGCACTGTCGGATGCCAAGGCATATCCCGGCAGCACGGTCCTGCACGTGAAGACGCAAAAGGGTGCAGGTGATGCTGAGGCCGAGGCCAACCCCGATCTTTATCACGGGGTCGCGCCGCGTGAAAAAGAGCAAAATGCACCGACCTTTTCCGAGCATTTTGGTAGCGCACTTTGCCACATGGCTAAGGAGGATGATTCGCTTGTTGCCATTACCGCCGCCATGAGCTACGGTACGGGTCTTGAGGGCTTTCGTATGGTGCACGGCGATCGTTTCTTTGACGTTGGTATTGCCGAGGGGCATGCCGTGACCTTTGCCGCAGGCCTTGCCGCCGGTGGCAAGCACCCCGTGGTGGCGCTGTATTCTACCTTCCTGCAACGCGCCTACGATAATGTTTTGCACGATGCAGCCCTGCAAAAATTACCCTTGATCTTAGCGGTAGATCGCGCCGGCTTTAACGTCGGTGACGGTCCCACCCATTATGGAGTTTATGACGTGTCGCTTTTGTCCGCGATTGACGGGGCTTGCATTTTTGCTCCCGTGACGGGAGAGGGCATTGCCGCCTCGCTGAGGGCGGCCAAGGAGCGCGGCGGTCTTTGTGCCATTCGTTATCCGAATGCCACCGAGGACGAGCGGATCCGCGCGGCTTTTTACCCCATTGATGCGGTAATCGGCAGACCCCGTGTGCGCGTTTTTGATGCCGAAAAAGAGGTGGCTGCTACGGTGGTAACGCATGGGCGCATTACCGCTGAGGCGCTCAAGGCCGCAGATCGGCTGTCCCGCCAAGGGGTTGGCGTTCGTGTGCTTTTGTGTGAGTATCTCGCGCCCTACGCCGAGCTTGCCGCTGAGGTTGCCCCCTTGCTTTCGGACGGCCCTGTGGTGTTTTATGAAGAGGAAGTCCGCTCGGGCGGTTTTGGTGAAAATCTTGCGGCGGCACTGGCCGGGGATCCGGAATTTCTCGCCAAGCCCCACGCCATCGTGGCGGCGCAAAGTGGCTTTGCCGTAGCCAATGCCGGAAGGTCGGTGTGGCAGGCAGCCGGTGTGGACAGCGATGCACTGGTCGGCGCCGTGTTGGACCTTGTAAAGAAGAAGCAGTAAGGAGACGACTATGATCAACATTGAACGTACCTCGGTGATGAATTTTGAAAACGCCATTCGCGGTGCAAGAAACCCGATGAACAGCTGGGCGCGTATGGACAGCACTTACGATGAAGAAGGGCGTTTTTGTCTGGGTGAAAATGATCTTGACCTTGCCAAGCGTCTCGCGCACGCAGGCAGTGATCATCGCAAGTTTCTGCGTCAGATCTTCGTGTCGGTCGATATTACAGCCCCCCTTTATTGGTGGAAGGAGTTTGACACCTATAAGGTAGGCACGGTTGCCAATTCTACCTCGACAATGCATAAGATCCACGCAAAGGCCTTTGAGCGTGCCGATTTCTCGCACGATCGCCTCGATGAGGGCGGGCTTGTGGCGCTTGATGCCATGATCGCGTATCTTGAGGTCGAGCGCGAAAAATTTGTTGCTAACAAGGCCAATAAGCAGGCTTGGCACAATATGATCCAGCTTTTGCCCTCCTCCTACAATCAAATGCGTACGGTGACCCTTAATTACGAAAATCTCATCAATATTTATTATGCACGCCGTTCGCACAAGCTGGCCGAGTGGCACATGCTTTGCGATTGGATCATGTCCTTGCCCTATGCAAAGGAATTGATCGCTGTCAAAGAAAATTAAAAAAAGGGTGGAGGCTGTTTTCAGCCGCCACCCTTGTGTTTTGCAGGCAAAAAAAGAAAATATTTCCAATTTTCGAATAAAATACAACGCCCCGGGGCATCCTTTTTATATCGATAAAAAAGGAGTATTTTATGAAACGCGCAGTTGGATTTTTCTTGGCGGCAATGCTTTTGATCGCCGCTTTTGCCATTTTGCCCATTCACGGTGAAGGGGAGATCTACGATAGTGTGATACGCTTGCACGTGCTGGCCAATTCCGACAGTGAAGAGGACCAAGCATTAAAGCTCGCCGTTCGCGATGCCGTGCTCCATAAAACGCAGGAAATATTAAAGGGGGTCACTACACGTGATGAGGCCGAGACCCTGCTCCTACAAAGTCTTGATGCGATCGAGAGGGAGGCGCGCGATTGTCTTGTGCAAAACGGGTGCGAGGATGACGTAAGGGTGACGCTCGGCAAGGAGCAATACCCTACCAGGGTTTATGAAAATCTCGCGTTTCCTTCGGGTGAATATCTTTCTCTTCGTGTCCTGATCGGAGAGGCCGAGGGGCAAAATTGGTGGTGTGTGCTTTTTCCGCCCCTTTGCCTTTCGGCGGCCACCACCAAGGCCAAGGCCGAGGAGGTCTTTTTGTCGGCAGGGCTTTCGGAGGAGCAGTATCGCATCATTACCGACAGTGAGAACACAAAATATAAATTACGTTTTAAGATTTTAGAGCTTTTTCATTAAAAAATTCCCCTTGGGGCGACCCGCACCGCGGCAGGCACCCCAAGGGGAGCTTTCTTTTATTAGAAAATCACAAATCCCGCGATCGCAAGCCCGAGGCATACAATAACGGTGGGGTCGCAAAGTGCATCCAGCACGGTGTAAAACTGTACGTTGTAGGGAACCGCACGACGGGGATCGTCGAGCCCTCGCTCGTCACGGGTGCGATAAATACGCGCACACGAACGGGTGAAAAACAAAAGGGATACGAGGAGGATGGCGGTGAAAATGAAAAGATACAGCTGTACGGTGCCGGTATAATCGTAAAGGGCGTTTAGGTAATGCTGTGCGAAAAGCAAAAGTAGGCTCATGGCCGCGTGTACGATCGCGGTAGCCACCAAGGAGTTGGTGGCAAACAACAGCAACGAAAGCAGGACGCCTGAAAAAAGGTGTGCGAGGAGATTGGGTGCATCAAAATGCAGGAGTGCGAAAAGTGCGGCACTCATCAAAACCGCGCGCACCGCGCCACGGCGCTCGTACTCAACCGTTACAATGCCGCGAAAGAAAAATTCCTCAAGCAACGCGGGCAAAATACCCCCACCAAGGAAGAACAGGATCATTTCCCACACCGTGCTTGGAGGGGCGGTATCAAAGGGCACAACGGTATTGCCGAGCGTGTCGGCACCACCTGTGAGACGGGAGAGCAAAAGGCTCCCCGACACAAGAGCAAAAAAAGCCGCAACAAGCAGGGGAATGTACCTGGCCGCAGGGAGATGCAACCGCAAGCTCGCCCGATATCCCTCGCCACGGTATAAGAAATAGCCAAGGGCAGGGAGCAGGAGCGCCACCACCGCCATAAAAGGGATTTTCAGCGCGATCATGTGCGAAAAGGGTAAGCGTTCCCCGAAAAGACGGCCAAAAAATAAGAGAAGGAAGGCGGACAGTACCATAAATCCCACGGTACGCCGCTCTTTTTTATAGCTGGGGCGTTCGGGTATCCATTTGGGCATTTTCAAGCACTCCTTTCTCGGTTATGATCGACGATTTCGGGATGAGAAAATCGCATTCCTCACGCGGGAGGGTGTCGCACACCATTTGGTGATAAAGGGGAAAAAGCAGCTTGCCCTTGAAGTGGGGCAAGAAACGGTCGTAAAATCCACCCCCGTAGCCCAGGCGTGTTCCGCTTTGATCGGCGGCAAGCCCCGGCAAAACACAAAGCGTGTGCTCGGTAGGGCAGGACTCCGGCGCGCACCCTGCGGGTGCTAAAATGCCAAAACGGTCTTTTTCAAGGGCAGCCTTTCCGGTGTACAAAAGGAAACGCATTTTGTCGCCCTCACAGCGGGGCAGATAAACAGGGATCTCTCGCGCGTCAAGCAAAGAGAGCAACGGCGTGAGATCGGGCTCACCGCGCATGGGAAAATACAGCAAAACGGCATCGGCATCGCGAAAGAAGGGGTGTGCCTCGATTTGGCGGCAAAGAGCGCCATCCAGGGCGGGCCTTTCTTTGTCCGATATGCCGGCTCTTTTTGCCAAAAGTACCGTACGTATGGCTTTTTTCGTGTCCATCATTGGTCCGCAAGCACGGCACGGCGCAGCGCCTCGGCCGCTTCCTTGCCCTTTAAGGCCTCGACCAACGCAAGGCCGAATTCCAGCGCAACGCCCATACCGGCGGCCGTAATGATCCGACCGTCGCGCACCACGCGAGCTTGTGCGAGCGTGGCACCCGTGAGGTGTGATTCAAATCCGGGGTAGCAAACAGCCTGCTTTCCCTCCAGCAGCCCGCGGTGTCCGAGAATCATCGGTGCCGCGCAAATGGCCGCAAGAAAGCTGCCGTTTCGGGCGGCGGCCTTGAGGGCCGTGTCCACTACTTGGCTCTCGTCGAGGTGCTTGGCTCCGGGCATGCCGCCCGGCAGGATCAGCATATCGGGGGTGCTGTCGGCATACATTCCCTCGGGAATGTCGGCCATAACCGTAATGCCGTGAGCTCCCATAATGGCATCGCCGCCGATGCCGACGGTGGTGACCTCAAGACCTGCACGGCGCAAAAGATCAAGGGGGCAAAGTGCCTCGATCTCTTCAAATCCGTTTGCCAAAAACAAATAGATCATGGCTTACTCCTTCACGCCGTTCATAATATCATCCCAGGTGATGTCAGAGGGCACGGCACCGTCAGTAAAAAAGCTATCGAGTGCTTCGATCTTTACGACGTTTTCCTCGCGCGTTCCAAGGTTTTTTACCTTGACCGTACCGCTTGCCAGCTCATCGCTACCCATAATGATGACGTGGCTGTAATGCTCCTTTGCGGCGAAATCAATTTGCTTACCAAACTTTTTGTTGCCGAGGTACAGGCACGCGCGCACGCCGCTCGAAAACAACGTGTCCGCGATTTGATTGTAGGCTTCAAGGGGCACGTCGGCAAAGCGCGTGATGAGTACCTTGGTCTTGCCAACGTTAAAGTCGGGGATGAGGTTGTGGGTGGTGAGGAAGTTTTCCAGCGTTACGTCACCCATGCCGTAGCCGACTCCCGAGATCGAGGCGTTCTTTTGGAAGAGCCCCACCAGGTTGTCGTAGCGTCCGCCGCCGAACATGGCGCGGTTGTTTTCGGGGGCGTTGTCAAACACCTCAAAGACCGTTCCGGTGTAGTAGTCCAGACCGCGAATGATGCCAAAGTCAAAGGTGCAGTATTTGGCAAGCCCTGTTTTCTCCAGCGCGTCAAAGAGTGCGCGGAGCTCGGTGGCCCCCACACTGTCGGGGCAAAGGGCGGTTGCCTCGGTCACGTTCATGGTGTAGAGCGCGTCGATCTTAGCAATTTGCTCATCGGTCAAGCCTAAGGCCTTCAGGTCGGCCTCGTAGGTCTCGCGCGGCACCTTGTTTTTGCGGTCCACTACCTTGGAAACGCGGCGCGCTCCCTCGGTGTCGGTGCCGGCGATCGCGGCGATCGCATCGTTGAAGAAGCGGCGGTTGTTGATGTGCACGAGGAACATGGATTCATCGGCACCGAATGCGCGAAGAACGGTGATGGCACTCTTGATCACGTCAAGATCGGCCTCAAAGGTGTCGCACCCGAAAATATCGACGTTTAACTGCCAGAACTCGCGGAGTCGGCCGCGCTGGGGACGCTCGTAGCGGTACATGTTGGCAATGGAAAACCATTTTAAGGGGTAGTTCAGCTCCCCCATTTTTGCCGCCACCATACGGGCGACGGTGGGGGTCATTTCGGGGCGGATCGCAAGGCTTCTGCCGCCGCGGTCCTCAAAATTATAGGTTTGCTCCTTGGCAAGCTCCTCACCGCTTTTTGCGGCGTAAAGGTCAAGGGACTCGAGCATCGGGCCCTCGTACTCCTCAAAGCAGGCGAGCTCAAGTGCATCTCTGATCTTACCGAAAAACCAGTTTCTCAGGCGCATTTCGCGCGGATAGAAATCGCGTGTGCCCTTGTAGGGCTGTGTGGAAAGCTTAAAATCCATAAAAAGTGTCCTTTCCCGTCTTTTAACGGACATAAATATACAAAGTATATTATAACATAAAATTTTATACTTGTCCATATAAAAAAGATTTTTTTGCATCGAAAAACAGTTGCCTTTGCGTCGCTGTCATGATATAATGAGAAAAGAACGGGAGAATAAAAATTAAAAATAGAAAATTTTGCGATATCTCGTTTCAAAAATGGAAAATAATTTATAAAAATTGGAAAAATTAAGGGGAGGTTTTGAAATGGAAATGTTTTTTGACCGCAGCACCTCGGAGCCTACGCTATCACAGGAGGAGCGCTTTATTTCGATCTTTAAAAATAAGATCCACCGTGAGGGCGCCGAAAAGCTCCTTGATTATCTTTGCTCGGACAATTGCGATTTCTTCACAGCACCCGCCAGCACGCGCTATCACGGTGCGTATCCGGGCGGTCTTTTGGAGCATAGCCTTAACGTTTATGATTGCCTGGTGGATTATTTGGCAAGACCGCGCGTGCGCGAGGTCTATGGGCTGAATTATTCCGAGGAGAGCATTGCGATCGTATCACTCCTGCACGATCTTTGCAAGGTCAATTTTTACAAGGAGAGCACTCGTAACGTCAAGGAGAACGGCGTGTGGAAGTCGGTGCCCTTTTATACCATTGAGGATGAGCTGCCCTACGGCCACGGTGAGAAGTCGGTTTACATCGTGTCGGGCTTTATGCGCCTGACGCGCGACGAGGCCTTTGCCATTCGTTATCACATGGGCTTTTCGGGGTGTGAGGATAACAACACCGTCGGCTCGGCCTTTGCCAAGTTCCCGCTCGCTATGGCATTGGCGACCGCCGATATGGAGGCGGCCTACTTTCTCGAGGGCAGTGAGAAAAAGTAATGGAAGGGAAGTACTTGAATTCCAAAGTGACACCGACGGATGCCTTGACCGCGCGCCGTTGGCGTGTGCTGCTGCTCCTTCGGTACGTGTTGCCGCTTGTCACGGCTTGTACCTTGGTGGTGCTGGGTGCCTTTTACAACGTGTATGGCACACAGGCGGGTCGCCCGATGCGCTTGTCGGTGTGGAGACTGCTTTTCAGTGCCCTGAAAAATGCGCGTGAGTACCTTTTGGGGGCTTCACCTACGCCCGCAGTTCGCAATTTTTACATTCTTTTGCTCTCGGTCTCGCTCGTGCTTATATTGTTGTTTTTGGCATCGGTGGTGCTCTCGGCCTTCGCGCTTTATACGGTATGGCGTGTAAAAAAAGCAAGGGAGCAGGGTGAGCGACAAGAGGAAAAACGCGCCAAAATACTTCTTTGCACCTTTTTGCCAAACCGAAAGGCCATGGCCTTTTCCAATCTTTTGCTGTTGCCGCTGGCATTTTTCCCCGAGGTGTTTTCGCTCATCAGTGCCGGGCAAGCCTTGGTGCAGGGGCGTTTGTTTTCCGTGCGTTGTAACGTCACGGCTGTGGTAGCTGCGGCGTTGCTTTTGCTGACGGTGGCGCTTTCGCTTTTCCTTTGGCGTCGAGAGCGTGATCTTGGTATGGACCTTTATTGCATCGAAGAAGAAGGGCAAAACGAGGAAAATCTCGAAAAATGACTGCATTTTTCACAAAAAAATAGATAAAATTTTTAAAAACCTATTTATTTTTCACAAATTCCGTGCTATAATAAAACTGTACCAAGTAATAACCCCGGTACAGAAAGGCGGAAGTGTATATGAAAATTACCGTGAGTGCAAAGCAAATGACCCTACGCCCCTCTCTTCGGGATCTTGCCGAAAAAAAGCTGATAAGATTTGAACGCTTTTTTGGGGATGATGCCGAGACCGCCGTTTGTTTTTCCTGCCGTCATAACCTGCAGTACGTGGAGATCACCATTTATTATGGCGGAACCATTTTTCGCTGTGAGCAGGGGGCCGATACCTTCCAAACGGCCATAGACGAGGCCCTTGAATCGCTTGAAAGGCAAATTCGCAAAAACAAGACCCGTCTTGAAAAGCGTCTTCGCAGCGGCGCATTTGAGGTGGAGGCCGACGATGTGGAGGAGGAAGAGGGCGAATTTTGTATTCGCACCAAATACATTCCCGTAAAGCCGATGTCGGTGGAGGAAGCCATTTTGCAAATGAATCTCCTGGGCCATCAATTTTTCGTATTTCGGGATGCCGAAGCCGAGACCCCTTGTGTGGTGTATCGTCGTAAGGACGGCGATTACGGCCTGATCGTTGAAGAATAAAAGCATTCCCGACCTGTGCGGGAACATAAAAAACGACCGCTTTACGGGTTTTCGTAAAGCGGTCGTTTCTTTTTTAAATGTTAAAATCCTTGACCCAGCGGAGTGCCAGAGGCAGCCATTGCGCGGTATGAGGCACAATGTTGATCTCGGGCTTTCGGGAGGCCGTCAGATCGTTGCAAAGCGAAAGACCGTGCCGTCCCTCGGGGAACACGTGCAATTCAAAGGGAACGCCGGCCTTGCTCATGGCCTCGGCCATCAAAAGGCTGTTTTGAACGGGAACGGCATGGTCGGCAAAGGTGTGCCAAAGAAAGGTCGGGGGCGTGGTGGAGTCCACGTGAAGCTCAAGCGAAAATACGCGTTGCTCCGCCTCGCTCGGCTCCTCCTTTCCGCATAGCTGCTTAAAGCTGCCGCGGTGTGCGAATTCACCTGCGCTGATCACGGGATAACCGAGGATCATACCCGTCGGACGTACCACGTCACGCGGCGCGCCCTCGGCAATTTCATCCAGCACGGGGGAGCTCCACAAAACGCCCGACGAGGCGGCAAGATGCCCACCGGCCGAAAATCCGCATACGAATACGTAATTGGGATCAATGCTGTACACTTCAGCATTCTCGCGCAGGTAACGGATGGCACGGGCAAGGGTCTTTAAGGGTCTGAAGTCCTTGGCATTTTCGCCCACACCGTAATTCAAAATAAAGGGCGCACAGCCGGCCGCTAAAAACTGTGCGGCCACGGGCTCCGCCTCGCGGGGGGAGACGTGATTATAGCCACCACCCGGGCAAACGATCACGGCACGACGGGGGGTAAACATTTTTCCGTCGGGGTTGGTAAAGCACATCGGCGTGAGGGTGGCCTCGGGAAATTTTTCAAACAAAACGGGTTCAAATATCATAGCACAGCGCTCCTTTTTTTGTACTAAAGCCATTGTAGCATACGCCCTCCCATTGTGTCAAGAAAATTTCACCAAGTATTGACATTTTGGTTTATCGGTATTATAATAAGAGCGTTGAAGAGTAAGGTTCTTGGCGTTAAGTGCCGACGGGACGGGGAGTTGCCGGTCGGACGAAGGATTTTCCGCGGCCAAGGGCTTGCATCCCGCTTCGTTTGAATAAGAGTGATTTTTCTCTCCTTTTCGAATGAGTTTCGGGAAGGAGGTTTTTTATGAAGGAATACAAAAAAAGAGAATCAAGCGGCATACGGGGTGCCGTTTTGAAGGATGTCACAGCACTGGGACAGGTGCGGGTGCTTTGCCTTTGTGCCATGCTTTCCGCCATGAGCGTGGTGCTGGCATACCTGGCTAAGCTGGTGTTTGGTCTTGGCGCCTTACGCGTGACCTTTGAAAATTTCCCCATCATCTTTGGCGGTATTGCGTTCGGGCCATTGGCCGGGGCTCTGGTGGCCATTGTGGCCGATCTTTGCAGCTGCCTTTGGGCGGCACAGGCCCCCAATCCGCTTATTTTGGTGGGGGCGGCCGCGGTCGGTGTGACGGCAGGTGTGCTTGGCCGTTACGTGTTGAAAAAGAAGCAATGGTGGTCGCTGTTTTGGGTGGAGCTTGCGGCGCAGTTCCTTGGCTCGGTCCTTCTTAAAAGTCTTGCGCTTCACGTATATTACGGATACGCCCCCTTGCTTTTGTTACTCCGTGTGCCGATCTATCTCGGCATTGCCATTTGTGAAAGCTATCTTTTGTGTGCCATATACAAAAACAAAAGCTTTGTCGCTTTGCTTGAAAGGATGTGCCGAAAATGACGTATCGTGAGGCTATAGATTACATTCATTCGGTCGTATGGCGCGGGAGTCGTCCGGGGCTTTCACGCATCAGGGAGCTTTTGTCGTTGCTCGGAAACCCCGAGGACGGGATGAGGTTTATTCACATTGCAGGCACCAACGGCAAGGGCTCGACGTCGGCAATGACCGAGTCGGTGCTCCGCGAGGCGGGGTATAAAACCGGTCTTTTTGTATCACCGTACATCAAATCCTTTAACGAGCGCATAGCCTTTTGCGGCAAGCCGATCGACAATGCGTCGCTGGCCGAGATCACGGCCGAGGTGCGTCCCCTTGCCGATCAAATGGAGGATCCTCCCACCGAATTTGAGCTGATCACCGCGATCGGATTTTGTTATTTCAAAAAGATGTGTTGTGATATCGTAGTGCTCGAAACGGGGTTGGGTGGACGCCTTGACTCCACCAATGTGATTCAAGATCCCTTGGCGACGGTCATCACGGGCATTGCCTTGGATCACACCGAATTTTTGGGGGATACCGTCGAGAAGATCGCAGCCGAAAAGGCCGGCATCATCAAGCCGGGTGCGCCCGTTGTTTGGGGTGGTAGGGATCGGGAAGCCCGTGCCGTTATCGAGTCGGCGGCCAAGGCCGCCGCCGTGCCCTTTGCCGCCGCGGAGGATACCCCTGTTTGTGTGTTGAAGAGCGATCTTTCGGGGACGGTGGTGGATTTTGGAAAATACAAGTCCATGCATTTGCCCCTGCTCGGCAGCTATCAGCCGGGGAATCTTGCGACCGTGCTCACCCTTTTTGAGATGCTTGCGCTTCGCGGCATTCGAATCGATGAGGAAACGGTGCGTCGCGGCATCGCGCGTGTGAAGTGGCCCGGCCGATTTGAAAAGCTGTGCGAGTCTCCGCTGATCATCTCGGACGGGGCGCATAATCCCGAGGGGATCGCCGCCGCCGCCAAGGGGATCAAGACCTATTTTCCCGATACACGTGTGCTACTGCTCACAGCTGTGATGGCCGATAAGGACTACCACGGTATGGTAAAAACCCTCGCTCCCCTTGCCGCCGAGGTCTTTACGCTCACACCCGACAATCCCCGTGCCCTGCCTGCCGACGATTTTGCCGCAGTTTGGCGCGAGCAGGGGGTTCATGCTACCGGATTTTCTACGGTAGAAGAGGCCGTGCGCGCCGCTGTTGAGACGGCGCGTGAGCGCGGACTCCCGCTTTTTTCACTCGGCTCGCTTTATATGTATGCCGAGGTGACCGAGGCACTGGAGGCCCTCGGCCTGATTTTGTAACCCATGGTGAGTTCGAAACCATCCTCACCTTAATCAAAACTAAGGAGATTAAAATGATGAAAAAAAGTACCACTGTTCTCTACCTGACCTATGCCGGTATTATTGCCGCACTGTATGTGGCCCTCACGTGGTTCACGTTCCTTTTCGGCCTTTCGGGCATGGGCGCGATCCAGCTCCGTCTCTCGGAGGCGCTTTGCGTTTTGCCGTACTTTACGGCGGCGGCCGTGCCCGGCGTGACGGTCGGGTGCCTGCTTTCCAACATTCTTACCGGCGCCGCGCTCCCCGATATTATTTTCGGCACGTTGGCTACGTTTTTGGGTGCCGTTGGCACAAGAAAGCTGAGACGTTATCGGTTTTTGGCCGCTGTGCCGCCGATCGTTTCGAATACTTTGATCATTCCGTTTGTCATTCGGTATGCGTACACGGACGTCACGGAGGGCTTGCCCTTTTTATTTCTTACCGTCGGTATCGGTGAGATCATTTCGATCGGCGTGTTCGGTACATTGCTGCTCCTGTCCCTGCAAAAGCACAGGAAACAAATTTTTCGCATATAAAAACGGCCCCCACGTGGGGGCCGTTTTATCTTAAAATTCATTTTTTAGGCTGCGTTCAAAGAGCCCGAAAAGAGCCTCTTTGGCGGGTCTTTCGTGATAGAGCACATCTTCAATGGTGCGGCAGATCGGCAGCTCGGTGCCTGTTATGTCACTGAGCGTGTTCAGGGCGCGTACCGTATAGTAGCCCTCCGCAAGGTCGAGGAAGTCCTCCCCCTTAGCAAAGGCCTCGCCAAAGCGTCGGTTGTGCGAGTGGGGCGAGAATACGGTGGCCTCATAGTCTCCGAGATGGCAAAGACCGTAGGCCGACAGCTCATTGCCGCCAAGGGCTTTGATGAGGCGTGCGATTTCTCTTGTGCCGCGCGACATCAACGCTCCCTTCAAGGGCGAAAGACCGATACCGTCGAGGAGCCCCGCGGCGATGCCGATCACGTTTTTGGCCGCCGCACCGATCTCGTTGCCAATGAGGTCCTGCCCGTAATAAAAGCGGATGAGCTTGCTTGAAAAAGCCGTTACAAGGGCTTGCTTGGCATCTTCGCAGTCGCTGTCAATGACCATACAGTTCGGGATCCCGGCACAAAAATCCTGCACGTGTCCGGGGCCGAGCCAAACGGCCGCCTTAACGGCATCGCCGAGCTCCTCGCGAACGACCGTGGTCAGGCGCTTGCCCGTGCCGACCTCAAGGCCCTTCATGCAAAGCACGGCAGTGCCGCGTTCAAAGCCCACGGCACGCAGCTCGCGGCACAGCGCACGGAGCCCTTGCGAGCCGATGGAAATGATCAACACGTCAAGCCCGTCAATCGCTTCCTTCAAATTGCAAGAAAGATGAATACCCGTTGGCAATGTCATCAGGTTGTTTTTTCCGTTTTCAAGAAACGCCCTCATATGGGGGGAATTTTCGCGTCCATACAGAGTCACGTTGAAGCCGAGATCGAAGAGATGCTTGGCAATAAAGCTACCCCATCTGCCGCACCCGATCACGGTAATATTTTTTATACTCATTTGTGGTTTTCCTTTCAACATTTGTGAAGCAATAAGCAATAGAATTATAGCATTTTAGGGGCGAAAAGTCAAGGCGCGCGGTAACGGTGTGCCCCCGTTGCAAGAAAATAAAATATTTTCAAAAAAGGGGTTGACAACGGGGGCGAAACGTGATATAATCTATCTCGTTCCGAATTCGCTGGTGTGGCTCAATGGCAGAGCAGCTGATTTGTAATCAGCAGGTTGTTGGTTCGACTCCGATCACCAGCTCCAGTGATGTTCGGCGGCGGCAACCGCCGCCGATATCAAACAATT
>JAFVYZ010000032.1 GCA_017508425.1 Clostridia bacterium | reverse complement strand
GATCGAGGACAAAAAGGTCAGAGAGACCATCGATTTCCTGCTCAATCGCGAGGAAGCACACAATCAAATGTTCCGCGATGCCTTTAACAAGGTGCAAAATACCGGCTCAAATCGCGATTTCGGCACGACCAAGGCGGCAAAGATGTATTTCTCCATGTCCGATCCCGGCCCGAACGCCTTTGCAACAGGCGAGACACACGCGCCGGCGTTTAAGTAAAAATAATTACTGTTACCAAACACTCTATCTTGCATTAGAAAAGCCACCGACAATCTCCTTGTTGGGGGCTTTTCATTTGTGTTTGGTGAAATTTTGGAAAAATCTCTTGACAATTTCGTTTAAACGAAGTATAATAACGACTGCAGATTTCGTTTGAACGAAGAATAAACGTTTTAAGTGCTTCGTTCAAACGAAATGAATGATAAAAAGCGATTTTGTTCAAAAGAAATATTGACAGTGTATGATGCGGAAAGGTGAGACACACTATGAATATGATCACGGTAAAGCAGGCGGCGGAAAAATGGGGCGTGACCACCCGCCGCGTGCAGGAGCTTTGCAAGGAAGGGAAGATCAAGGGCGCCCAGCGTTGGGAGAGGACCTGGATGGTCCCCGCCCACGCCGTATTGCCAAGCACCGCAAAGGGCGACGTCCCCCATATGCCAATGCCCAAAAAGAGCCCGTTTCTTGATATGACTAACCTTTATAACACGGCGGGCGACGCTGACGGGCTCGCGGCAATGCTTGAAAACAACCCCGAGGCATTTGCACTGCTGGAGGCTCAGCTTGCCTACAGACGCGGCGAGATATACAAGGTCTACGACCGTGCCCGCTACTTTTTGTCCGCTCACTCGGGCTTTTACGCGATCCTTGGCGGCGGTATGCTTTTGGCACTCTGCGCCATCTGGCGAGGGGATATGGAGCTATGGGTCGAGGCGAAGCGCCATATTTGCTCCGCACCCTGCGAAAGCGAGGTGCGAAGGGAAATGATCTCCCTTGCCCTTGCCATCGTTGACAGCTCGGTCTACGATAACAGGGACTATCCCGAGTGGTTTAAAAGGGGAAGCTTTGAGGCTCTGCCGCCCGACGCGCACCCCGCGGCAAAGGTCTTTTATACCAAATATTTATATATGTCGGCGTTTGGCATCGCCTCTAAGCAGATCGATTTTGAGGGAATTCAAGGTCTTGCGCTGATGAGGCTGATTCCCAAGTCCATCGAGCCGATGATCTCGCAGGCGGTGGTGGATAAAACGATCCTGCCCGAGATCTTTCTGCGCCTTTCCTGCGCTGTGGCGTATTACAATTCGGGGGATAGGGAGTATGCGATATTGCATATGGACAAAGCGATCGCGCTTGCCTTAGCGGATAGACTTTACGGTGTGCTGGTGGAATACGTGCGGCATTTTGACGGTCTGCTTGAGGAGCGAATCGCCTTGGTAGACCCCTCCGCGGTAGAGAATGTAAAGGAGCTTTACGGAGTTTACAGCGTGGGCTGGTCAAAGCTGAGCGGCGCGGTGAGAAACCGCAATATCGCTGCCAATCTGACCGCGCGAGAGCGGGAGGTGGCGAAGCTTGTAACCTTCGGATTTACCTCCAAGGAGATCGCGTCGATGCTTTATATCGCTGAGTCCACGGTCAAGCAGACCGTGCTTCGTGTAGTCCAAAAGACGGGTGTAAAGGACAGGTCGGAGTTTGCAAGTATCCTTTAACGGCGGCTTTTGGGACGCGTTTGGGCTGTACATTACCACCCGAAAAGGGGTAAACGGGTTAAATATTTATGTCCCAAAATTTGCGTTTGGGGTGGTACAAAGAAAGAAGAAAATCCTGTATACTGTTATAGAACGGTATATAGGGTTTTTTTTGTGGAATATCATATGTTCATTTCTTGCCCACGACGGCAATTTTCATTGCCATCGTGGGCAAGAAATGAACATAATAAATTACCTACAAATCAAAATTATACCCTTTAAAACAACCAAAAATACATCAGCCGCACCGGCGGCGGAACGGAGACCATATGAACAAGATCAGAGACGGCGATCGTTTTAAGATCGTAACTGCTTTCGGCAAGAGCTTTGACTTGCGCTACGGATACTATGAGGAATACGAAAAGCAGCAGGGCTTGCCGGTCCCGATCTATCCCGACTTCAAAGCCGATCCCCAATACACAGCCGACGGGCGTCCCTTCGTGACCCAGATGCAGGAGCAATGCCCATACGGCTCAAGCAAATTTTCGGAGAGCTATTGCGTCGACTGTCCCCACTACTGTCAGGGTGACGATCTGATCGGCATCTGCCTCTGCGAGAAAAACAAAAAGAAGCAGTAAACGATATAAATAAATGAAAGAACCCCGCCTTGCGGTAACTACCGCGGGGCAAAAATCCCCCTGTTTATTTCAGAAAGGAAGACCAATTTATGAAGAGAACGAAATTCATACTCAAAAAGCTGACGGCCTTGTTGCTGACGCTGGCGGTGCTGTTACCTCTGACGCCGCAGATCGAGGACGCGGTAACGCTCAACGTGTATGCGGCGGAGGAATACGCCCCCACCATCGACACGGACGCGTACGCGTTGGCACCCGTTTACAACGACGAGATCTACAACGAGCTGAAGGCACAGTGGATCAAGTACGAGTACGCCCGTACGTCCACCACCATGAGTATCGGCCCCCTGTTCAGAACCAACGAGTATCCCCACACCCAAATGGCTTGGGGCTACAGCAACGG
>JAFVYZ010000031.1 GCA_017508425.1 Clostridia bacterium | reverse complement strand
TCTCAAGGTCACCGAACTTTTTGCCGATAACGCCTTCCATCTTTACGATGTACTCCATGATTTCAGCCATGATCTCGTCATTGATCTGACGGCCGTCCTCATAGTACTGGGTGCAGGCCTCAGTCGAGATCGTGAAGCCCTGGGGAACAGGAAGACCGATGTTGGTCATTTCTGCGAGGTTTGCGCCCTTACCGCCAAGGATCTCACGCATATTTGCGTTACCCTCGGAGAAGAGATAGCAATACTTCTTTGCCATTTGAAATACCTCCAAGATATTAAAAAATTTTGTTTTTTGGGGATCATCTTGCGATGTTATCGCATAGGTGGCAATAATTATAACATATTATTTATAATATAACAAGATTTTCTTGCTCGAATTTTGCCTCAAAATGTTAATTTTTTTTGAACAGGGCCATTTTCGTGCCTTTGCGGTCTTAAAATGTGTCCAAGGCGTTGCATTTCAGGTAAGATTTGTGTATAATGAAGACAATAAGCAGTTACCGTCGGCGCGAGAGTCCTCGCGGCGGCGTTTGTGTGCGTTGTCTTGGAAAAGGAGCTTTTTATGGCCAACATTTTTGATTTATTTAAGAAAATAGAGAAGACCGAGAGGGGCGCCTCGGGCGCGCCGACGGTTCTTGTGGTGGGGCTTGGCAATCCCGGTGCCGAGTATAGGAGTACCCGTCACAATGCAGGTTTTTTGGCCATCGATCACCTTGCCGGGAGCATTGGCGCGACGATCGACCGAGCACGGTTTAAGGGCCTGACCGGGGAGGGGACTCTTGCCGGAAAACGCGTGCTGTTTTTAAAGCCCCAAACCTATATGAATCTTTCGGGCGAGTCGGTTCGCGAGGCGGCGGCCTTTTATCACATTGAGCCGACAAACGTTATTGTGATCTATGACGACGTGACCCTTGACGTTGCACGCCTGCGTGTGCGCGGAAAAGGCAGTGACGGCGGTCATAACGGGATGAAGAGCATTATTGCAGGGCTGGGCTCCAACGAGTTCGCGCGCGTGCGCATCGGCGTAGGCAAAAAGCCGCACCCCGATTTCGACCTGGCCGACTGGGTCCTTTCCCCCTTTTCTCCCGCGGATTTGGCGGAGCTGGAAAGAGCCTTTCCTACCGTTCGAAACGGGGTAGAGCTGCTCATCAAGGGCGAGCTTGCTGCGGCCATGCAGGCTTGTAACGGGGTAGCCAAATGCTGATTGGGGACGTTATTCGCGCTGAGGGGGAGTACCGTGCGCTCCTCGGCGATCTTACCCGTGCTTTCAAGGGACGCTCACTTCCGTTTGCGGTGTGCGGCCTTTGCGAGGGCGCATCCGATGCGATGCTTGCCACCCTCTTTTCCGATACAAGGGATAAGACGGGCGGGGCATCGCTTTTGCTGTTGCCGGAGGAAAAGGAGTGTCTGCGCCTTCAACAGTATTTTACACATTACGGACTGCGTGCCGCGTTTTTCTCGGCACGTGACCTTACTTTTTATAACGTAACTGCTTCACACGAATATGAGCACGAGCGCCTTTCGCTGCTGTGGCAACTGGCCTGCGGGGAGCTCGACGTGGTGCTGACCACCCCCGATGCCGCGCTTGGCTACGTGATGTCGCGCGAAAAGCTGAAGGGGAATACGGTGTCGCTCGGTGTTGGAAGCGTGGTGGACCCCACAGCACTGGCGGAGAGGCTGGTGGCCGCAGGGTATGCGCGTGTGGATCTTGTGGAGGGTGCAGGGCAGTTTGCCGTGCGTGGCGGCATTTTTGACATTTACGCACCCGCGCTTCGTGCGATGACGAGCGATCGGATCGCAGTGATGCATTCCGCCCCCATACGCGTAGAGTTTTTTGGGGATGAGGTGGACCGTATCGGTATTTTTGACGTGGAAACGCAACGCATCCACACCATGCTCACCGACTGCGAGCTTACCCCCGCACGCGAGGTCTTGATCGGGGGCGATACGCGCGCACGTCTTCGTGAGGCGGTCCTTTCACAACTGAAAAAATGCAAAAACGACCGCGCCGCCGAGGAGCTTGAAAAGGAGCTTGGTGAGATCGAGGGCGGTGGAGATCTGCGTTTTATCGATAAATATTTTGTGCTTTGCGATGAGGCACGGGAGTGCCTGCTTTCTTATTTAAACCCCCATACGTTGGTGGTTTTGCGCGATACCAATGCGATCAACGACCGTCTTCGCGCCGCCGCGTGGCACATGGATGAAACGGTCAAGACGCTCCTTGAGGGGGGGACCGTATCGGCACGCTATGCCGAATATATGGCACCGCCCTCCCGACTTGAGCATTTTTTGGAGGAAGCCGTCACGGTACATGTGAACTCGATCGCATCGGGCCTGACGGGCAAGCGATTGGGGGGGCTTTATACCTTCAAAAGCAAGCATACCGTAGCGTACGAGGATCATTTTGAGCTCCTGCTTGAGGATCTGCGCTCCTACGTGGAGACCGGTCGCGCGGTCCTGCTTCTCACCGAGCACGAAACGGCGGCAAGGGCATTTTTGGAAAAATTACAGCAGGAAAGCTTGGCGGTATCGCTGGCCGCCGAGGGGGCCGAGCTCCCCTTGCCGGGTGAGATCCTGCTCACGTGGAAGGAGCAAGGACGCGGATTTGAGCTGGGCGTGTCGGGCTTTGCGGTGCTCTCACTTTCAGCGGACACACGCCGAGGGGGGCTGGCGCCTGCCGCACGCATTCAGCGCAGTGGCAAAAAGCGCGATGCCCGTCGTGCCATTTTGTCCTATGCCGACCTCACCCCCGGGGACCTCGTGGTGCACGAGGCGCACGGCATTGGCCGTTATATAGGGCTTGAAACACTGACCATTGATGGGGTAACGCGAGATTATGTGAGCATCCAGTATGCGGGCAGTGACATGCTGTTTTTGCCGTGTGACCGCCTTGAGGCGGTGTCAAAATATATCGGTGCACGCGGTGATGACGGGATGGTGAAGCTTTCGCGCTTTGGAGGCGGTGAGTGGAAAAAGGCCAAGGCGCGTGCGAAGGCGGCCGCCAAGGATATGGCCAAGGATCTCATCAACCTGTATGCGGAGCGTGCTCGCCGTCAGGGCTTTGCTTTTCCCCCCGATGACGCCTATCAGCGCGACTTTGAGGCCGCGTTTGAATACGAAGAGACCGAGGGGCAAATGGCCGCGGCGGATGAGATCAAGGAGGATATGATGCGCGCCGCCCCCATGGACCGATTGCTTTGCGGGGACGTGGGCTTTGGCAAGACCGAGGTGGCCCTTCGCGCGGCCTATAAGGCGGTGCTTGCCGGCAAGCAGGTGGCGATCTTGGTGCCCACCACCATTTTGGCACTGCAGCATTATCAAACCATCAGTGCGCGTATGCGCGCCTTTGCGGTGGGGGTGGAAATGCTTTCGCGATTCCGCACCCCCAAGCAGCAGGAGGAGATCCTGCGCCGCCTTGCGCGCGGCGATCTTGATATTGTGGTCGGCACACATCGCCTGATCTCCAAGGACGTCAAATTCAAGGACTTGGGGCTTTTGATCGTCGATGAGGAGCAACGCTTTGGTGTGGCGCAAAAGGAAAAATTAAAGCAGCTGGCCGGCAACGTGGACGTACTGACGTTGACGGCGACCCCCATTCCGCGTACGCTGAATATGGCCATGAGCGGCATTCGCGATATTTCGGTGTTGGATGAGGCACCGGGCGACCGCTTGCCCGTGCAGTCCTACGTGCTTGAGCACGATGACCTGATCGTGGAGGAGGCCATTCGGCGCGAGCTGCGTCGCGGCGGGCAGGTCTTTTATTTGCACAATACCGTGGAGCACATTCGCGAGGTGGCGGCGCGGCTTTCGGCCGACATCCCCGAGGCAAAAATCACCGTGGCTCACGGCAAAATGGATAAGGATACGCTGGAACGCATTTGGGGCGATATGATTGCCGGCAAGATCGATATTTTGGTCAGCACCACGATCATTGAAACCGGTATTGACGTGCCAAACGCCAATACGTTGATCGTGGATAACGCGCACCGTATGGGGCTTTCTCAGCTGCACCAATTAAGAGGCCGCGTGGGACGCTCTCCTCGGCGCGCGTATGCGTACTTTACCTACCCGAAGGGCAGGGCTCTTGACGACATCCAGCAAAAGCGCCTGGAGGCCATTCGCGAATACGCCGAGTTCGGTGCGGGCTTCCGTATCGCGTTGCGCGATCTTGAGCTGCGCGGGGCGGGCAATTTGCTGGGCGCGGAGCAGCACGGGCACCTTGATGCCGTGGGCTATGAGATGTATGTCAAGCTTTTGAACGAGGCGGTGCTGGAGGAAAAGGGCGAAACGGTCAAGGAAAAGGTAGAATGTATCGTAAATTTGTCGCTGGACGCTTGCTTGCCCGACCGTTACGTGCCCTCGGCATCTCAACGAATGGCACTGTACAAGCGCATTTCGCTGATCACCTCCGAGGCGGATCTTGATGATATGACCGACGAGCTGCTCGATCGCTATGGGAACCTGCCCCGTGCGGCCACGAATTTGTTAAAGATCGCACTCATCCGTTCGCTGGCCGAGGGATGCGGCATCACGCAGATCCGCCAGGACGGGGGCGACGTTGCCATTCACGCGGGAGAGCTGAACGTCGATGCGTGGATGGAACTTTCCGCCGCGCATCCCGGCAGGCTTCGTATGATGATGTCGGGGGCTCCCTATATCCGATTCCGTCCCACCAAGGGTGTGACCCTGCTTGCTGAGCTGCTCTCCCTGCTTTCGGCACTCTCGGATATTGAGAAAAGGGTGGACAAATCGTAAGTTATATTGTATAATGGATAACACATCTTGTAAAATCGAATTGCAAAGGGAATAAATCGTATGAAGAAAAAACTGATAGCGCTCCTGGCATTGGCCCTGGCTCTTTTGATGCTGGTGGGCTGCGCCTCGCACGGCGAAACGCTCATAAAGGCGGGCAAGGAAGAAATTTCCGTCAACGTATTCGCACTTTACCTGTCGCGTATGAAGGGGGCCTTGGCCCAGGCCGGCAACCCCGTTACCGACCCCAATTACTGGAACTCCTATATTTCGACCGACCACACCACCACGGCGGACTTTTACACCAATCAAGTTTTTGAGGGGTTAAAGCACATTGCCGCCGCGATGATCCTTTACGATGAATACGGCTTAAAGCTCCCGAAGGAGGTGGAGGATGAGATCGATGCTTGGATCGACAAGCTCATTGAAACCGACGGCAACGGCTCTAAGGCAAACTTGAATTCGCTTTTGTCGGCTTACGGCGCAAACATCACGGTCCTTCGTGATGCCTCGATCCTTGAGGCGAAGCTTTCTCAATTGAAGGAGCATCTTTACGGCAAGAATGGGTCGCTCCTTCAGGATACCGCGATCGAGCAATATTATAAGGCCTCTTACTACCGCGGCTATCAAATGCAGATCGCCAATTATTATTATGACCACGAAAAGGATGCGGATGGAGTCGCGGTACGTTATACCGACGATGAGTATAAAAAGATCGCTTACGTGGGTGAAAAATTCTTGGAGCAGCTGGATCCCGACATCCGCGCCAAGTACGTGAGCGTCCCCAATGAAGGGAAGTACCTTGAAAAATACGGTGCCAAATACGGGGATGTCATTCTCCTTTACCGTGATGGCGAAAGTGAGGTCGTGGCGTACGATAAGGAAAACGGTGTCATCCGTTATAGCCTTGATGAGAAAAACGAATACATCGTCAAGCCATACACCGAGGTTGAAATGCAGGCAAGATTTGAGCGTGCCAAAATGATCGCCGCCGAGTGCGTGGACGATGAGGCGAAGTTCTTGCGTTATGCGAAGGAATTTTCCGATAACAGCGATTTTAACAGCACGTACGCGCCCAACGGGATGTATTTTTGCGTGGGTGCCATGAGCACAGACACGGTGTTTGGCTCCTTTTCCGCCGAGCTGGCCAAATTGGAGGAGGGGGCCACCACGGTGCTTTCCTCCGACTCGGGCTATTACGTGCTGATGCGTGCGAAGCTTGACGCAGGTGCTTGGAAAAAAGAAGCGAATGCGCGTTGGTTCACTACCCTGCTCGGTATGACGATCGAATATATGCTCCAGCAAAAGACAACGGCGGTTTTGGACCGCGTCGAGGTGGATGCGGCCCTGCTTGATACGGTGGATATTGCGACGCTTTCCTCAAATATTCGCTATTGACAACGCCGTTTTTGTGTGCTATACTTTGTTTACAACCGCATAGAAATCGGGGGTGCTGCCAAAACGGCGGCTGAGATAAGCGCAGCTTAAACCCCAGAACCTGTTCGGATAATGCCGGCGTAGGGAGATTGATAGGGGGTACCCTTATATTTACCGCACGGGATTTCCGTGCGGTAAATTTTTTAAGGGAGGTTTTCCAAGATGAAAACACATCAAAAAACAAAAGCATTGGCAGAGTGCGCGCTGATGGTCGCCTTTGCCACCGTCCTCTCGATCGTTCCGTTGGCGCAGCTGCCGTACGGGGGATCGATCACCATCGCGTCGATGCTGCCCATCGTGCTGATCTCATACCGTAGAGGCCTGCTGTGGGGCACGGGTGCGGGATTGGTGTTTGGCGTGATCCAGCAGCTGCTGGGGCTCTCGAACCTGTCCTATTTCACCACGTGGCAGTCGATCGTGGCCATTATCCTGCTCGATTACCTCGTGGCCTTTGGCGTGGCAGGCCTTGGCGGTGCATTCCGAAAGCAGGTCAAAACGCCCCGTTATGCGCTGCTTCTCGGCGCGGTGCTTGCCTCGTTGCTTCGTTATCTTTGTCACGTGGTGTCGGGCGCGACCGTATGGGCCGGGCTTTCGATCCCGACTGAGGCGGCACTGGCGTACTCCTTGGTCTATAACGCGACCTATATGATCCCCGAGGGGCTGGTGCTCGCGCTTGCCGCCTTTTATCTTGGCAGCGTCTTGGATTTCAGGAGCGAGGAGATCCGTCGTTTGCCGCAAATGCGGGAAGAGACCCGTACGGCAAGCATTTTGGGCATTGGTGCCGGTCTTGTTCTTACTGCTGCACTTGTTTTTGATACCGTTACCGTATTTTCGCGCCTTCAAAACGCCGAAACGGGCGAGTTTGATGTGACGCTTTTGCGCGTGCCTCCCCTCGAAGCCCCGTGGCTTGCCGTGATCGTGGTCACGGCGATCGCGGTAGTGCTTGCGGCGGTGATGCTTTTTGTGCGCAGGCGTTTGCAAAAATAAATAAAAAAGCGGACCTTCAAGGTCCGCTTTTTTATTGACAACAAGAGGTGTTTGTGCTATCATAAAGGAAGTAAAAGAAAGGCGGAGGCTATGAAAATTGGATTTGTTTCGCTCGGCTGTTCGAAGAACCAGCTCGACACCGAGGTGATGCTGCACGAGCTCCTCGCGGCAGGATATGAGATCACGCCCGATGAGACCGAGGCTGACGTGGTGATCATCAACACTTGCGCATTCATCGAGAGCGCCAAAAAGGAAGCGATCGATAACATTCTTGATATTGCTTGGCTCAAAAAGCACCGCAGCTTAAAGGGCATTGTTGTGACGGGGTGCCTCTCGGAGCGCTACCGTGAGGAGATCTTTGGGGAGCTGCCCGAGGTTGACGCCCTGCTCGGCGTTGGTAGTATTCATAACATCAAGGAAGCGGTTGAAAACGTGCTGGCGCGCGTAAAAAACAAAAAGCTTGAGAAATACGCCTCGTTTGAGGATAAAAACACGGTCAAGCTTGGCGGCGACCGTGTGCTGACCACGCCCGAATATTATTCTTATCTTAAAATTTCCGAGGGGTGCGACAACTGCTGCACCTATTGCGCGATCCCCTCGATCCGCGGGCGCTTCCGCTCGCGTCCGATGGAGGAGCTCGTTGCCGAGGCAAAGCAGCTTGAGGCGCTTGGCGTGCAGGAGTTGAACATCATCGCGCAGGACGTGACGCGCTACGGCAAGGATCTTTACGGCGATTATAAATTGGCTGAACTACTCCGCCGTATTACCGAAGAGACCGCGATCCCGTGGATCCGCTTGCTCTACTGCTACCCCGATAAGATGACCGATGAGCTGATCGCCGAGATCCGCGACAATCCAAGGATCGTCAAATATATTGACCTGCCTTTGCAGCATATTGCAGACCCGGTGCTTCGGCGTATGAACCGCCACGGTGACGGAAAAACCGTGCGTGGGGTGGTGAAAAAGCTGCGCGATGAGATCAAGGGACTGACCCTTCGTACCACCTTCATTGTCGGCTTCCCCGGCGAGACCGAGGAGGACTTTGCTGAGCTTTCGGCTTTCATTGAGGAAGCGAAATTTGACCGCATGGGCGTGTTTACCTACTCCGCTGAGGAGGGAACGCCTGCGGCAAAAATGCAGGATCAGATCGATGAGCAGCTAAAACAGGATCGCATGGATCTGTTGATGAAGCAGCAAATGCGCATCAGCGCCGAGTTGAATGAAAAGAAGGTCGGCTCGACTGTGCGCGTGCTGGTTGAGGACTTTGACCCCGTCAGCGAGGCGCATTTCGGCAGATCTGCGGCTGACGCACCCGACATTGACGGCAAGGTGTATTTCAAAGCCCCGCGCCGCATTGCCCCAGGTAGTATGATCGACGTAAAGGTGCGCGAGGTGCTGGATTATGACCTCTACGGCCGCGCCGTGATGCCAAAGGAATAAAGGAGAAAAATGATGAGCAAAATGAATTTACCGAACAAATTGACGATGCTTCGTCTTTGTCTTGTGCCCGTGATTATGGTGTTGTTGCTGTTGCCGAACGCTCTTGTACCTTGGGAGCTTGCCTACGGCGTTGGTGTGGTGATCTTTGCGGTGACGGCGCTCACCGACATGCTTGACGGCAAGATCGCGCGCAAGCACAACCTCATTACCAACTTTGGCAAATTTATGGATCCCGTAGCCGACAAGTTTATGGTGATCGGCACACTGATGGCGATGCTGTTCCGTATGCTCCGCCCCGATCTTTACGGGCTTGCGTACGATAACGTATTCACTCTTGTGTTTTTCGTGGCAGTGGTTGCCATCATCTTCCGTGAGTTGGCGATCACCTCGCTTCGCTTGGTGCTTGTCAACAGCACGGGCACGGTGGTTGCCGCCAAGATGCTCGGCAAGATCAAGACCGTGTCGCAGATCTTCTGCATTTGTGCCCTGATGGTCGAGCCCCTGATCGACAAGATCATCACGCATCTTGCGGGCGATTGGCTTGCCGCAGGTGTATATCCGCTCTCATGGGCACTCATCATCGTCATGCTGGTGTTCACGCTTTGGTCGGGCTTTGACTACATCAAGGGCGCTTGGGGCTCTATTTCTACCGATTGGTAATATGACAAAAAAGGCGCACCGTGGTGCGCCTTTTTGCTTTATAGATCACCGCCGAGGGGGCGGGGGAGTATTTGGTTTGGGTCGAGATCATTGGCAAGGGCAAGGCAGAGCTTGAGATATGCCGCAACGGGTGAGAGGGGCGGTAAGGGGGTGATGCCGAGTGCGTGGTAGGCGTTTGCGCTTTCATAGGTCGCCTCGCCCGTGATGCCTGCGACGAACACGGGTACGCCCTTGTCCTTTGCGCGCTTTGCAAAAGCGCGGAGTGCTTTTGTCGCGGTTGGCAGCGTACCGCTGTGGTATGCCTCAAGGAGCACGGCGGCAATATCCCTTTTGAGTGTGGGGAAGCACATATCGGGGTGTGCACGCAAAAACAGCACCCGTTTGCCGCTTTTTCCAAGATTTTCTGCCGATAGTGGCGGTATTTCATCGCCGCTTTCGTTGTGTGGTTGGGGTGTGAGCATACCGTTTTCCCACGTGGCAACCGTGCCGCCGAGGGTGTTTACGGTATCGGTGGGCGCAAGGTGAGCGAGAAGCCGCGCGGCGCGTAAAACTCTCACAGGCTCGCCTGCGTTTTTATAGCTGACAAAAACGCCGTGAGCCTCCCTTGATGCGCGCAAAAAATCCACGGCGGCGCGGAAGTTTTCAACCCCGTTGGCGCGTGTATCGCTCAAAATATAGTTGCTGGACACCAGCACCACGGGCTTTGAGATAAGCCCTAAGGTATAGGAGAGTGCGGCGGCGGTGTAGGGGAGCGTGTCGGTGCCGTGCGTGACGATCACGCCGTCAGCGGACTTTAGCGCCTCTTTGATCGCGTCGGTCAAAAGCGCGATGTGGTAAAACTCGAGATTTTCGCTCAAAAGAGTATAGGGGGCTGTGGTGTGAAATACCGTTTCATCGCCGCTTTCCTCGCGGTAACGGAGCAAGAGCTCCCGGGGGGCTTCCCCATCCGTTCCGATGCCGTTTTCGTGCAGCCTGCTGCCGATCGTGCCTCCTGTAAAAACAATTGAAATTTGCATACCGTTCTCCCTTTTTAAAGAACGGCGAGAGCCTTGCCCTCGCCGTTTTTTCTATGTGGTCTTATCTAATCTGTACGAAGCCAAGCTTCTTTTGCACCTTGGAAAGGGTCTTGCGCGCGTAATACGCCGCTTCCTCGGCACCCTTTTTCATTTGCGCCTCAAGCCCTGCCTTGTCGGCAAGGAGCTCGCGGTAGCGCGCCTGTACGGGAGCGAGTGCATCGGCGGTAACCTCACCAACGGCCAGCTTGAAGTCGCCGTAGCCGCGGCCTGCAAATTCGCGCTCGATCTCCTCCATATCCTTGCCCGTGAAGCAGGAGTAAATGGTCATGAGGTTGTTGATGCCGTCCTTGCCCTCGGCAAAACGCACCACGGTGTCGCTGTCCGTGACGGCGCGGCGGAATTTGCGGATGATGGTGTCGCGGTCATCGAGAATATACACGATCGCATTTTGGTTCTCATCCGACTTGCTCATCTTTTTGGTGGGGTCGGCCAGCGACATGATCTTCTTACCGTTTTGGGGGATAATGGGTTCGGGCACGGTAAAGGTGTCGGGGAAGACCTGATTGAAGCGCTCCGCAATATTACGGCAAAGCTCCACGTGCTGCTTTTGGTCGATGCCAACGGGCACGACGTCGGTTTGGTAAAGAAGGATGTCCGACGCCATCAAAACGGGGTATGTAAAAAGCCCTGCATTGACGTTGTCAGCGTGCTTCGAGCTCTTGTCCTTGAACTGCGTCATGCGCGAAAGCTCGCCAAACATCGTGTAGCAGTTGAGGATCCACGAAAGCTCGGCGTGTGCCGGCACGTGCGACTGCACGTAAAGGGTGTTTTTTTCGGGATCAAGTCCGCATGCCATGTAAAGTGCCAAGGTTTCATAGGTGCGGCGGCGCAGATCGGCGGGTGTTTGGCGCACGGTAATGGCGTGCTCGTCCACCACGCAGTAAAAGCACTTATAAGCCTCGCTGAAGGTCGAAAAATTACGAATGGCACCAAGGTAATTGCCAATGGTCAAATTGCCGCTGGGCTGTACGCCCGAAAAACAAATTTTTTGTTCGCCTAACATATCCTTACTTCCTTACTTCAAAAATTCACGGGCCGCCTCGCCAAGTCGCTTCACGCCCTCAACGATCTGCTCGTCGGTGGGGGTGGAGTAATTGAGACGGAAGGAGCGCGAGGGCGCTTCGGTGTCGCAGTTGAAGGTGGTGCCGGGCACGACCGCGACCTTTTTGGCGATGGCGCTCTTGACAAATGCGTTCATATCAACGCCTTCGGGCAGCGTACACCAGATAAAGAGCCCGCCCTCGGGGCGTGTGAAGGTAATTTCCTTCGGCAGGTGCTTTTCAAGCTCGCCGAGCATTAGCTTACACTTGCGGCGGTAGAGCGCGCGGATCATGTCGATATGCCCGTCAAGGTCACACTCGGTCACAAAGCGGTGGCAGAGCATCTGGAAAAAGAGGTTGGTATGTACGTCCTCACTTTGCTTTGCCACGACCATTTTTGTCACGATCTCCTCAGGACCGACAATGAAGCCCACGCGCATACCGGCCGAGAGGATCTTCGAGAACGACGAGCAGTAAATGACAAGCCCTTCGGTATCCATGGACTTGATCGTTTGGATCTCCTCACCGGCAAATCGCAGCTCACCATAGGGGTTATCCTCTAAAATGGGGAGCGCATATTTCTTGGCGATCTCATAGATCCTGCGGCGCTTTTCGGCGCTCGTGGTGATACCCGTGGGGTTTTGGAAGGTGGGGATGAGGTAGAGCATTTTCGCGTTCGGATTTGCCTTGATCACGCGCTCGAGGTCCTCGGTGTTGATGCCGTCCTCTTCCATTTCGACACCCACCGTCCTCGCTCCGCAGGAGCGGAAGGCGTTGAGGGCACCGATAAAGCTGGGATTCTCGCAAATCACGACGTCACCCTCGTTGCAAAGCGCCTTGCAGGCAAGCTCGATGCCCTGCTGACCGCCCGAAACCACGATCGTTGCGTCGGTGTAAGCATCGCCCGCCTCACGCGACTTGCCGATGCCAAATACCTCGCGCTGGCGCGTGGCAATGGCCTCGCGCAAGGGGGGATAGCCCTCGGTCATGCCGTACTGCAGTGCCGTTGCGGCGCTGTTGGCAAAAATATCCGCGGAGAGCCTTGAGAGCGCCTCGACGGGGAAGGATTCTGCCGCGGGGTTGCCTGCGGCAAAGGAAATGATGGTGGGGTCGGCCAGGCTCTTGAAGATCTCACGGATGGCGGAGGGCTTTAGGGCTGCCAATTTGTCGGAAAACGTGTATTGCATACGATCACCTCGTTTATTTTGCTTATAGATACATTATTTTATCATAATTTTTTAGATAATGCAAGGTTTTGGTTAAAAATGTTTTGCGTATTTCATTTTAAGGGGCAAAAAAGTGAAAATTTGTCTTTGCCTCTACACAAAGCGGGAAAAGTGTGATAAAATAAACGTAATGACCAAAAAAGGGAGGACATCAAAGTGCAAAAGGTGTTCAGTGTCAAGCATTGGCGTATTTTGATCTTATTTGGCCTGATCGGTCAAATCGCGTGGGCGGTTGAAAATATGTATTTCAACCTCTTTGTGTTTGAAACCATTGCTCCCGACCTTGGGACTGTGACACTGATGGTCCAGCTGTCGGGCGTGGCGGCCACCGTTACCACCCTCGTGGCGGGCACGTTTTCGGATAAGCTCGGCAATCGCCGTGCCTTTATCTCGTGGGGGTATCTCATTTGGGGTGTGACCATGGCTTTGTTCGGGATGCTGGACAGTGACCTTATCGCCGGCCTGCTTCACACCGATGCGGCAAAGGCGGTGGGCATTACGCTCGTGCTTGCGGTGGTCGCGGATTGTGTGATGACCCTCTTTGGCTCGACGGCCAACGACGCCGCCTTCAACGCTTGGGTGACCGATAATACCGAGGAAAGCTACCGTGGCAAGGTGGAGGGCGTGATCGCCATTTTGCCCCTTGCGGCGATGCTCATCGTGGCGGGCGGTTTTGGCATTTTGGTATCGTTTATTGGATACCGTATGCTGTTTTTGGGTCTTGGCGCCGTTATTTCCATCAGCGGCATTGCCGGTCTCTTTTTGATTGCGGATAGCCCCGATCTTCAAAAAAGCGGGTCCTTGAAGGATATTTTTTATGGCTTTACACCCTCGGTGGTCAAACGGAACGCTCCGCTTTACGTGACGCTTCTCATTACCTGCGTGTACGGCATTGCCTGTCAGGTGTTTATGCCTTATCTCATCATTTATATGAAGACCTATCTTGACTTCAGTGTTGTGGAATACAGCGTGGTATTTGGTGCGGCAATCATCCTTGGTGCGCTCATTAACCTAAGGCTGACCGCCTTTTCCGACCGTGTAAGCAAGGCGAAGCTGCTCTACTCAGCGGCGGCCGTGATGGCACTTGGCTTGTTCCTTATGTATCTTTCGCGCTTTGGTGGAAAGATGGCGGTGCTCCTCAGCTTTGGCATTGCCGGATTTGTGATGATCACGGGCTATATTTTTGTGTCGGCCCTGTGCGGCGCACTCACGCGTGATTACACCCCCAAGGAAAACGCCGGCAAGCTGCAGGGCGTGCGTATGATCTTTAGCGTCCTGATCCCGATGCTGGTAGGACCTATGATCGGAAACGCGATCAACAAATCGGCAGGTGTCACGCTCCCCGATATGGGAAGCGCCGACGTGATGACGACGGCGTACATCCCCGCCCCCGGTATTTTTCTTGCCGGGGCTCTGGTGACCTTATTGATCTTTGCCTTGATTCCTTGGCTTTGCCGGGTGGGGCAGGGGAAAGGAGTCGAATATGAAACTGAAAACGGCGTATGACGTGGGGGCATTGCCTCACGCCGAGCACCCGATGCCGCAGGCACAGCGCGAGAGCTGGCTGAATTTAAACGGCAAATGGGAATTTTGTAAAATCGATGCGGCAGGGAACAAGTCCTTTGAGGGCGAGATCTTAGTGCCGTTTTCGCCCGAAACGTTAAACAGCGGTGTCGCCGACGGATTTGTGCTTGAGCGTGGCGCTAAAATGCGCTATTTCCGCACCATTACCATTGATAAAACGATGCTCAGAGGGAAAACCGTGCTTCATTTCGGGGCGGTTGACAGTAGCTGTGAGGTGTTTTTCAACGGCACATCGGTCGGCACGCATCGCGGCGGCTTTACCGCCTTTGCACTGGACGTTACCGATGCTTGCCGTAAGGGTGAGAACACCATTGAGGTGATCGTTTGCGACGAGGCAACGAGAAACGGCGGTGCGCGCGGCAAGCAAAGCGATAACAGGGGCGGTATTTGGTACACACCGCAAAGCGGCATTTGGCAAACGGTGTGGCTCGAAAGTATGCCCAAAAAGCACATCGGAGAGATCAAAATAACCCCTAATGCATCGAAAAAAACTGTTAAGATCGAAGCGAGTGGCAAGATGCAGATAAAGGTATTTGACGGCGAGCTGGAAATCATCGAGCAAAAATTTACCGACGAGATCACGCTTGCTTATGACTTTGAGCTTTGGTCGCCCGAGCACCCGAAGCTGTATGATTTCCTGCTCACCAATTCGGCAGGGGATGAGGTGCGCTCCTATTTCGGTGTGCGCTCCTTTGGCAGGGTGATCGATAAGGCTGGCAAGGTACGTCTGGCGCTGAACGGCAAGCCCTATTTCTTCAACGGTGTGCTTGACCAGGGCTATTGGTCGGACGGGTTGCTCACCTATCCTTCGGATCAGGCGGCGATCGATGAGCTCACCATGCTGAAGGAAATGGGCTTCAACACTGTGCGAAAGCACATCAAGCTTGAGCCGATGCGCTGGTATTACCATTGTGATCGCTTGGGGCTCACCGTCTGGCAGGATTTCCCGAACGGAGGGGGTGAGTATAAATTCAGCCACGTGGCGGCGCTCCCCTTCCTTGGTGTGAAGCACAAGGATAGTGATTACAAGTATTTTGCAAGAGAAAACGCCGAGGCACGTGCCGAATTTGACGGCATGGTGGACGAGATCCTTTGTCAACTCTACAACGTCGTGTCGATCTCGGTGTGGGTACCCTTCAACGAGGGATGGGGACAGTTTGATTCCCAAAAATACACCGCCCATGTGCACGAAAAAGACCCCACGCGCATCATCGATTCGGTCAGTGGCTGGCACGATCAGGGCATCGGGAAAACCTCGCTTTGCAGTTTGCATACCTACTATACCCCCTTGCGCGTGCCGCGCGATCCGCGCCCTGTGGTGCTCAGTGAATTTGGCGGCTACTCCATGAAGGTAGAGGGGCACGTGTTTGACCCCGACAAGGAGTTTGGCTATAAGAAATTTAAAACCGAAAAGGAACTGGTAGAAGCCCTGCGGGTGCTGTATTTGAAGAAGCTGAAGCCCCTCATTGCAAAGGGACTTTGCGCCGCCATTTATACGCAGGTCTCGGACGTGGAGGAGGAGATCAACGGCCTTGTGACCTACGACCGCGCCGTGCAAAAGGTGCCTACTGCCGCCCTACGCGCGATCAACGACGAGATCGACGCCACAGCGGCACAAATCGAATAAAAAAACAAGACCGTTTGCCATGTGGCAAACGGTCTTATCTTATCGGCGTTTTTGCAGCACGTATCGCACCAAAGGGAGTATCAGTAGCAGTAAAAAGCTTGCGATCGCCGCGAACATCATAGGATATGCGCCAAGCAGCCACAGCAGAGTGAAAATTGCTGTGAGCCAAGCCAGCGCGTAACCGACAACGGCAAACGTCATCTCAAAACGGCGTCTGCTGTGGGAGAGGTCGTTGGTTTTGATCGCCAGCAGCTGGCGCAAAAACAGAAAGGTAGCGACAAGAGGAAATACAACGGGCAGTGTGCCAATGAGTGCGAAAAGTCCCCAAATGGGTGAGGAAAGCATACTGCCGCTGACCGTGGAAATGATGGTGATGGCCAAAATGGATAACACGTAAAAAATCAGAATACCCCAAAACAAATATAGTGCCAAACGGTACCATTTTTGCAGTCTTGGGTCTTTGAATTGCGGCTTCATCACGTCACCCCCTTTGGTTACAGTATACCCTAAAATGGCAGATAAGTCAAGAAAAAGCCACGGCAACGCCGTGGCTTTTTCTTGTGTATTAGTTTTCGGGTGCATCGCCGCAATCCGGCACGTCAAGCGGTACGCCGCCCTGCTTGCAGGATTCAATGGCAACGAGACCGGGGATCGTGTAACGCGCCGCCACCCAAGCGTTAAGGGCGGGCATTTTGCCCGTGTATGCCGCTTTGCAAAAATCGTCAATGAGGAACTGATGTGATGCCATGTGGGCGTTGGGCAGCCCCTCAAAGGACGCGGGCAAGCGCTTGCCCTCCTCCGCCTGTACCTTGGCGTAGTCGTGCACCTGCCACTCGCCGTTGGCGACGCGGGTCATGAAATCGGGCTCTTGCTTGTGCTCGACCATAGCCGTGGGGTTTACATAGTCACTGACATCGGTCACAAACGCGCGCTCCTTGTTGGGGAGCTCTTGATCCTTCTCGATCATAATGTGCTGGGCGTTTGAAAACTCATACCCACCCTTGGTGCCGTAAAGTGCCGAAATGTAGGAGCTTGGCTTCGCTACGCCAAAGGTGCGCGCCTCGGTGACTCTTGCGGTGCCGCCGTTGGCGAGCTTCATCAAAACGTACTGGTTGGAGTACACGTTATCCCAATAGTTGCAGCCCTTTTCAAAGCGTCCGTCGCCCGTTTTATCCTCGTAGCCAAAGCATACGACCTTGGTCGCGTAAGAGCCCACCGCCGAAAGGATCATGCCCGTGGAATGCGTAGGATAAAGCAGGGGCGGCATGCCGCCCTCGCCGGGGCGTTTGCCGTAGCTGATGGTATCGATGTGATGGTAATACTGCGAGGCGCCGTAGGTAAAGTCGCCGAATTTGCCTGCCTTATACGCCTCGCGGCAGTACATGGCGCAGGGGTAGTAATAGCAGGTCTCGCCCATGAGGTACGTCAGACCCGTTTCCTTTACCAGACGCACGATCTCCTGACACTCCTCAACCGTCGGAGCCATGGGCACGGCGGAATAAACGTGCTTGCCTGCCTTCAGTGCACGGATAACGATATCGCCGTGCAGGTGGCGCTCGGTAAAGTTGGCGATCGCGTTGATCTCCTTGCTCGCCAGCACCTCCTCATACGTGTCGATGATCTCCACGCCGAATTTTTCGGCGTACGCCTCGGCTTTTTCGCGTATAAGGTCGCACACATATACCTTTTTAACGTGCGGGTGTGCCTGCATTAAGGGAACGAATCTTTTGGCAAAATTTCCGCAGCCGATGAAGGCTACAACGAGCTTTTCGTTATACATTTTGTACTTCTCCTTTGTCCTTTTTTGATTTGATCATATCGCTGATAAGTGAATAGGTAAGGCTTGAGAGTGTGATGCAAAGCCCCACGTAAACCGAAACGGAATGGCTGACCGTGATATTATAAATCAGCGTGCAAAACGACGAGGGCAATACCATCAGCTTCATCAGTCGCGGACGCTTGATGCGGAAGGCAATGGTGGAAAAAATTGAGCTCATGGCAGGGAAAATGCTGAAGATGCCCTTCCACGTGAGGATCGCCGACAGTGCAAAAAACAGAATAAAAAGTGCAAAAAGCGGAATGCTGCGCGAGATTTTTTGGTTTTTGTTATAATAAACCGTTTCCCTTGTGGCGCAAATGAGGTTGCTCGCCATTGCAGAATATGCACCGAGCAGAAAATAATGCATAGACCAGCAAAGATCCTGTACGAGCTTGAAAGCAAGAAGGCTGTCACGCTTTTTCCTTGTATAGATAAAAAGAGAACAGCCAATAGCGGAAAATCCAAAGATCTGGGCTATCATAAACCATCACCTACCAATGTTTGTTTTGTTGAATGTATCATAACATACGCGGCTTTTTTCGGTAAATGGATATTTTGAACCGTTTTTTGTGTTTTTTAAAACAAAGGACGTGCAGTACGTTGACTTTTCTTGCCGAAAATATTATAATGTAGCTAAGGGTGGTGAGGATATGTATTTAGGAGAAATCAATCCGTTTGTGCGCAATGCGCTGAACAATTGTCTTGGTGCGCACACGAAAAACGATATATTCGTGCCGCTTCGCGCACGTGATTGCCGCTTGTTTTATATGACCGGGGGGAGCGGCAGGATCGTGATAGAAAATGTGGAATATGAGCTATGCCCGGGGGCTCTTATTTTATTACCTGCGGGCACGGAATATATGTGGAAGCCTGAGGGCAGTATTCGTTTTTTGACAGTGAATTTTGACTATACGGAGCATTATCGGCACATCAAGGCCTCGTTTCACCCGCACAGGTCGGGGGCCTTCCCGGGGGCTTTGGAGAGCGTTTCGTTCTCCGACGAGCTTTGCCTCAATTCTGCTATTTTTCTGCCACGCTTGACGTTGCTCGAAAACCGTATCCGCGAGCTGGTGTTTGCGTTTTGCACAAACGAGCCCTACCGTGAGGAAAATTTATCGGCTCTGATGCGTTCTGTTTTGATCAGCATAGTTGGTGCTACAAAGACGGCTCAACACACCACGCCCGAAAAAAACAGACTTGCATACGACATGATCCAGTTTTTGCAGAACAATTATCATAAACCGATCACGGGCGAGGATATTTCAAAGCATTTTCACTTTAGCATTACCTACATCAATCGCGTGTTCCGCGAGAAAACGGGGTGCACCGTACACCGTTTTTTGCTCGAACACCGCATTAAGATCGCAATGGAAATGCTTGGCTCGGGGTTTTATCAGGTTGGCGAGGTTGCAGAGGCCGTCGGCTTTTGCGACATCTATCATTTCAACAAGACTTTCAAAAAAATGATTGGTAAAACGCCGCTTCAATACCGCCGCGAATAAAAAAAGCACCCCGAACGGGGTGCTTTTTTGCGTTTTGTTATGCGTAAAGGGTCTTCATGATCTTGGGCTTGCATTCATCGGCGATGTTGACCAAACGGAGCAGTCGCTCAAAGGCAACGTCATCGGCACAGTCGGGGCACAGGATGTTGTCGCTGTGGAGTATTAGGTCGCTGTCGTCATCGACGTAGAAGGTGACCCACTTGTAGGCGGTGTTGAGCTCGTTGCAAAGCAGGATCATTTCAGCTTGCTTGTCAAGCGGTACGCTTTCATAGATTTGATAAAGGGAAAGGTATTGGCCATCGTCGCCCGTGAAAATGCACTTGGTGATCTTGCCCTGGTAGGGGAAGTCAACGATCACATCGCCGTCATCATCGACATTGACGGTGTATTTGAGTTCTTTTTCTTCAAGATAATTGATAAAAATGGTAGCGCACAGCAGCATAGTGAGATAGCCCTCCTGTTTTTTTGATATGTTTAGTATAACACGTGTACGGCGAATTGTCAATAAATCACAAAAAAACATTGACAAATGAAGCAACATTTAATATAATGAATATATCGACATGTGTCGGTAAATTTTATACATAGTCGCATTTGCGACGAAGGAGCATTATGAGTATTGGTTTTAGAGATAGTGTCAGCAAGCTGGTCAGCTTGATCATTGGTGTTGTGATTTCCTTGGTGCAGTTTATCGGTACCGTTCTGCTGTTGGTGGGCATCCTGAATGGTAGCACCGCAGGTGCACGCATCCCTTACATCATCGCCGGTATTGTTATAATTGCCGTGATCGTGTTCATCGAGGGTAAGCGCGAGGGCTATTGCTATGCGAAAGAATATTTTATGTGCGTGATCCTCTCGCCCGTTCGCTTCTTCGGTCGTCTTGTGTCGATCGTGCTTTTCTTCATTGCTTGCTTTAACAGAAGAAAGACCTGGTTTGATCGAAGCATTCTCAACGGCAGATACTGGTCCGAGACCTTCTATGCCGTGATGTTTGGCATTGACAAGAGATCGAGAAAGGCCCAGGCCATTCAGGATGCCAAGGATCGCCGCGACAGAGAGCGCCGTGAGGCCGAGGCCCGTGCCCGTGCCGCCGCCGCTGAAAGAGAAAGACAGCGCATTGCAGCCATCCCGAACGACGCGGACGGACACATTTTCCTCAACACCGTGTTCAGCGCAAAGCCTGCATACGCCTCCAATTACAGCGAAACCAGAACCTATTACAGTAAAAAGCCGGTCATCAAGATCTCCTTTACGCTTGATTACAAGCGCGGAGACCGCGACGGCTGCATGGAGCGTGCCCGCAGATACTGCAAGGATCAGGCACAAAGGAATTACGATGCGTACTGCGCTCGTTGCAGGAACTCGGTCTCCGCTCCGACCATTGAATTTACCATTACGCCCGGCAAGGAATATTAATTTTCGAATAAAAAAGCACCCCGTTCGGGGTGCTTTTTTTATTTTGCTTTGGGTTTTAGTGAGCGCAGGAAGGATATGCAAAGCCCTACAGTGACAATGCCGGCCAAAAGATCAGCCAGGGGGGCGGCAAAGAGCAAAACCTCAATGCTTGTCGAAAAGAGCGGAAAAATGAACATCAGCGGCACAAAGCAAACCACGTCGCGCATCGTGGATGCCACGAGCGCCGCGATCGGCTTGCCGGCGGCTTGAAAGAAAATGGAGTTCATTTTAATGACACAGGCAATGGCGGTGAGCGATAAGAAGATGCGCATAGCGAGCTTGCCAAAGCGCCAATAATCCTCCGGGTTCGGGATATTGCTCGGCACACCGAACATCCCGAGGATCGCTCCCGGAATCAACTCAAAGAGCAGGGTAAAGAAAAGGCCTGTGGCGAGCGTCAGCATGAGGATCTTTTTGTAAAGCGCGCGGACGCGCGCGGTGTTGCCGGCCCCCATATTGTAGCTGACGATCGGCTGGCAGCCGAGAGCGACGCCTACCACAAGATTGAGCACCAGGGTAAAGATCTTGCTTTGGATGCCGATGATGGCAATGGGCACGTCGGCCCCGTAGCTTGACAGGGCTCCGTATTTGGAAAACTGAACGTTTGAAAGAATGGCTACCACAACGATCGCAATTTGTGTGATAAAGGTAGAAACGCCCAGCCCCATCACTTCACCCAGCGCACGGGGGCGCAGTGCAAAGCTTTTGAGTGTCAGCTTGAAGGTTTTGGTTTTTGTGAAGTACCAAAGTGTCAGCACAAAGGTCACGCCTTGGCCGATCACGGTGGCGAGTGCCGCGCCCGTCATGCCCATATCAAGCCCAAAAATGAACACAGGGTCAAGAATAATGTTGGTCACAGCTCCAAGGAGCATGGAGAGCATAGCAAAGGTGGGGGAGCCATCGGCACGAATGATCGAGTTCATCATATTGCAAAGAATATAAATGGGGATCGCGGCGAGGATAATGTTGAGATATTCGATTGCAAATGCAAGGGTGTTTTCGGTCGCGCCGAAGAGGGTGAGGATCGGCACCTTGAGGGGATAGATCACGGCGATCATCAAAAGCCCCGATAAAAACGAGGCCGCAATGCTGTTGCCAAGCACGCGGTGTGCGCGTTGCGCGTCGTTTTTACCCTGCCAAATGTTCAGGCAAGCGGCACAGCCGTCCCCAAAGCACCAGGCAAAGGCCTGTGCGATGATAAACACGGGGAACACAACGCCCGTAGCGGCGTTACCAAGCGTGCTTAACTCGCTGTTGCCGATAAACATCTGGTCCACGATATTGTAAAGGGAGCTGATCAGCAGAGATAGGATGCAGGGCAGGGAAAACCGCAGCATCAACCGGTTGAGATCGCCCTCGGAAAGCGAGAGGGTGTGAGTGGTTTTATTCATACGTATTCCTTTTATTTGAAATAAGATTATTACAGCTTTATCATTGTACCATATAACCCACAATGCGTCAAGGCTGATTTCGCGCGAGGAAAAAGCACCCCAAACGGGGTGCTTTTTCAGTAGAGATCCACGACGGCGCATTTGGTGCCAAGAAAGGTGAGAAACGCCGTTTCTTGTTCTTTTGTGTCAAAGACGGAAAAGGGCACGATATAGGCCATCACGCTGTTGACGTGAATATAGATGACCTTTCCCTTGAGAATGCTGATCCGTTCAATGGCGGTGTAGGCTTGCTCGGTCTTGTTTTCGGGCGTTGTTTCCACAAACCGTTCCACCCCAAATTCTATCGTGGAGATGGGGGAGTATCCCATCTTGCCCTTGGCTTTTAGGGAGTTCAACTGCCCCCTTAGCACCCATTTGAAAACGGGAACAAAAATGAGCTGTGCGATCACGAAAACGATGCCGGCGGGAATGATGCTGAGGAACGCTTCGGCACCAAAGCCTCCTCCCGACAGGGATAAGAGCGCAATGATCGCGAAGACAACGGTAAGCAGCACCCTTAATTTTAAGATCTGCTTGCTTCCATACGGGGACTTGATACCCCAAAATATATTGTAATCCAGATAATCCTTATCGGTTAAACGAATATCAAACTGATACATGATCGCTCCTTTGCGGTGATGGTGAGGTTACGGCTTTTCAAGAAGCTCAATGGCCGCTTTGTATTTTTGGGATCGCGCCACATCCCCGGGGGTGACGGTATCAAGGCGCGTTAGGTCGCTATTGTGCCTGAGGTCGGCCAGCTTCACGGCTTTGGCGATCGGGTTTTCCTTTATTTTTGCTACGTACTCCATATAGGGCACGGCCGGGTCGTGTGTCAGGAGGGCAATGGCGGCGAGGATGCTCTCGCCAAAGCCCATGCCTCGCAGACCATCTATGGTCTGATCGGTATCCTCTACCACGTCGTGGAGAAGCGCTACAACGGTCGTTTCCTCGTCCTGCATCTGCTCGGCGAGATGGAAGGGATGAAATACGTACGGCAAGCCGCTTTTATCAAGCTGGCATTTGTGCGCCTCAAAGCAAAGCCTCAAGGCCATTTTTGTCAGGGGCGTGTAGATCATAAATAAGCCTTTCTCACATCAGCCGCTCCAGGTGGAGTCGGTGTATGTGATGCCGTTTTCCTTGCAAAAATTCCAGAAATCAGGGTCGGAGAAATTTTCCCCAAATGCTTCTCGAATCATCTTTTTCAGTGAGCCGTGATATTCCTTTTTCAGGGCCCTTACAAATTTTTTGGCGTTTTCTTTATCTAAATAATAGGTCTTTTCGAAATCGCCGCCGCCGAACTCGGATACACCGTAATCCTCGTATCCGATGCTGATCGCACCGCGCTTTTTGGTGACCCAAAAGCCGCTTGTTCCTTCTCGCATAGCTGCCTCCTTCAATCATTGCACTTTTTATGTTGCGGACCCCTCAAGCTCCTTGGCAAGCACGAAAAACTTGCAAGGGTAGATGAAAGACACGTTGGGGTGCCCTTGCAGGGAAACGTAGTAAAATTCATCGCCCTCAAGGGAGATGTTCTCAAGCCCCTCAAGCGAGAGGCTGTGCGTTTTGCTCCATTTGTAAAGTCGGCCCGAAACGTATGGGATACGCCAAGAGGCACCGGAGAGAAAATAAACCACCGGAATATATTTGGTAAGATTTCCATGCCCGGTGAACGAGTGGGGCTCGATGACCGTTTCTCTTGCGGTGTGGCTGAATGCTTCTACGTCAATGGAGATGTCGGCGCAGGTGAGCGCACGGCGCAGGGCCTTGGCATCGGCATAGCAGGGACGGGCATCCTTAATATAACGAACGATAAAGAAAATCGCGAATGCGCCAAGGGCGATGCCGGGCAAAGGGAGGGTCGGGAAAAGGATAAACCAAAAAACGGTTAGTATGCCAAAAATGCCACCCAAGGTCTCAAGGATCGGCGATGCCCATGATCTGTTGATTCGGGCTATGTACCTAAGATCGTTTCGTATGTATTCAAGAGTGAGCGTTTGCTTTGTGTTCATAAGAAGCCTTCTTTCGGGGGATGAGAGGGGAAACATCTTTTTGTTTATTTTACCACAAACAAGGCGGAGTGTCAAGGAAATATCGACGGGGGTAGAGTCTCCCTTACCGCGAGGTGGCGTGTTCCATACGGGAGGATCAGGCCCCTCCCCTACGGTTTTGTGCGGCGGTAGAGCACGGTGTGCTTTTTGGTGCTTTAAATAATCAAATAACCTCGACGTCGCCGAGAGCCGCCTTTTGACGCACGCCGTTCCCGCCGATCTTCGGGAAGCAGGAGCGCTCGTTTTTGTGGGGCGTCATCACGCTTATCGCGACCTCGCGGGGGGATTGCGAGCTCTTGACGGGTACGACCGACATTGAGAACTCGTAACCGCCCGCGGTGGCAATATATTTGGGATTGAGAGCCGGGCCGCAGCTTGCCGACCCCACGCCCATCATATAGCGGTCAAGGATCAGGTAGGTATCCTCTCTTGCCACAAGCTGGCTTCTGTGGCGGTATTCCTTCTCAAGCAGCTCGTGGAAATCGTAGTGCGACGCGTGAAAGGAGAAGCCGTTACCCGAGAAGAGCAGTCCGTCTCCGTCGCTGTCGCTCAGGCACACGAAGTCGGTGTTGCAGATGCTGCCGTGCTCCATGGGGCGCTCGCTGTCCATAAAGGTTCTATCGGTGACAGTGGTCTTGTAAAGCCCTTGCTTTTGAGAGTGGAATTTGTCAATATAGCTTTCCTTGTCGCCGCAGCCGTAGTAGGTTATATTCTCAAACGCTTTTCCAAATTTGAACAGATGTCCGTATCTCGGGAACATGACGTTCAGGTTTCGGTTAACGGTTCCGCTTTCCTTGATATCCATTTTGGAGTTACTGTGGATGATATACTCGATCTTGCCTTCGATATACGGATCCTTGCCGACCTGCGTGAAATGGAAGTTGAAGTGGATGCGGACCTTGTCGGCATCACACACCATGCCCTTGAAATCCGCAAAGAAATGAGGATGCTTGTAATCGATGCCGGGCATCGGCTTTGCTGCCGCGAGAGCGAACCAGGCGGGACGGAGCGAGCAGTCATTGGACAAGGGGATGCGGCAGATGATCGGCTCGGCTGTGTCGGTCAGGATATCCTTGCCGTTTACGGTTGCTCCGCAGATCATGCCCCGATACTTGGAGATCGCGTAGCGAAATCCCTCTCCCTTGACGGTAATGATGCCGCCCTTGTCCGTCACGCACAGTGCGGTGTCGGAGGTCGGCAGCTCGCCGTAATGCTCGGTGACGGGCAGGGCGTGCTGGCACATAAATATTTCCCGCTTGCCGCCGCAAACCGAGAAGGTGATGTAGGTCTTAAAGCTTAGCCTTGTGAGGTCGTAATCGATGCTGAATTCCTCGGAGGAAAGTGCGGGCGTGTGAAGCTTTAGAGTCCCGCTTTGGCGGAGCTCGCCCAGTTCCTCGATCCTGTAATGCACGTCGAGGTGCGCGGTGGACCGAAAGGAATTGTAATTTTTCATCACGAATTTGCCGCGCTTGCCGTCCTTCATCTCAATTCGAACGGGGGCGTATGCCATCTTGACCTCGTAAAGCGAGGTGTGGGGCTCGCGCTCGGCACTGACAAGTCCGTCCAAGCAAAACGAGCCCGAATGGTAGGGCTCGCCGAAGTCGCCGCCGTAGCAAATATCCTCCCCGCGCTTCAGACCGTGGTCGCACCACTCCCAGATCATGCCGCCGCAAAGCTGCTTTTTGGCGAGGATCTGCTCCCAATAATCCCAAATATCTCCGCAGCTGTTGCCCATTGCGTGAGAATATTCGGCAAAAACGATCGGGCGCGGATCGTCCTCATAAAGCGTATAATCGAGGTTATATTTCGGGTAGAATTTGCCCATAAGGTCAATATAGGGCACGCTGCTTCGCAGGAGCTCTACCTTCATAGCCTCATTGGGGATATACTTGTTAACGTAGTTGTCAATGCCCTGATACTGTATGGGGCGGCTGTCCAGCGCCTTGATGGCGAGCGCCTCATCGATGAGGTTTTGCCCCCACGAGGACTCGTTGCCGAGCGACCACATGACGATAGACGAGAAATTGCGCAGCTGCTTTACCATCTTCACGCCGCGCTCTACAATGGCGTGGCGATAGGAGGGCTCGCTTGCGATATAAGGGAAGAAGCCGACGTGATCACAGCCGTGGCTCTCCATATCCGCCTCGCACATTACGTACAAGCCGATCTCATCGCAAAGCTCGTAGAACTGCGGCTGAGCGGGATAATGCGAGGTGCGCACGGTATCGATGTTAAACTCCTTCATCAAAAGAAGGTCGCGCTTCATCTCGTCGTAGGTCATGACAAACCCCTTGTCGGCGGTGGAATCGTGACGGTTGACGCCGCGGAACTTGATTGGCTTGCCATTCAGGAGAAAGCACTGGTCCGCTATCTTGATCGTTCGAAAGCCTGCGCGCATCGCGAAATGCTCGCTGCCGCATCGGAAGGTGACGGTATAAAGACTCGGTGTTTCCGCCGTCCAAAGCATCGGCGCATCGATCGCGAGGTCACGGTTTTCGCCCTCGTAGATCAGCTCGCCTGCGGGTGAATACACCTTGATATCGCAGGGCAGAGTGCCCTGGGAGAAGGTGGGCGTGAGTTTGATCGTGCCCGCGCCTAGGTCGTCGGAGAGAGTCGCGTCAAGGCGCACGTCAAATACGTAATTGCCATCACGCTCCAAAATGTACACGTCGCGGAAGATACCGTTGTGACGGAACATATCCTGGTCCTCAATGTAGGAGGAATCTGCCCACTTGAGCACGGCAACCGAGATCTTGTTTTTGCCGTTTCGGAGCTTGTCCGTGACGTCAAATCCGCTTTCGCCGTGCGCGATCTGCGCGTAGCAGACGAAAACGCCGTTTACCCAAAGGTAATACGCGGTGCTGACGCCCTCAAAGGAGAGGATATATTTCTTACCCTCCTTCTTCTCAAGCTCGTAGATTCTCGAATAGCACCCCATGGGATTGGCATAGGGAACGTTCGGGGGATCGAAGGGGAATTGGTAGGGCGAGGTAAGATAGATGGGCAGCTCGTAGCCGTGCACCTGCCATACCGACGGTACGGGGATCTTGTCAAAGCCCGACGTATCAAAGTCGGTGCGATAGAAATGCTCGTCCGCATCAAGTGCCGATGGATAGTAACGGAAATCCCATTCACCGTTAAGACAGAGGTATCGGTCGGAATTCTCGCGTCGGAGCGTTCGCGCGGCGGCTTCGCTTTGATAGGGAATCAGATAAGCGACGTCGCCCCGATCGCTTACACGGGTGATGGCGGGATCGTTAAAATAGATCTCGTGAAATATCATATTGACAACAGCTCCTTTCTTTAATATAATTATATTACACTAAAATGTCGTTGTAAATGAAATTATATCGTATTTTATGTAATTATATTGCACGGAGGAATGATGAAAAAAAGATTCTATACCCCCGAAGCCGAAGCATGCTTCCCTCTATACGCCAATACGGTGGGCCTTGCGGAGCCGCAGGAACCCCGTTACCGCCCACAGGGTCTTGGCGCCCATCAGATCATGCTGGTAAACGAGGGGAGCGGTATATTGGAGGTTGGCACGAAGCAATACGACTTGCACGCGGGCGACGTATTCTTCTTAAAAAAGAACGTGCCCCACAGCTATTACGGCACAGCTGCTGACTTTTCAACGTCTTGGATCAGCTTTGACGGAGAGGGAGTGGGGCTGCTGCTATCTTATTACGGAGTGACCGCGCCGGTGGTATTTTGCGCGCAGTATCACGGGAAATTTGAGCAAAAGCTTTCCTCACTTCACAAAATATTTGACAGCGATATCGGTATCCCTGCGCTGATGCTGGGGGCCTATGATTGCGTGATCGGCTTTTTTGACGATGCCTTCAGATCCGAGCGAACGCAAACCGAGATCATAAAAGGATTTTTGGAGCGCCATTTTGCCGAGCCGCTTACGCTTGAGGATATATTTGCGGAATGTAAATATTCAAAATCAAAGCTGAGTCGGGATTTTAAGAAAAAATACGGGGAAACGGTGTTCGATATGCTTACCCGTATTCGTTTGAGCAACGCGAAAAAGCAAATGGAGGAGGACCCCACGCTCAAGGTGAAGGACGTTGCCCTGTCCTGTGGATTTCAGGATTGCAGTTATTTTTGCCGAATGTATAAGCGTGCGTTTGGCAAGAGCCCGAAGGGCGATCGTGCTTAAAACCACATCTTTTCTACGAAAAAAGCACCCCGTTGGGGTGCTTTTTTTATGATTTGTGGTGTCGATTGGCACATTGCAAGCCAAGGTAGATCAGCATTTCCACAGCGAAAAACAAAGCAATGTTTAAAAACGGCATCATCCACGGGGCCAGGGCCTCGGGCAAGGCGTAAAAGGGGTCTCTGACGACAAAAAACCAATTAAAAAAATGGGAGTAGCCGTTTGACGTGCCGTTGTATATGGTGTTGCCGAGCAGGGCCCATGCGGTCATACCGCAAAGCACGGTCAGGTCACGAGGGTAATTTTGCACGCGGAATTGATCGCGCTCAAGGATCAACGAAAGGATACCGTAAACGGTCATGGTGCTGTGAAAGAGCAGCGTTTGTATGACGCGGTAGGAAAAGGGATGCACCGCGTGCCACATCACGCCGGCCGGGTAAATGAGATACACGAGGTTCGAAATAAGCCCTGTTAATAAAAAGGATGTGCGGTATTTTTGAAGGGGCTCAACACGGTAACTCAAAAAGCACATGACGCACATGGCGGTGCAGGCGTGAAAGGGTAGCTTTTCAATGTCGATCTCACCGTATGCGAGGGGCATCAAAAAGAAGTCAGCCACGTATAGACCAAAGGCCACGTCCGAGAGGCGGCGCGTTATTTTTTGCTTATATTCTTGCCTTTTCCCCTTGCAAAAGAGCAGGAGCCCGATGATTGTTGCTGCGGTAAGAAAAATGTAGAAAAAATGCCATCCGCCGAAGAGGGTGAAGATATCACCGCCTTTTTTGTCGGATAATAGGCTATGTAACATAGAATACATATGTTTTGTCGCCTTTCAAATCATTTTTAACCTATGGTCAGTACCAGTTTCCAAATAAAAGGAAGCACGTGACAAAAAGCAGCGCGCAAAGGCCAAGAAGAAGCAGGTTCATCAGCAGCTTTTGACGCGGGCTTGCACGAGAGGGCAGCGGCAGCCAACAAATGATCGTTATGATCAACGGCGCGGTCCACAGGCTCAAACGGTATCCAATGATAAAAAGGATCCCAAGCATAATGTTTCCGCTAAGGCCGCACAACCAAAGAGAAAGCGCTAAGAAAAGGTTGATGGCGAACACGGCGGCAAAGAGTGCCGTTTTGATGATTTTGGAGGCCTTCATGTTTTATCACCTTTTCTGAATTTTGATCAAGAGGGCATTGCCCTAAGTGAAACGGAGTCAAGGAACAGCTGTCGCTGAGGCGAATGGGAAAATAAAGCACGCCCCCTTATATTTTCAATGTCCGACAGCAAAACCGAGCGGGACCGGGATACATTTTCGGCTCCTTGTGTTGGATAAATGAAATCCGTCCCTTTCTCCCGATGAAGTCGAATTTCGTTGAAAAAGATGCCGATCTTTATTCATCAAGGACGGGCTTTTCATTGTAGCTTTGGCAAAGCAGGTTCATTGCCGTGCAAAGCTTGTGGAAATAGATGAACGGGCCAACCAAGATCAGTGATCCAAAGAGAAACCATTTCCAAAAATCACCTGTGTTGAACTCATAATCGATATTGCGGCGATCCAGTGCTTCGTCCACACGGTCCGCGATATGATGATGCCAAATATCAATAATTATAGCAAAGGTAAACGCCGAGGCGATGTGCGCCACTAAATAATTCATCGTTTTATCCCGATTTCTTTTAGGGTCAACCTTATCCAAATCAAAAGAAAGCGGAATAAAGAAAACGATGCTATAAAAACCCAGTGTCAAAATATTTAAGATCATCAGCTTCCACATGCTTCTGTTGGTTTGAAGTTTGGGGAGTTGATATCTCTTGTCTTCATCGTCGTAAGCGTATTTGTAGGCCATAGTGTTTCTCCTTTCGTTATCCCGACGCAGTCGGATTTTGTTATGAAGCAATTTCATCCCGCGAAAGTGGGATGCCGTTGAAAAAAGGTGTCGCGAAAATTATGGATTTATTTCCGATAGATTGGTAACAACAAGCTCACCAAGAGTGTTTTTTTCGAAAATGATTTCATATTTGTCACCGCGGATCCTCACATTGAATTTTATCATATCAATTTCATCGGTGAATTTTTCAAGCGTGTCGGGAACGCGAGGCGCAAAGATTTCAATATAGCTATCCCAAAAGCCTCTTTCGCCGCTTTTTGAATATGTGACTGAGTTGTCAAATGTAACCGAAATATCATCTCCGTACTTATTTAACATTTCGGAATCTGACGCAATATATTTTTTTGCGATATCCCGATAAACGTCAAAGTATTCCTGCTTTTTATTTGCGGCGGAAATCCCTTGCCACGCGAAAAAAACAGATGCTCCAATAAAAGAAATGACAAGGACTCCGATTACGATGAGCAAGAGCTTTTTGTTTTTCATATCTCGACCGCCTTTCCGAGTTCATTATAGCGCATTTTGGGGTAATTGTCAATGTTTTCGGGGTGTTTGCGTAGGGGAGGGGTATCCCCTCCCGCGAAATGGCATATTCAATACGGGAGGCGCAACGCCTCCCCTACAACCTATGCGGCGATAAAGCGAAACCCGATTGTCTAAACGAAAAAAGCACCCCCACGGGGGTGCTTTTGAATAGAAAACGCATGAGATATTCGGTGTAGAAAAGTTGATTTGATCAAATCATATGAGTGTGTTTGGTTACCCACTGTTTCATTTTAATGGAAAGCCAAAAAGAATAAATGCCAAACGTGATGATCGTAAGCAAAAACCATTTAATGTAGTTTCCGAACAACTGGCCGCCGTTTCCGTCAAAGGTCAACGCGTGACCGTCAATTACGGTATGCTTTGCATACCAGGATTCTTTGAGGCAAAGAGCCCAAGGCAACCCCAAGCCGAACGTGAATATAATAATTAGACCCTGCAAAATGCCGATACCGATCATGCCGAGCAAACCACCGGTGAATCTAGATTCCATAGTTTCCCTCCGAGATGTAAATTAAATATTGCACAAAAGAAGTACGCACACCGAAAAACGTCAACCCGATCGTGCAATAACATTATAACCTAATTCAGGTTAAATGTCAATACCCTGAAACAGATTAACATATAATGTTCTTAACGAGATATCAGGGGGGCATTGCTTTGAAATACCGACGCATACGCGATTTGCGTGAGGATCGAGATATGAATCAAACCGAGGTTGCCCAAATGCTGGGGATGTCGCAAACGGGGTATTCCAAGTATGAAACTGGCGAAAATGATATTCCCACGGTGATTCTAATTAAGCTGGCAAGATTTTACAATACGAGCATTGATTATTTGCTGGGGCAAACCGATAACCCTGAAAGGTATCAGTAATTGCTTTATCGCAAACAAAAAGCCTCCCGTTCGGGAGGCTTTTTCATTTTGTGGCGCCACTACGAGCCGGTTTGCGCGACAGTTCGAAGGGGTGGCACCTCCGGAGAACGAAAAAAGCACCCCGAATGGGGTGATCCAGAATTTCGCCTGCGGCGAAGATACCCACGCCCTGCGCCTGACAAGCGAGCTTGTCGATCTTCGGGCGGGGTATGCGAACTGGATTTCTTACGCAAAGCGCAAGAAAACGCAGTTCGATTGCGCGCGTAGCGCGCCCAAAAGCAAAAAGCACCCCGAATGGGGTGCTTTTTGCTTTTGGAGGCGCCACCCAGAATCGAACTGGGGATAGAGGTGTTGCAGACCTTTGCCTTACCGCTTGGCCATGGCGCCATATTTAGACTGCCTTACTATTATAGCAAGGCAGGGGCTGTTTG